>JAWETS010000033.1:2031-2616 GCA_032480995.1 Veillonella sp. | reverse complement strand
AGGTCATCTCTTAGAATTTCTAAGTAGGTTGACCCGAGCACATAGGAAATAATTCTCTGACTTAATGGTGACGTACATGTAAAATGTACGGCTACAAAATAAACGACAATGTATCTAATGCATGTCAATATTATCTCTCATGTATTTAATCATGAGATTTTCGTTAGCATTTGATGCATATCTAGGAGCCTGAGCGAGATGAAGCCGCCGCGTACTGTTGTACGTAAGGCAAAATCGAGCGTGAGGCGACGACGATAGGCGCAAATGATAACGCAAAATAAGTAAAGATAATAAGGGCGTACGGTGGATGCCTTGGCGATATCAGCCGAAGAAGGACGCGGTAAGCTGCGATAAGCTACGGAGAGATGCAAGCAATCTTTGACCCGTAGATTTCCGAATGGGGGAACCCGGCAGTGGTTATGCACTGTCACCCATAGCATAGACTATGAGGAGGGCACCCGGGGAACTGAAACATCTAATTACCCGGAGGAACAGTAATCAAACGAGATTTTCTTAGTAGCGGCGAGCGAACGGGAAAGAGGCCAAACCGGAGCGGGCAACCGCACCGGGGTTGAGGACAGTCAT
>JAWETS010000033.1:0-2024 GCA_032480995.1 Veillonella sp. | reverse complement strand
GGGACTGTATCCAGAGTACCACGAGACACGTGAAACCTTGTGGGAAGCAGGGGGGACCACCCTCCAAGCCAAAATACTGATATCGACCGATAGCGCATAGTACCGTGAGGGAAAGGTGAAAAGAACCCCTGGCGGGGAGTGAAAGAGAACCTGAAACCGTATGTCTACAAACAGTCGAAGTCTGTATATATATCAGGACGACGGCGTGCCTATTGAAGAATGAACCGACGAGTTACTGTTGCTAGCGAGGTTAAGTGGAAAACATGGAGCCGCAGCGAAAGCGAGTCTGAACAGGGCGTTCAGTTAGTAATAGTAGACCCGAAACCGTAGTGATCTATCCATGGCCAGGTTGAAGCACAGGTAAAATTGTGTGGAGGACCGAACTCGTGAGCGTTGAAAAGCTTTGGGATGAGTTGTGGATAGGGGTGAAATGCCAATCGAACACGGAGATAGCTGGTTCTCCCCGAAATAGCTTTAGGGCTAGCCTCGAGGTAGAGAGTATAGGCGGTAGAGCACTGATCGGGCTAGGGGCCATACCGGTTACCGAACCTAGTCAAACTACGAATGGCTATACTTATACTCGGGAGTCAGACAGTGAATGATAAGGTCCATTGTCAAGAGGGAAACAGCCCAGAACACCGACTAAGGTCCCCAATGTTACACTAAGTGGCGAAGGATGTGGAATTTCCAAAACAACCAGGATGTTGGCTTAGAAGCAGCCACCATTTAAAGAGTGCGTAATAGCTCACTGGTCGAGAGACTCTGCGCCGAAAATGTCCGGGGCTAAAGTGTAAAACCGAAGTCGTGTCATATGCAGCAATGTATATGGGTAGGGGAGCGTTCTCATCGGGCTGAAGCAGTACCGTAAGGAGTTGTGGACTGATGAGAAGTGAGAATGTCGGTATGAGTAGCGAAAAGAATGGTGAGAATCCATTCCACCGAAAGCCTAAGGGTTCCTGAGCAGGTGTGAATCGTTTGATCGATGGAGTGACACAGTAAGGTAGGTCAGCACGCGATTGGAAGAGCGTGTTTAAGCAGGTAGGTTGAGCTATAGGCAAATCCGTAGCTCTAAAAGCTGAGATGTGATGACGAGCGACTAGCAATAGTCGCGAAGTGATTGATCCTACACTGTCGAGAAAAGCTTCTAGGTAGAGACACATCGCCCGTACCAAAACCGACACAGGTAGGCGGGGAGAGAATCCTAAGGTGCGCGGGAAAACCCTCGTTAAGGAACTCGGCAAAATGCCTCCGTAACTTCGGGAAAAGGAGGACTCATGTAGTGTGAAGAGCAGAAGCGCTTGGAGCATGAATGAGTGGCACAAGAGAGGCGCAAGCGACTGTTTACCACAAACACAGGTGCCTGCTAAAGCGAAAGCTGATGTATAGGTGCTGACACCTGCCCGGTGCTGGAAGGTTAAGAGGAGGGGTTAGACTTCGGTCGAAGCTCTGAATTGAAGCCCCAGTAAACGGCGGCCGTAACTATAACGGTCCTAAGGTAGCGAAATTCCTTGTCGGGTAAGTTCCGACCCGCACGAAAGGTGTAACGACTTGCGCACTGTCTCAACGAGGGACCCGGTGAAATTGAAGTACCTGTGAAGATGCAGGTTACCCGCGACTGGACAGAAAGACCCCATGGAGCTTTACTGCAACCTAAGATTGAACTTAGTTAATGAATGTACAGGATAGGTGGGAGACTTAGAACCTAGGACGCCAGTTTTAGGGGAGTCGCTGTTGGGATACCACCCTTTCATTAATTGATTTCTAACGGGCCGAGTAACGACCGGCCGGACAGTCTTAGGCGGGCAGTTTGACTGGGGCGGTCGCCTCCAAAAGAGTAACGGAGGCGCCCAAAGGTTCCCTCAGAGCGGACGGAAATCGCTCGAAGAGTGTAAAGGCAGAAGGGAGCTTGACTGCGAGACGGACAGGTCGAGCAGGGACGAAAGTCGGGCTTAGTGATCCGGTGGTGCCGAGTGGAAGGGCCATCGCTCAACGGATAAAAGCTACCCTGGGGATAACAGGCTAAT
>JAWETS010000032.1:0-1190 GCA_032480995.1 Veillonella sp. | reverse complement strand
ATTAACCTTCGATTTCTGTTACTACGCCAGCGCCTACTGTATGGCCACCTTCGCGGATCGCGAAGCGAAGACCTTCTTCGATAGCGATTGGAGTAATCAATTCGATTTCCATTGTTACGTTATCGCCAGGCATACACATTTCTACACCTTCAGGAAGGTTTACAACACCTGTTACGTCTGTTGTACGGAAGTAGAATTGTGGACGGTAGTTGGAGAAGAATGGAGTATGACGGCCACCTTCTTCTTTAGTCAATACGTATACTTCTGCTTTGAATTTTGTGTGTGGGTTGATGGAGCCTGGTTTAGCCAATACTTGACCACGTTCGATGTCTTTACGATCAACACCACGAAGCAATGCACCTACGTTGTCACCTGCTACTGCAGAATCCAACACTTTACGGAACATTTCAAGACCTGTTACTACGTATTGTTCAGCTTTTTCTTTCAAGCCTACTACTTCAACAGTATCACCAACGTTTACTTGACCACGTTCAACACGGCCAGTTGCTACTGTACCACGACCAGTGATTGTGAAAACGTCTTCCACAGGCATCAAGAATGGTTTATCAGTATCACGAACTGGTGTTGGGATGTAGGAGTCTACAGCATCCATCAATTCGTCAATTTTAGCTACATATTGAGCGTCGCCTTCCAAAGCTTTCAACGCGGAACCTACAACGATAGGTACTTCGTCGCCAGGGAATTCGTAGGAAGAAAGAAGTTCACGAACTTCCATTTCTACCAATTCGATCAATTCTTCATCGTCAACCATGTCAGCTTTGTTCAAGAATACTACGATTGCAGGAACACCAACTTGGCGAGCCAACAAGATGTGTTCGCGAGTTTGAGGCATAGGGCCGTCAGCTGCGGATACAACCAAGATAGCGCCGTCCATTTGAGCCGCACCAGTAATCATGTTTTTAACATAGTCAGCATGGCCTGGGCAGTCAACGTGTGCATAGTGACGGTTAGCAGTTTCATACTCAACGTGTGCAGTGTTGATTGTGATACCGCGTTCGCGTTCTTCTGGAGCTTTATCAATCATGCTGTAATCTTGGAAGTCAGCTTGACCTTTTTCAGCCAATACTTTAGTGATTGCAGCAGTCAAAGTAGTTTTACCATGGTCAACGTGACCGATTGTACCGATGTTAACATGCGGTTTCGTACGTTCAAATTTTTCTTTTGCCATT
>JAWETS010000031.1:0-1233 GCA_032480995.1 Veillonella sp. | reverse complement strand
CGAATCCAGCTGCTCGTCTTTGGTGCCGTTAACCTTCGCGGTGCGCTTGTTATCCACCTGGCCGCCGGTCACGTAGAAGCGCAGCATCGGGCGGAACTCCGGCCCCATACCGATGGCGATGTTCTGCGACAGCGTCAGCTTCCAGCCGTGGTTATCGCCGCCCTGGTCGTAATCGACGCGCTGGTAGCCCGCTTCCAGCCAGGTGGAGTGCACATCGTTCCAGAAGTACATCGGACGGACAATGGCGCCGTAGTTTTTACGGTTATCGGTGTTGTCCTTGCCGTTGTCATAGTCGTGGAAGGCCAGCAGATATTCGATCTGCGCCTGCCGGGTGAATTTATGCAGCCCTTCAAAGCTGGCGTAAATCGCGGTCAGGTCATCGGTTTTGTTGTAGACGCTGTTATCCGAGTTGTCGGAGTAGCGCAGGATCACTTTATTGACGCCGCTGTCGTTGGTGTGGCTCAGCACCAGCCCGCCCTGCCAGGCGTCGAGACGTTCGTCGCTGTCCACCGCTTTCGAATCGAAACCGTAGTTGGCGTAAACCTCAACGTCGATCGGCCCGGCCTTGATGTTGTGGGTTTTGGTGGTCAGGGCGTAGTGGCCGTTATCGCCGGTACCGGAGCCGCCGGTACAGGTGATGCGCGACGGGTTGGCCTCGTCGGCCATCACTTCCGGGCTACAGGACTCCACCTGCGACACTCCCGCCACGTCAAACTGCACGCCGCCGATATCAAAGTTCTTCACCCCGGCGCCCTGGCCGTCGTGGTTCATCCAGAAGTAGTCGTTGATCCCCTGTTGCGGGCGCTGATGGAAGTCGCGGCCGGCCCAGATATAGGCGTTGGGGTTAGACTCCAGCACGTTGGTGACGCCGACGTAGGCTTTTTTCAGGTTAACTTCATCGCTCCAGTGGTCAAACATGACGTTGATATCCCAGATAGCGCCTTTACTGCTCTTGAAGGCTTTGGTTATCTGGAATTCGCCGCCGTTGCCTTCGTTGCCTAAACGGCCGATCGCCGAAGCGCCGTTATAGGAGCCATCGACGCCGACAAACTTCTGATCGCCGGTCTGGAACTGCGCGCCGTAGCGGGCGTAGCCGCTGAACTTCAGGCCGAAGGGGATCGCCATATCCGGCGTGGCCGCGGTGGTCTGCGGGTTGGTGATAACATCCACTTTTTTATCAGCCGCGGCGTCGATTTTCGCCTGGCGTTCGGCCAGGGCTTTATCGACGGCTTT
>JAWETS010000030.1:0-2697 GCA_032480995.1 Veillonella sp. | reverse complement strand
TTCGCCCGCCTGGCGCCGGTGATTGCCGCCGCTATTCACCACCATCGCCGACTTAACCCTTAATTCACGGAGGAATCCATGACCGTTGCCATTACCGATGTCGTCCTGCGCGACGCCCACCAGTCCCTTTTCGCCACCCGCCTGCGCCTCGACGATATGCTCCCCGTTGCGGCCGCCCTCGATGACGCGGGTTACTGGTCCCTTGAATGCTGGGGCGGCGCCACCTTTGACGCCTGCATCCGCTTCCTCGGCGAGGACCCCTGGGTCCGCCTGCGCGAGCTCAAAAAGGCCATGCCGAAGACCCCGCTGCAGATGCTGCTCCGCGGCCAGAACCTGCTCGGCTACCGCCACTACGCCGATGACGTGGTGCAGCGCTTCGTCGAGCGCGCCGTCAAAAACGGCATGGACGTGTTCCGCGTCTTCGACGCCATGAACGACCCGCGCAATATGCAGGCCGCCCTGCAGGCGGTGCGCAGCCACGGCGCCCACGCCCAGGGCACGCTCTCCTACACCACCAGTCCGGCCCACACCCTGCAGACCTGGCTCGACCTGACCGAACAGCTGCTGGAGACCGGCGTCGATTCCATCGCGATTAAGGACATGTCCGGCATTCTCACCCCGATGGCGGCCTTCGAGCTGGTGAGCGAAATCAAAAAACGCTATGACGTCAGGCTGCACCTGCATGCTCATGCCACCACCGGGATGGCGGAGATGGCCCTGCTGAAGGCCATCGAGGCCGGCGTCGACGGCGTCGATACCGCCATCTCTTCCATGAGCGCCACCTACGGCCACCCGGCCACCGAGGCGCTGGTGGCGACGCTGGCAGGCACAGAACATGACACCGGGCTGGATATCCTGAAGCTTGAGAGCATCGCGGCGTACTTCCGCGAGGTGCGCAGGAAATACCACGCCTTTGAAGGCCAGCTGAAGGGCACCGACAGCCGTATCCTCGTGGCCCAGGTGCCGGGCGGGATGCTCACCAACCTTGAGGGCCAGCTGAAGCAGCAGAACGCCGCCCACCGTCTGGATGAGGTGCTGGCGGAAATCCCCCGGGTGCGCGAGGACCTCGGCTTTATCCCGCTGGTCACCCCGACCTCGCAGATTGTCGGCACCCAGGCGGTGCTTAACGTGCTGACCGGCGAACGCTACAGAACCATCGCGAAGGAGACCGCCGGGATACTGAAGGGCGAGTACGGCCACACCCCGGTGCCGGTCAACGCCGCATTACAGGCGCGCGTGCTGGACGGAGCAGAGGCCATCACCTGCCGTCCGGCGGACCTGCTGAAGCCGGAGCTGGCGCAGCTGGAAGCCGACGTGAAGCGCCAGGCGCAGGAGAAGAATATTCAGCTTGCCGACAACGCCATCGACGACGTGCTCACCGTGGCCCTGTTCCCGCAGGTCGGCCTGAAGTTCCTTGGCCTTTGTGGTGAAGGTCAGCGACGGCGGCGATATCAGCCCGCTGACGGCAGCGGCCCCCGTTCAGGCCACGGCCCCCGCAGCCGCCCCGGCAGGTGCCGGCACCCCGGTGACCGCGCCGCTGGCGGGCACCATCTGGAAGGTCATTGCCACGGAAGGCCAGACGGTGGCCGAGGGCGACGTGCTGCTGATTCTGGAAGCCATGAAGATGGAAACCGAAATCCGCGCCGCGCAGGCCGGGACCGTGCGCGGTATCGCGGTGAAATCCGGGGACGCGGTGGCGGTGGGCGACACCCTGCTGAGCCTGGCGTAAGGAAGAGGACGCGAAATGGAAAGTCTGAACGCCCTGATTCAGGGCATGGGGCTGATGCACCTCGGCGCCGGCCAGGCCGTCATGCTACTGGTGAGCCTGCTGCTGCTGTGGCTGGCCATCGCGAGGAAGTTCGAGCCGCTGCTGCTGCTGCCGATTGGCTTCGGCGGCCTGCTGTCGAATATCCCGGAGGCCGGGCTGGCGCTGACCGCCCTGGAGAGCCTGCTGGCGCACCACGACGCCGGGCAGCTGGCGGTGATTGCCGCGAAGCTCCACTGTACGCCGGATGTCCACGCCATCAGGGAGGCGCTGGCCCTGGCCCTGCCGTCGGTGCAGGGGCAGATGGAGGACCTCGCCGTGGATATGGGCTACTCCGCCGGGGTGCTGGCCATCTTCTATAAGGTCGCCATCGGCTCGGGTATCGCCCCGCTGGTGATTTTTATGGGCGTCGGGGCGATGACCGACTTCGGCCCGCTGCTGGCCAACCCGCGGACCCTGCTGCTGGGGGCGGCGGCGCAGTTCGGCATCTTCGCCACGGTGCTGGGGGCGCTGACGCTGAACTACTTCGGCATCATCAGCTTCACCCTGCCGCAGGCGGCGGCCATCGGCATCATCGGCGGCGCGGACGGCCCGACGGCGATTTATCTGTCGGGCAAGCTGGCGCCGGAATTACTCGGGGCCATCGCGGTGGCGGCGTACTCGTATATGGCGCTGGTGCCGTTAATCCAGCCGCCGATTATGAAGGCGCTGACCAGCGAGAAGGAACGGAAAATCCGCATGGTGCAGCTGCGCACGGTGAGTAAGCGGGAAAAAATCCTCTTTCCGGCGGTGCTGCTGCTGCTGGTGGCGCTGCTGCTGCCGGACGCGGCGCCGCTGCTGGGGATGTTCTGCTTCGGCAACCTGATGCGCGAGAGCGGGGTGGTGGAGCGCCTGAGCGACACGGTGCAGAACGGGCTGATAAATATCGTGAC
>JAWETS010000029.1:0-1491 GCA_032480995.1 Veillonella sp. | reverse complement strand
TTCATCCGCCGGGTCGACGTTGATGCCTTCGAAATAGAACGGCTCCATATCGATAACTTCAGACGCCATTTCATAGCCCAGACCTTCACGGGCGGCGTTAACCAGCACGCCGTTGTCCTGGTCGATTGTCCAGGTGAACAGCGCGCCCAGGCCGAGGCTGGCGGCGTATTCGCCCTTGGCTTTCACCGTGCGCGGCGTATCCAGGGACATGAACAGTTTGCTGTCAGGGTTGTAGAGGTAGTCCGCGTCGGCAACCTTGTCGGTGTAAACGTTGAAGCCGTTACGGCCTTTCTGGTTTTCCAGATCCAGGTAGTTATAAATGATGTCGTACCATTCGGTGGTACCCGATTCGAAGGAGCCTACGGTGGTGCCGGTGCCCGGGTTATAGGTGCCTTTCAGCGGGGACAGAGATTCCAGCTCCGCGTTGCGCCCGTTACGGGTGTAGGCAGCGTAACCAATGTTGATTCGCTCTGCCGGGAAGCCTTCGGACAGCAGATGGCCGACAACGGTATCCACTCCCCAGCCGCCTTCTTCCAGCGCCTTCAGGTTGGTGTGGTGGGTCACGCTCTCCGCCCACGGGGTACCGAAGAAGTCATAGGTCATGACGTTGATACCGTACAGGCCCGCTTCCAGCAGCGCATTGACGTTGGAGTAGCCGAGCGTCTTGACCACCGCCGAGCTGGCAATGGAGATTTTGACGTTGCTCAGGCCTGCGGCGTCCAGCTGCTTACGCAGTTCGCCAATCAGCAGGGCGTAGTTCTCGCCGTCTTCCGGGCCGTACGGGTTGCCCGCGCCTTCGGCGTTCGGATATTCCCAGTCGATATCCACTTCGCTGAACATCGGGAACTGTTTGAACAGTTTTACCACGCCTTTGGCAAAGACCTTACGCGCGGCGTCAGACGCGGCGGTTTCATGGAAACCGTTGCTCATGCTCCAGCCGCCGATGCTCATGGACAGTACCAGGTCGTGGCCCTGCTGCTTCGCTTTGGCCTGCAGATCGCGCAGGCCGCCGAGCAGGCCTTTAGTATTACTCTGGGTCACGGTCTTCGGATCGACATCCCAGCCGCTGACGGTGTGGCCAACGTTAACGTAAGACTGGAAGTCGCCCCACGGGTCGAGGAAGGTGGGCTCGTACTTCACTTTTCCGCACTGATCGGCACCTTCGGCAACCACGTCGCGCCACAGGTTGTCTACTTTGTGGAAGCCGGTCACGCCGACGAAACCGACGATGATTTTGTCGTAGGCGGTAGGAGAAACGTTGGCCAGGTCGTAGCCGCGACCGCGGTTATCTTTTGAATTATCGCCCTGCAGACGACCATCGTACTGTGACCAGTCGGTGTAGTAGCCGAAGACTTTGGGTTTGGTGGTGGAGGCTTTGTATTTGTTATAGACCGGTTTAGCGACGCGAGCGGAGGTATAGCTGTATGCGCTCACTTCTGTTGCCGGGTTAAAGCCGTCTGCGGCGTTGCTGGTTTCGGTCAGCGTATCGCC
>JAWETS010000028.1:0-1629 GCA_032480995.1 Veillonella sp. | reverse complement strand
GGCTGGTTGATATTTTTTGGCGCTTTGCTCTACTATATCCGGGTCATCACACACCGTTATCTTTAACACATTATTCCTCACGGGAAGGGACCGCTATGGCTGATACGTTCCAGAATGAGGTGCCCAAGGCACGCATTAATTTAAAGCTGGCTCTGCACACAGGAGGCGCGCAGAAGAAAGTCGAGCTGCCGCTGAAACTCCTCACCATCGGTGATTTCAGTAGTGGCAAAGAAGACCGGCCATTATCGGAAAGAGCAAAAATCAACGTCAATAAAAATAACTTCAACAGCGTACTTTCGGAATTCAGCCCGGAAATCAGCCTCACGGTACAGAACACGCTGGCCGGCGATAGCGCCGAAGAAAATATTCAGCTCCGCTTCGCCGATATGAAAGATTTCGAACCGGAGCAGGTGGCCCGCCAGATCCCCCAGCTCCGCGCCATGCTGGCGATGCGGAATTTATTACGCGACCTCAAATCCAACCTGCTTGATAACGCCACTTTCAGAAAAGAGCTCGAGAAAATCCTGAAAGACCCGGCGCTGACGCAGGAATTACGCGACGAAATGAGCGCGCTGGCCCCGAAATAAACGGCGTGCGTTATTTAATGGATTAACCGGGAATATGCTGATGTCTGTAAATACTGAAACCGCCCCCGCGCAGGGGCAGACCGCTGTACTGGAAAAAGAGAGCGTTTACGCCTCCCTGTTTGACAAAATCAACCTGACCCCGGCGTCCCGCCTGGGCGATATTAACGACTTTCTGGATGATGCCGCGCTGTCCGACGCCCCGGCGGGCGAACGACTGACGGCGGCGATGCAGGTGTTTATGGACTGCATCCGTCAGTCCGGAAAGACCGTGGAGAAGCTCGACAAGACCCTGATTGACCACCATATCGCGGAGCTGGACTATCAAATCAGCCGCCAGCTGGACGCGGTGATGCACCATCCTGAGTTCCAGAAGGTGGAATCCCTGTGGCGCGGCCTGAAGCAGCTGGTGGACAGCACCGACTACCGCCAGAACGTCAAAACCGAAATTCTGGACGTCTCCAAAGATGACCTGCGCCAGGACTTCGAAGACGCGCCGGAGCTGATTCAGAGCGGCCTCTACTGGCACACCTACACCGCCGAGTACGACACCCCGGGCGGCGAGCCGATTGGCTCGGTGATCTCCGCGTATGAGTTCGACGCCAGCCCGCAGGACGTGGCGCTGCTGCGCAACATCTCCGGCGTCTCCGCTGCGGCCCATATGCCGTTTATCGGCGCCGTCGGCCCGGCCTTCTTTCTGAAAGAGTCCATGGAAGAGGTTGCCGCCATCAAGGATATCGGCAACTACTTCGACCGCGCCGAGTACATCAAATGGAAATCCTTCCGCGACACCGACGACGCGCGCTATATCGGCCTGGTGATGCCGCGCGTGCTGGGCCGCCTGCCGTATGGACCGGACACCGTGCCGGTGCGCAGCTTCAACTACGTCGAGCAGGTGAAAGGCCCGGACCACGAGAAATACCTGTGGACCAGCGCCTCGTTCTCCTTCGCGTCCAACATGGTGAAAAGCTTTATTAATAACGGCTGGTGCGTGCAGATCCGTGGCCCGCAGGCGGGCGGAGCGGTGAAAGATCTGCCGATCCAC
>JAWETS010000027.1:0-1898 GCA_032480995.1 Veillonella sp. | reverse complement strand
TGTAACTCCAATATTCTGATGTCACTTTTAACCCATTTAGTGATGTCACTTTTTCTGGCATAAAGGATCCAATCCTCAGGCCATGGAGACATCAGGATGCTTGTGACCATGTCAGATAAAGAACTCAGTCGGATCAACATCATTCAGTCAGTTGTTGAAAAGCGCATGCGCCGTCGCGACGCTGCTCATCAGCTTGCTTTGACCGAACGTCAGACACAGCGTTTGATGAACCGCTTTCGTGAATCTGGTGCTGCAGGTCTGGCAAACCTTCGACGAGGACGCCCCGGTAATCACAGACTTCCTGAGTCACTGAAGCTGCGTGTACTTTCTTTACTTCACGATCATTACAGCGACTTTGGACCAACGCTGGCCGCAGAAAAATTGCGCGAACGCCATAACATCACGGTGTCTGTTGAAACACTGAGAAAATGGATGACGGCTGATGGACTCTGGGTCCCATACTCACGTCGCAGGCCACGTGTTCATCAACCCAGATACCGGCGTGACTGCCTTGGAGAACTTGTTCAGATCGATGGTTCCCCGCATGACTGGTTTGAAGGACGTGCCCCCAAATGCTGCCTGCTCGTCTTCATTGATGATGCTACTGGGCGCCTGATGCACCTCCGTTTCGGCGAGACTGAATCAGCCTTTGATTACATGATGGCCACCCGCGCGTATCTTGAACAGCATGGCAAACCACTGGCGTTCTACAGCGATAAGCACGGCATTTTCAGGGTCAATAATGGTGGCACTACCACAACTGGAATCACTCAGTTCGGCCGGGTGCTTTCCGAACTGGGGATCGAGTTGATATGCGCCAACAGCCCGCAAGCTAAAGGTCGCGTTGAGCGCGCAAACCAGACTCTTCAGGATCGACTTATCAAAGAAATGCGGCTTGAAGGCATCAGCAGCATCGAGGATGCCAATGCCTGGCTGGATTCCTTCATTATTGACTTCAATCGTCGTTTTGCCAGACCAGCAAAATATCCCAAAGACCTGCATCGACCGGTGCTTGAAAGCTCTGAAGATCTGGATGATATCTTTGCTTGGCAGGAATCACGAAAACTCTCGAAAACACTGACTTTCCGTTACGATAAGATGATATATCTCGTTGAACCTACGGAAGAAAATACCAGAATTGCAGGTGAAAAAATCACAGTTTACGACTACCCAAATGGTACGCTGGCGTTTAAATATGGCTACCGATCACTCAATTATCAGGTCTTCGATAAACTGGAATGCATCGACCAGGGGCAAATCGTTGATAACAAACGGCTCGGTGCTGTACTGAAACTGGCTCAGGACAAGATGGATGAATTGGATCGAGAGGGAAAGCGAGATAGGAGTAAAAAAATGCCCAAACGACGTGCACAAGCCCGGGTTCAGGAGCAACTCAGAGCCATCAACCCCGTACTGGCTAATCCTGAAGAGTTCCGAGCCAGTCTGAAACGCTAGCCCCCTGCTCTGTTCTGTTTTTTTACCTTTAGCAGTGTGATGGAGTGCAAGCTTCTGAAAACACGTCAGTTGGTTTTATAACCATGAACCCTCATTTCATATTTGGCATTACTGCCACAGTTCGTAAATATGAATCTGTTTGTCACTCAAGGAGATTTTTATGGGTATTAAACCTGGCCCAAAGCCGATTGCTGAATCAACTGGCAAAGAAGATAAAAGAAGGCGTGTCACTCCGGAAAACAAGCCAAAGCATCCCGGACTGAAGGAACACGACCATAAAAAAGGGGAATAACAGCTTATTGGTATAGCCTCTCATCACAGGCATGGACGTCATTCATGCCTGCTTTCCTCTGACATAAACCACCTTCTCTCTCTTCACATCTCTTAAGGTGACATTTCTAACTGGCTGAATTGGGTGACATTTTAAGCTTGCAATAACAAAT
>JAWETS010000026.1:0-1905 GCA_032480995.1 Veillonella sp. | reverse complement strand
CCAGGATCAAACTCTCCAAGATATCTTGAAGCTATTTGAATAGCTCATTATTTGTTGTCGTTACATTGAAGTAACTTTGAATTATGGTTGGTTTTGACTGTGTCAAAACCCGCACTCTGGCATATGTTCAATCATTTTGATTGATTACCTATCATTGTTCAGTTTTCAAAGATCTGTACCAGTCTACACACTCTTTCTTCGAAGTGTTTCATCAACTGGCGACTTGATTATTCTATCAAGTTAAGCTCATTACGTCAAGTGCTTTTTTTAACTTTTAAGAAGTTTTTTTTACTTATCATTTGAGCTGTGTCCTAATGACTTGTATAAGTATACCATAATTATAATAAACGTCAATATATAAAATTATTATTTCAAAAATTTCATCTTGCTTTCATTATTTTTATTGCATCCTATAAATAATATCTCATTAGAAGCCATTTTAACTTGTTAAATATTTATTTACCCAATTTTTACCTTAACCAACTATAGTTCTAAAGGAGTATATCTTTTTACCCATATATGATACAAAGCAAGTGCTATCACCATAACCAATGCAGTGAACATATATAAATATTGATAGCCCCACGCACTAGCTAATACTGCAAGTATAACTGATCCAGCACCAACACTTATATCTAATGCTAAAAAATATGTTGCTGTTGATACACCCGCACGCTCAATAGGAGCTGATTGTATAGCCAGCGCTTGGAATGCAGGTTGTGCTGCACCATAGCCTAACCCCAACAATGGAGCGGTGAATAGAATAGCTAATGGGGTTATAGCCAATCCCAATACAAATAAGCCTAGTATAAATAATCCTAATCCTGTATAGATAATAATTTTTGAACCATATCGAGCATATATTTTTCCTACTATGGGTCGACTAATAATAATCATCAACGCAAAAATAGCAAAGAAAGCACTTCCCCATATTCCTGCCCCCATGCTATTAAGTTCTATAGGTATAAAAACTAAAACACCAGAATAGGTAAACCCAATAAATAAGCCCATTAAAGCCCAGGGTAAACTTTTATTTTCTATAAACTGGGAAATATGCCAATCTTTATATGTTGATTGTTTAGGTAATACTAACTCTTTTGATAGGGGAATAATATTACTTAAGACCATAGCCAATCCAGTCATAACCGTTAAAAATATGTACAATGCCATACTACCGTATGACGATAAAGCATATAGGCCGATAGCAGGTCCTAATACCATTGCTATATTTGAAAAGATAGCAAACATATTAACTCCCTCACCTTTTCGACTAGGAGGTAATACTAATACTGCTAGAGTAGCCATTACAGTTGTTCCAAGGGCAAACACAACACCATGTAACCCACGTAGTACGAAAACAGCCTCTAAGGATGTAGTAAAATTAAATAATCCCATAATAATGAAAAACAAGGCTGTTGATATTAATAGAACAATACGCTTATTAAAACCATCTATTAATCGTCCTGCAAAAATCCTACATAAAATTGTACCAATTTGAAAATATGTCATCGCTAAGCCCGCATCAAGATCACTGCCACCTAGCTCAGACGTAATTACAATTGGCAATGCCGCTACGAGAACATATTGAGTCATATATAAAATGCCACTACTAATACCATAATTAGTAAAAGCAGGGCTCCATAATCTATTTGAATCCATATTTGTATCTCCTTTTGTATCGTGTCACCTAGCCATTTTACGCCTCTATCTTATGGAATTCAAGAACAAGCCTTTTTAAAATTTATATAGTTAAAAATGAATATTATCTGTAATATACCTATACCGTTTTACATAATAAAAAATGGCAAAATCATAACCACCCGTAGAACGGGTGGTTTGCTCTGACCCTATAAGGGTCTTTCTCTAGTGGTGGCCCTCTAAAGAGGGCATTGAATGATCTGACAA
>JAWETS010000025.1:0-1907 GCA_032480995.1 Veillonella sp. | reverse complement strand
ATTCGTTCATTGAAAACTGGATATTGAAGTAAAAAGAATCAAAACAAACCGAGAACACCGCGTTGAATGAGTTTTTTAATAAGTTCAATTGCTTATTTATTGATTAACCTTCTATCGCTAGAAGAAGTGATCAAGACCCAACCGTAAGGTTGATAAGGTTAAGTGAATAAGGGCGCACGGTGGATGCCTTGGCACTAGGAGCCGATGAAGGACGGGACTAACACCGATATGCTTTGGGGAGCTGTAAGTAAGCTATGATCCAGAGATTTCCGAATGGGGGAACCCAATATCTTTTATAGGATATTACTTTTCAGTGAATACATAGCTGATTAGAGGTAGACGCAGAGAACTGAAACATCTTAGTACCTGCAGGAAGAGAAAGAAAATTCGATTCCCTGAGTAGCGGCGAGCGAAACGGGAAGAGCCCAAACCAACAAGCTTGCTTGTTGGGGTTGTAGGACTCCAATATGGTAGTCTGTTAGTATAGTTGAAGGATTTGGAAAATTCCGCTAAAGAGGGTGAAAGCCCCGTAGACGAAATGCTGACAACACCTAGGAGGATCCTGAGTACGGCGGAACACGAGAAATTCCGTCGGAATCCGCGGGGACCATCCCGCAAGGCTAAATACTCCCTAGTGACCGATAGTGAACCAGTACCGTGAGGGAAAGGTGAAAAGCACCCCGGAAGGGGAGTGAAATAGATCCTGAAACCGTGTGCCTACAACAAGTCAAAGCTCGTTAATGAGTGATGGCGTGCCTTTTGTAGAATGAACCGGCGAGTTACGATTGCATGCGAGGTTAAGTCGAAGAGACGGAGCCGCAGCGAAAGCGAGTCTGAATAGGGCGAATGAGTATGTAGTCGTAGACCCGAAACCATGTGATCTACCCATGTCCAGGTTGAAGGTGCGGTAAAACGCACTGGAGGACCGAACCCACGTACGTTGAAAAGTGCGGGGATGAGGTGTGGGTAGCGGAGAAATTCCAAACGAACTTGGAGATAGCTGGTTCTCTCCGAAATAGCTTTAGGGCTAGCCTCGGAATTGAGAATGATGGAGGTAGAGCACTGTTTGGACTAGGGGCCCATCTCGGGTTACCGAATTCAGATAAACTCCGAATGCCATTCATTTATATCCGGGAGTCAGACTGCGAGTGATAAGATCCGTAGTCGAAAGGGAAACAGCCCAGACCACCAGCTAAGGTCCCAAAATATATGTTAAGTGGAAAAGGATGTGGGGTTGCACAGACAACTAGGATGTTGGCTTAGAAGCAGCCACCATTTAAAGAGTGCGTAATAGCTCACTAGTCGAGTGACCCTGCGCCGAAAATGTACCGGGGCTAAACATATTACCGAAGCTGTGGACTACACCATTAGGTGTAGTGGTAGGAGAGCGTTCTAAGGGCGTTGAAGGTCGATCGTGAGGACGGCTGGAGCGCTTAGAAGTGAGAATGCCGGTATGAGTAGCGAAAGACAGGTGAGAATCCTGTCCACCGTATGACTAAGGTTTCCTGGGGAAGGCTCGTCCGCCCAGGGTTAGTCGGGACCTAAGCCGAGGCCGATAGGCGTAGGCGATGGACAACAGGTTGATATTCCTGTACCAGTTGTTTTTGTTTGAGCAATGGAGGGACGCAGTAGGCTAAGGAATGCATGCGATTGGAAGTGCATGTCCAAGCAATGAGTCTTGAGTAGAGTTAAATGCTTTACTCTCTAAGGACAAGTTGTGACGGGGAGCGAAATAATAGTAGCGAAGTTCCTGATGTCACACTGCCAAGAAAAGCTTCTAGTGAGAAAACAACTGCCCGTACCGTAAACCGACACAGGTAGTCGAGGAGAGTATCCTAAGGTGAGCGAGCGAACTCTCGTTAAGGAACTCGGCAAAATGACCCCGTAACTTCGGGAGAAGGGGTGCT
>JAWETS010000024.1:0-3371 GCA_032480995.1 Veillonella sp. | reverse complement strand
TCCCCTGGGCGAAATGCGCCTGGTAAGCAGAGTTTTTGAAATGTAAGGCCTTTGAATAAGACAAAAGGCTGCCTCATCGCTAACTTTGCAACAGTGCCCAAAAAATAACCTTAACGAATGGAAGGGACTTCCCCTGGATATGCGCCTGATTAACTCTTGTGCAATCATGGGGTAAACATAGCCCCGGAGGGATTCGTTATGACCATCACGACTGTCGGTATCGATCTTGCTAAAAATGTGTTCGCTGTTCACTGCGTTGACCAACACGGTAAAACTGTTCTGGTTAAACCCAAAGTATCGCGTGCTGCCCTTCCTGAGCTGATTGCCAGTTTACCTCCCTGTGTTATCGGGATGGAGGCATGCTCCGGGGCTCACTACTGGGCAAGGTTGTTTCGGCAATATGGTCATGAACCACGGCTGATGGCTGCTAAATTTGTATCTCCTTACCGCATGGCCGGTAAATCAGGCAAAAATGATGCAGCTGATGCTCAGGCTATCTGTGAAGCAGTTCGTCGCCCGCATATGCGGTTTGTACCAGTGAAGGATGAGAGCCAGCAGGCGATGCAATGCCTACACCGTATCAGACAGGGTTTTATCGAAGAGAAAACAGCAACATATAACCGATTGAGAGGTTTGATATCGGAATTCGGTGTCATCGCCCCACAAAGTACAGATGCCCTGCGTCACATGGTTTCTGAGCAGAAGAGTTCTTTGCCACTTCAGGTTCAACAATGTGTTAATGACCTGCTGGAACACATTGATCGTATTGAAGATAATATTACTGAATATGACCGGATTTTGTCCCGCATGGCAAAAACAGATCACCGCAGCCAGCGATTGATGGAACTGAAAGGGATTGGTCCCACAACGGCCTGTGCGCTGGTCGCCAGTATCGGTAATGCACACGATTTTAAAAATGGGCGACAACTGGCAGCCTGGCTGGGACTAACGCCATCGCAGTACAGCAGTGGTGGGAAATCAAAGCTTGGCAGGATAACTAAAGCTGGCGATTCGTATCTGCGAACGCTACTGGTTCAGGGGGCTCGTTCGGTTCTGATTGGTGCCGAGAAAAGGACTGATTTATTCAGTCGTTGGGTCTGTTCACTGGTCGATCGCAGAGGATACTGGCGTGCCGTTGTAGCCATCGCCGCCAAAAACGCAAGGCTGTGCTGGGCATCATTGCATTACGGTGATGATTTCAGGCTGTACTCAGCCAGCTAAAGCACGAAACAAAATAACCATCTGACCTGCAATTCGTTGATGATAAAGGGTTATACCCCGTGAGGCCTATCTGGCTATTGTACAGGATAAACGTATCCGCTTAACGAACAAGAACCTCACGCGCGTCTTTCATCAGGGTCCGAATCGATGACGATTCATCATGGCCGTTTATAGTACCGCAGTCTCTCCCCTTTATTTTTACTGAAGAGCAGACAGAAACCATAAACACCGGCGTTGACACGCCGGGGAAGCCCTTATAGTACAATAATTTTCGAAATCCAACCCATCCCGCCTACAGGAATGACGGATTTTTCGGCGGTTCCGGCGTAGACCCACCACAACTGCTGTATAGCTTGTGGGTAAGTGATAATGAAGTGCAAACGAGATGGCGCAAATACTCTTTTGGTTTATCTTTTAATTACTTACGTATTAAAAGATAAACCAAAAAATAAAAGACATTACTGTTATCCCCTTTAAAAAGTGGATAACCGAACAGCATCGGCGCGAGCGCCTCAAAAGTAGCTCCCCACGCTAAAGCGCGGGGCATTCAGAACGGAATCCCTCGATGGCTAACAGCTCGCCTGTTAGCCATCGAGGGATTGGACAAATCCGGCCACGCCGGATACGTCAGCAAATATCGCTGAAGAATTAGCTTACACGCTCGTAAGCGGCTCTTACGACCCGCTAACGCGGAGATACGCCCCAACTGCGGCTTCGCCTTGTTGTGACCACTCCGACCGCGCACAAAAGCCTCTGAGCCGCTTTTAGCGGAATATGGCTTTGCAAGGTGAAGGGATGGATAGGCGATCCCTTTCGATCCCTCACTGGTATCGGCGGCTAACCCTCGGTGCTACCTGTCATTTCATCCTGCCGCCTTACATGCGCTAACGCGCATAAATCCCCGTTCCTCAGTGGAACGAAAACTCACGCTAACAGGGTAGTGACCGGGTAGCCACGATAACTGCCAACAAAATTAGCTTATAGGTTAATTCTACCTTGTCTGAAATTAGCCTATAGGTTAATATTAATAGAAATGGGAGGTCACATGTTTAGCGTTGTTTATCACCCGGAAGCCAGGGAAGAAGCCACAGCATTACCCGTAAAAATCAGGGTGAAGTTTGACCGTCTCATCGGCAAACTGGAGTATGACGCCCGATTACTGCGGGAGCCGGACACGAAGCCCCTGGGCGATGGACTTTTTGAGATCCGCACGATGGGGACGGACATAGCCAGGGGAATCTGGGTATACCACAAAGGCAATACCATCATCATGCTCCGTGTTTTCATCAAGAAGTCACAGAAAACGCCAGCGAAAGAAATCGATCTCGCCAAAAAGCGGTTAGCGGAGGTACTTAATGAAACTGGTAAGCCATAAAGAACTGCATAACGAGTGGATGCAGGACGATGAATATCGCGCTGCATGGCAGGAAGAAGAACGTAAGGAAAAGCTCAGGGAGCTGCTTGCTGAATGGCGCAAGCATGACAACCTGACAAAAGCGCAGGTTGCTGAACGCATGGGGGTTACACCTCCGGTTATTTCTCGCCTGGAAAACAACATCACCAAAGCCAGCATCGACACACTGACCCGCTACGCTCACGCCTGCGGCATCAAGAAACCTGTCATTGCCCTGTACTGAATAGCCAGCCCTCCGGGGCTGGCCTTTTTGTTTCGGTCAGTCCCAAAATTTTGTTAAAGCAAGTTTAAAATGTCACCTGTTTCTCCAAAGTTGAAATGTCACTTCTAAGCAAATCTATTTATACATAATCTTTACATCTTTCCCCGGTGACAAAGTGCTAATTGGTCTGTAATGTTCAATGTGTGGCAGGCAAGCCGCCGGTGACTTAGGGAAGGTGCGAACAAGTTCCTGATATGAGATCATCATATTCATCCGGAGCGCATCCCAGAGGGACATCATGAGCCATCAACTCACCTTCGCCGATAGTGAATTCAGCACTAAGCGCCGTCAGACCCGAAAAGAGATTTTCCTCTCCCGCATGGAGCAGATTCTGCCATGGCAGAATATGACCGCTGTCATCGAGCCGTTTTATCCGGCACTGTTGCAAAGTTAGCGATGAGGCAGCCTTTTGTCTTATTCAAAGGCCTTACATTTCAAAAACTCTGCTTACCAGGCGCATTTCGCCCAGGGGAT
>JAWETS010000023.1:0-4610 GCA_032480995.1 Veillonella sp. | reverse complement strand
TCCACGATCTGGCGTTGCGGTTACGCCTAACACATTCGATTCATCAAAATGTTTTAATACTCGTTGATACCCTTCACTGATACAGTGGTGAGCTTCATCAACTACTATAGTGTCAAAATAATCTGGTGGAAACTTACTTAAACGTTTTTCTCGTTGCATAGTTTGCACAGAACCAACAACTACTCTTAAAAAACTGCCTAGACTAGTCTGTTCTGCTTTTTCAGTTGCTGTTTTTAGCCCTGTTGACTTTTCTAATTTGTCAGAGGCTTGATCTAATAATTCACCACGATGAGCAAGGACGAGCACACGCTCGCCTGCCCTTACGCGGTCTTCAATTATTTTGCTAAATACTATCGTTTTACCACAGCCTGTAGGCAAAACTAATAATGTTTTCTTTTTGTTATTCTGCCATTCATTTTGAACAGCAGAACGTGCTTCCTCTTGATATGGTCTGAGCTTCATTACCGTCACCTTCTATGCAAGGATCGTAATACGACTAGAATCAATTTCTTCAGATAGTTCATTTTTTAGATACTCTCGAATATTTGTAATTGCTTGATTTCTCCATGCCCCACCATCTGCTTCAAAGATTGCACAACGAGGGCCATCTTTCATACGGAAAATAAATTGACTTTCAGGTTGTTCGACTTCTAAAAATGTTCGATACGGTGCAAGTTCTACAGGGTTTGGAACACGAACATCTGCTTTTGAAGCCACACCTTGGTTAATAGTGACTGCTTGGCTAACACCGTCATCTCCTGTAGTTTTTACATTTTCTTCAGCAATATTGCCAACAACTTTTAAAAGAATGCCACAGTCCTTGTTATTGACAAATTTTGACTGCAAAGCAATATTGAAGGTTTCAGTATCCATGAAACAATCAAAATTGAAAGTCGGGATAATCGCTTGAGCAACAGCTAATGTTTCACGTTCTCCATTTACTTCAAGCAAACCTTTTACTGAAACTGTCGCTTCATTTTTAATATGCACAATTAGTTTTTTTGATTCTCTCTCTAAATTTGCTTTAATATAATTCACTAATCCACTTAGTGTATTAATTCTTAGCGGTTCCTCTGCAGTGTAGACACGAGGTAAAATTTCTTTTCCTTGTCCTGCAGC
Source organism: Veillonella sp. (assembly GCA_032480995.1). GTDB lineage: Bacteria > Bacillota > Negativicutes > Veillonellales > Veillonellaceae > Veillonella. Next base: position 3,491 of record JAWETS010000023.1, on the reverse strand, counting down.
ATCTACTAAAATCCAACGTTCGTCGTTATCGAAATTAATCAATCGATTTTCTGGTTTGATTCCTTGTTCCATTAAATATTGAATTGCTTCTTTAGTCATTGTCATTTAATTATCCTCTTTTCTCTTGTAAGTCTATGATTTGTTTTTGCTTTGCTTCTTCTTTTTCAATTACATCAATTAGTTCACCAATATCTGTTTTGGGTTCCCCTGTTTCTGGATCCATATACGTTTGACCAGGGACTGAAGATTGAAGCTCATGTGCCTCAATCTGTCCTGTATTTAAATCTTTCCCTGTTAATACCGTTGTATTCACTCCATCAACTGGTGCTAATTTCAAACTAAAATCACTTGTCATTGAAACTACTTGACGATTTTCATCTGGTTTAAATTCTAACTTAATAGTGATTGCTCGCTTAGCAACTGGAGAAGTATTCGGATCATGAATATTTTCAAACAACTTTTTTAATTCACCATCTAATTTTTCTTGAATTGCTCCATTAGCTAATTTGGATAAATTTAATTCGATTTCTTTGCTCATAGTATTTTCCTCCTAAAATGCTCCTGGTTGATATCCCTGAGTTGGCTGTTGAGCTGGATGTGGTGCCTGTGGTGCTTGCCAATTGTTTTGTTGTGGCATTCCTGGTTGAGTTCCTTGAATTGGCTGTTGTAACTGTTTAACAATCTCAGGCATTTCTTTTGTTTGATAGTAGCTTTCGTCACTTGGATAGAAACGATCTACATCGTTGTATGTGTTGTTATTATATGAACGATGTTTAATTTTCACTGCACCTTTTGATCCAGGAACTAAAGTCCAATTCATTTGTAATGGCTCTCCTTTTTTCTTTTGGCCAATTGAAGCAAAGAAAGCGGACAATAACCCTTCTGTAGAAGTGTGCAAATATAAATTATTGAAGACGATGGCTGTCCCTTGAGCTGTTTGGATTTTCAATTCTAATTTAGCCATATTACAAGCTGGAAGTTTTGCATCCCCACTTCTAGGTGTATAACGAGATCTTTCGAATTTAACTACTTCAAAAATATAATCTCCTGGCTCTAACAATAAGCCTCCATCATTATCTTGTTGGATAGTATCGTCCCATCCTAATTCACGTTCTTGTTGAAATTGTTGTGTCATCATTTTTTCCTCCTAGTTTACTTTTTGTTTTCTAATTTCTTGAATCATCGCAAACACATCTGGCCAAGCTGCAACCAATACGCCATCAATGTAACCAAGATCATAATTCTGAATTGGGGTACCTGTTGGGTAATAACCTTTAGACTCTGTAGCTGCCATAATTTCTTCTGGTAAAACGTTGTTAGCTTTCATTAAATCGACTAAGTTTTGTGGAATACCTGTATAGTCAACCGATGAATCGTTAATAGATTGTACTTGTGGTTCTGACTGTAATTCTTGATGATTCTCTTGTACTTGCGGTTCCATTACTGGTTGTTGCACTGGCAAAGGATTCTTGGGCGCAAAAATATGTGCTAATCCAGCGAAGCTCATGTCCATTTCATCGGGTAAACTAAAACGATTCTTAGCATCCCAAGCTGGATGATGTGTCGTATAAATAACTCGTTTTCCACCTTGACCTTTAAACTTACTTCCTTTATCATCCGCAGCAATAGATAAAGTTTTGTAATTACAAAATAAAACCATATCTCCCCATTCTTTAGTTATTGAGGCTGTTTTAGCTGTCGTCTTATTACCTAATTTTAATTCCCACCGGTCATAAGCACCCATTTCATCTGGCTGTTCAAACTTTACAATTTTTGCATGAGCTGTAAGAACAACGTTAATTCCTAGTTCCGTTAAATCTGATAGCTTGTTTAAGAAACGCCCAAATTCTTCTTCTAATTTTATAAAGCCCTCTCCATAACCAAATTGGGTAATACTTGTTTTATTTGCGCTGCTAGTTATAAACTCAATGCACAACCGTTCTGCCCAGTCTGCTGTATCTATAACTAATGTTTTACATGGCATTGTTTGCTTAACAAATTCAATCTGCTGCATCAACATACTCCAACTAGTTGGTTTATCCATTCGGGCAACGTTCATATTATTAGTACTTCCTTCAGTATCAATAAATAGTGGATCTGGGAACTCGGCTGCCAAAGTGGATTTCCCAATTCCTTCGGGTCCATAAATCACTGATTTTTGTGCTTTCGCAATTACTCCACGTGTAATGTTCATAAATTAGAATGCTCCTTTCGTCCATGTTGGTTGTACTTGTTGAGGTGGGGTTCCGCCCTCAACTAATTTATTTTCAGTTACATATCCATCTTCAATAATGATGCTACATTCTTCCCCAGTAGACACTCTGGTAGCAATGGCTTGTAATCCTTCTTGTTGCAGCCACTGACTAAATTCATTAAGTGTAATCATATCCATCTGTTCCAATTTATCTAACAAAACAAAGCCACATTGAGGTTTTAGTTTGCGTACGATTGCAGTTGAAACTTTTAATTGATCTGAACCACTCATGTTGTCCCACTGCTGTCCTTTATAAACCAACTCACCATCTTTTACTGATAATTCAGGTAGTGGCAAGTCAGCATTTTCTAATAATTTCATACGCTCTTCACGTATAAGATCAATTGCACCAGATAATTCTTTGTACTGATTTAAATAGTCTTCAGCTTCCTGTTCAGCTTTTTCTTTATCAAGATTTGCTCGAACTTTACGATTGATTTCGTCAATATTTTGAATATTTTGTTCTAATTCAGTAGTTGATTGATCTTGTAAATCTTGAGCGGACATTTTCGCTGTTGCTAAATCACTTTCTGTGATTTTGAGCTTTTCTTCCATTTGCGCTAACTGATGACGCACTCTTTCAACTTCTTGCGTTTCATAATCAAACTGTGTTTGTAGGCGTTGAACATTTTCTCTCTTTTTTTGATTCTCACCATTCTTAGCTAGCACAGTTTGCTGTTGTTGAATTAAATCAAAAGTTGATACTAATTCCTTTGGTGCATCAGCATAATGAATTTGTTCTTCAGCGAATTTTTTCTTTTGATCTGCAATACGACCAACTTGATAGCGTTCGTTATATATTTCTTGTTCTTTTCGATCTAGCAACATTAATTGATCACCAATACCAATAATCTGTAATAAAGTTGCCGCTTTTTCTTTGCTTGTTGATTCCATGAATTTAGGTAAATCAATGGCTAATTCTTCTACAAAGCTATTGAGCAATTGTTGTCCACCTTTATTTCCTTCTGGATCCAAAACGGTGAGAGAGCTGTTTTTACCTTTTCGCTCTACTACTAGGCCGTTGTTCATAGTTATTTTTAAGTTTGGTGGATTCACAGAGCCTTCACGGTAGGGATTTGAAGGTTTATACTTATTTCCACCCAAGGCCCATGCAATTGCATCTAAGACACTTGTCTTTCCTTGGTTATTATTCCCGCCAAGAATTGTCAATCCATTTTCATTAGGTTGGATTACTACTGCTTTAACACGTTTAACGTTTTCTACTTCTAAACTGTTA
>JAWETS010000022.1:0-5122 GCA_032480995.1 Veillonella sp. | reverse complement strand
CCCGCCAAGAATTGTCAATCCATTTTCATTAGGTTGGATTACTACTGCTTTAACACGTTTAACGTTTTCTACTTCTAAACTGTTAATCTTCACTGTCATATTTTCACTCTCCTTCTGAGAAACTAGACAATGTGACATTGTCATTTAACTTTCTCTATTTCCGTGTTATTATTTACTTGTATAATTTTTGTTTAGTGCCTGACTTCGTCTGCAAACGAGGTAGGCTCTTTTTTTCGATTTCATTCATCGTTTAACATCCCACTTCGTTTAACATTTTTTGATAAATTCTTTCATAACGATCTAGTTCTTTTTGAAAATGTTTCAACGTATGGATATCTTGTTTCATTGGGTGTTTAGCACTTTCATGGCGTACTGTGTCTTGCAATGATTCAACCTTTTCTCGGACGGTTTCACGCACTAAGAAAGCCTCATTTTCATTCAACATCTTTTTCTTTCCTTTCAATCGATTTTTCATATAAATCCCACTGGACTTCTGTATCATTTGCAAACCATGTAAGACTTGCGCTACCAGCTATAGCCACTAACCACCCCACAGGAGTACTTAGTGCTAATATTGCGCCAACTATAGCTAACCCTATGAAAGCGCCTAGTAAGCGTGATTTATACAACTCTTTCATCACAACCGCCTCCTGTAAGCAACGCTGGCAAACAATGCTATGACACCAAACATTCCGGCTTGATAAAAATGACCAGTAAATATATCAACTAATGCTATTAGACTAAATACTGTCGTGGTTATTATTGTTAAAGCTCTCATAGACGTTGCCCCTTATTCTCTAACTCCATTTCCCTTAAGAATTCTAATTCACTTTGAAATTGCTCCATTTTCCTACTGGTCAGCATGTCAGCTTTTTTTAAGGCTTCACGATCTTCTTGAATAGCCCTTCTATCATTTTGAATCCACTTTAGAATTTGTTTTTGTTGTCTTTCGCTATACCCCATAATCAGACAACCTTCGTGTTATTCGCTCGTTCTGCATCTGCAATTCGTCTATTGTTGATAATGTCTAACACACGCTTCTGACTTTCAATAGGCGGTGATACTGGCGGATCGTACATTCCTGTTTTTGGATTAACAAAAATTTCTGTACCATCAGCTAAAAATGATCGCACTTTTATTTCTTTTGACAAATAGAACACATCCTCCCTTGTATGAATTAAATTCATATAATGTTTAAAAAAATTAAGCTGATTTATCTACCCCTAACAAATCATCAATAGAAACATTGAAATATAAAGCTACTTTGATGAGATTCTTAGAGTTCATACTCAATGGATTATTTTCCCACCGACTAATATTAGCTTGCTCTGTTCCTAACTCCTTAGCAAGTTCTTTTTGAGACATCTTTCCATGTCTCATTCTTAATTCAGCAATATTAACCATTTTTCTCACCTCCTTTTGTTTACAAAAACATCCTAACATGAATTAAATTCATAGTCAAACATTTTATGAATTATTTTCATATTTTTTTATTTTATGGTGTTTTCTATATATTATATGTTGATTTTAATTCATACTAAGGATATACTGTAATCATGAAAGTGAGGTGAACTTAATGAAAGACACACATGGTACTATCTTTGCTCAAAGACTGAAAAGCTTACGTGAAACAAAAAATCTAACTCAAACTGAACTGGCTGAGATGTTAGGATATAAAAATTACACAACTGTCTCAAAATGGGAAAGTGGTGATAGTCTCCCTAGAGGAAAAGAACTTAAATTACTTGCTGAAATATTTAATATATCTACAGACTATATGCTTGGGATTGAAAAAAATATTAAACCTGTTTCTTCTATAGAAGAAACATATAATCAATTAGAACCAGAAAGACAAAAAATTGTATATGATACTGCGAAAGAACAATTAGCACAACAAAACAAAACTTCTAATAATGTGGTTAACATTAACAAGAAAAAATATGATACTTTAGCTGCGCATTCACCAGATCCTGATAAAGTATTTACTGATGAAGAGAAACTTAAAATTAATCAATTTCTAGATAAAGTGGATGCTGATTATGATAGAAAGCAAAAAGAATGTAAACATCTTTTTGATGATGAATCAGATGATAAAGAATAATTTTCAGGAGTATTTTATGAACGAATATGAACTGTTGGTGTCAGAGGTACAGAAAAAAGCACCAGTTATTGAAACAGATTTGTTTCAAAATACTGGATGCTATGGGTTGTACCGTGATGGTAGAATTTATATTGAAAAATCGTTGAGTCTAGTTGAAAAAAGAAATGTGCTAGCTGAAGAACTTGGTCACCATGATACTTCGTTTGGCGATATATTAAACCAGGATTGTTTAGAAAATCGCAAACAAGAATTAAAAGCTAGACAATATGCTTTAGAACAATTAGTCACTTTAGATGATTTAATTAAGTGTTCAGAATCAGGATTCAGTAATCATTACACGTGCGCTGAATTTTTAGGGGTAGACGTGGAAACACTAAAAAATGTACTCGCCTATTATCGACAAAAATTTGGTGATACCCATTTTTATAAAGGGAGAATTTTTGAGTTTAATGATTTGTCAGTCATGATTTTAAATACAAATTTACAATAAAAAAGCCCCGTGCTACAACACGGAACTCTTTCCTCATTTATGAGAATTATTCATTAAATACATTATATCAGAAATGGGGAGTTTTAAAAATGAAAATAAAGTTTAAAATGCTTTTAAGTGTAATTGTTTGTATGGTAGGCATATTAATACTAACTGGATGTGGTTCTAGCAATAAAGAATACTCAGAATCTTTATCTACATTAACAAAACAAAGTTATGATTTAGTCGTTTCATCTGACAAAGTTGGACTAAAGTATCTGAAAGTATGGAACCAAGCTATTTTTGATAAATATGCATTTATTGATGGAAAAGCTTATTCTGATTTTAATAGTGCTATAGCTGCTCAAGAGGATTTATTTGTTAAAGAAGGAACACTAGCAAAAATTAAGGATCAAGAAAATGAAGCTAAAGATACTTTTGGAAAATTAAAAAAAATGAAGAATAAATCTTTGGAAAGTGAATTTGATAGCGTTAAAGAATTTTATTTAAATGCCATAGAATTTAAAGAACTGGCCACTAATCCAACAGGAAGTTATAAAACATATTCAGCTCTTTATGATACTAAACAAGCTGAAATTGTCTCAAAATACAAGGCATTACAAGCTGAATTGTCATTAGATTAAGTTTACTAGATGAAAGGAAACAAATATGAAAGTAGGAATGCGTAAACCAAGTATAAAAAAATCAATAAGTGCTCGTACTACTGGAAAAGCTAAACGTAAGCTTAAAAAAGCAGTAATTCCTGGTTATGGGCAAAAAGGAACTGGTTTCATTAAGAACCCCAAAAAAGCTATGTATAATAAAGTGTATAATAAAACAACTTTTAGCTTTTGGGATTTGTTCAAGTAAAAGGAATAGCCTTAGGGCTTTTCTTTTTCAAAAAGTAAGAACATACATTCGAAAGGAACTATACTATGAATAAATATGATGTTGAAAAAAGACTATGCGATGAACTAAATATCGAATATATAAATTTAAACCTTCGCACTGGACCTAGCTATATATTTACCGAAGAAGAATATCAGGAGTTGAAAGCCGACTACGCCAAATTGTTTTTACAGTTAGAAAATATTGATGAAAACAACTAGTATTTATATTGAAAGGAGCAATTTTATATGAAACGTGCAGCATTGTATATACGTGTATCCACAATGGAACAAGCCAAGGAAGGATACAGCATTCCCGCACAAACAGATAAACTAAAAGCTTTTGCAAAAGCAAAAGATATGGCAGTTACAAAAATATATACTGATCCAGGGTTTTCAGGAGCAAAAATGGAGCGCCCTGCATTACAGGAAATGATATCTGATATTCAAAATAAAAAAATTGATGTGGTTCTAGTCTATAAATTAGACAGGCTTTCACGTTCACAAAAGAATACATTGTATTTAATTGAAGATGTATTTCTAAAAAATAATGTAGACTTTATCAGCATGCAAGAAAGCTTTGACACATCAACACCTTTTGGCCGTGCGACGATAGGAATGCTATCCGTTTTTGCACAATTAGAGCGAGACACAATTACAGAAAGAATGCACATGGGAAGAACAGAACGTGCAAAACAAGGATACTATCACGGAAGTGGCATTGTTCCCTTAGGTTACGATTATGTGGATGGAGAATTAATTATCAATGATTACGAGGCGCAAATTATTCAAGAAATCTATGATTTATATGTGAACCAAGGTAAAGGACAGCAATATATAACAAAACGTATGGTTGCAAAATACCCAGATAAGGTAAAAACACTAACCATAGTAAAATATGCCTTAACAAATCCATTATACATTGGCAAAATAAGTTGGGACGGCAAAGTGTATGATGGCCATCACACACCTATAATTGATAAATCTATGTACGATAAAGCTCAAGAAATTATTGCCAGAATGGCTCAAAAAGGTGGCGAACAGCATGGAAATCAATTAGGGCTTTTATTAGGGATTACTTATTGTGGTAAATGCGGAGCTAAAGTATTTCGTTATGTATCAGGAGGCAAAAAATATCGATATAATTATTATATGTGTAGATCAGTAAAGAAAATGCTACCTTCGCTAGTAAAAGATTGGAACTGCAAACAACCTAGTCTCAGACAAGAAGTAGTTGAAAAGAAAGTAATAGATTCACTTAAATCATTAGACTTCAAAAAAATCGAACGTGAATTAAAACAAGTTGAAAATAAAACAAAATCAAAAATCACCACTATTAACAACCAAATTTCCAAGAAGCATAACGAAAAACAAAAAATTCTAGATTTGTATCAATATGGTACATTTGATGTCACAATGCTTAATGAACGTATGAAAAAAATTGATAATGAAATAAATGCGTTAACTGCCAATATAGCAAACTTAGAAGGTACCAAAAGTGAGTCATTAATTAATAAGCTTGAAACGTTAAAAACTTTTAATTGGGAAACTGAAACTACAGAAAATAAAATCCTTATCATCAAAGAGTTTGTTGAACGTATAGAACTATTTGATGATGAGGTAATTATTAAATATAAATTTTAGGTACATAGTGTTATTTACACT
>JAWETS010000021.1:0-5650 GCA_032480995.1 Veillonella sp. | reverse complement strand
TCTTCGTTCGACTTGCATGTGTTAAGCACGCCGCCAGCGTTCGTCCTGAGCCAGGATCAAACTCTCCAAGATATCTTGAAGCTATTTGAATAGCTCATTTGTTTTGTTGTCGCTACCATTAAGTAGCTTTGAATTATGGTTGGTTTTGACTGTGTCAAAACCCGCACTCTGGCATATGTTCAATCATTATGATTGATTACCTATCATTGTTCAGTTTTCAAAGATCTGTGCCCCTTCATATGGGGTACTTGAATATAATAACATTTCCATATACTGATGTCAACAAAATTTGGACAAATTTTACGACAAATTTCAGGAAAATTTTATCATTATTTTTGCACAATTTCACGGCCTAATTTTACAGATTTAAAACTTGAGTTATATTACTTTTTAGACATGTCATATAGGGAAAATTTAAAATAAAAAGAAGCCGCAACAAGAATACATCTATTGCATTCTGTTGCGACTTCTTGTCTATATGACAGTGTGTTAATAGAATCCCTTATTTGTGTCTCAACACTGTATATAAAAACTTTTATATATAAGGTTATTGCAACTGCACATTCCTTATAACAAAAGCTATACATATAATGTGATTATATATGTATTAGATGATTAGTTATCTGTCTGAATCGCTTCACGAAGGTTAATTTCGTGCATGTCTCCAACAGAAGGTTCTTCTGCAGACATATTTTTTACAGTTTGTTTTGTAGCAAACCAAACTGCTTCATTCATGTAATAACGCAATTCTTCATTAGATACATGTTCTTGATCTTGAGCCATAATATCAAGCATAGCATCTTCCAATGCTTGTGCTTCTTCATCAGTCAAAGGACCGCCAACGGCCTTTTGTTTTTGAAGCAATTCATTCATGCGATCAACCATACTGCGCAATACATTGTAACCATAGCTATTTGTATAACCTTGGTCCTTATCATATTTAGGGAATGTGTAATAGCTATACTCGTTTTTATTACGGTTTTCACCATTCCAGTTCAATGCAGTTTCTTGGCCATGTACATAACCTAAAGAATGTTTACGGAAATAATCAGCATAGTTATGCTTATCTTTAGAATGTAACCATTTAGCTTCTTCTTTAGTTAACGCTTGATGATTATTCTTTTTGCTTTCAGCTAAAGCAATGTGTTTTTCCGCATTTTCCCATGCTTTCACAAATTCATGGATACTTTGTACCGCCTGAGGGCTAGCCACAGGAACCAATACAACAGAACCTGTTGTAGGCACTTTAGCTGGATTTGGTAAAAGCAATGGATCATCAAATGTAGCAGATGCCGCATTAACATGGAATACGCCACTGCCGAATAATACTGCCGCTGTGAAAGCAAGCAAAGTGGATTTTTTCATTATATATTCCTCTTTTCTATCAACGAATTAAATCGGGTGGGAGGATCCCCTAAAGGGGAATCCTCAACCCGTAATGTTCAGTATGAACGTATTACAAACCTAGTCTTGCCATCATTGCAGCAATATTAGCTTTCATTTGTTCATTTTCAGCTTTCAAATCAGCTACTTCACCTTTTAATCCTTGATTTTCAGCTTTCATTGCAGCAAGTTCACGTTGCATTGCATATGTAGAACTGATAGGTCCTTTACGATAACGATCTGCAGTTTCTGCTTCGCCGTCTCTGTTACCTACTTTCCAAGTTACACCAGCATTTGCCATCATATGGCTATTGCTGCCTGCCCAAGCTACACCAGCATGTAACATCATGGATTCATTTTTATAATGAGCCACGCCTAATGCCAATGCGGAGTCTCCACGGTAGTTACCGTAACCTGCCATGATTTGAGTAGGTTCGTAAGGGTCATAAGCCATAGGTTTCAATGCGGACAACGCGGAGGACATCGCACCAACTTGACGAACTTCGTTTACAACATTATTCATGCTGTTTGCAACACGATTAAGTTGAGAACCATTAACAGCATCAGTAGAAGTGGAGCTAATTTCACCTGGAGCCACGTTAGTAATCTTATTACCGCCGTTGTTCAAACCAGAGCTTGTTAAGGATACGCTGCCACCACCATTATTCTTAATTGTGATACCATTACCGTTTGTCACAGTTGTATGACCGGAGTTATCCATAGTTGTAATGGAGTTGATACCAGTAATATCTTTTGCCAAACGAACATTCAAGCTGCCGTTGTTATCGGAAATAACACCGATATTGTTTGCAGTGGAAAGTTTGCTTTCATCAGTAACGCCACCTTTAACAGTCACTTTTTGACCTAGGTCACGATGGAATTCGCCTCTATCACCTGCAAAGTCTAAGCCAGCTTTCTTAAGGCCGTCGATACCTTTCTTCAAGTCACCGATGTTAGCACCATTTGTTAAGCTGCTGCTATTATCAGCAATATTGTTGATATCTTCGCCTTTACCATAACCGCTTGCCATGTTAACAACTTGATTACCACCATTGTTCAAGCCGTCTTTAGTTAATGTAACCTTGTTTCCACCATCTCTAGAGCTACCATTACCATCACTCTTAGGAGGAGTTATAATCTCAACACCGTTGCTGCTAACACTAGTAGTTAATTTAGAATCGCCCATGCCGGATGTAACTACCATGCCGTCTGCAGTTGTTCTTGTGCTCTTAGTCTTTTTATCAGTAGTTACAACACCATCAGCAGTCAATTCAGTGGCCTTAGTTGGATTATCTACAAGTACACCTTTAGCTGTTGTTTGAGTTGTATTATTTTGATTATCGGATACTTTCACATTACCTGCAGTAAGAGCAGTCGTATTACCTAATGTATCAGTGCTTGTAACACCTACACCGTTTGTTACAGTAGAGAATTTCTTATCGTCAGTAGTGGTAATCACACTGCGTAAGTTCAAGTCTTTTTTGATATCTACAGTGTATGTTTTCGACTTATCTGCATTTGTTGTAGCTGTTACAGTTGTATTGCCGCTATCGCCAGCTTTCACTGTTGTAGTTGCTGCCGCCATGCTGCTCTTCAACTGTTGAACGTTAACTGCATCTGTATCATTTACACCAGCTGCCACGTTAGTAATCTTTTGATTATTTGCGTTTAAGCCTTCGTTAGAAATGTAAGTTTTACCGCCTACAGATACGCCCTTATCATCAAGAACAACTTGTTTGTTTGGATCGGAACCAACAGTTACGGAATCAAGACCTTTAAGGTTCTTAGCGAGTTTAACGTTCAAGTTGCCGTTTTCATTAACTACGCCAATGTTACCATTTGAAAGTTTAGAAGCATCAGATTCGCCACCTTTGAGTTCCAATGTTTGACCGAGGTCTTTATGGATAGCTTCACCGGAGTCGCCTTTGAAGTTCAAGCCTTTCTTAGTCAAGTCTTCAGTGTTTTTATCAATTTTGTTGTCTACAACTTTCAATTGATCTTCTGTCGCAGCTTGACCATTAGTAATCTTATTAGGATCCCAAGTTCTGTTAGTCAAATCGTTAACAGTACCAGAACCACCGTTGATAGTTACCTTACCGGAGTTGATTGTACCGTTTGTACCATTGATATTTACAGCATTAGCACCTTCGCCAGCTCTAATGATACCTGTTGTACCATCGAAATGAACTGATGTACTACCGGAGCCCAATGTCACTGTGTCTTTCAAGTTTACAGTGTATGTTTTAGCTTTTGTAAGATCGTTGATTTCTTCTTCAACGTGAATATTCTTGCTACCTTTTACCTTAGTATCGGACGCAGCTTTTACTTCGTTCAATTGTTTAAGGTTAACAGCATCACTATCTTCTGTACCAGCTTTAACATTTTTGATTTGCGTATTGTTTGCATTGAAGCCGTTGTTTGTAACAAATGTATTACCACCAATTGTCAAACCATTATTGTTAATAGTTGTTTGACCCGTTGTTACGCTGTTCAAGCCTGTTAAATCTTTTGCAAGTTTAACATTCAACTTACCGTTTTCGGATACAACACCGATATTGTTGTCAGACAATTTAGCTTTATCAGAAACGCCACCTACAACATCCAATGTTTGACCAAGGTCTTTATGAATTAAATCACCAGAGTCAGCTTGGAAGTTCAAGCCTTTCTTAGTCAAGTTTTCAGTGTTCTTATCAATTTTGTTATCTACAACTTTCAATTGATCTTCTGTTGCAGCTTGACCACTTGTGATGTGTGCAGGATCCCAAGAAATGTTAGTCAAGTTGTTTACAGTACCGTTTGCACCGTTAACAAGAACTTTACCAGCATTGATGTTACCTGTTACACCATCGATTGCTACTTTACCAGCGTTGATTGTGCTGTTTACACCATTGATAGTTACTGCGTTCGCACCGTTACCAGCTTTCACGATACCAGTTGTACCGTCGATGTTAACAGCTGTGTTACCGGAACCCAATGTTACAGTGTCTTTCAATGCAACTGTGTAAGTTTTAGCTTTTGTAGTTGGATCTACAGCTTCATCAACGTCGATGTTTTTGCTACCTTTTACTTTTGTATTAGATGCAGCTTTTACATCGTTCAATTGTTTAACATTTACAGCATCGTTATCTTCTACGCCAGCTGTTACGTTTTTGATTTGCGTATTGTTAGCGTTGAAACCATTATCTGTAACGAATTGTTTGTTGTTGATTGTCAAGCCATCGTTGTTGATAGTTGTTTGACCAGTTGTTACGCTGTTCAAGCCTGTTAAATCTTTTGCAAGTTTAACATTCAACTTACCATTTTCGGATACTACACCGATGTTGTTGTCGGACAATTTAGATTTTTCAGTAATGCCACCTACAACATCTAATGTTTGACCAAGATCTTTATGAATTACTTCGCCAGAATCAGCTTGGAAGTTCAAGCCTTTCTTAGTCAAGTCAGTGCTGTTGTCAGTGATTTTCTTATCAACAATTTTCAATTGGTCTTCTGTTGCAGCTTGACCACTTGTGAAGTTTTTGCCATCCCAAGTAATGTTTGTCAAGTTGTTTACAGTACCAGCAGCACCGTTAACAGTCACTTTACCGGAGTTGATAGTGCCGTTTGTACCATTGATAGTCACAGCATTAGCACCGTCACCAGCTTTTACAATACCTGTAGTACCGTTGATGTTGATTGCATTATTGCCAGAACCTAAAGTTACATTGTCTTTCAATGCTACTTTGTAAGTTTTAGCTTTTGTATTAGGGTCTACTGTGGAGTTAACATTGATGTTTTCGCTACCTTCAACTGTAGTGTTAGACGCATTTTTAACTTCATTCAATTGATTCAAGTTAACTGCATCATTGCCGTCAGTACCAGCTTTTACGTTTTTGATTTGTGTATTGTTAGCATCAAAACCGTTAGCTGTAACGAATTTCTTACCACCAATTGTTAAACCTTCGTTATTAATTGTTGTAGCACCAGTTGTTACACTTGTTAAGCCAGTCAACTCTTTAGCAAGTTTAACATTCAACTTACCGTTTTCAGATACCACGCCGATGTTATTGTCAGACAATTTAGCTTTATCGGAAGTACCACCTACAACATCTAATGTTTCGCCAAGATCTTTATGAATACTTGTAGCGTCATCACCTTTGAAGTTCAAGCCCTTCTTAGTCAAGTTACTACCATTGTCAGTAATTTTCTTATCAACAACTTTCAATTGATCTTCTGTTGCAGCTTGACCGCTTGTGATATGGTCAGCATCCCAAGTGATATTTGTTAA
>JAWETS010000020.1:0-10039 GCA_032480995.1 Veillonella sp. | reverse complement strand
TTCATTCTATCACTAGGAGGTTCTTTCCTTTTCTCTAAGAATTTTTACCGACCCCCAGTTTAACTGGGGGTTTAGTCATGCCTATTCGGCGTACAAAAAAATGACTCTACCAGTCACCACGGTGACTAATAGAGTCATTCATTATATTGACAAATCAAAACTATTTGTTCTTTATTTACTACTAAACCCATCTGGATGAGATGTATGCCAATGCCATGCATCTTTGATAACATCAGCAACATTACTAAATTTAGGATCCCAACCAAGTAAATTTTTAATTTTTTCAGAGGATGCAATTAATGTTCCTGGATCACCAGCACGGCGATCACCATATTGAACAGGAATATCGATACCTGTAACCTCTTTTGCAGTCTCGATGATTTCCTTTACAGAGAATCCATTGCCACTACCAAGATTAAATACTTGAGATTCTCCGCCTTTACGTAAGTAGTCCATAGCCAATACGTGAGCAGTTGCTAAATCATTGACATGAATATAGTCGCGTACACATGTGCCATCAGCCGTATCATAATCAGTACCAAATACAGTTATATGCTCTCTTTTACCGCGAGCCGCATCTAACACAAGTGGAATCAAATGAGTTTCAGGATGATGGTCTTCTCCAATCATACCAGACGGATCTGCACCGGCCGCATTGAAATAACGCAACGCAACATATGTAGAACCATAGATAGAACTATAATCAGACATCATTTCTTCTATCATCAATTTAGTGCGACCATATACATTTGTTGGTTGCAGTTGAGCATCCTCACGAATAGGCACTACCTTTGGCTCACCATACACAGCAGCCGTACTAGAAAATACAAAATGCTTTATACCTGCGGTACGAGCAGACTCAATAAGGTGATAGGAACCAACTACATTATTTTCATAATAAATAGCTGGATTTTGCATGGATTCACCAACTTGTGAGTGAGCAGCAAAATGCATTACACCTAGGATGTTATGTTCTTTCATAATGCCTACTAGTTTAGGATCTGCAATATCCATATTGTAGAACTTTACCCCTTCAGGAATAGATTCTACATGCCCTCGAGATAAATTATCTACAATGATTGGTGTATATCCTGCTTGTTGTAAAGCACGTACAGTATGACTCCCAATATAACCAACACCACCTGTTACTAAAATATTCATAGTTCCCCCTCATGAATTATGTACATCCTTTGCTCGAGCCAATTTGGGCCCAATGAGACGCTTATAAACCTCTACCCCTGGTTGATCAAAAGCATCAACGCCCGCAAAAATGGACTCAAAATAAACGGCCCAACAATGCATAAACATAATTTCCCCTAAATGGAATGCGTTTAATGTTGGTACAGTTATAGTCATGTTAAAACGATTGTCACTAGACAAGGCTTCTCTATTAGCATCTAAAGCAATGTTTAAAATATCACAAATGCCTACATCAGATAGAGAGTGTAAACGTTCATATTGACTATAAGAATCTGGAACAATGAGATTATGTTTCCAGTCCTTAACCTTAATAAATTGAACTACCTTATTTAGGCGCCCCTCTTGATGCTCTTGAACTTGAGCATGCATATCCATAGTACCTACTGCAGCTACTGGCGTGCGGCCATATGGTAGACAAGTATTACTCATTTTTCCAAGAGATTCGGATAGGAGCTGTACATACCAATCAGATAATGAGTGGAGTGCTTCACTATAAGGCATAAACACCTCTATAATACGACCATATCGTTCAGATGCAATATATTTCAATAATGCACTTAAAAGGCCTGGATTTTTAAAAATGTCTTCTTCTTGACATGCTACATCCATAGATGCAGCACCAGCTAAAAATCCTTCAATATCAAATCCTACAAGAGCGGCCGTTACAAAACCAACTTCTGTAAATACAGAGAAACGACCACCTACGCCATAAGGAATACTATAGGTCTTCCAATTATTTTCTATCGCCATAGATCGTAAAATCGTAGGATGTTCATCATCAGATACATCTGTAACAGCTATCACTTCGTAGTTAATATTACGATCTTGTAAAGCCTTCTCCAAAATCATGAAGTTAGCCATAGGTTCAATGGTAGATCCAGACTTAGAATTAATAACGAGCATCACCTTATAATCAGGACCTTTTTTCTGAGCTTGACACTCTAACGTACGAATTAGCCCTACTAAGTAATCACCATCCACATTAAAGCCTGCAAAGTACATTCTAGGATAGCCGTCGCGTTCCTCTGCACTGTAGTTATTCCAAAATGCTCCACATTGCACATCAAAAATAACTTTGCTTCCCAAATAGGAGCCCCCAATACCTAGAGATACAACCGTATCAATATTATGGCGTGCATAGTCACGTAATTCGTAGAGCCGCTCTAACATATCTGGTGTATTGATACCATCTTCTGAAATATATGGAAGTTGGTAAAACAACACAGGTTCAGGTAAACCATCTTTAGAAACATGACCTTCTTCGAAGCCTGTAGAACGCAAAATATTTGTATGACGCCATACATTTTGTATAGCTCGTTCAAAATTATTCACATCGCGTTCTTGTATGCAACTTTCATTATATATATTAGCATAATCTAACTCAAAACCTGATTGTAATCGCAACATCAAATATCTCCTTCACTGACATTTTATGTACAATATTTTTTTATTATACCATAAAAGAATGAATAAAATATTAGTTTATACAATCATTTTACCCACAAGCCATAACCGAATCCAACTGCATATACAGACCAAAGTAATGCAAAAGGAATGGCTAATTTAAATTTAAGCTTTAACGTCTTATGACGCCATAGGACCATGCCTAATAAAGCACCAACACCCCCAAAGGCAAACGCTAAAAATAATAATGTAAACTCTGAAATTCGATCATATCCATTAATGGCACATAATTTATCATATCCATACAGACTAAATACGATAAGATTCCAAATACCTACGGTCACCCAAAATTGCGTATCACTCATATCCCCAAACCTTATTTTTCTTACTTATGATGAGCTTTAAAATATTCCAATGTCTTTTGTAAACCAGCTTCTAATGTTGTAGTGGCAATAAAACCAAAATCACGTTCAGCTTTCACATTACTTAAGCGCGAATGTTTAATATCCCCTATACGTTCATTTTCATAATAAACCATAAAATCTGTCCCACTAATAGCCCGGAATCGCGTAATCAACTCATTCACAGATGTTCCCATATTGGTAGATACATTATAAATACCTGTGCATTGACCATTCTCCATAGCCTTAATATTAGCATCTACCACATCATCTACATAAATGAAATCTCTAGTTTGCTCACCATCACCAAATACAGTTAATGCTTGCCCTTTGACAATCAAGCGGTTGAAAATACTGATAACACCACCTTCACCGCCATCACCTTGACGTGGTCCATATACATTTGCATATCTAAAGCATACTGTATTTAATCCAAAAGCTTCATGATAAATTCGCAAATAACCTTCTGCAGTAAGCTTTGTCAAGCCGTAAAAAGACGAAGGCATACCACTCAAGTCTTCAGTCAATGGCAATACTGCCAAGTCACCATATACAGCAGCTGATGAAGGCATTAAAAATTGTTCAACTTTCACTTTACGACAAGCATCGAGAACATTAATAAGCCCTATTAGATTTACATCACAGTCATAACTTGGGTTCTCCATGGAGGATTGAACCATTGTTTGCGCCGCTTCATGAAATACGATAGACGGCTTAAACTCTTCAAATACAGATAGTAATTTTGGATCTCGTACATCCATCTCAATAAATCGAGCATCTTCATGTACAAAGGAGCGCATACCTGTAGATAAATCATCTATAACGAGTACATCGTGCCCTAATTCAATTAATCTATCAACTAAATGGGACCCAATAAATCCGGCCCCACCAGTAACACATATATTCATAGCGCCCTCCCTTCTAATATCTTTAAATACCTGCACCTTGTTTTGCTAGTGCATCAGCCATTTCATTATATGTATCGCCTGTATGAGCAGCCACCTTGTGAAAGTATACTCGCACATGATTTTTTATAGAATCATAAAATGCTGAATACTCTTTGGTTAGCTCATTATTACGTTTCCATCTCTTAGTAGCCCACATTTCTATGCCCATATAATCATAGTAAAGTGAGCATTCAGAAATTCCATTATCAACAGCATATTTCATAACATGCATAGCAGCCAACAACTCACCAGCTACATTCCAAAACGATGTATATCGTTCATCAGTAGAGGAAAAAGAAAAAGTTTTCCTCTTGCCATTCAAAAAGATAACCCCACCTGCCCCAACAGTATTAGTCTCTTTATTATAACTACCATCGATATACCCAACCATATAGTTTGGAATAGTAAAATCTGGTTTCACAACACTTGCTGATACTTTACTTTGAATACTAGAACTAGAACCTATAGGCCTAGAATTTTTAGATTTAAACTTCACTTCTTGTGGCGATTTAAGTTCACTCTTTTTAGCGCTCATAAAATCACTTAAAGACAAACCTGAATTCTCTACAAAAGCACGTGCTTCTACTTCTGTGGAAAATGATTTGTAGATAGCACCACCATAGCCCTTTACTTGTTTCTCACAGTCAGACCATGTAGTGTAAACTCCTGGCACACGACCCTGACGAACAGCATAAAACTTTTTTGCCATACGCCCCCCTT
This sequence comes from Veillonella sp., assembly GCA_032480995.1. Taxonomy (GTDB): domain Bacteria; phylum Bacillota; class Negativicutes; order Veillonellales; family Veillonellaceae; genus Veillonella. Next base: position 5,367 of record JAWETS010000020.1, on the reverse strand, counting down.
AATGGTCCATTGTCAGTTCAACAAATTCAGCATTTACGACAGATGCCAAATCCTTTGGATTTACCTTCATTTGCATCCCGCGTAAACCTGCGCTTACATATACAAACTTTTGGGGTTCCATAGTAGCATCAAAATAGGTAGGAAATGCTTTTTTCATGCCTACTGGAGAACATCCACCGCGCAAATAACCTGTAATACTTAACAAATCCTTAACATGAACAAGCTCTACAGACTTATTATGACTAACACGTGCTGCCTGTTTCATATCTAACTCTTCAGCCACAGGAATACAGAATACTACATATCCAGTTTTGTCACCTTTGCCAACTAATGTTTTAAAGACTTGTTTCTCATCGAGTTTTAATGCTTCTACTACATGAAGGCCAGCAGCACGCTCTTCAGACCACTCATATTCGCTAATACTATAAGGTATCTTATGAGTATCTAAAATACGTAATGCATTTGTTTTTTTATGTTTCTCTTTACTCATCATAACCTCCATATACTAGCATAGCAAATAAATTTAATCATTACATAATATATTTCTATAGACAAATATAATTTTTCATTACTATTTATTTATGATTTTATTAATATTTTTTAATTCAATACGCAAAGTACCATCATCATTAGTTTTTATCTCAATAAACTCACGATTTTTCATATATTCTACAGGAAATGAAATCTCAATACCTGTATCTGTTTTAATCTTATGATGCTCTCCAACCTTCGTGGCGAACTCACGATTTACTGGCAAAGGACGCAGCATATCCGCATCAGCTAATTCTTTCTTTGCCGCCTCTTGTTGAATAGGATTCGCTTTAAATACCTCTTCTACAATACGAACAGGATCAACGGTATCTGATACTTCTGCATTTTTAGCAATCATAGATTTAGCGGTTGTCAACTCAACAACGCCATCAGACTCATGAGCTTGAGCCACCTTATCTACGATAGTCTTTACCTTTCTCACCGTATCTCGCGAGGATTGATTAGTCCCTAATTGCAAGACCTTATCTGCTAGGATATAGGATACCTCACCATCAAATTCACCTTTAGGTTCAAAAATACGAACACTAAAATTAGAGAGATTAATAGATGCAAAGGCCCGTAATTTTTGTGATGGCATAGGTAGTACTGCCTTATGAGAAACGAGTTCTGTAGCCAATGTACCATCATCTTCACTGAATAATTGATGGGTAAAAGCATCATGAGCTTGACACAAAAGAATACAAACATAAGGCATATCCGTAACGGCTTCACAGATAATTGTATCAATAACAACAAAATCAGTAGCTTGTTTCATGTATGTAAACAAGCTTTCACCTAAATTCTTACATAAATCAATAAACTTAAGCGCTCCATTTTTATAGTCTACTAATTGTTTGCCTACAGGACTCGCATCATGTAGGGTTCCGGTTCTAGCCCCTGGATCTTTAAAAGCCTTAACTACATGATTTGCTATATAATCTTGTATAGCTTGATCCCCAACCTTTAATTCATGTTCAGAATATACAGCTAACGAGGATGTAAAGTCGAAAATCTCTAGCGCCGCCTTATTAATCTGCATGATGCCTCCTTGTAGTACAAAAAATGTTTACCCTTTATTATACCACTCTTTTAACTTTCGTTTATCAACTTTTGAGCATTCCGTAAGGGGTAACATAGGAATTTCTATTATAGCTTTTGGCCACTCTACAGGAGGTCTTTTATTATGAATAAGTTCTATAACTTCACTCAATCTAGCCTCACCATCTAGCACCATATAAACTACGTAGTCTTCTCCTCGTATCTCATCAGCAATATCGATAATAGCAACCTCGGAAACCCCTTGTAAGGATTGTAAATACAATTCCATCTCTGGGATAGAAATTTTATATCCCCCTTTATTGATTACGTCACCTGCTCTCCCATTAAACATAAGATACCCGTCACTATCAATGTATCCACAATCATTTACAGTATACGTATTGGGAATCCCTTCAATACGATAATTTGTTGTCACATAAATGACATTATCATTCTCTGCGATTTTCACGGTTGGAAATGGTCTCCCTACCGTACCTTCTCGCGCTAACCATTCTTTACCAGTGCAATACGTTATATAGTTAAGCTCTGATGCACCATAGTACAAGATAAACTCCATATCAGGGCATATATGTTGTAACTGTTCCATTAATTGTCGATCCAGAACTTGAGATCCTGCAATGATGTATTTAATGGATGATAATTTACTTTTACAATGTCGAACCAATAATCGTAGTTTCGTTGGTAATGCATATATATGGTCTACATTGTATTCCTCTATAAGCTGCATCCATCTACTAGGACGCAAGGAACTCGTTGTAACAACAGTCCCTCCAGCCCATAAAGAGGCAATGACCATATTGCTAACACCTGTGAAACTAAAGTTTCCCTGTAAAAAGATTTTAGTATCTTTGTTTATATGAAAAATATCATTTTGAATATCAAAAAAATCGCGCCAAGACATTTCTCGTCTCCACAAAGGTTTTGGTTGTCCCGTAGTCCCCGATGTAAGTACCCCAAAATCAGCTAATGGCGGTACACCTTCATAGGCTATAACACGAGCTAGCTCATCTACATAAGCCGTATCCATCTCATTGTGACATACCATAGGAATATTACCTTTATGTAATGCCCCAAGCCACTGTGTAAGTTGTTCAACAAACGACAGTTCCTGAATTAAAAGAATCTTAGTATTTAATGTCTTTTTAGACTGAGTAAGATTTACAATGCGACTTGTATTATTAATATCTACCGATAGAATAGCATCATATAGTTCACCATATGTATATTGTATGTCATCTACGATTAAAGCCATTTTATGGGGCTCTAAATCTTTATGCTGTTGTAAGCGTTCAATAATTGTCATATTACATGCGTTCCATAATTAAAGCCGTACCTGTGCCCCCTGCACCAGCAATAGCACATAAACCATAGCGACCACCACAAGATTCTAAAGCAGCCATACAGTGAAGCACTAATATGGCACCAGAACATCCATAGGGATGTCCATAAGCTAAGGCACCTCCAAGCATGTTATATTTTTTAATGTGATTAGGGTACGCCTTGTTAAAAAGAACATCAATGATGGCAAAAGCTTCATTCCATTCCACCACATCAATATCATCCATAGTTAAACCTGTACGTTTTAAAATGCCTTCTGTGCTTTCAAGAGCGCCCTCCGGACTAAACTGAGGATTTCCTGCCCAAGGTTTAACGCTATGAATTTTAAAAGGACCTTTTTTATTAGATAAATATACAAAGGCCGCTCCATCATGAGTTAAACACGCATTGCCTGCATTTGTAATAGAGTCAGCTCCCAACAAAGGTTTCATCCTAGACAAGAGTTTTTCGTTCATCGTAGGTCGAATACATTCATCTATACATCTTTTACCATCTATAGTAATAGGCATAATATATGACTGTAAATATGGGTTATCTAAAGCTGCTGATGCTCTTTGATGACTGCCAATAATATGCGGATATAAATCTTCCTTTGTTACATTGTATTTATGAATAGTCCGCTCGGCCCCTTTGAGCATAGCTAAAGGCGATTGATCTTGGGGCGTAAATTGAGCTACCTTATAGGGACCTTCTCGGTCATCCCCAGATGCATACACCCGCTCTGGCTGTAACGACGAACTTTCAATACCGCCTGCAATAGCAGAATCCATAATACCAGACACAATATGTGCATATGCTATCTCAATACTCATCAAAGCTGAGGCACATTGCATATCAACGGTGATAGCAGGCACAGAATTTGGTAAATTACACATAAGACCCATGAGACGGCCAAGGTTACCACCAGTACCAACTGCATTACCACAGAAGATTCCATCTATATGTGAAATAGTATAACGATTAATTATTTCATCAATTACTTGAGAGCCCAAAATCTCGGGTCTCATATGTTTATATTGTCCATTTAAAACGCCGATAGGACTTCTAAGCCCACCATGAATATATACTGACATATATACTCCTTCTATTAAAAGCAAAAAAGAGGCATCCCGCAGAATGCCACTTTAATTGTATTCTAAATTTTAACTTTAGTTGCTAACCAAGAAGCAACCAGACATTTTACGATATCTCCAGGAATAAATGGGAACATGACTACAGGCAAGGCCGCCCAAAGTTCTGTTTTTGTAACAATCATAAAACCTGCTACACCAAAGAGGTACACTACAGGAATGGTAATCACAAGAGATCGCCAGGCATAAGAGAAAAAGCTTTTTTTAGAACCTTTAAATATACTTAGTAATGTATATGCAACTGGCCAAGAAAAAATAAAGCCACCTGTTGGTCCCAACAATTTGCCAAGACCAGCCGTACCGCCAACAAATACTGGTAACCCAACTGCACCAAGCAAAATATAAATGATAAATACGATAAGTGCATCCTTAGGCTGTAACAATAGGCCGATTAATGTGGCTACCAAAGTCAAAGCCGTTACCATAGCGGGACTAAATGGCAATGGGAAAGAAATATATGCTGAAATACATAATAAGGCTGTTAATAAAGCCATTTTTGTTAAACGTCTTGTTTCCATAATTACCTCTAACTAATACATCTTTGTTTCAAAGATGATGAATCTTCATTTTCACCAAAAAACGTAGCCGAAAATGCCAATGTATCGCCAATGTAACCTTCTACATGAGCATCTTCAGGATATTCCACCAAAGTTACCTTGTCATCTGCAATAACTGGTGCATGAAAATAAATCGCCATTTGCAGAGCAGATTTACTAATATTCCAAAAATCCCACATCGTTTCTAAAATCATGCAGCCAGGAACAACATAAGGATTCTCACGATGGATGGGGTTCGTATCATTAATATCATTTACAAATCGTATGACCTCTTCCTTAGAGAAAGATATAGCACCATCTGTTCCCTGTTGGTTTATAGTAGAACGAATGTTAAATTGTTTTGGCACTGGTCGTAAATCGACCATTAAGAAGCCAGTCGTATCCATAATACCAATTGTGGTGGTTTTAGCTACTTTCGATACAATTTCACATACGGTTCTATCACTACCTGAGGAATCATAATGCATATGTTTAATAACGCTATGTCCTGGCAGGTTCAAATCATTATTACATAATGCTTTAAATAATGTTCTCATATAATCACAGTCCTTTTATTTATTCAATATCTTGATTATAATCAACATTATTTCATTCGTCAACAAAATGCATTGTTCATATGTTAACAAATAAATATCAAATGAGTTTGAAACTATAATCATAACCACCCGTAGAACGGGTGGTTTGCTCTGACCCTATAAGGGTCTTTCTCTAGTGGTGGCCCTCTAAAGAGGGCATTGAATGATCTGACAACC
>JAWETS010000019.1:0-12134 GCA_032480995.1 Veillonella sp. | reverse complement strand
TGACGGGAAGAGGCATTAACACAGTACGTATCGGCGATGAAGTGAAGCACATCACCGAGCTCGATGCACTAACACTCATGCATGAATGGTCAAAGCTTACAAAAGAAAATGCAGACCTGTATGACTATAACCGTCAGGTTAACCGGGGGTGGCGCGGCTTTATTCTTCGCCTGATGGGTATCCATTTGCCTGACAAAAACCGTGTTTGTCTTTATGGCATTAATGCCAGAAAAGAATCCATCTATCCCGACTGAAGCCGTGCCGGCAGTGATAGTGAGCAGGCCATTGCAGAAGAATAGCCATAACTTGATATTAAGTGTATGATATTTAAAATAAAACTAATTATCGACACTTTGAGATGTGTAGCATTTGCTATACGTTCGTGTTGTGTTATTCTTGTATACCAATTGCTATACAGGAGAGGTGTGTATGAAATCAGATGTTCAACTCAACCTAAGAGCTAAAGAGTCCCAGAGAGCACTCATCGATGCCGCTGCAGAGATCCTTCATAAATCGCGAACCGACTTTATCCTGGAGATGGCCTGCAAGGCTGCGGAGAATGTGATCCTTGATCGCCGTGTTTTCAATTTTAACGACGAACAGTATGCAGAGTTCATCGATATGCTCGATGCACCAGTCGAGGATGATTCCGCCATTAATGAACTACTGGCAAGGAAACCTCAGTGGGACGTATAACCGCGCCCGAGCCGTTATCCAGCGCTCATCAGCTGGCTGAGTTCGTCAGTGGAGAGACAGTCCTCGATGAATGGCTAAAACAGAGAGGTTTAAAAAATCAAGCTCTTGGTGCTGCCCGAACGTTCGTTGTTTGCAAGAAGGGTACGAAGAAAGTAGCTGGTTTTTACTCTTTGGCCACCGGTAGCGTTAACCATACGGAAGCTACAGGCAGTCTTCGGCGTAACATGCCAGATCCTATACCGGTGATTATACTCGCTCGCCTGGCGGTAGATGTCTCATTGCACGGAAAAGGGGTTGGTGCCGATTTACTCCACGATGCAGTTCTACGGTGTTATCGCGTAGCTGAGAACATTGGCGTTCGTGCGATAATGGTTCATGCGCTTACTGAAGAAGCCAAAGGTTTCTATGCTCACCATGGATTTAAGGCATCACAAACTCATGAGAGGACTCTGTTTCTAAAGCTTCCATGACTGGTTGCTGGAGTGGGAAAGTAGCAGGCCACTGCCTCAACATATTGATTTTTATGTCTTTTATTATTAGATTTAACATAATCTTTGTTATCCGCACTGATGTTGTTAGAACCATTTAGTAATGTCACTTTTTATCCAGATAGAAACGTCACCTTAGAGTAAGCTAAACTGAATGCAATTCTAAGGGACTCAACGGATGTTGGTGACCATGTCAGATAAAGAGATTCATCGCTTGCCAGTTATACAGGCTGTTTGTGAGAAGCGCCTACGCCGTCGCGATGCAGCGTCACAGCTTGGCATCTCAGAACGTCAGGCGCAACGGCTTATCAATCGTTACCGGGTTTCTGGTGCTGAAGGACTTGTCAGCCGCAAACGCGGTCATCCCAGCAACCGTCGGTTGACCGAATCTCTCAAACTACGCGTACTCACGCTGATACGTGAAAACTACAGCGACTTTGGACCTACACTGGCCGCAGAAAAACTCAGAGAGCGTCATGATATCCGGCTTTCAATCGAGACTGTCCGCAACTGGATGACATCGGACGGACTCTGGGTTCCGCATGCTCGTCGCAAGTCACGGGTTTATCAACCCCGACATCGGCGTGATTGCCTGGGTGAACTTATCCAGATCGACGGCTCCCACCATGACTGGTTTGAAGGCCGTGCGCCAAAATGCTGCCTTCTGGTATTTATCGATGATGCCACCGGCCGCCTGATGCATTTGCGGTTCAGCGAGTCAGAAACAGCCTTTGACTACATGCTGGCAACCCGGGAATACATTGAGCAGCATGGGAAACCGGTATCGCTGTACAGTGACAAACACGCAATATTTCGCGTCAGTGGTCCGGAGAACCGCAATACCACCGTTACCCAGTTCGGACGTGTGCTCTATGACCTGGCAATCGAGCTTATATGTGCCAACAGCTCTGAAGCTAAAGGCCGCGTGGAACGTGCGAATCAGACTCTTCAGGATCGACTGATCAAAGAAATGCGTCTGGAAGGTATTACCGGCATTGAGGCTGCAAATGCCTGGCTTGCCACTTTCATTGCAGACTTTAACCGCCGATTCTCACGTCCGGCCAGGTTCCCGAAAGATTTGCATCGACCGGTGCAGGAAAGTCCCGGTGAGTTAAGAGACATCTTTGCCTGGCATGATGTTCGTACCGTGTCGAAATCACTGACATTCCAGTACGATAAGATCCTTTATCTCATGGACCCAACAGAAGAAAATAGCCGTCTTGCCGGTGAAAAAATTAAAGTACTGGATTATCCCGATGGCACCCTCGCCTTCCACTATGGGCACCGGAGCCTTAAGTGCCAGGCATTTGATAAGCTGGCCTGCGTCGACCAGGGGCAGATTGTTGATAACAAACGTCTCGGGACAGTACTCAGACTGGCTCAGGTAAAACAGGATGAGCGGGAAAGCGAAGGCAAACGGGAACGAAGCAAAAAATCGCCCAGCCGTAAGGCTCAGGTGCGCGTCCAGGAACAGCTCCGGGCTATCAATCCCGTTCTGGCAGACCCGAGCTTGTTTGTGGCAAGTTCAAAGCGATAGAATCGACCATCAGTGCTGCAAAGTACCGGAACAGTGAGCCCCAAAAGGATCCTTGAGATGATTAAATTCCCGACTAAAAAGCGCGTTGATTTGTATAAAAATGCTGTCAGTTCTGAGCAATTACATCTGGATCTGGCTGCGGCTCAGGAGTTCATGTTCGATGCCTGGGAAACTGATGACCTGGACGTTGTGCTGAAACTCATCAGAAAAGCTATCAAGAAATCCCCGCTCTGTGCTGACGCATACTCATTCTACTGCGAGTTATCTCAAGAACCTCCTGAGTCAAAAATCGGGAATCTGGAGACGGCTTTGTACGCAGCCAGCATTGCTCTTGGCGAGGATTTTCAGGAGTTCGCAGGACGTTTCTGGGGATTTGTCGAAACACGTCCATATATGAGAGCAAAAGCAGCTTTGGCTGAGGCCTTATGGGAGTCAGGTAATTTTTATCCGGCTATGGCTCACTGCCGCGAAATGCTGAAGCTAAACCCGAACGATAACCAGGGGATCCGTCATTTATTAACTGGCTATTATCTCGAACTGGAAATGGTGGACGAGCTGACCTTACTACTGGATGATTATTCAGAAGATGTGTGCCCGTATCTTCAGTATACACGCGCCCTTCTCGCCTACAGACAGTCATCCCCTGATGCCGGTGATATCGCAAGAATTGCGATTGATTCTAATGGACACATCCCCGGCTTGTTATCGAAGCGCAGATTGCAACCAAAGTCTAACAGTGGATATATTACGTTAGGTGAAATGGATGAAGCCATATATTACGTGAATAATAATTTAAAATCCTGGATTCGCACCCCTGGTGCAATTGAATGGATTGTCAAACACTCATCTAATTTAATATAAGGATTAATTTTTAATGTTTAATCTAATTATGGGCGGAGAACCTGACTATTTTGAACATTGGCCCATGTATGAAAAGGTTAATGGTAGTTGTGACTTCCCAATCTCCCGCATGTTAGAAGGCACCTCTGAGGACATCCGACTGAAGTTAACCCCTTTGAATGACAAGGCACTATCTTATATTGAGAAATTACCTACGTTATTCATGTCAGAGCTTTATTCCAGAAATGGTGTTGAGTACATAACTCTTCGGCTTGGTGTTATATCAAATCTACGAACAGTTAACAAAAACGTTGAGTTTTATTTCCAAATCACTCATTCACAAGATGATGTGGTCGTGATAGACAAAGAGTTATATCAAACAGTTTTAGAATTAGGTTCATATGGATTGAAACGTACTCACTGGGGAATAAAGGCTCGCGATTTAAATCAAACGCTAGCCCTTCTAAATATAACAACAAGAAGCATGCCACTCCCTCCTGCCGAAGCACTTCCCGATGAAATCGATAATTACCCAATAATTGATAATGTTCAAAGTTTCATGGCGTGTGTTTTAGAACAAGAACATAAAGAAGATGAAGAGATCTTTTATCGCGGACATTCTGATGTGTCTTATGAGTTGGCGCCATCTGTTTTCAGGAAAAACAAAAAAGGTAACTTTAAGCATTTACACAATGAATCAAGCTTAGTCCGTGAAGCCCTAACAGCAAGGCCAGCTGAGTTTGTTGACGACAAAACAATGCTGGACAAGTTAGTAAGAATGCAACATTACGGACTACCAACTCGCTTGTTGGATATAACATCAAATCCTCTTATCGCACTCTATTTTGCTTGTTGTGATATTAATAATAATGAACCAGATAATGATATTAATGGGCATGTGATTATTTTCAAAACAAAAAGAGAACGTATAAAGTTTTTTGACTCTGATACAGTAAGTTGCATCTCAAATATATCAATGCTTAGCCAAACACTGAAAGATCAGCTGGATTGCAAAATGGACAGGGATGCTTTCAACAAAATTGAAGCTTGTCAAAAACTCATACATTACATTAAGGATGAAAAACCTTATTTTAAAGATGTAATTATACCAACAGATTTGGAAAGGTTAATCTTTGTTAAAGGACGAAATAACAATGAAAGAATGTCATCTCAGTCAGGTGCATTCTTATTGTTCGGGAATAATGCTGTTTATCCCGATTTAGTATCAAACCCTGATGATGCTATGCAAGAGTTTAAAGTCGAAAAGATAGTGATCAGAAACAAAGCTAGAATCCTGAAGGAACTCGCAAGGCTAAACATTACAGATGCGACTGTCTATCAGGGTATGGAAAGGACAATGAAACTAATTGCGGCCCAATTTTCCGCAGGAGATTGATCTTCATGGGTATTTTTGGCACACTAACCTGCCGGTATCGGGCATTGATCCCTTGGATGCCAGGCCTGATGTGTGTCGGACAGAGGCTGGTTGTCGATAACTACAAACGGCTCGTGACAGTACTGAGACTTTCTCAGGTAAAACAAGATGAGCAGGAAAAGGAATGAAGCAAAAAATCGCCCAGTCGTTAAGTATAATTTGAATGTAAAAATATAAAACAAGGAATTGAGAATGAACCCCATTACTTTGAGTGAAATGAGTGATGAATCTGAAGAAGTAAAAATAATTTCTTCATATGAACCTCAAGATGATGAGATTGCGATCGTTTTTGATAGCTCAAAAATAACTGGAGGTAATGCACTGGATTTTTTCCAGTTCACCAAGCACTCACATTCTAATGTTAAAGTGTACGGAGACCCCAATGGTGTTTCGTACCTGCAATTAAACAGTATAACGTTAACGTTAGGTACATTTTTTGCCACATCAATAATGGTACCTTTTTTAGTAAATCTTATTTCAAATTATATTCAGAAGAAAATTGATAACTTTGGGACTAGAGATATAGACGTTCAAGTCTCTATAATTAAAAAAGCTAAATCTGGGAAGCATGTAAAATACACTGTTTCTGGCAAAGTAGAAGATGTTTTAAAAGTAATTAATAAAATTAAATAAGATTACATATGGATATTCACGGAAAATTAAAGGGCTGGATGAGTATTACTCAAGAAGATGGTGCTATTCTTGATTATCTTAATGCCGAGTTAATAAAGTCTCAATTCTTGAGTTTAAATAATGAGTCAAACAGATTGTTTTTATACAAAACAATTCTACAGGCTCATTTAAAATACATTCAAGTTATTAATCTACTAACAAGAGGTGATTTTTATGAAGCGTGGGTAGAACTTGAAAGAATAGAAATAGATTTAATACACATCAAAGAAAATAATGAGTATCTGCCTGAAATTAATTTGTATGGTGTTAACTTCTTAGCCAGAATGGTATGTAATTGGCAGGCTTTATTCCCATATAAACTCTTCGGTAGTTCTCGTGAAATAATAAAAGAAGTGAAATGCTCAGTATGTAATACAACTCGTGGTTTTATTAATGATTGCGGTCATGTTAAAAACAAACTTTACAATGGAGTTCTTTGCTTTGATGAAGTGACCGATTTTGAATTAATTTCTTATGACGTAGTTAGTAATCCCGTTAACAAATATAGCGTTTTTTTCTCTAGTGATGGTGATAATTATAACTATTCAACTTTAATTAATGTTGTCAAGTATATACAATCCCCACATCAAATTTTCAATATTTCAACTTGGAAATATAAGGCGAAAGAACATGACGGAGTATTATCACCAGAAAATATTTGTCCATGTGGAGACTCTTTCAAAAAATATGCAGATTGTTGTCTGTCACGTAATGGTATTTATTACAAACAGATAGACATTTGGTTTCCACTTCCGTTGGATATAGAACCCATTTAGAACCAGAAATGCAATGATTGAAGGTCCCGTTGATACGGATGTCTTCTCGTTAAGATTATTTAGTTATGCGTATTATTCCAGTCATACATATTTAACTTTTGTTTTATGAATTGGTTTAGTGGGATAACGCAGCAGTCACATTAATATGTGTTGATGAAAATGACATAGGCTGAAAGTGCCCTTTCTATCTTGCAGAAAGAGGTGACATTTTAAAACTGCATTGACAGATGTTGTAATGGCTCAATAGTAATGTCCGCCTGTGGCTCAATTCAGATGTCCGCGCTATGGTAAGCTTCACTGGTCCGTTTAAACTACCGGGAGGCATATCATGAGCGCAGAAAGCTCAGGAGTGTTTACTTTGAAAGAGATCAACCGGATCAAGATTATACAGGACGTCATTGAACGTCGCATCACAACGCGCCGTGCGGCCGAGCACCTCGGTATCAGCGACAGGCAATGCCGCAGACTTCTTGCCCGTTACCGTGAAGGGGGACCGCTTGGTATGGCCAGCAGACGATGTGGCATGCGTGGTAACCGCCAGTTGCCACCCGGGCTCGCAGATCAGGCTCTGGAACTGATCAAGACGCGTTATGCTGATTTCGGTCCGACTCTGGCGCGTGAAAAGCTCGAAGAACTCCACGGACTGTTTCTTGGCAAAGAAACTGTCCGGCGCATCATGGTGCGGGCTGGGGCTTATGGGTTCCCCGTAAACAACGTGCCGCAAGGATCCCTCAACCACGGTACCGGCGTCCGTGTACTGGTGAGCTGATACAAATAGATGGCTGTGATCACGACTGGTTTGAAGGCCGTGGCCCGGCCTGCACCGCGCTGGTCTATGTTGATGATGCAACCAGCAAACTGATGGAACTGTTGTTTGTTAAATCGGAGTCCACGTTTTCTTACTTCGAAGCCACGCGGCGCTATATCGATAAGCATGGTAAACCGCTGGCACTGTACAGCGATAAAGCCGGTGTTTTTCGTGTTAACAATAAACACGCCACAGGCGGAGACGGGCATACTCAGTTTGGGCGAGCCATGCATGAACTGAACATCCAGACTATCTGTGCAGAAACCAGTCCCGCCAAAGGGCGTGTAGAACGAGCTCACCTCACTTTACAGGATCGTCTGGTCAAAGAGCTGCGGTTACAGGGCATTTGTTCAATGGAGGCTGCAAATGACTTCGCTGAGGCCTATATGGCTGACTATAACCGCCGTTTTGGCAAAGTACCGCGACATGATTTTGACGTACACCGTGCTGTAGAACATGATGAGGACCTGGGGCTTATTTTCACTGTTCGTGAAAAACGTAAAGTCTCAAAATCGTTGACGATACAATATGATAAAATGTTGTACCTGATTGAAGACAGCGAACTGAGTCGCCGTGCAATAGGTAAATATATCGATGTGTATCACTATCCTGATGGCAGAAAAGAGCTGCGCCTGAACGGTACGCTACTTCCCTACTCTACCTACGACCGACTGTCAGAAATCGACCAGGGCGCGATTGTCGATAACAAGCGTCTTGGCCGAACCCTGGAGTTTATCAGTCTGGTGCAGAGCAAGCGGGATAACACGCGCTCTCAGTCAATTCCCGCTGGAGATGGCCCTTCCCGACGACGGCCAAAGCAGGAAGGGAAGAAATCCCAGCGCTCACTGGATAATGATGACATGCTCGAAGCACTCAAACAGCTTCAGTCACGTTCATAGGACATTTTTGGTAAAAGAGCCCGCTGATGGTACTCACTGGCCGGACAGTGGTTGCTCACCAGTTGATATTGTCCGGCCAGACCCATGATGTATTATTCATTTCGTTCAGCATCTTTATGTCCTGCTTTTCACAGGCATACTTACCCCATAATGAATGAAAAGAACGAACAATACTGATTAACTGCTTTTTTCTTTGCTCCGGAGATAAGCTGATAAAATAGCAGCACCTGCTGTCAATATTATCCTCAATGAAATTAAAATCAGAGTCTGATGCATATTTTACTGTTAGCATAATATCATTCGACGTTGTTCTCTCAGACTCTGTTAATGCTGATTCTATCAGGTATTCAAAGGCATACATGACAGACAGCTGGTTTTTGTCTGTCTGAATATAACCCATTGAGTTTCTGAGTATTGAGGACTGTACCAGGACCAGAGGCCATAAAAGCTCAACACCATAAAGCTTATATGTATCATGTTGATCATACTGATGTTGCTCAACACGACGATTACCTTCCCGTGCTTTACGAATATCATAGGCAAGGGATAACATAAATCCGTCTTTAACTTTAATCAGTGGGCTTTCATCCACGATGTAATGAATGAGTTCATGTAATTCATTCAGGGCTTCTGAATCTCCCCACAGTATAAAACCTGCATTGTTCGGCGTTAACTCGTATCGAAGCATGGGCTCAATCATCCTGTTGTTTCAGTCGGAGGAAAGTCTATCAGTAAAGAGAATGAGAGATCAAAGTGGTCATTTTAATTGAGCCGGATAACGGACATTTCAATTGAGCTTTGACACGTGGTGTAACAACAAAGTTGTGATATTTGCCTATGGCAAATTAAGATATACGGCGTGTCCAGGAGACGTACCGGGCGTGCGTTATCTGAATCCAGGTCCCTTAAGTGTCTCACACACTGAAGCTGGCAGATTACCATATCCATATTTATTCGAACAGTCGTTTTCATCCTTAACAAATTGAACTACAGCCATCAGCATCAGAGATGCAATTAGGCCGGGAGTTCCCCCCTTAAAAGCATCTTTAACTTTTCTTTCTTTTTTATAACCCTGAATGCAAAAGAATATATCAGCTGACACAGCGGCATCAGCGGCAATTTGTTCAGCTTCCTTACCCGAAACGTCCTGTTTCATCCACTCCCGGGCGGCGTCAGGTATCAGGACAAGCGGGCGCCGGTCATGGATATCAGCGAGACCTTTATCAGCCGCGGCCGTGACAATCAGAAACCCTTCCTCCTCATCACCACGCTCAAACGGAGTGCTTCCGATCACGGCCATGAGGATTGGCTGGCCGTCTTTACGATGGATGAAATTTCGTCCAGCGTGGCCGACAGTTCTCGCCTGCAGCACACGGCATCTGACCGACATATTTTCCACCGCTCCCGGGTTGCTGTCTGTGCAGCGGTGCTGTCGCCCTTTCTTCCCAGCCCCTGGCTTACCCTTTCTTCACGGGCGGGGAAGTTAACCCAGGGTCAGGATAGTAGGCAACGGTGGTAAAAATGAAGCGTAGCATTACAGACGTTTTATACCGTTTTGCTGCCGCGGCGGGACGAGCGGACAGCTGTGGAGCTTCCCTTCGCTCATCGCTCTAAATGATCAGCTCGACCAGTTAATCCCTTGTTATAAACGGCGTCGAATAGCCATACACAACCCTACCGTTACCTACCATCATCAGAACATTGTTTAGGTAATGATGGCTTTCGATTTCGAGCGCGAAACACTAAAATTTAACAATTTTTTAAAAACATAATGATCTTTATCACACATTTCGTTTTCTTTAGTTTTCGATTCCGCGCGAATTCGCTAGTCTTCATCGATAATACTTAAGCTAAGCACTATTATAGAAAATGTCATACCAAATGTTTTTTCATAAATTTAACAAAAGAGGTAAAAACTGTGTCTATTAAAGAAATAAGCTTTCTTTCATCAAATAATCGAGATTCTGTCCAAGCTTGGAAATATACCCCTCTTGGAAAACCCAGAGGAATTATTCAGTTGATCCATGGTTTTGGTGAACACTCCAGAAGATATTTACACATGATCTCAACATTTAATGATGCTGGATTTATTGTTTACGCTGATGACCATATCGGACATGGCAAAACAGCCTTAGGAAATAATACATTTGGTGACCCGGGAAATACGGGGGGATTTATGACCTATCTGCAAGATGAACGTAGACTCCATGATATTGCAGTCGGTGAACATCCTGAATTACCTTATTTTATTTTTGGACATAGTTGGGGCTCTATGCTGGCGAGGGGCTATGCGGCTAATTTTGGCGAGGACATTACTGGTTTGATGCTCTGTGGCATTTGTGCCCAAATGGAAGGTTGTATTATCGAGTTTCGAAAGAAAGATTTAGCTGAAGAAATTAAGAATGGTAAAGGTTTAAATAAAGATGATGGTACATGGTTTAATCGTGTATTTCTGAATATGACACAACGTATAGAAAATTCATATTCAGAAGCTGATTGGATTGCCAATGACCCAGACGTGTTAGAAGATCATGCAAATGATCCATTTAACTGTATGCAACCTACTCTCCAGCTTTTATCTGATCTTGTTGATTTACATGGCTATATATCTAAACCAGAATGGGCATTAAAAATCCCATCGCAACTGCCATGTTATCTTATTTCTGGTAGCGAGGATCCTTGTGGGAATTTTGGGGAAGGAACCTATCATGTAGCTAATGAACTAGTAAAAAGTGGAAATCGCGATGTAATGGTGAAAGTTTATCCAGGATATCGACATGAGATTCATAATGAAAGAAGTATCAGGGGAGAAGTTGAGCAAGGCTTAGTTGATTTTATAAATTCCTGTATTGCTAAAACAAGTAAAAATCCTTCCAAGAAGGTTAGCTAAATGAACAAAATGAATGTTA
Source organism: Veillonella sp. (assembly GCA_032480995.1). Taxonomy (GTDB): domain Bacteria; phylum Bacillota; class Negativicutes; order Veillonellales; family Veillonellaceae; genus Veillonella. The sequence goes on along the minus strand of JAWETS010000019.1, from coordinate 1,074 downwards.
CCAACAAAGTTGGAAATATAATCACGGATTTTATTACAAACGCTTTCTTACCTTTTATAAATATTCTTGCTGCTGCAGGGATTTTAAAGGGAATTCTGCTAATATCATCTCTGGTTAATATCATTCATGCCAATTCTGATATCTATAAAGTATTAGATTCAATATCTAATGCAATGTTTTATTTTTTACCTGTTTTCCTGGCAATGAATGGTGATGCCTCTAATTAGTTGAATCTGATGTATAATGCGGGCTTTTGAGGTTCTTTCATGGCCAGCGTTAACATTCATTGTCCTCGTTGTCAGTCTGCACAGGTCTACCGCCATGGTCAGAACCCTAAAGGCCATGACAGATTTCGCTGCCGTGACTGCCACCGCGTTTTTCAGCTCACTTACACTTATGAGGCCCGTAAGCCGGGCATTAAAGAGCTGATCACTAAAATGGCCTTCAATGGCGCCGGGGTTCGCGATACCGCCAGAACACTGAAAATTGGCATTAACACCGTCATCCGGACTTTAAAAAACTCACGCCAAAGCGAATAACGTCTTCGCCCGTTGCTCATGCTGATGTGGCGCTTATCTGCGAACTTGATGAGCAATGGAGTTTCGTTGGCAGTAAAGCCCGGCAACACTGGCTCTGGTACGCGTATAACACCAAAACAGGGGGTGTACTGGCCTATACTTTTGGTCCCCGTACCGATGAAACCTGCCGGGAACTACTGGCACTGCTTACGCCATTCAACATCGGCATGATCACCAGCGACGACTGGGGCAGCTATGGCCGGGAGGTGCCGAAGGATAAGCATCTGACCGGAAAAATATTCACCCAACGGATTGAGCGCAATAACCTGACGCTGCGCACCCGCATTAAGCGCTTGGCTCGTAAAACAATCTGCTTCTCGCGTTCAGTAGAGATCCACGAAAAAGTCATCGGGACGTTTATTGAAAAACACATGTTCTACTAATTGGAAGCATCACCCAATCCTTGTAACATCAGGATGATCCTGGTGTCAGTGAAAATACGAAATCAACACGTTGGTATCATTACCCACCTGTGAACTGACGTCGGCATTTTGAA
>JAWETS010000018.1:0-18542 GCA_032480995.1 Veillonella sp. | reverse complement strand
GTTGTCAGATCATTCAAAGCCCTCTTTAGAGGGCCACCACTAGAGAAAGACCCTTATAGGGTCAGAGCAAACCACCCGTTCTACGGGTGGTTATGATTTGTAATAGATATTATAAATTTTAAATACCCACTATTGACATAGGTTTTTAAATAATATAATATAGGCTTATATTCATATTAAGTTAGTAGGAATAATTGAGGAATATCACAGAAGCTTTCACCATGAAAAGTGGAATAAAGCTAATGGGGATGACCTTTATAAGGAGTATAGAATGAGTGAACACGTAGATGTAAGTAAAATCAAGGATCCTACCATTGCGGCGGCTCGTAAAGAAGTTGAGTTCCAACGTGCTATGAATCCTTGTCCCATCGATTTTTCTGAGTTTCAATCTAGTAACCCTCGTTCTCAAGGGGAGCAGAAGGAGTATGAAGGTAAAGATGCATCGAATTTTAACCGTCGTCAAAAATATTCTGATAGCGAAGAACCTCAATTCACAACACCTTTTGGCAGTGAACCAGGGTTTCTACCTGTAGAAAAGGACCGTTACCGCCTTGTATGGTCTAAGCATTGTCCTTGGGCCCATCGCATTGCAATTGCCATCGATTTACTTGGCTTAGATAAAGTGATTTCAAAAGGCACGGTTGATCCATTGCGTCCTGCAGGTGTAATTGCAGACTGGTTCTTTACCCTTGATAAGGATGAAAAGGACCCTGTATTGGGCATTCACTCCTTAGGTGAAGCGTACCGCAAAGGCGACCCTAACTACGATGCACGCTCCACAGTACCAGCTATCGTAGATGTTACAACAGGTGCTGTTGTAAATAATGACTACCATGCGTTGACTACAGAATTGGCATTGGGTTTTAAAGATTTTGTGTCCCCTGATGCACCAGATATTTATCCTGAGGAATTGCGTGCCGACATCGATGCATTGAATGTTATCATCTATGCTGACTTCAACTTGGCTGTAAATCTAGCAGCCCTCGTAACGAACCAAAAAGATTACGAATATTACTATGACCGCATTTTTGCTCGCTTAGACTGGCTTGAAGAACGCCTTAGCAAGCAACGTTACTTGATGGGCGACACAATCACAGACCCAGATATTCGTATTTTCCCAACATTGGCTCGTTTTGACCTTGTATTCTACCAAAAATACTTGGTGAATAAGAAACGTCTTGTAGACTATCCAAATCTTTGGAACTATGCGAAGGACTTGTACTCCAATCCAGCATTTGGTGGTACTACAGACTTCGACTCTATGCGTAAACGCTTCTACTATGTAGACCATACGCCATTTGAAGACCTACCACGCCTCGTTCCAAAAGGTCCAGACGACTCCATTTGGTTAGAACCAAATGACCGTGCTGAAAAATTTGGTAAATAATAGATTGTATAGATAACTGAAAGGGGGCCCCATGGATTTAGTAACACAGACGATTGTGAACCACATAGAACAAACGGATGTGACGAACCGTGAGGACCTCCTGTCAGTGGCTCGCATTGCTTTTCTAGATTATTTGGCATCTCTAGCGCCGGCTGAGACGGAACAGGCCGTTCAAGATTTGGCTCGGTTCATCGAGACTAATGGAGAAAACGTATCTAAAGCCGATAAAGCTTTGTATTATGGTTTTGCTTCGCATTATCTTGATTTTGATGATGCCCAGGCAAATTTGGCAGGTCATTTCAGTACTGTTTTATATTCTGCTTTGTTGGCAGTGCTCGAGCCGTATGATACATGGCATGATTTCCTTCGTGCCTATATCATCGGAGCCGAGTTAGAGGGGATTATTGGTTCCCTTATTAATCCTGCCCATCGGACCCAAGGATGGCATTCTACGGGGACCGTTGGTGTTATTGGGGCGGCGGCCGCTATAGGCGCTTTGCGAGGCCTTCATGGTGAAAGCTTGGCTCAGCTCCTGTCTTTGGCTGCCACACAATCGGCAGGCATGTTCTTTCAAAGTGGTACAGATGGTAAGCCTCTCCATGCGGGACTAGCAGCACGCAATGGCGTATGGGCTTACGAACTGTTACAACATACATCACTTAAAACAAGCACAAAACCATTTGACCCTGAACGGGGTTGGTTTAAAATTATCGGTAAAACTACCGTTACATCAAATGACATCGCTAGCCGTTGGCTAGCACCAGGGCAACTCATTGATCCTGGTTTGTGGATGAAAGTCCATCCCTATTGCTCGGCTGCTATTTGTGGCGCTGAAGCGGCAGAAGTCGTGGCACATAGACTATATACATCTTCTTCGTATGTGTCTAAACACAACTACCTTTCACCAGATACAGAGGAACAAGATCAATGTAGATTATGTACCACCCCCAATTTCTCCCTTTGGGATGAGATAGATCGAGTGACTGTTCATTTCCCGCCTGGTGCTGATGCGGCATTGCGTTATACATCGCCAACAACAGGTCGAGAAGGGCAGTTTTCCATAGAGTACATCGTGTACCAAGTTCTCGCGTATGGGGCGGTACAGGATGAATTATTCAAGATAGATATCATAGACTCATCAATACGAGACTATATGTCACGAATTGAGCGTGTTTATGACTTACCGAAGGTATCCCAAACAGAGCGGATTACGAAAGTAACCGTTATATTGAAAAATGGAGATACTTTCACAGAAACGGTGAACAATCCGAAAGGATCACCGAATAATCCTCTCACTATGGAGGATATACGCATAAAATTAGGCCTTACCTTGAAGGCTGACCAAATAGATAGAATCATTGAGGCTTTTACCCATACAGATGAGGTTGAGCCATTCCTGCAAACATTGCGAAAAGAAGGAGTTTTACATGTTTAATACAAAGAAATTGACGAAATTATTTGCTATTGGCGCGTTGGCACTAGGCGTGCTTGTGGTGGCTGGTTGCGGTGACGATACATCTAAGGATGCAAAGGTAAATCCTGATGCTAAAGTAATTAACGTAGCTACACGCGGTACAGTTCGCCCCTATTCCTATACAGATGATAATGGCAACCTTACTGGTTTTGACGTAGAATTGTTGAAAGAAATTGAGCGTCGTAATCCAGACCTTCACTTCAACTTCAAGCCAATGGCCGTTGATGCTGCCTTTGTAGCAATGGATGCAGGCCAAGTGGACATGATTGCAAACCAAATGCGTCGCAACCCGACACGTGAAGCAAAATTCTACTACACAAATGAGGTTAACAACTACTCTACACGTAAATTAGTAGTTAAAAACGATCGCAACGACATCTCTAAATTGGATGATTTGAAAGGCAAAAAAATCGCCGTTACCACATCCTCTGAGTTCAACGAATTAGTAAAACAATTCAACGAAACAGCAAATCCTCAAATCGAGGTTATCTATACAGATAAAGCGGGTGCTGAAACGTTGAACCTTGTTGCTACAGGCCGTGCTGATGCAGCCGGTGAATACGAATACGTTATTAATTCTGCCATTAAAGATCGTGGCTTGCCACTTAAAGCCGTAGGCGATGTATTGGCCGTAGTACCAACTTATTTCTTGTCTAAACGTACAGATGACATGAAACAAGTAAACGAAAAAATCGATAAAACTATGAAAGAAATGCGTGCAGATGGTACGTTGAAAAAACTTTCTGAACAATATCTTGGTGGGGATTACACATTCGATCCAACACAAAAATAACGGATAGGCCGCCTTGGCGGCCTTATTCTATTATGTCTAGAAGCGAGGTGCTACTGTGGGCAAGTATTTTGATGTGTCCTACATGATCCAAGCGTTTCCACAGCTCTTGAATTATGTGCATGTAACGGTATTAATCACCGTTATTTCTGCCATCTTAGGTGTTATTTTGGGCTCTATCATAGCCATCATTCGCCTCAAGAAGGTACCAGTATTAAACCAATTATTTATCGTATTTATCTCCTTTATGCGGGGCACTCCGTTCTTGGTACAGCTCTTCCTTATTTACTTTGGGGTACCAGAAATCATGTCCCACATGGGGCTTAACATGAAAAATGTGCCAGGCCTCGTATTCGTATACGCCGTATTTACATTGCACATTGCAGCTTACAGCGCTGAAATCATGCGCTCCAGTATTGATGCGGTGGCTCCTGGTGAGAAGGAAGCCGCTAAAAGTCTTGGTATGACCGAGTTCCAAAGCTATGTGCGCATCATCTTGCCGCAGGCTTTCACCATGAGCATTCCACCGTTGACGAACCTCGTTATCGGCATGTTGAAAGGGACGGCGCTCATTTTTAACGTCGGCGTTGTCGATATGATGCGTAAGGCGGACCTCATGGGCGGCAATAGTCAGCGCTATCTTGAGCTATTCGTCGATGCGGCCATCATTTATGGTATTCTAATTATCATCGTGTCTCTCTTGGGCCGATTGCTTGAAAAACGTTTTACCGTTGCGGGCAAGGAAACGCAACGCATTTTGATCAGTGAGGAGTAGGGGCGTATGGGACATATAATCGATTCAACCTATATTTATGGCACCTTCTTTGCTGTCATTCCTTATGTGAAAGTCACCCTTATGATTACCTTCCTCAGCGTTGGTTTGGGTACAATCCTAGGGTTATTAAGTTGCGTGCTACAACAAAATAAAGTGCCTGTGCTCAGTCAGCTCAGCTACCTATATGTATTATTGTGCCGTAGTATTCCGAACATGGTTCTCTTATACCTCGTGTACTATGGTTTACCAATTCTATTCCTCGCGCTAGAGGATCAAACAGGGGTGCATGTGCCCTTTGAAAAGGTGCCAGCTACCTTTGTAGCCGTTGTAGGTTTAACCTTGCACACAGGAGCCTATTTGAGTGAAATCTTCCGGGCTGCCTTACAATCGGTACCGAAAGGGCAAATGGAAGCGGCTCAGGCCATCGGTATGACTTGGTTCCAAGCGTTCCGTCGCATCGTATTGCCACAGGCTACAGTCTTTGCGTTGCCACTATTTACAAATCAGTTCCTTAACACCATGAAGAGTACGAGTATCGTATTTGTCATCACAGTTATTGAACTATTTGGCGCTGCAAAGTTATATACAGAGGAAAATTCACAATATTTTGAGGCCTACATCGTGGTGGCCGGTCTATTCTGGGTGATGGGGATTGTATTTGAATTTATCTTCCATCGTTTAGAAATCTATGCAAGCAAGTATAAACGAGGTAATGCATTATGATAGATATTAAACAAGTTCACAAATCCTTCGGGAACCGTGAAATTTTAAAGGGCATCGACTTACATGTGCCAACAGGGTCTGTAACGGTTATCCTTGGCCCATCCGGTAGTGGTAAGACGACATTCCTTAGAACGCTTAACTTCCTTGAAAAGGCCGATGCAGGGACAATGCAGTTAAATGATATTTCTGTAGACCTCCATAAAGCGTCTAACAAGGAAATCTTAAACGCACGCCGTAACACATCCATGGTGTTCCAATCTTATAACTTGTTCTCTAATAAGACCGTTATTGAAAATATTATGGAAGGCCTTGTAACGGTTAAGAAGATGAAGAAATCTCAAGCCCGTGAAATCGCACAACGCTTCCTCAAGGAAGTAGGCATGGAAGGCTATGATGATTACTATCCGGTACAACTTTCCGGTGGTCAACAACAACGTATTGGCATCGCTCGTGCCCTTGCGATGGACCCAGAGGTTATCCTCTTTGACGAACCTACATCAGCCCTCGATCCAGAGCTCGTAGGTGAAGTATTAGCTGTTATACGCAAGATTGCGAAAGAGCTCAAGGTTACGATGATTATCGTAACTCACGAAATTGGCTTTGCCAAAGAAGTGGCTGACCAAGTCGTATTTATGGAAGGCGGCGTCATCGTAGAACAAGGAGATCCTAAGGTTGTCCTTGAACATCCAACAGAAGAACGAACACGCAAATTCTTGAGCCGTTACCTTACACTAGATAGCGAACAGCCACTAGATAGTGCAGCTTTATAAATAGTACTGCTCTATAAAAATACTGCTCTATAAATAATGCAGAGCATAATAATGCGTGCTATCCTAGTAATATAGAAATTCATGGCGACCTAATATTTTTAGAATTAGGTCGCTTTAAACGAGGTACATATGAAAGAATTTAGACAATTAACCGTAGATGATGCGGCTGAATATCACGAGGTGTTAATTGCAGGATATGCGGAGAATAAGAACTACCCTATATCCTTCGATGCTATTAACTTTAGCCCAGAAGAATCTCGGGTGTGGATCTTAAAATATCCTGTATTTGGTCTCTACGTAGATGGTTCCTTAGTATGCTCTATTTCATTCCGCATGCCTTGGATTCCCAAAGCTACGCCAGACGTATATCCGCACATTGCACACTTTGTGACGGCCCCTGAACATAAGGGACAGGGCTATGCTCGTGAAGTCCTCGCCGAAGCAGAAGACCTATTGCGCAACGTATATAAAACACCAGCCGTAACCCTTGGTACAGCCGCAGAACATCCATGGCTTGCCAAAATGTATGAAGGCTTTGGCTTTAAAGAATATAAACGAACACAACTACCTGGAAAGGTACATACGACCATATTCTTTAAGAAAATATTGTAATGGGAACTCTAATTTTGGAGTCCTACCATACAAATAGCGACTAGTTAAGATAACCAACTAGTCGCTATTTTTTATATGTTATTGTTATGCTAGACTTTACATGCATTAGTGTTGCTTTTAAAAATTATCGATACTATTTCATTAATACATGTAATGTTATAATAAATAAAAATGTTACTGTTTGTGGAGTGTGAATAGTATGTATGAAATCGTAAATGAACCAAATTTAACAATAGCTTTTGATATGGATGTAGAGTTATCTGAATTTGGTGTGTTTGGCGTATATATTAAACGAGGCTATAATATCTGTTCTGGCTATATTGATCCTAGCGATTGGTCCGGAATTCGTAAAGGCTATCAAGAATTAGTCGATTTGTATGAGAAGTGTAAAGGCAAAGCAACCTTTACCCATGTATTAACTGGAGAAGGGGATACCTTAACATTCTCGTTAGATCAAAAGGGTGCATTGGCGATAGATGTTACTATCTGTACTACTTATAATTACAAATGTAATATGACAATTGAAAGTTTAGATCAAACATATTTGCCAAAGTTTATTGAGTTTTTCAAAGAATTTTTGGAACGAGAGCCAAAATAAAAAGAGTCGCATCAAAGGATGCGACTCTTTTTTGTACCCAGTTTCTATTTACAATTATTTTGTAACAACTTTAAGATCTACAGGGATTTTAGCTTCTACAGCTTCGCCTTTGATAACTTTTTGAGCTGTATCAATAGCGATTTTACCCATTTGGTCCGGTTGTTGCGCAATTGTTGCAGCCAATGTGCCGTCTTTAACAGCTTTGTCTGCATCAGCAGTACCGTCAAAGCCTACGATGAAGATTGTTTTGCCTGCGGATTTAGCTGCTTGGATAGCGCCTAATGCCATTTCGTCGTTATGAGCGAAGATAGCTTGTACATCAGGGTTAGCTTGCAAAATGTTTGTTGCTACGTTTAAACCTTTTGTACGGTCGAAGTCAGCACTTTGTTTTGCTACTACTGTTAAGTCTTTGTCAGCTACGTTGTGGAAACCTTGGCCGCGTTCACGTGTGGCGGAAGCACCAGGGATACCTTCGATTTCTGCAACTTTTGCAGCTTTGCCTACTTTTTCAGCGATCAGTTGAGCTGCCATTTCGCCGCCTTTTACGTTATCGGAAGCGATGTGAGCTACTACTTTGCCTTTATCAGCAGAGCGGTCAACAGTGATTACAGGAATGTTTTTAGCATTTGCTGCTTCTACGGAAGTAGAGATAGCTGCAGAGTCTACAGGGTTGATGATCAATACAGAAACGCCGCTTTCAAGTAAGTCGGAAATATCGTTTGCTTGTTTTGCAGGGTCATTTTGAGCATCAACGATTTTAACTTTAAGACCAAGCGCTTTAGCTTGAGCCTCAACGCCTTCCTTCATAGTTACGAAGAATGGGTTGTTCAATGTGGAAACAGAGAAGCCGATTGTGCCGGATTTTTTGTCGCCGCCATTATCAGCGCTTTTACCACAGCCTGCTACAAGACCGATAACCATGATAGCCATCGTCAACAGTAACAATAGTTTTTTCATAGGAACCTCCTAGGCTTTCTTGCGGTCTGCAAGAACCGCCAATAAAATGACAATACCTTTTACAACTTGTTGATAGAAACTGGAAACGTCGAGAATATTTAACCCGTTGTTGAGGGTACCGATAATGAGGGCACCAATTAATGTGCCAACAATATGACCACGACCACCAGCAAGGCTTGTGCCGCCAAGAACCACCGCTGCAATAGCGTCAAGTTCATAGCCTGCACCTGCTGTCGGTTGTGCAGAGTTAAGACGAGAGGTGATGATTGCACCCGCGATACCACAGAGCATACCGGTTAAGGCATACACGAAGATTTTAACGCGGTCAATCTTAATACCAGCAATGTAACTTACCTTTTCACTACCACCTACGGCGTATGTTTTACGGCCTAAGGATGTGCGGCTCAATACGAACCAAAGGGCGATGAAAGCTAGGAACATTGTGATCGCTGGAACTGGAAGGCCTGCAATATCCCCTTGGCCAAAGCCGTGGAATAGAGGATCTTGAGTAAGACCGGAGATTGGGTTACCGTCTGTGAATACTAGCGTCGCACCACGGTAGATTGTCATGGTCGCCAAGGTAGCGATAAATGGAGCTACGCGGCCATAGGTAATAACGAGACCGTTAATACCGCCCAATACAAGGCCGGCACCTGCGGCTAATACGATAGCTAATACAGGGTCAGTACCAGTTACGATGAGGTTTGCCATCACTGCACTAGAGAGGGCAAGGATGGAACCAACCGATAAGTCGATACCGCCAGTTAAGATGACGAAGGTCATACCGAAGGCGATAATTGCATTGATGGATACTTGGCGCAACAAGTTACGCAAGTTAGAGAATTCAAGGAAACTGTCGTTCATGACAGAGATAATTACAAATAATAGGATGAGGCCGATGAGGGGGCCTAATTTTTTTACATATTGTAGAGCTTTGCTGTCCATTATTGTCCTCCTGTGGCTAATGTCATAATCGATTCTGGTGTTGCATCGCTACGGTCCAAGATACCTGCTACGCGACCTTCATGAATGACCATAACGCGGTCGCTCATGCCGAGCACTTCCGGTAACTCAGAGGACACCATGATAATGGACACACCATCGTTCGTTAATTCGTTCATTAAATCGTAAATATCACGCTTGGCGCCGATGTCGATACCGCGCGTAGGTTCGTCCATGATGATAATAGATGGCTTTTTACCGACCCATTTCGCGATAACCACCTTTTGTTGGTTACCACCGGATAGGGATGATGCGGGTTCGTGAATAGATTGTGTTTTAACGCCTAGTTTTTTAGACAATTCGTCAGCAAAGGAATTGAGTTTGCCCTTATCAAGTACATGAGAGGGGCAAATTTCGCCAAGATTAGGCAATGTAATGTTAGAACCGATGGAGAAATCAAGAATCAAGCCTTCGCTCTTTCTATTTTCTGTGATGAAAGCAATGCCAGCCTTGATGGCATCTTCTGGTTTTTTACAGTTTAGGACGGAGCCGTTTACTGTTACGGTGCCGCCGTTGTGTTTATCTACACCGAAAATGGCGCGCATAATTTCTGTACGGCCAGCACCCATGAGACCTGCTACGCCGAGGATTTCGCCTTTGCGCAAGGAGAAGGAGATGTCGTTGTCGAAACCTTCTGGTTTGAGGTTATCCACGTTCATAACCACATCGCCCGGTGTTGTAGTGCGAGCAGGGTAGAACTCGTCGATGGAACGGCCTACCATGTGGCGTACCACTTCGTCTACAGAAATCTCAGATGTTGGTTTAGTGATAATTGTGTGACCATCACGCATAACCGTAATTGTGTCACATTCGCTAAATACCTCTTCCATACGATGAGAGATATATACGATAGCAACGCCGCGTGCTTTCATTTTGCGCATCATGTTGAACAATGTCGCCGTTTCACGCTCTGTGAGGGCTGCTGTCGGTTCGTCCATGATGACAACCTTTGCATCTAACATCAAGATACGAAGAATTTCCGTCATTTGTTGGTGACCAACGGAGCAAAGGCCTGCTTCTGTTGTGAGTGGCAATTCGATGCCTAGTTCGCGGCATGTGTTTTCAGCCTCAGTGAGCATCGCCTTTTTGTCGAGCATACCAAATTTGTTGCGCTTTGGTCTCATTAAATATAGATTTTCTAACAATGTTAGATTTGGCCAAATGTTAAGCTCTTGGTGGATGAAGACCACACCGTTTAGCTCGGCCTCTCTCGGGTTCGGGAAGGTTCGCTTTACGCCGTCGATGGTAATCGTACCAGCATCCGCCTTGTGAATACCGGTGAGGATATTCATGAGCGTAGATTTGCCGGCGCCGTTTTCGCCCATCAAGGCGTGAACTTCGCCCTCCTTGAGGGTAATACTTACATCGCGCAGTACTTGGTTTGTACCAAATGCCTTCGCAATGCCTGACATAACAATTTCCATAACTACTCCTATATGACTGATGAAAGTATCTCTTGATATATGTAATAGATTAGATGTTTAGATAATCTTTGAAAACTAAGCTATCTAATTTACATAAACTGATTTATAGGTTCAGTTCCTTAACGTATAAACTTAGTTGGTTAATCTATTATTTTAGGGACGATCGCTGAAAATACAATCGGCACGTAAGATAATGTTCGCATACGGAGATGTTTCACCAGTTCTAATAATGCATTTGCATTGTTTCGTGGCTTCTTTGAAAGCATCGTGGCTCGTTTCAATCCATTCGTATTGATCAGATGGGAAGGTAGACTCTAAGAAGGCGTAAGCCTTAGGATTATTTTCTTTAATTTCTGTTGCCACATGAATCGCTTCGGATTTCATATGTTTAGCGATGATGGATACTACTTGCTCAAAGCTAGGTACACCAAAATCCAAGGCTAAGTCGATTTTTTGAACCCCTTCAGGTACCGGTAAGCCACAATCAGAGATACAAATTGTATCTGTGTGACCTAAATCTGCAAGAACCTTAGCGATATGGCTATTTAAAATACCGTGTCGTTGCATGGTAAACTCCTTTTCAATCTATATGTGTTCTGCTAAGAATGCAGCGACCTCGTCTTTTGTTGGCATGCCACCTTGAGCCCCCAAGCGTTGGATGGAGAGGGCCGCTGCTGCATTGCCGTAGTGTAGAGCGTCGGCTAAGCTTTTACCATTAACGATAGCCGTTGCAAAGGCACCGTTAAATGTATCGCCAGCACCTGTTGTATCTACGGGCTCAACCTTGAAGCCAGGTACAATGTGAATTTCACCGTTATCGGCATATCCTACACCCTTGCTACCAAGGGTAACGATGATTTTGTTTTCGTTAGCTAGTAAAATCTCCTCTGTAGATTGATTAGGGTAGAGCGCAGATAACTCGTGTTCGTTTGGCGTAATATAGGTTGCTAATTCTAACCATTCCGAATCGAGGTCGGCTGCTGGAGCAGGATTTAAGAGGACTTTCACATTAGCCTCGTGACAACGACGAACGATGTATTCAATAGTTGGAATAGGAATCTCGTTTTGAACCATTACAAGATCGGCTTGCTCGATAGCAGACCAAGCGTTATCTACTACGGACTGGTCTACCTTAGCATTAGCGCCTGCAATCACGATGATGCTATTATCGCCTTCAGCTAATGTAATGTGTGCTGTACCGGTTGTAGTATTCGGTACCGTAACGATGTAATCTGTATTGATGAAATTTTCTTTTAAATTATCTATAATCATATGGCCGTATGCATCTTCACCGATACAGCCGACCATAGTGACCTCTGCACCTAGATGAGCCGCAGCCACCGCTTGGTTTGCTCCCTTGCCACCGTGAGCGATGTGCAATTCGTTGCCCATGATTGTTTCGCCTGCAGTAGGGCGTTTGTTCGCGAGGACTACAATATCCATGTTGCAACTGCCAATAACAACAATGCGATTCATAATAACTCCTTAATAAGCCTATGCCCTAACTGGGACTAAAAATGACTATCATTTATTTTTATACATAGAATCTTGTGTATTTTATACAACGAGCTGTATATATAAATATAATTGATAATCTAAGAGGCATTTGCTTTCACATACCTATAAGTGTATATTAATCATTTATTAGTATAGCGTAAATACGTGAGTTTATCTATATAAATATCTATAAAATGTAGGAATAAAAAAGGTATACCCAAAATCTATGTTACATGAGTAAAAATGTACCGATTAGATTTAGGATATACCACTTTGAAGGGTATTTAATTTTTAAAGAAGCACTGGTTTAGTTCAAATGTTATAATCCGTTTAGTATATTTACATAATCCTGTCGTTGATCAAGTATAGAGATTAAATAAATAGTTCTAGCTTCCTCTACAACTGTGTAGAAAATAATAAGCTTTTCTAAAATCAACATTCGAAAGTCACTGTCATTAAGTGCTCTAATTTTAGGTGTAGTCCCCATATATGGATGGTTCATAAGATTTGAAATTGAATTTTGAATATTTTCTTTTACTTGTATAGCTGTTTCTTTTGAAAACTGCATAGCTATATAAAGTATTTGTTGATGTAGCTCTTTATTGAACTTTTCAGTAGGAATGATTGTGTAGGGTTGGGATTTCATAGAGTTACCCCATTTGATCTAGCATTTTATCGATACTGTTGAAAGCTTCATCAAGTGTAGTGGTGCGACCTTGAATGATATCGTTTTGTCCTTCTACAAGAGAGGATAATAATTCTATTTTTGACTTTAACATATTATATGTATTATAGCCGAGACTTACAGTATCTCCACGACCATTTACAGTAATAATGGCAGCCTCATCTTTAAGTTGTAAGGTTTTAGAAATTTCAGGATACTTATTTCGTAAATCAGAGGATGGACGAATTGTTTCGCGTAATATTCCCATAGTTATCTCCTTATAGTTTTAAAAGTATTTGTTCATCATTCTTATACTGTAATTATATCATTTAAACGATATAATTGCAGTATACAAATATATATATGAGATATTTAATTCAAATGAGGTTAACTAGATACTTTAATCATAAAATGATATATAAAAAGACTATCTTCAAGCGTATTGAAGATAGTCTTGTATTGGTATATAGTATTTTCTCTTTTTTACAAAATATTTATTTATATATTAGTGAAAGCTTGGTTTGTCATAGTGTGTACCTGGTTCACCTACGCCGATGCTTGTGCGATGGAAAGGCGTTTCATCCGCAGCATGTAAGATATCAAAAATGGCTTTTACCACAGCTTCGCGTGAAACTTGGGCATCGTTGAATTGAGCCCCTTCAGGGATGAGTTCGTAATCGGTTTTCTCTGGATCATTGTAAAGCCATGTGAGGCGCAAGATGGTGTAATTTAAGTTGGATTCGCGTAATACATTGCGTGCTTGGCGCTCACCTTGAACATAGCTAATCGGTAAGTTGTCGAAGGTCCATTTTTCAAGTGCTACAGGGAATTCACCAGAAAGTCCAGCCATGGACACACCGATAACACGGCGTATATTTTTGCGGCTCAATGCTTTCACGATGGAAGCCATATCACTGCCAGACTCCATAGCACCTACAAATACAACCTCCGCATTTGTTACAGCTTGTTCTAATTTACCAGGATTTTGGAACGAACCTTCAATCACTGTAACACGTTCATGGTCGATAATCTCTGGAGGTATACGTGTTTTCAACTGACGACCATATAATGTAATGTGCATATCTGTATATGTTAATAGTGTAGCAGTCAACTTTTGAGCTATTTGGCCCGCAGCTCCTAAAATCGTAATATACTTATACATAAAAAAGACCTCCTATGTTCGGGCATAAATATTTAATGGAATTTTAACATACATATATGACAAATACGTGAGAAAAAATTATAAAAATCTTTGTATTATTTTCGTAATTTAATTGATGCTTAACATTTCATTTGTTGTTTTTAGCTGTGCAAATCGATTCCGCCAAATCTTTTCTTTGTAAAAGGATAGGATTGTACCGGCTGGTAGATACTCATTATCAAAGGTTGAGATAGCATCTTCGACGATGGTGATATTATAACCATACTCAAAGCCTACTTTCACAGATGTATCAATGCAAAATTCCACTTGCATTCCTACAAATGTTACATCGGTAATATTTTTTCGGTTTAAATATTCCTTTAATTCAGTATCCTTGAAGATGCTATTGTAATATTTATTGAAAATCTTTTCGTTTTCTTGCGGTTTTAATTCGTGATAGATTTGCCAATTATCACTGCCCGTTGCTAATAAGCCCTCATTTTCAGAATGTCTGATATAAATGACTTCTATATTTTGATCTCTAAAATGTTGAATGATTGCTTTTGTATTTGAGATAAAGTTTTTGGCATTGTAAGGGTTTTCCTTAACTAAGCCTTCTTGAATATCGATTACGATTAATGCTTGTGCCATGATATTTCCTTTTTTAATAAATTATTTGTTCTTAAGTGAGAACTATTAGATTTTATTATATCGGTTATAAAAAATGTCAATTTATTAGTAAATAAGTATCTATGCGCATTATATCATATGTATATAACAAGAAAAGGAAGATATAAGTATCATAGATGTTGATAGTAATTTTAAAGGGTGCTGTAAAATTTAGTGTTGAATTTACGCGATAATTTAACTACAATAGTAATAAGATATTAGAAAAATGAGTAGTATATCACTAAAGTACTCTGGAGGTGATAGTATGCCGAATATAAAACCTATTTCAGATTTACGAAACTATTCTGAAGTTTTACGTGATGTTACTATAGATAGTCCCGTATTCTTAACTAAAAATGGTAGAGGCCGATATGCAATTATGGATATTCAAGATTATGAACGTCTAATGGCTACGATAAAACTTATGGGCGCTTTAGAGACAGGTCGTAAATCTGGTGAAGAACAAGGCTGGATTTCATCAGAGCAACTAAAGAGTGAATTGGGGATTTAATTATGAATAATCAAATTAGCTATGCACCAAAAGCACTATCATTAATAGATGGTGCTTTTTTTATGGGCTTTACTTGAAGTCCCTTGATAGCCTCTAGGCTTTCACAAATTCTCGAAGAATGTTAAAATAAATCCATATATATTTTTATAGAAATGAGGCTATTATGGAACGGATTCAGGATCTTGTGTACACACATGTGCAGGGTGGCCAGTTTAGATGGGTTACTGTTAGCACATTGATGCTCGCATTGGGCACGATTTTGCATTTGGTGAGCCCTAGTGTGGCTGGGGTAACGCCGAACTGGACGATTGCTACGTACTGCGTAGCTATTTTATTGACTCGTCCTAGTTTGAGTCAAACCTTGGGGATTGGACTCGTGGCGGCCCTCATCAATGTATTGACGTCTAAATCAGCGTTCCCTTACGGCAATTTGTTGTCTGAGCCAGGTGGTGCTTTGACGGCGGCTCTCGTAACGCGCGCTATGTTGTCCATGAAGTTCCGTAAAATTGGTGGTTTTGATTTAACCCCTGTCGTGTCTGGCTTTTTAGCAACTGTTGTATCTGGTGGTATCTTTGTTACCATTTTGTGGCAAGTGCTTGGGTTGCCAAATAATGTGTACATGTACGGCATGTGGCCATTGGTACTCATTGTAGGGGCCTTGAATGGTGCCATTACACCAATCTTGTATATTCCGGCACAACGTTTATTCTCTAAACGTGGCATGTTGCCAAATGCAGATCAATTGACATCTGATCATAGTCGCTTGACTATTTTGCCTGAGCGCCAAGCTAAAATATCCATTGAGCACGTAAATTACTATCATCCAAAGGCGACTACACCATCCCTTGAAAATATCAATCTCGATGTAAATGAAGGTGATTTCCTCGTTGTTACAGGCCCTGCAGGTTGTGGTAAAAGCACCCTTTGTATGGCGATGGTAGGGGCGGTGCCTAAATTCTATGGTGGACGGCTAGAAGGCATGGTCTTCGTAGATGGTCATGCGACTACGCAAATGGAAATCCCAGAACTAGCGAACCATATCGGTGTAGTTCTAGCCGACTACGATACACAGCTCGTAACGATGACAGTTCGTGAAGAAGTAGCCTTTGCTATGGAAAACCGCGGTTATGACCGTGAAACTATTAAAGCTCGTTCTGAAGAGGTGTTTAAGCAAGTTGGCCTCGTAGGCTTAGAAAATCGCAAGATTACAAGTTTATCTGGTGGTCAACGCCAACGTTTGGCTATTGCTTCTGTATTGGCTACGAATCCAACCGTACTTGTTCTTGACGAACCGACAAGCTCTCTCGATCCAGATGGGACCGCAGAATTATATCGCCTCGTAGGCGATTTGAACCAAAAACACGGTATCACCGTTGTCGTTATCGACCATGATTTGCATGCCGTATTGCCGTACGCTAACCGCATGGCTCTCATGGTAGATGGCTCTATCGCCTGTGATGACGATGTACCGACTACGCTTCGTTACATGTACGAGCACAACATTCACGTCGATGCATTGCCATCCGTGTTTACTACGTATATGGAATTGGAACAAGCCGGCTTCCACAGTGATGAACCTTGGCTCAGCATCGAGTCTGCTATCAAGGGCTTGCACCAAATTGAAATGGCTCATGCTATTCAAACCGAGGTGCATGGTAAAAGCAACTCTCCAGCTAATCAAAGAATTACAGTAGATAATCTTGTTGATCAATCTAATATAGTAGAAAATAGACAACCAGTTCAACGTGTTGATGATGTACCAGGAAAGGACGGTGGAGCTCATGCTTAAGGTTGAAAACATCCGCTTTGGCTATGTGCCATCCGTAGATATTTTCCGAAACGTGACTTTCACCATCGAAGGAGGCGAATATATCGCTATCGGTGGTCGTAATGGTTGCGGCAAAACGACTATTACGCGATTACTTGTCGGCCTAGAAAAGGCTAGGGAAGGCCACATGTATTATAACGGCAGAGATATTACGTCCATGCCGCCGTCTAAACGGGGACAATTTATCGGCTACGTATTTCAACAGCCAGATCGCCAAATGTTCAGACCTACCGTAGCCACAGAGGTTGCCTTCGGACCTGAGTCCTTGGGGCGCAGTAAAGCCGAAGTGAAGCGTATCGTTGATGAAGTATTGGCGCGCACAGGCATCGGTCATTTGCGTGAAGCCTATCCTCCAACATTGCGCCGCGGTGAAAAGCAACGTGTTGCCATTGCTTCTGCGCTGGCTATGCAGTCTAAAATCCTCATACTTGACGAACCAACCAGTGGTCAAGATGGTAAGGAAACTAAAGAGCTATTAGCACTATTGCGTCAGCTTAATTCAGAAGGTATCACAATCCTTCTTATTACCCATGATATGGAAATCATGGCTAGCGAATGTAGCCGTGCTATCATTATGGGCAACCAAACCGTTGCCTTTGACGGCAGTCCAGAAGAATTATTCAAAAAATCTACGGATGAATTGCAAGACCTAGGCCTTACAAAACCGCCAAGTGTGGAACTTTCACTAGCGGTACCATCCTTAGGCTATTGCAAATCTATGGATGAATTGAAATCCAAGTTAGTGGCTCAGTTGAGCGGAAAATAGGAGGGACATATGGAACGTTTAGTACCGTTAACAAAAATCTTGATGACCCTCGCTGTATCCGTGTGGGCCATCCTGTTGCGCGACTGGGCATCGCTATTGGCATTAGTCGTAGTAGAACTCGGTGTACTGTTTTTGGCAGGTTTGTTATTCAAACAACGCAAAGCCGTGTTGGCATTAACTAGCTTCGCTGTATTTCTTGGACTCATCCAATTCCTTGGCAGTGGCGATGTAACCTCTGCCATTGTATCCGGCTTACGAATGTTGGCTATGACACTTGTTTTTATAGGCCTGTTGGCAACTACAAAATTGCAAGACCTTACGGCAGCGCTCGTAACACAATGCAAAATTCCTTACGAATATGCATTTATGTTCACTGCTGCACTGCGCTTCGTGCCTGACTTCATTGCTGAAAGCCATGCTGTACAAGAGGCGCAAGCTTGCCGCGGCTTATCTCTCGAAGGCAACTTCATTAAGCGTATCAAATCCTATGCATCTGTTATCCAACCATTGCTGCTAAAATCCTTGGGACGATCCGAAACAATGGCGTTGTCTTTGGAGTTACGTGGATTCGGTGGTCCCACACACAGCTTTGCTGCATCTGTAGGATTGAAAAGAATTGACTATACTGTTGTTAGTGCTTTAATTGTTATTACAATACTTTTATTTGTTATTGTGTAATTTTCTTATATATCAAGTAAGAGTATAACTTTGCTCCTATAGAAATGTATTAGCTTTAATAGTCATAATAAAGAATATGATAAAAGTATATAAGTAAAATAAGAGCTTTTTACTTATATATGCTTCAAAACGTATATGCTGAGTGGTAAAAAACGTTGTTTTTACCACTCAGTTTTGTTTGTACGCCGAATAGGCATGACTAAACCCCCAGTTAAACTGGGGGTCGGTAAAAATTCTTAGAGAAAAGGAAAGAACCTCCTAGTGATAGAATGAAGT
>JAWETS010000017.1:0-23238 GCA_032480995.1 Veillonella sp. | reverse complement strand
GGCTTGAACGTAGTGAAAGCCAGCGCCTTTAGACGCTGGCCTAGTACTACGGGCTTATAGCCCGTGAGCAAACCACCCGTTTTACGGGTGGTTCTGATTGGTATGCAAAACTTTCATAATGATAATGATTCTAAATACCCATGTGGGTATATCTATCTAAGTATTACATTGATAGAATATAAATATAGCTATTTTGTGATAAAGAAGGCAGGTGATGTATTGTATCGATTAATACTACAGCGTTTGGCGAGTATTGTAGGTATTTTATTTGTTGTTACCATCGGTACATTTGTATTGATAAAATTATCTCCTATTGATCCCGTGTCGATGAAGTTTAATCTTGTAGGGGCTACACCAGATCCAGTTGTAGTTGCACAGATACGAGAGCAGTTAGGTCTCAATGACCCTTGGTGGCAGCAATACCTACGTTGGTTAGGTCAAATTGTACAAGGGGACTTTGGTGAGTCCATTCTATATGCTTTACCAGTGGCGACTATTCTTGGTGGCGCCTTGCCTAATACCTTGGGGCTAGTATCCTTAGCTCTTGTTATGGGGATAGTGGTAACCATACCGCTCGGTATGTTATCTGCAAAGTATCAAGACTCATGGATTGATCATGGGGTTCGTCTCGTTACATTTCTAGCATTAGCAATCCCTGGGTTCTGGGTCGGTTTATTATTACTGTACTTATTTGGTGTTAAATTACAGCTAGTGTCGGTAACGAATACCAATGGCTTTTCTGCCTATGTATTGCCCGCGGTAACCCTTGCTTTATGGATATGTGGTCTCTACATTCGTCGATTGCGCAATGCTATTTTAGAAGTGTCGCGACAGCCCTTTGTACAGGGGGCGCGAGCATTGGGCTTGCCAGAATGGATGGTCTACACCCGTTACATATTCCCTCATGTGGGACTTATGTTGTTGCCTATGATGGGGGTAACTATGGGCGCTATGCTAGGTGGCTCTGCTGTTATTGAAACGGTATTCTCTATAAAAGGTATTGGTTACATGATGGTACAAGGCATTATGGCTCGCGATTATGTATTGATGCAAGGTTATATCATCTGGATTACCTTGGTGTTCATCGTGATAAATATCATCATTGATGTATTGAGTGTTTGGCTGAATCCGAAGCGAAGAGCCGCTATAAAAGGAGGCTCTTATGAATAGACAAAAGCCCTATACTTTATACGCTATGTTAGTATTAGCAGCTCTGTGGATCGTATTTTTCTCATGTGCTCCCTATATAGCACCCTTTGATCCTGAAACGACGAGTATCGCAGACCGCTTACAAGACATTAGTAGTACCCATCTATTAGGTACTGACCAACTCGGTCGTGATGTGTGGTCTCGTATTCTGTACGGTGGTAAAGCCTCTTTAGGGATTGCTTTCACCATCATTGGCATTAGTGGGGCCATCGGTATCGCTATTGGTGGGTTAGCAGGATTCTCTACACCTAGCATTGACCGTTGGTTATCTCGTTTGATTGATTTGGTACTAGGGTTCCCGAACATGGTGATTGCCATTGCTTTCATCGGTATTATGGGACCTAGCATAACGAATGTAATCATTTCCTTGTGCATTACGAAATGGGCGGAATATGCCCGTATCACTAGAGGCCTCGTACAGATTGAACGCCATGCGGAGTACATTACCTTTGCTCGTATGTCAGGTGCTTCAAATCTACGAATTCTGTGGCGCTATATTCTGCCGAATGTATTGCCACCGTTGGTGATTGTTATTATTCAACATTTAGGGGACGCCATCATTTTGGTAGCCAGTTTTTCGCTCATCGGCATCGGTGTACAACCGCCGAATCCGGAGTGGGGCGCGATCCTGTTGAGCTCCCGAGATTTTCTACAAACGGCGCCGTGGCTGCTAATTTATCCGGGGCTCGCTATTTTTATTACCGTTGTTTTATTTAACTATATTGGTGATGCGTTGCGCGATGCCCTTGATGTATCTCGTTAACTGTGCTGTATATAGATTTTTTATGGTGAAAGCCTCGACGAGGCGATGTATTTTAAAGGAGATATTATGAAACGTTGGTTGTTAGCATGTTTGTCCATGCTATGTATGGTAGCTCTCTTGGTCGGCTGTGGCAATGATACTGCTAAAGACGGCAAACAAGGGAAGCATATGAATGTTGGTTTGTATTGGTTTGGTGAAACATTAGACCCAACTCACGAATGGGATGCGTGGACATTGACTCGTATCGGTGCAGGTGAAAACTTAGCCGTTGTAACACCGGATATGAAATTTGCCCCACAATTGGCAGACTCCTGGGAAAATGTGGACCCTACAACATGGAAATTCCACATCCGTGAAAATGTTAAATTCCACAATGGCACTCCAATGACGCCACAAAAGGTAAAAGAGTCCATCGAGTACACAATGAAACAAAGTGCTCGTTCTGCAAAAGCTGTTAAGATTGAATCCATCGCAGTAGATGGTCAAAACTTGATTATTAAAACAACAGAACCTAATGGTTCTTTGTTATCTAGCTTGACTGAACCTGCTTTTGTTATCATGGACACTGCAGATCTTAAAGATGTAGCATCTAAACCGGTTCTTACAGGTCCTTATAAAATCACTTCTTTCAAAAAAGGTGAAACAATTGAACTCGCAGCCTTCGCAGATTACTGGGGCGGCAAACCAGGTCTTGATTCTGTAACTGTAAAAGACATCGAAGACAATAACAAACGCGCTATGGCGTTGCAATCTAAAGACGTAGACGTAATTCAAAAAGTGGACTCTGCTAACCGCAGCTTGTTCAAAGATGGCTTCAATATTCAAGACGTTGCTGGCGTTCGTGTATTTATGTTAAAAGCAAACCACACAGAAGCATCTCCATTACATGATAAAGCTGTGCGTTCCGCTATTGCTCATATCATTAATTATGATTCCATGGCTAAAATCATTGGCAATGGCTCTACACCAGGGGCGGCACCATTCCCGCCATCTGCCAACTTAGGCTATGATGCAATTGCTAATAAACCGATGACAGATGTAGCAAAAGCTGACCAAATCTTGACTCAAGCTGGTTACGCTAAGAATGCAAACGGCATGTATGCAAAAGATGGCAAAGAATTAGCGATTACTATTGCTATTTGGGGTAAAGACACAAGCTTATACGAAGAAATTCAACAAGAATTGAAAAAAGCAGGTATTGCTGTAACTCTTAAGAAATTACAAAGCCCTGATGAAGTAGATACACTTGGTACAGATGGTTTCGATTTGGTAGAACGCAATGTAGTTACTATGTCTACAAACGATCCTTACTGGTTCCTCAGCTTGTTCTACAAAACTGGTGCGAAAGCAAACGTTGGTGGCTACTCTAACCCTCAAGTAGATGCGTTAATCGACCAATTATCAGTAACATTTGATCAAAACGAACGCTCTAATATTGCAAAACAAGCGCAACAAATCTTAGTTGATGACGTAGCAGATATCTATTTGTTGTATCCAAGTGCAACAGTTGTATTTACTACAAAAGTTAAAAATGTACCGGTACATCCAATCGATTACTACTTATTAACAAAGGATTCTACTATTGAATAAATCTGATTGTATCGTATTTGATAAGGTTACAATTTCATATGGTGCGGAGCAAGCGGTACGCGATGTATCCTTCTCCGTGCCAAATGGTGAGGTCTTTGCCATCGTTGGTGAAAGCGGCTCTGCTAAATCTACGTTAGTTCGTGCCACCTTTGGCATGTTAAAACAAGCTAGCATTAGCGGCCAAATTTTGCTAAATGGCACCGATGTTTCTACATTGAGTGATGGTGATTGGCGACAATTGCGGGGCGCGAAGATTTCTATGATCTTTCAAAATCCCAGCGCCTATCTAAATCCAAATCGCACCGTAGAAAATCACTTCAAAGATTTATTCCGTGCTCATGGTGAAAGCTATGATGTAAGCCGTGTTATAGATATGCTTAATCTTGTTCACTTAACTGACGGAGAGCGTATCTTGCAGTCCTATCCGTTTCAATTGAGCGGTGGTATGCAACAACGGTTAGCAATAGCCTTGAGCCTCATCTTGAAGCCGAGTATCGTATTTGCCGACGAACCGACTAGCGCCTTAGATATGCTCGTGCAAGCCTCTGTATTGGACCTTATGAAAGAAGTAACACAGGCTCTTGGGGCAACGGTGATTATTGTAACCCATAATATCAAGGCGGCGGCGCGCATTGCCAATAGCATCGGTGTTATGAATAAGGGGCAACTCGTTGAAGTGGGATCCACCACAGAGGTTATGGCCCATCCGAAGGATGAGTATACTCGTATTTTGTTAGATTCCGTAATGAAAGTGGTGTAGTATGATTCAACTCGAGAATATATGTAAACAATATACGAACCACAATCATACGATCCACGCCGTTGATAACGTATCCTTTTCCGTGGCTCCCAATGAACGCGTAGGTATTGCTGGTGGCAGTGGTTCCGGTAAAAGTACGCTGCTTAGGCTGATTGCTATGTTAGAAAAACCTACATCTGGCACCTTGCGACTCTTTGGTGAGGAAATCCATTCCATTCAAAATCATACAGAAATATATCGCTCTATGCAGATGATGTTCCAAAATCCCTTGGCGGTTATTCCTCCAAGGATGAACTTAGAAGCATTTCTCTTAGAGCCATATATCAACTATGGTCTCATGGATGTGACTGCAGCAAAGGACGATATCCGTAAGTGGATTCAACATGTAGACCTACCTGAAACGATCGTTAACAAATACCCGCATGAGGTCAGCGGCGGTCAATTGCAACGCGTTGTATTAGCACGAATTATGCTGATGAATCCTAAACTAGTACTCTTTGATGAACCTACATCAGCCCTTGATGCGGTGAACCAAAAACTTGTGCTAGACCTATTACAAAAAATCTATACGGAACAACCCTTCGGCTACGTATTCGTCAGCCATGACATCGGACTATTACAAGCCGTAACAGACCGAATCATCGTCATGAAAGACGGACAAATCGTAGAGATTATCGAATCAAAACGACTCAAAGAAGCGGTACATCCATATACACAAGCACTCGTGGAAGCGAGTGAGTAAAAAGCAAAGAGCCCCTGTTTGAAACAGGGGCCTTTTGCTATATATTTATTATTTAAGTACGTAAGTGTTTGGAGGTATCCAGCAATAATTATGATTATCATAAGTATAATTTTTATAAATTAAATTAATAATACTTATATATACAGGAGATTTTGTTAAATTGAAGAAATATATAAGTAGTGAGTTAGTTGGAGGAAAATTAACATGGATTTTAATTCGATACTAGATTTCATTAAGGAAAACTCTTGGGTTTTAGGAAGTGGAGGGATAGTTGGATTAATTGTATTAATAAAATCTATTTTTGGTAAATCTGCAAATGTATCGCAAAAGATAAGAGCAGGAAAAAAACTCAATTAATATTCAGTCAAATAATGATGTGAATTTGGGGGACATTAATAATGTTAGAGAAACAAAGGATAGAAACAGGGGATAATTCAACTACAGTTATGGCTGGAAGAGACGTTAATCATTTTAATAATGGGATAACATACATGGAGGCAAAAGCAATATGTAATGATTTGTTTCAGTTAAATTTTTATAAATTGAAGGAAGCCGCAGAAGCTATTGCAACTAAAAGAGCTGAAGAACTTATAAATGGATTTCTTCAAAAGTTAGCGGAGAGAGGACTTATAAAGCCTGAAGTCTTTCAAGACCCTGATATGCAATATACATTGGTAAATGCGCAAATTGCGTATGCAAAGTCGGGTGATAAAGATGTTGAAGATTTGCTAATAACACTTTTAATAGAACGAGTCAATCAGCATGAAGATGACCTAAGTAAAATTATATTAAATGAATCCTTAAATGTAATTAATTTATTAACTAAAGAACATTTAAATATATTGGCTGCTATTTTCTTTATGCGATATGTTAAAAATCACGCGGTTAATAGATATGAAATCATAGATTATTTTAACATTGTTTTAGGGTTTATAAAAAAATGTACTAATACTAACACTGAAATCGTATTTGATCATTTAGCTTATAGTAGATGTATTACTCCAACTAATGCGTTTATGCATCCCGCTTTTGCTACATTTGAACCTTATATGGAGATATGTTTTGGTGTTGAAATTTCTAATGATCCAAATGATATGAATAAATTACTTAATACGGAGCCCTGTTTTAGAGAAATAATTAAATTATGGGATAACTCATATCTATCTAACGCAGTACTTACGAGTGTTGGTAAAGCAATTGCAATAACTTATATAAGAAGTCAGAATATTTTGCTACCATATGAGACTTGGCTTAGTTGTAGTTCTTCTAATAGTAAGTCCAGTATAGATTAGTTACATATGCTTATTTAATATGATAAAAAAGTGGTTGCCAGCAATACGTCGGTAACCACTTAATAGTTAATTTGAAATATATAGGTTTATTCAATTTTCGCTTTCAAATCAATTATATTTTTAGCAGCTACGCAACCAGGGCAGTCGCAGAATTCAGCGCCTTTTGCTTTAATGTCTTTAGCATGTTGTAATAGGTTAGCTGCGCCTTCTTCGCCAAGGATTTGTGTAGCTAATTCAGAGCCTGCAAAGCCGATTGTTTCATCGATGAGTGCAATGTTTTGCTCTGCTAATGGTACGAGTTGTTTTGTAAGCTCTTCTTGCTCAGGTTTGCCTTCTGCGTTGATCCAAGATTGAGCAAATTCTTTTACTGTAGGGTTGCTTGTAGGTGCATCTAATAAAGCTTGCACGAGTTGTGTTAATTGTGTATGTGTCATGATGATCTCCTTTTATAAACTACTAACTATAGTTTTGGAAAAGTGCATTTAGTATCATATGAGCACCTGTTCCTTTTGTTGAGTACATTATAGCATCTACAGTAATTTTGAATAGTAGAATAATTTACGATAGATACTATCAAATGTGATAGATTTATGATGATAGCTGTTTTAAATTTTTTGGGGAAATAGAATAGAGGAATGCTTTCGCATTCCTCTTTAACTTGGTTAGAATAAATCTGAGTGACTGCCTGTGCGAGTTAAAGATAATACTAACATATCATCTTTAATTGCATAAATTAGAAGCCAATCTGGCTCGATGTGTAATTCTCTAAAGCCTTCGTAGTTTCCTGTTAATGGATGATCTTTATAACTAGGATCTAATAGCGTTTGATTCTGTAATTTAGTGATGATTGAATAGAGTTTATTGAGATCTTTACCGCGTTTCTTGGAGCGCTTTAGGTCCTTTTTGAACTTACTGCTAAGCACTAATCTCAACATAACTGATTACTCCAATCCTAAATCCTCAATCATTTCTTTTACATTAGCATAT
The DNA here is from genome assembly GCA_032480995.1 of Veillonella sp. Classification (GTDB taxonomy): domain Bacteria; phylum Bacillota; class Negativicutes; order Veillonellales; family Veillonellaceae; genus Veillonella. Next base: position 15,895 of record JAWETS010000017.1, on the reverse strand, counting down.
GATTTTGCTTTTACTTTTCCTGCTAATATATCTTTCGTTTCTTGAATAGCAGCTTCTGTTTCTGCATTATAACGAGGTTGTTTAGGTTGAAATGGAAATCCACCTTCCATTAGTGATGTGTGGAGAAAAATATTAATCGCATCAGTTACGGATATGCCAAAGCTAGCATATAATGCTTCTAATTGTGCTTTTACAGCTGGCTCGATACGCAAACTGATAGAGGCTGTTTTAGCCATAGTATCACCTCCTGTTACTTATATTGTAATGCAAATAATTTATATTCGCAATCAAATGATTGCATTTTGCAATCAAAATGCTTTTCTTTTTCTGTAGAGAAAATCCTTATAAATATAAGAATATAAAAATATTAGAATTTTAAGTGATATAATTTACTTAATAAATGTAGTTTGTTTACAGGGGAATGTATCATGAAAAAGATTGTGTGTGCATTGTCTGCATTAGCTTTCATAGGTTCCATCAATGTTGCATCCGCAGATGACTTGATGCGGTTCCGTCTTAATGGTAATTCTATTTATGATCAGCCTTATGGTGATCGAAATGAGTTTCCTTGTCCAGATAGACTTGGAAGTTGCACTATGACTGATGAGGATTATAGAAGCACTCGTAAAGGTCAATCGCTAGAGGTGTTTGATACTCTATATGAGGCTAAACAGCATTTGAACTTTAAACCGCATTTGCCAAGTGGATTAGGGGGATTATGTCCTGTACATGTATCTATTGTGGATCACGATGTATTACAAGTCGTGCATGCCTATCATGAGCTTTTAAAAGGGAGATATTTTGATCGTGTAGATGATATGCCGAAATATATTAAGTATCGTGTATCGACTCTATCAGGTAATATCGCAGGCGATTATAAGGATTACTTACCTCAAAAAACAGATGTTGTAAATGGGATGACGGTAACCTATCGAATGGTGGATGATGCTGTGTATTTGGCATCTTGGGAATATGAGGGACAGAATCACGTGTTTTTGTTTAATGAGCCAGTTTCTGTTGAGCGAGCTAGAGAAATGATTAAGCGTGTAGAATATTGAAAAAATACTTTAAGTGTAGTATATTCTAGATAGCCAATTGATAGTTGTGCAATTAACTACGAAGTCCCTCAGAGTTGTAGCTCTGGGGGATTTTTTTAGATAGTGGAGATAAACTAATGAAAGCAGAAAATTACAAGATTTCAAAGCTATCATATATAGAAAATGGTAGTAATGAAATTATGGAAAGGTACCAAATACACACGAAATATGAAACGGAACCGCCTCATGGAGATGCTATATATTCTATTTCTATAAAGGGGAAAGCATTGCCGTTTTGGATTTATGGTAGGGATGTTACTTTCATAGGTAGTAGTATGGTTATGGTAGAGTCTGTAAGATGCAAGACCTGGGATCCTATTGAAACCATCATTATTGATTTAGAGAATGATGTGTATGCTAGTTTAAAGGAATGGTATACAGATATTTCATTTGTTAATAATCGAATAGAACTTACTAATCAAGTTGTAAAAATGGATAAGAGAATACTAAATAATTTTGAGCATTTAGAGTGGATAAGCTTTTTAGATTGATTGCGTAGAGGTATGCTTTTGGATAGATACTTTCAAATAAAATAGCTGCCACAAATACGAAATAGACATCGTAATTTATGACAGCTATTTTGGCAGTACATGGTCGATCTTATAGTGTAATTATTTAGTTATATTCTATTTTTTAAAAGCCTCACCGATGGAATAAATTCCGTCAAATAAGAAACCGAAGGCGATGAAATAGATAAATGCTTGTCCAGAAACGATCGGCTCGAATATAAGTAATAGGCCTAATAGTAAAAGAATTAGTGCAAGCCATTTTGCATTACGTCCCATGAGTGATACCATGCTGTCGGACTTTCTTGATTTAATGAAAATAAAGATGGCTTCAATTACCATCCAGACGCCGATTGTAATTGGGAGTACTAATGGTAGGAATGCAAATCCGCCGAATATTAAATAGATACCGAATAGAGCGTTGATAATACCGCCAATGAGATGCCAGCCGCTTCTCATTGCAGAAGGCAACCTAAAATAATTTATAATGCCACTGATTGCATTGGCAAAGAAGATGATAGACATAACCCAAGTGAATGCAAAGAGGTTAATAAGCGGATTTAATAGTAAGAATATCCCTAGGATAATACTTACAATACCCGACAAAATATAAAAGAATTTGTTTGAACCACTCATAATTATTCCTCCAATCTTTGGTACTGCTTATTTTCAGTATGCGTGAAATCATGGGGAATGTCAAATTGTAACGATAAAACTGTGCTTTCACAAAACTCACATGTCCATCCTGTTGACACAGTTCTATAGAATACCGTATAATACTTTTATATCTTAAATCAAGCGATGAACGGGTATAAAGGTTTACAAATCCTGCTTTCAGAGAGTTGCCGGCCGGTGTGAGGCAATAGAGGTTGTACGCTGACACTCTCCCGCGAGCTTCGGTGGCGAATACAGCAGTAGTCATCGACGGTGGTTCCGTTATACCCGAAACGAGTCCCAATTAGGGTGGTACCGTGTTATGAATATAACGCCCCTTTGAGCAACGACAGTTGTTCTGAGGGGCTTTTTTATTGTAAAAGTCTAGTAAAATTACTGATTTAATTGTATCTACTTAGGATTAGCCGAAATAGCGTTGAAATCGGCGGTTTTACTAGACTTTCACAATGAATAGATGTAATAAGGGAATATGTTTTATAGGATAAAAGGTGAAGATTATGGAACAGAATCGCGTATATTTCTTCGATACAACCCTTCGTGATGGGGAACAAACACCAGGTGTATCTTTACAAACTCCTGAAAAAATTGAAATTGCGAAAGGCCTAGTACGCCTCGGCATCGATGTAATCGAGGCTGGCTTCCCAGCAGCATCCCCTGGAGATTTTGAAGCAGTACAAACGATTGCACGCGAAGTGAAAGGCGCAACAATTTGTGCGTTGGCACGTGCTAATGAAAAGGACGTACAAAAAGCGATTGATGCATTGAAAGATGCGGAACGTAGCCGTTTGCATGTATTCATTGCTATTTCCGAACTTCATATGGAATATAAATTAAAAATGACTCGCCAAGAGGTATTGGATAAGGTTAAGTCCGTATTGGCATATGCAAAAGGTAAGGTCGATGAAATCGAGTTCTCTGGTGAAGATGCGGCACGCTCTGATTTAGATTTCGCATGCCAAGTATTTGGTGTTGCCATTGCTGGTGGTGCAACAATTATTAATGTACCAGACACAGTAGGTTACATGAACCCTAATGAGTTCGGTGATAAAATCCGCTATATTAAAGAACATACACCAGGCATTGAAAATGCAATTATCTCCGTTCACTGTCATGATGACTTAGGTCTTGCTAATGCAAATACGTTAGCTGCTATTAAAGCAGGTGCACGCCAAGTAGAAGGCACAATTAATGGCCTAGGCGAACGGGCTGGTAACGTAGCGATTGAAGAAGTGGTAATGGCTCTTAAAACACGCCATGATTACTTCGGCGACCTTCAAGTGAACATTGATACAAAACAATTTACGAAAGTTTCTAAACTAGTAAGTCGTTTGACAGGTGTCGTAGTTCCACCAAACAAACCAATCGTAGGTTCTAACGCCTTTGCTCATGAGTCTGGTATCCATCAACATGGTATGATGAGCAATCCTGAAACGTATGAAATCATGACTCCTGAGTCCGTAGGGGCTGAAAAAACAGACCTCGTATTGGGTAAACACTCCGGCCGTCATGCCTTCGCTGATCACTTGGTAAAACTTGGTTTCCAATCTTTCACAGAAGAGAAAATCAACGACCTCTTCGGTAAATTCAAAGAATTGGCGGACCGTAAAAAACAAGTATACGATGATGATATCGTAGCCCTTGTTGTAGATAATCTTCACCACAAAAAAGCATTCGAGCTCGTGGCTCAATATTACAAATTGGGCGAGAAAGGCTATGCCTATGCTGACGTTCGTCTCATGACACCAGATGGTGAAAGAGCGGATGCTGCCGTAGGTGACGGTCCAGTAGATGCGTCCCTTAAAGCGGTTGAACGTGTGGTTGGCTTGCCAATCAGCTTAAAAGACTACCAAATCCGTGCTATCACAGCCGGTAAAGATGCACTTGGGGAAGCAACCCTTAAGGTAGAATACAACGGTCGCTTGTACCATGGTCGTGGTATCAGCACCGATATCGTTAAATCAAGTGTAAATGCATATATCAATGCGGTGAATTCCGTATTCCTAGCTATGGAGCTAGAACAACAGGAGGAAGAATAATATGGGTATGACCATTACCGAAAAGAATATGGCTCGCCATGCGGGTCTTGATGTTGTAAAACCAGGCCAAATCATTGAATGTCATTTGGACGCTGTGTTGATGAACGACATCACATTCCCACCGGCTCGTAAAGAGTTTTTGAAGATTGGCAAACCTGTATTTGATCGCCATAAAATCTACTTGGTGCCTGACCATTTCACACCAAATAAAGATATTCAATCTGCTACTCAAGCTAAGGTAATGCGCGACTTCGTACGCGAACATGGCATTACGAACTACTTTGAAGTCGGTAGAATGGGTATTGAGCACGTTATTTTGCCAGAAAAAGGCCTTATCGGTCCCGGGGAAATGATGATTGGTGCTGACTCCCACACTTGTACATATGGTGCGGTAAATGCATTCTCCACAGGCGTAGGCTCCACTGATGCGGGCGTTGCTATGGCAGAAGGTAAAACTTGGTTCAAAGTACCTGAAACAATTAAGGTTGAGCTTATCGGCAAACCTAACAAATGGGTAACTGGTAAGGACGTAATCCTTGATTTAATCGGTCAAATCGGTGTAGACGGCGCTCGTTACATGGCTCTTGAATTCGCTGGCGAAGGTGTACAACACATGACTATGGCTGATCGTCTTACCATTTGTAACATGGCTATCGAAGCGGGCGGTAAATGTGGCGTATTCCCTTACGATGCAATTACTGAAGAATATATCAAAGGCCGTGTTAATCGTCCTGTTGAGCCAATCGCTCCAGATGCTGATGCGGTATATGCTCAAACGATTACCATCGACTTGTCCAAATTGCAACCAGTTGTAGCATTCCCTCATTTGCCATCCAACACACATTACATCAACGAAATCGACAAAGATATTAAAATCGACCAAGTTATCATCGGTTCCTGTACAAATGGCCGTTACGAAGACTTGGTGGCAGCTGCGGAAATCTTCAAAGGTCGCAAAGTGGCTCCATTCGTTCGTTGCATCGTAATTCCTGGTTCCCAAGATGTATACGATCAAGCTATGAAAGATGGTTTATTGGACATCTTCATTCAAGCTGACTGCGCTGTATCCACTCCAACATGTGGTCCTTGCCTAGGCGGTTACATGGGCATCATGGCCGAAGGGGAACGCACTGTTTCCACTACAAACCGTAACTTCCGTGGTCGTATGGGTCACGTTGATTCTGAGGTATACTTGGCAAGCCCATACGTGGCGGCAGCAAGTGCTGTATTAGGCCGCATTGCAGGCCCTGAGGAGGTTTAATATGGATTTTGAAAGCAAGAAAATTTGGCGCTACGGCGATGATGTAGATACAGACGTAATCATTCCGGCTCGTTACTTGGCTATTGCCGATTGGAACGAATTGGCCGAACATGCGATGGAAGATATTGATACGACGTTCGCTCCTAATGTGAAAGCTGGCGAAATCATGGTAGCTGGTAAAAACTTTGGTTGTGGTTCTTCTCGTGAACATGCACCAGGCGTTATCAAAGCAAAAGGTGTGCCTGTTATCATTGCACACTCCTTTGCTCGTATCTTCTTCCGTAATGCTATCAACATTGGTTTACCAGTTGTGGAAATTGGTGAACAAGTTGATCATATCGATGCAGGCGATGCAATCGGCGTAGACTTGTCTAAAGGTATCGTGTACAATTTGACGAAAAACGAACAATACCAAGGGACTGAGTTGCCACAATTCATTCAAGATATTGCGGCAGCCGGTGGTCTTGTAAGTTTTGCTAAAAACCGTAAGTAGCAGAATGAAACGAAACACGTATCTCAAGCCTCCAAAGCGAGCTAAGTCGGTTTCGACACGTGTTTCGTTTCCAACGATTCTACTTTTGTGTAGCAAAACTTAAAATTCCTCTAGCTAACAATATCTTGAATGGATTTGTGGCAGAGGGGGAGTGAGGAGCGAGCTAAGTCAGTCTTAAGGGATATGCCAGCTCTTGTCCCATTAAGTTCTATTGCGATTTCTTCGCAAAGGGCACTGAGGGAGAGCATGAGGTTTGCAATCTTTAACTATATATTGGAGAGGTAATATGAGCGAAAAGAGTATCGTATTGATTCCTGGTGATGGTATCGGTACTGAGATTATTGCGGCAGCGAAGGCTGTGTGTGATGTGGCTTTTGAGAAAGCCGGTGTAAAGGTTAATTGGATTGATAAAAAAGCAGGCGGTGCGTCTATTGATGCATATGGCGTGCCTTTGACTGAGGATACGATCGAGGCGTGTAAAAATGCTGATGCTGTATTGCTTGGTGCTGTTGGCGGTCCCAAATGGGATAATGTAGATCCTTCTATCCGTCCTGAAAAGGCAATCCTAGGTCTTCGTAAGGAACTTGGTTTGTTCTGTAACTTGCGTCCTGTAAAAATCTATCCATCTTTGCAAGAGTATTCTCCACTTAAAAAGGAGCTCGTACAAGATGTAGATTTCGTCATCGTTCGTGAGTTAACTGGCGGTATTTATTTCGGTGAACGGGAAGAGGCACAAGGTGAAGGTGCTAACGAGTTCGCTTGGGATAAAGAAACGTACAGCCGTTATGAAGTAGAGCGCATCATGGACATCGCTATGGAAACAGCTCGTAAACGCAACAAAAAGGTTGTATCCGTAGATAAAGCAAATGTATTGGCTTCTTCTCGCTTGTGGCGCAAAATTGCGCAAGAGAAAGCTGCTGCCAATCCAGATATTGCAACAGATTACCTTTATGTAGATAACACCGCGATGCAGCTCGTTGTAAATCCTGCACAGTTTGACGTTATCGTTACAACGAACTTATTTGGCGATATCTTGTCCGACGAAGGCGCTGTTATCTCTGGTTCTATCGGGCTTTTACCATCTGCATCCATGGGTACCGGTACTGCATTGTACGAGCCAATCCACGGATCTGCACCGGACATCATGGGCCAAAACTTGGCGAATCCGTTGGGCACAATCTTGTCCGCCGCTATGATGTGCCGTCATTCCCTTGATTTACCTCAAGTGGCTGACGCTATTGAAAGTGCTGTAGAACAGGTGCTCGTTGATGGTTACCGCACTGGCGATATCTACCGCGAAGGGTTGAAACGAGTAGGTACAACAGAAATGGCGCAAGCCGTAATTGAACGTTTATAAAAGTAATGAATTAAGATTCCTGAAAGGTATTAACGTGAGTTACGTCATTTTTAAAATCGTATTATAAGCGTTAAGATATAGGTATTATAATATATTTGTCCAATTAAATAAGAGAGGGTTGTAAGGCCCTCTCTTTTTTGTAGGACACTAGCGGTATGTGTAGTTGCTCTTCATATATTAGAGTGCTATATTGGTAGATGTGTGGGAAGATAGTCCTTAAGGAGGCCTTTATGAATTCTTCGATGTATCGAAATTTAACCATTACTGCTTTATTGATGGCATTAGCCATTATGATTCCTATTGTGATGCCTTTGAAAGTTGTGATTCCACCGGCATCGTATACATTGGCGAGTCATGTTCCTATATTCCTGGCCATGTTCTTATCTCGTAAGATGGCAGCTTGTGTTGTCATAGGTTCTACGCTCGGCTTCTTTGTAGCAGGCTTCCCACTTGTTATCGTTATGCGTGCTGCATCTCATATCATCTTTGCCTTGATGGGGGCTTACTATATTAAACATCATCCAGGCGTATTAACAGGGGCTCTATCCTTTGTTGCGTTTAACCTTGCTTGTGCTATCGTTCACGCTATTGGTGAGGTACTAGCATGCCTATTGTTCTATACTACAACTACGATGCCAAACATTGATCTCATCTACGTTGTATTTGTTCTTGTAGGCGGCGGTACCATCGTTCATAGTTTGGTTGATGGATATATTGCATTATATATCTATAAAGCTATCCCTGGACTATCTAAATCGGGTAATAAATAATCATATAATTACATATACTCGTAACCACTCATGGGAAATCGATGTGTACTAATGTACGGCATGTGATTACCTATGAGTGGTTTTTATAATAATTCTCAAATCTGTACCTACAGGTACAGACTTCATTATGTGATGTCCGTATAATAGAACCATAGTTAATGACCGATTTGTGTTGTATCTATTGATACAACATGGGTCCATATATTGGGTAATACCGGTGAAAGTTGCTCCTCTCATCTGTGGGCCTTTATAGACTCATTAAAAGATATGAGGTGAGTATATTTACTTTCACAGAACATGGAGGTTATTATGAGAAAGCACATTAAAAACAACGTATCATGGGTTGGTAAAATCGACTGGGAATTGCAAGAGTTTCACGGTTCCGATTACACCATTAATAATGGGTCTAGCCAAAATGCCTATTTGATTGAAGAGGAGAAGACGGTCCTCATTGATACTGTATGGAAACCTCATTCCTCTGAGTTCATTGATAATTTGGAATCTGAAATTGATTTGAATACGATTGATTTCATCGTATGTAACCACGGCGAAGTAGATCACAGCGGCTCTTTGCCTGCTTTAATGGAAAAAATCCCTAATACGCCTATTTATTGTACGGAAAATGCTGTTAAGTCCTTGGTTGGTCAATATCATCACCCTGAATGGAACTTTAAAACCGTTAAAACAGGGGATTCCGTAGATGTTGGAAACGGAAAATCCTTGGTGTTCGTAGAAATGCGCATGCTTCACTGGCCTGATTCCATGGCGACGTATATGACAGGGGACAATATCTTGTTCTCCAACGATGCATTCGGTCAACATTTTGCCGTAGAAGAACTGTGGGCAGACAAGGCGGATCAATGCCGTCTATGGGAAGAGGCGATGAAGTATTACGCTAATATCTTGAACCCATTCTCTCCATTGGTAAAAGCCAAAGTTGAAGAAATTCAAAAACTCAATTTGCCAATCGATATCATCGCTACAAGTCATGGTGCAATTTGGCGCGAAAATCCAATGCAAATCGTAGAAAAATACTATGAATGGTCTCAAGCGTATCAAGAAGACCAAGTCACAATTGTATACGACACGATGTGGGATGGCACCAAGAAATTGGCCCATAAGATTGCTGAAGAAATTGCGAAACAATCCCCTGAAACACGTGTTAAGATTTTTAACATTAGCAAAACCAATAAAAATGACATCATGACGGAAGTTTTTAAGTCTAAAGCCATTGCTGTAGGGTCCCCAACAGTAGGTAATAGCGTATTATCTTCCGTAGCTGGTTGGCTCGATTTCTTGCGTGAGTTGAAATTTAAAAATAAAAAGGCTGCTGTATTCGGTACCTATGGTTGGTCTGGTGAATCTACAAAGGTACTCCGTGAAGAGTTGACTAAATATGGATTCTCTGTAGTAGAACCTGAAATCAAATGCAACTGGAACCCAGAAGAATCCGACTTTAATAAAGCAGAAGCACTTGTAAGTGCATTATTAGCATAATTACATATAATAAAGAAAGATTCTTGTTATAAAACCCCTATTTTTGATATGTACCCCCTTTACTGGATAATCAGTAAAAGGGGTATTTTCATGAAGAATAGGGGCCTTCTTTTTTTAAACATATACATAAAATATTAGTCAATATAAATTGTATTTGTCATGTTTATTCTCATAACATTCTCGTTAGCGTTTTTTGGGGCACCGATTTGCATTGATAGATACTGGCGCTATAGAAATATAAAATTATAATAAAATGTTAAGTTGTTGATTAAATATACAAAACAGTTTAATTCACATATAATTCATGAATTAAGTGTGAATGTGAATTAATGAGGATATAAGGTATATTTTGCGTACTTATAAGGTGGTTATTTATTTATAAGTTATACAGTTTGTTATATGAGAAAAGTTTACAAAGTTGCGAAAAATTTAACTCATAAGGGGAAATAATGAGTAAAATTTATTTCCCTGTAAAGCTAGGAATAAAGCGGATTTTGATAGGTATAAAGACTTGGTAATTTGGTTTGTGTTAGAAAAAAGGGTTGTGTATATCGTAAAACTTTGATATGCTATGCGGGTAATCGACAATATAAATTTTTCTTAAACTGATTAGGGGTATTTCTTTATGCTAATTTAGAATATGCGCCTGTTCAGACCGAGGTGAGAGACGGAACATAGAGAGAATGAAAAATTGTATTGTAATTTGGATAATTTTTTAATTTAGTGAGGGTGTAAGATGAGAGAAATGAAACATTCCAAAAAATTAGCATTTGCTGTATTGGCTGCTGTCACTGCTGTTGGTGCGAATGTTAATCCAGTAGACGCTGCTTCTGTTGTAATGGACAACACTAATGTTGTTACAGGTGCTAATAATGCAGTTGCGTATGGTAGTGGTAATACTGTAAAAGAATCTGATGCAAACTTCCGTGATCGTGATTATGAAAATGAGCCAGATGATGCTACAAAGAGAACTGGTGACTGGAAAAGTAATTCTGTCGCTATAGGTGTTAACAATACTGCAGCAGGTACCTCTGCATTAGCAATGGGGAATTCTTCCAAAGCGTTGATGAATGAATCTATTGCTATTGGTCATTCTGCTGAAGCACAACGTACATGGTCTACCGCTATTGGTACTCGTGCAAAGGCTTCCGAAGTTCGCTCACAAGCTATTGGCTATGAAGCACTAGCGTCTGGCTATAAATCTAATGCGATTGGTTCTAGCGCACAAGCAACCAATAATCATTCTGTTGCTATGGGTTCCTCTGCTCTTGCATCTGGTGATCATGCTCAAGCATTTGGCGCTGGTGCACAGGCAACTAACGTGCGTTCTAATGCGTTTGGTTCTGATGCAAGTGCTACAGCTGACTATGCTATGGCGATTGGTGATCATGCAAATGCAACACATTTAAACTCTATCGCTTTAGGTACAGGTTCCACTACAAGCGAAGCTACAGCACAAAGTAGTGCAACAATCGCTGGTCATACGTTCGGTGGCTTTGCTGGCGTAGGTTCTGCTGCTAATGGTTCCGTGTCTGTAGGTAAAGTTGGTGCTGAGCGTCAAATTAAAAATGTTGCGGCTGGGGAAATCTCCGCTACTTCTACAGATGCTGTAAACGGTAGCCAATTATATTCCGTAGCTAATGACTTACAAACACAAATCAACAATTCCACACCTGGCCAAATCAATAACAATATTAAGAACTTGACTAGTCGTGTTGGTACTGTTGAAAGACGCGTTAATAAAGTAGGTGCAGGTTCTGCTGCATTGGCTGCATTGCATCCATTGGACTTCAACCCAGATGACAAATGGACAATTGCTGCTGGTTATGGTCACTACCATAATGCTAACTCCGCTGCGTTGGGCGCATTCTACCGCCCTAACGAAGATACAATGTTCTCCGTTGGTGGCACTGTAGGTACTGGTGAAACTCAATTGAACGCAGGTGTATCTATTCGCCTAGGTAAACGTTCCCCTGAATCCCGTTCCCGCGTAGCTATGGGTCGTGAAATTGCTGAATTGAACGCACGTCTTCAAGATATGGAAAACAAATATAATAACTTGTTACAAATCTTGACTCCACATGCAATTGATCCAAGCAAAACTGCTGAATTCCCAGACGTTCCTCGCAACCACTGGGCTTACCAATATATTAGCCAATTGGCTGGTAATGGTATCCTTGTTGGCTACCCTGATGGCACATTCAAAGGCGATGTTAAGATGACTCGTTACGAATTCGCTACCATGTTGTACCGTGCACTTCAAAATGGTGCTCCTATTGACGAAAATATGAAACGTGCATTGAATGAATTCGGTCCTGAATTACAAAATATTCGTCTTAACCACTTCCGTGTTGATCGTATTTCTGGTGATGATAACGATCGTCATAAAACTGAACGTGTTCGCGTTAATAACGAACCTAAAAATGAACGTGACGTATACGGTTCCCGTATATACAATAATCAATAGAATTAACTTTTCTAGAGTTTGTAAAAGCTCAAAACAGGATGTATCTTTGATACATCCTGTTTTTTTGTCTAAATCTTTTTGTGGTATTGTGCTGATTTTATACGAATACGTCAATCAGGGTTAGAGAGGATAAAGTCTTTGATTGAGATTTTAATTGTATTGTGCTTATTTTTATACGAACCTTCTTTTGTTGAGATTTAGATCTTTAATTTATCTGATGCTTAGTATAGCCGAGGCCTGGTGTACGTATTACATTATTGCATATGCGATTTTCTTTATAGATATTATAATTTCGTATAATATTTATGTAATTATATTGCAAATAAATACATATAGGTGTATAATTACTTTCACAAAGTGAATTAATATTCGTTTTCGTGAATAAAAATATAGATATGAGGGAAAGACCATGAAAGAATTTAGACAATTAACAGTAGCAGACACAGCAGAATATCATAAGGTATTAATTGACGGTTACGCAGCTATAAAAGACTATCCCATTAGCTTCGATGCAATTGATTTTACGGAAGAGGAATCTAAGGAATGGATTGAAAATTATCCTGTATACGGCTTGTATATTGATGGGCAATTAGTTAGTTCTATTACGTTTTGTATGCCTTGGGTGAAATACTCAACGCCGGATAAATATCCGCATATTGCTCATTTTGTAACGGCGCCAGCTTTCAAAGGCAAAGGATATGCACGGGAAGTCTTGGGCTATGCAGAGGAGCTTTTAAAAGAACAGTTTAAAACACATATTGTTACACTAGGAACGGCTAAGGAGCATCCGTGGTTGCCTAAAATGTATGAATCCTTTGGGTTTACGGCGTATGATAAGGTTCATTTTAGAGGAAAACAGCATACAACTATATTATTCAAGAAAGAATTAAATTAATAAAGAAAGCGTTATATTAATTACGTAAATTACCTTGTACTCTATTTGAGTGTTTTATGCTCTGATCGCAGATCAGGGACATTCACTAAATTTAGATACAAGGTATTTTTTTGTGTAAGATTATGACTATTCAGTATATAATATATACATATAACGTATCTTTATGGTTATATGTGTTATGGATGATTTGTAGAAAGGATGTGTCCATATGTTGATTTTGGCAGGTATTTTAGTGATGGTCATCGGTCTGATGCTGCGCTTTAATGCCTTGTTAGTTGTCGTAGCCGCAGGTTTTGTAACGGGCCTTGCAGGTGGTCTCAGTATCAACGATATCGTTGGTGCTATTGGAGAGGCCTTTGTTAAAAATCGTTATATGTCATTATTTATTTTGATTTTACCTGTTATTGGTCTTATGGAACGTCACGGCTTGCGTGAACGGGCAGAAATTTTGATTGGTAAGATCAACGCTGCTACGGCAGGTCGTATCTTTATGATTTACTTATTTGTGCGTCAAGTAACTGTAGCCTTTGGCATTAACATGTCCGGTATGGTTGCTATGGTTCGTCCATTGATTGCTCCTATGAGTGAAGCTGCGGTAGCTCAAGGCCGTCCAGTATCTCAACGTACGCTTGATAAGGTGCGCGGTGTGGCTGCTTCTGCAGATAATATAGGTAACTTCTTCGGTCAAAACTTATTCCTTGCTGCTGGTGGGTTATTACTCATCAAAGGCGTTATGGAACAATTAGGTTATTCTGTAGAGTTAACAGATATGGTATTGTACGGATTGCCAACTGCTGTTTGTGCTTATATCGTTAACTTTATTCGCTTTATTATCTTTGATAAAACAATTCAAGCCTCTGTAGCTCGTGACGAAGCGGATATGAAAGCTGGTAAATTAGTACCTAATGAGTTAAATATTCTTGTTACACCAGAAGAATTGAAGAAGGAGGCTGAATAATATGTTAGAAATACTTTATAAAATGCAGCCCTTAGATTATGTATATCTTCTCGTAGGGATTATTCTATTTATCTTTGCTATTCAATCATTTTTAGATAAAGAACATAAATATCGCATTGGTACAGGCTTATTTTGGCTCTTATATAGCATATCCTTTATCTTTGGTTCTTATCTCTCCAAGGAAATTAATGGCTGGCTTGTAATTGCTATGGCAGCTATCGTATTAGTAAAACAACTCGGCAAAGGCCATTACTTTGAATCTCCTATCGAATTCAAAAAAGGCGAAGCTGTTCGTATTGGTAATGTTATCTTCGTACCAGCGTTACTTGTTGGTATTATTACATTCTTCATTGGTTTCTTTACTAAGTTAGGAGCTCTTGTTGGTCTAGGTATTGCCGCAATCATTGCTATGTGTGCTGCTCTTTATATTACAAAGGGCGAACTTAACCAAGGTTTCCATGAAGGCCGTCGACTTATCGATGCTATCAGTTGGACTGCTATTTTGTCCCAGTTATTAGCGGCTCTTGGGTATCTATTTAATTTGGCTGGCGTTGGTAAACTTATCTCCAGTGCAGTCGCAAGTGTAGTACCAGCAGATAATGTATTCCTCGTTGTTGTGGCTTACTGCATCGGTATGGTTATCTTTACAATGATTATGGGTAACGCGTTTGCCGCATTTGCGATGATTACAAGTGCCATCGGTATCCCAATGCTCGTTGTAGCTCATGGTGCTAACCCAGCAGCTGTCGGTGCTATTGCAATGCTTGCTGGCTATTGCGGTACTTTGATGACACCTATGGCGGCCAACTTTAATATTGTACCGGTAGCACTCCTTGAAATGCGCGATCAATACGGCGTTATTAAAGCACAACTTCCAATTGCATTGATTATGCTCGTATTGAATATTCTATTAATGTATTACTTTATTTAACCCTTTTGTGAAAGTACGATATGCTTATGAAACTATATGATATATCCTTCTAAGATTATGTATCATATTTGATTATTCTAATGAACCATAAGATATCGTTATGAGGTAGTGTGATGAAAACAATTTTAATTACCGGCTTTGATCCATTCGGCGGTGAACCTATTAATCCCGCTTGGGAAGCGGTAAAAACAATGGATGGTTATACTGATGGTGACTACAAGGTAGTGACTCAAATGGTTCCTACTATTCGTTATAAATCTGTTGATACTGTAAAAGCAGCGGCTGAAGAGTGCCAACCAGATTTCATTCTCTGTGTAGGTCAAGCAGGGGGTCGCCCAGATATTACAGTGGAACGCGTTGCTATTAACTGCGATGACTTCCGCATTCCGGACAATGGAGGCAACCAACCTGAAGATGAACCTGTTGTAGCCGATGGTCCTAGTGCCTATTTTGCAACGTTGCCAATTAAAAACATTGTTAACGCATTGCATCAAAATGGCATTCCTGCAAAGGTTTCTAATACAGCTGGTACCTTTGTATGCAATCACTTGATGTATGGCGTGTGTCATTATGCAGCACAAAAAGGCAATATTAAGGCGGGCTTCATGCACATTCCATACTTGCCATCCCAAGTGGTGGATAAACCAAATCAACCAAGCATGGCTGTTGAAACTGTACGTGCCACATTGGAAACCATCGTTCATGTATTAGCTCATGGTGAAAGTTACAAGGCACAAGATATTAACTATACAACACCTCACGAATAAAAATATTACCAATACTAGTGTTTGTTTAATACACATAATTTAAATAAAGCTCGAGTTATATCTAGAAACGATATAACTCGAGATTTTTGTTGTACGCCGAATAGGCATGACTAAACCCCCAGTTAAACTGGGGGTCGGTAAAAAATTCTTAGAGAAAAGGAAAGAACCTCCTAGTGGTAAAATGA
>JAWETS010000016.1:0-24391 GCA_032480995.1 Veillonella sp. | reverse complement strand
TGATTACTCCAATCGCTATCGAAGAAGGTCTTCGCTTCGCGATCCGCGAAGGTGGCCATACAGTAGGCGCTGGCGTAGTAACAGAAATCGAAGGTTAATACAAGTTTATAGCTCAATGGATCGATACATTAGCTATATAATTGAATTTTAGATTCAATAAAAGGGACCCGTTGGGTCCCTTTTATTTTGTATATTTTGATGATTAAGAGTATAGGTTTGACTCGCTAATATATTGAAATAATGATGATTTTGTAATGTGACATATACGTTGTATTCAGGCTTCAAAGGATAATTATACTATTGATACAAATTGAGAAGAAATTTTAATATATTGTAACCTTAGATACAACTTTATTTATAAAATTAGTGTATATTATATATAAGGAGAGCATAGGCTCTCTTTTTGTGCTTTTATAGAAAAGGAGGTAATGTGATGGGCGAATACAAAAAGTATTGGATAGCCGTAGTAGCAGTTCTTATTATTGGATTCTCTATTCTTGGCTATTTGGGTACTGATGTATATCATCAAGCGCCACCGGTACCAACCGCGTATGTATCTCAAGATGGACAGGTTTTGTTCACTAAGGATGATATCTTACATGGTCAATCGGCTTGGCAATCTACAGGTGGTCAATCTGTAGGGACCGTACTAGGTCATGGCGCATATCAAGCCCCGGACTGGACAGCTGATTGGTTGCACAAAGAAGTGTCCGTAATGCTTGATATCAAGTCTCAAGAAGCTTTTGGTGTTCTTTATGAACAGTTAGGTGATGTGCAGAAAGCGGCTGTTAAAGAAGCAGTTAAAGCAGAGTACTTTAACAGTGCTGTTCGTGAAGATGGAACTGTTGTGCTTTCACCGGAACGTATTACAGCGATGAATTTAACCGGACAATATTTTATTGAACTTTATGGTGATAACCCTAAATTGTCCGAAACACGCGATCATTTTGCGATGAAAGATAATACGTTGCCAGAATTAAAAGATCGTATTGATATGGCACGATTCTTCTTCTGGACTACGTGGATGGCATCGACTCAACGTCCTGGTACAGATGCAACATACACCAACAATTGGCCTCACGAGCCATTGTTAGATCATAATCCAACACCGGAAAGCGTAGCTTGGTCTGTTGTGAGTGTTATTATTTTACTTTGTGGTATTGGTATTGTCGTATGGATGTGGGCATTCGGTCGCAAACAAGATGAACATGAATTAACACCGCCTGCGGAAGATCCAATTTCCAAATTGCATCTCACACCGTCTCAACGGTCTTTAGGAAAATATTTATTTACGATTTTGGCATTATTTTTACTCCAACTTGGTATGGGTGGTATCATTGCGCACTACACCGTAGAAGGACAGGCTTTCTATGGCATTCCATTGGCGCAGTATTTCCCATATTCTATTGCTCGTACTTGGCATATTCAAGCATCCTTGTTCTGGATTGCGATGGCATTCTTGAGTGCCGGTTTATTCTTGGCGCCGATTATTAATGGCGGTAAAGATCCTAAGTTCCAAAAATTGGGCGTGGATATTTTGTTCTGGGCACTCGTTGTGTTGGTAGTGGGTTCCTTTACAGGTACATATTTGGGTGTTGCTCATGAGATTCCGGCGTCTCTAAACTTCTACTTGGGTCACCAAGGCTATGAGTTTATTGAGTTGGGCCGCGTATGGCAATGGATTGAATATATTGGCATTCTATTTTGGCTTGTGCTCATGGTGCGCAGCATCATTGGTGCTTTCAAAAATAAAGGGGATAAAAACCTTATTGCCGCCTTTATTTTCTCTGTTGTGATGGTCGGTATTTTCTATGGCCCAGGTCTTTTCTACGGGGAACACAGTCATTTGGCAATCATGGAGTACTGGCGTTGGTGGGTTATTCACCTTTGGGTAGAAGGCTTCTTTGAAGTATTCTCTACTACGTTGATGGCCTTTATTTTCGTAACTCTTGGTCTCGTATCCTATCGTGCAGGTACTATAGCAGCGATTTCGTCTGGTGCTATTTACCTTATCGGTGGTATCCCTGGTACATTCCATCATCTTTATTTTACCGGTGTTACATCGACTATCGTGGCCACAGGGGCATCGTTCTCCGCGTTGGAAGTAGTGCCTCTTGTACTCTTAGGTTATGAAGCGTTTGAAAATTATACACGCCTTCATAGTGCACCGTGGATGCATCGATTAAAATGGCCTGTATATTGCTTTATTGCCGTATCCTTCTGGAACTTGGTAGGGGCCGGTATCTTCGGCTTCCTAATCAATATGCCGGTTTCCTTATTCTACATTCAAGGTCTAAATACGACAGCTGTTCATGCTCATACGGCGTTGTTTGGCGTATATGGATTCTTAAGCTTAGGCTTTGTATTCCTCATCGCTCGTTATATTCGACCTGAGGTAGAATTTAATGATAAGTTGATGAAATTCGGCTTCTGGGCATTGAACTGGGGTCTTGCGTTGATGGTTCTTATCAGCCTATTGCCAATTGGCTTGATTCAAAGTTGGGCAAGTGTAACACAAGGCTTATGGCTCGCTCGCAGCGAAGACTTTATGCAACAACCATTGTTACAAAATTTGCGTTGGCTTCGCATGGTTGGCGATACCATCATGATATTGGGGGCATTGGCCTTCTTCTGGCAAATCGTGAAAGTAACTTTCACAAAGAAATAGTAATAAACGAAGCAATAATAGTAAATATGTAAATATAATATTAAATATAATATATAGACATATAAGCTAACTATAAGCTAATATGACATGGCGTTCTTTGGGTAGACAAAGGGCGCCATTGTCTGTTATACTATCCATGTCAGGCATACGTGCCTGGCTTTTTTGAGTTGCTTAATTTCTTGACATCGCTTGCTACGTATGATATAGTTTTTTAGTATGTAGTCGAGCGTTTTCGAGTACAAGAGACAGATTTAGTAAATATAAAGCGAGGTGTATCCGGATGCGTAATGCCATTACTTTAGCTTGCACAGATTGCAAACAACGCAACTATCAAACGAACAAGAATAAAAAGAACAATCCTGATCGTATTGAAATGATGAAATATTGCAAATTCTGCGGTAAACATACATTACACCGTGAAACAAAATAATTCTTATCATTCATTACCTGTTGATTTGAGGATGTGAAACACAATGGCAAAGTCTAACTCAGCAGTGCAGCAGCGTGGTGGATTTGGAAAATTCTTCCGCGGTGTGAAAGCTGAACTAAAAAAAGTAGTCTGGCCAACAAAAAAAGAGCTTATCAATTACACAATTGTAGTATTCTTAGTGACTATATTCATCGCTTTGATTATTTCTGTGCTTGATGGACTCTTTGCCCAACTTTTTAATACGTTGTTGCACTTTGTTGGATAAGGGGGCCATTACATGGAAGCAGATAAGAAGTGGTATGTAATTCATACCTATTCAGGCTACGAAAATAAAGTAAAAACCACTCTTGAACTTAAAGTTCAATCTATGGGGCTACAAGATGTGATCAGCCGAATTTTGGTGCCTCTTGAAGACGAAATAGATGAAAAAGATGGGGTTAAAAAAGTAGTAAAACGCAAGATATTTCCTGGGTATGTATTGGTGGAAATGGAAGTTAATGACCGTTCTTGGTATGTTGTACGCAACACGCCAGGTGTAACAGGTTTCGTTGGCTCTGCTACAAAACCAGTTCCACTTTCTGATTCCGAAGTAGAACATATACTTAAGTCTCAGGGCTTGGATAAGAAACCAACCATTAACGTTGATGTAGAAGTTGGTGAAACGGTTCGCATTACGTCCGGTGCCTTTGAAGATAAACTAGGTGTTATTACCGAACTTAACCCTGAAAAAGGAACATTGAAACTTAGTGTGGAAATGTTCAATCGAGATACCGAGGTAGAGGTAGAGTTCTCTCAAGTTGAGAAAGCTCTTTAATATATAAATATAACTCTAAAAAGAGCAATCGATTTTGGTTGCCAGTGGGAGGATGTATATCCGTTACCACCACAGTATAAGCATAGGAGGTTTAATTACCCATGGCTAAGAAATTAGTTAAACAAGTAAAACTACAAATTGAAGCCGCTAAAGCTACTCCAGCACCACCAGTTGGTCCTGCACTAGGTCAAGCAGGTGTTAATATCGTTGCTTTCACAAAAGAATTCAACGAACGCACTGCTAAACAAGCTGGCTTAATTATTCCAGTAGTTATTAATGTATATGAAGATCGTAGCTTCGACTTCATCACTAAGACTCCACCAGCTGCAGTATTGTTGAAAAAAGCTGCAGGTATTCCAAAAGGTTCTGGTGTACCTAACCGTGATAAAGTAGCAAAAGTAGGTCGCGATAAAGTTCGTGAAATTGCTGAATTGAAAATGCCTGACTTGAATGCTAATACCGTAGAACAAGGTATGCGCATGGTGGAAGGTACTGCTCGCAGCATGGGCATTGAAATCGTTGACTAATAAGCGTACGACTTGCGCATAAGGCGCAAATCGGTGGGAGGGAATTCCCGTTTGACCACATAAGGAGGATATTATAATGGCAAAAGTAGGTAAGAAATACGCTGAAGCAGTAAAACTTATTGAAGCTGGTAAATTCTACGAACCAGTAGAAGCAATTGAGTTGGTTAAGAAAACTGCAACTGCAAATTTCGATGAAACAGTTGAAATTGCTTTCAACTTGAATGTCGACCCTAAATACGCTGATCAACAAGTTCGTGGTGCAGTAGTATTGCCTCATGGTACTGGCAAAACTAAACGCGTTCTTGTATTCGCAAAAGGCGACAATATTAAGGCAGCTGAAGAAGCTGGTGCAGATTTTGTAGGTTCTGAAGAGTTAGTAGCTAAAATCCAAGGTGGTTGGAGCGACTTCGACGTAGTAGTTGCTACACCAGACATGATGGGTCAAGTTGGCCGTCTTGGTAAAATTTTGGGTCCTAAAGGCTTGATGCCAAACCCTAAAGTTGGTACAGTAACTCCAGACGTTGCTCGTGCAGTAAACGAAATCAAAGCTGGTAAAATCGAATACCGTACTGATAAAGCAGGTATTATCTCTTGCTCTATCGGTAAAGCATCTTTCGATGAAGAAAAATTACTTGACAACTACCGTACAATCGTTGATACTATTATCAAGGCTAAACCTGTAGCAGCTAAAGGTCAATACATTAAATCTGTAACCTTGTCCGCTACAATGGGCCCTGGTGTACCTTTGAATGTGTTCAAATTGAGCACTGTTTCCAAAGAGCAATAATTAAATATGTCTCTTAGCTGTAGACGGCTGGTATGTATAATGGATGAAAATCCGCCCGCTGAGGCTGACACTAGAACAACCTAGGACTAGTTACGACCTCATCGCGTGCGATGGGGTCGTTTTTACGCTAAGATAGTACATAGAGCACCAAAAAAATCTACAAGGAGGTAATCTAATGGCTGTCACTGAATCAAAAAAAGCAATCGTTGCTCAAATGAAAGAAACTCTTTCTGAAGCAAAAGGTGCTGTATTGATTGGTTACTCTGGTTTAACTGTTGCGCAAGCAACTGATCTTCGTCGCAAAATGTTGGCTGAAGGTGTTGAATACAAAGTAATCAAAAATACTTTGACTCGTATCGCTGCAAACGAATTGAATCTTGAAGGTTTCGCTGAGCATTTAGAAGGTCCAACTGCGTTGGCTACTTCTAAAGACGATGCTGTTGCACCTGCTCGTGTAATCGAACAATTCATCAAAGCAACTGAAAAAGAAGTTGTAACAGTTAAAGCTGGTATCGTTGAAGGCGAAGTTATGGACGCAGCAGGCGTTAAAGCAATTGCATCTCTTCCAAATCGCGAAGGTATGCTTTCCATGTTGCTTTCCGTATTGCAAGCTCCTGTTCGCAATGTTGCATACGCTGTCAAAGCTGTTGCAGAAGCAAAACCTGCAGAATAATATTTTTTGCAAAGTATTCGTTGGCCGCTTGAGGCTGGCACTATAAACTAATTTATGGAGGAAATCTAAAATGGCATTGAACATTGAAAACATCGTTGCTGAATTGAAAGAAGCAACAATCCTTGAACTTAATGATCTTGTAAAAGCAATCGAAGAAGAATTTGGCGTAACTGCAGCAGCTCCTGTAGCTGTAGCAGCTGCTGGTGGTGCTGAAGGCGGCGCTGCTAAAGATTCCTTCGACGTAATCTTGAAAGATGCTGGCGCATCTAAAATCAACGTAATCAAAGTTGTTCGTGAAGCAACTGGTCTTGGCTTGAAAGAAGCTAAAGCTATCGTTGACGGCGCTCCTGCACCTGTAAAAGAAGGCGTAGCTGCTGAAGCTGCTGAAGCTTTGAAAGCTCAATTAGAAGAAGCTGGCGCATCCGTAGAATTGAAATAATTCTAACCATATTAAAGGCGTACCCTATGGGTACGCCTTTTTTATTGAAGCTTATAAATTGATGCGAGTTTTGTTTTGTTGACTAATTTTGCCTTTGGATACGGTAATGCATTAGAGAAATCCTTGTCATATTTTTTAGGAACGATGACATAGGCACCGCGATTATTTGATGTATTACTTAAAAATGTTTCTTTAGTTATTGTAGGCATCAATGTTTTGCCTTCGGTCCATATAGAATCATCTGTCGTATCTACAAAAACTTGGGTAGGTGTAGTGTCCATGTAATATACAATAGAAGTATAGTAACTGCCATATATATATATTGGTTTTGATGTATCTTCGATGAACGTTTTGAACTGTAAACCAGACTGATTAAACAATATCGGTGGTACTGTAATCGTAATAGCCGAGTATAAAGTAATTAGTGGAACTAAAGCATATATTGCTAGTTTAAAAAATGATGTTATGTAGTATCGGCCGATTAAAATCATACATACTATAATAAAGGACCCTATGATTAACGGTTTACTATCAAGACTTTTATCAAAAGCTGTAGCAAATGTAAAAATCAGGTAGTAAATACATAGTGGCAATGTAACTACATAATTAAACTTTTTGAATGATTGAGTAAATTCACCGGTCTCTTTGTCAGTAATTAATTCACAAATTTTTATAGCCGACCATATTATACAAGGGATAATGGCAGGTAAGGTATAAGTTAGATACTTTGTAGCTACTAGAGAGTAGAAGAGTACTATAACTATAAACCATATAATACCTAATAGATCAAAATCATCTTTCCAGTCAATATCTTTTAAATGATAGACTGTTAGCGGTGTCCAGGGTAATAGTGAAAGGGGCACAATTAATAGGTAGTAATACCATACATTAAATTTAGGATGCTCAGATATAAGAGCTCGATCTACATTGTGTAGACCTAAGAATCCGGAAATAAACTGCTCACCGTGAATGGAATACATAGCAATATACCAAGGGCTAGCTATCGCTATAAAGCCTAATAGTCCTAAGGGATTAAATAGTAATTTTATATCCTTTAAAAGCTGATAGCTTTCATCCTTTCTATGGATGGCGTAGCGTGCACATATATAAATAAGTAATATCAGCCCAGGTAAGATAATGCCTATAGGACCTTTGGTAATCACGGCTAAGGCCGCAGCAATGTAAGCTTTCACCATAGCTGACTTGTTATTATTGGTAAATGCCAAATAGCTATATCCAAATATAGCTAGGGTGAAGAGAAATAGAAATCCGTCGGTTATAATTGCATGAGATATGTACCAAAACTGTAGTGTACTCATTAATAGAATAGCACAGAGTACACTGGCGAAGGTGCTTTTAGATATGCGGTAAATTATATGATACATTAGGGCCACACTAGCTCCCGCAACAAGCGTATTCGGTATACGAGATGTAAAGTCTGATATACCAAAAAGTTTGTACGTAATCATAAGTGCCCAATAGGTGAGCGGTGGTTTATCATACCATACGTGATCATATATCATGGGGGATATCCATGAGTTGTGTTTTAGCATGGTGATGGCAGAAAGAACATAGTTGGACTCCACCGGATCTGTTATCGGTAAATAGGCATTATAAAAACCGTAGCTCAAAACGGTTAATAAAAAGAGCGCACCTATGCGCAGCATGTGATTGTTAATCATAGTTACTCCTTACTTACATAGTTTATATTATTGTACTATAGGGCGTGTAATATTTAAACCAATCAAAGATAAAAACAGAGTCTTTATAAATATAGAAATAGTTATAAAAAAGAAATATTTATGAAATAATATATTGTATAGAATATTGTTTATTCGGAATACATGAAATAACTTTTATGTATACAAAATACATGCTATAATGAGCGCATAAGATAAAACCGTTTCATTAAACTATCATCTAATATATGAAATAGTGGAAAGAGGATCTATTATGAGAAAAGAACATGATTTCCTAGGTGAATTAGAAGTAGCGGATGAGTTATATTATGGTGTGCAAACGATTCGTGCCTTAGAAAACTTCCATATTACAGGGAAACATTTAGACCAAGATTTTATTAAAGCTCTAGCGATGGTAAAAAAAGCATCTGCTTTAGCTAATATGAAAACAGGTCGTCTCAATGTATCTATCGGTAAAGCGATTGTTCAAGCAGCTGATGAAGTTATTGCCGGTGAATTTGCTGACCAATTTCCAGTTGATCCAATTCAAGGCGGTGCTGGCACTTCTGTGAATATGAATATGAACGAAGTGTTGGCAAATCGTGCTTGTGAAATTTTAGGTCATCCAAAAGGTAGCTATGATATTGTAAGCCCTAACAATCATTGTAACATGGCACAATCTACAAATGACGCTTTTCCAACAGCGATTAAAGTTTGTGCAATTTTGAAATCTAAACCGTTACTTGAAGCTTTGCAACGTCTTGTTGATGAGCTTGAGAAAAAAGCTGAAGAATATAGTGAAATTTTAAAAATGGGGCGTACTCATTTACAAGATGCGGTGCCTATTACATTGGGACAAGAGATGGGCGCTTATGCATCTGGTATTCGTCGTGGTATTAAACGCATTAAATCCGCCGTTGAAGGTGCACATGTAATCAACATGGGTGCCACTGCAGTTGGTACAGGTCTTAATGCTGAACCTAATTACATTCATGATGTGGCGTATGAACTTAGTGAAGTAGTTGGCGAACCGTTCTACACTGCGGAGAACTTGATCGATGCCACAAACAATACAGACGTATTTGCTGATATCTCTAGCGGTTTGAAGGTAACTGCACTTGTGTTGATTAAGATGGCTAATGATTTCCGCTTAATGGCATCTGGCCCTCGCTGTGGCATTGGTGAATTAAAATTGCCTGCCCGTCAACCAGGATCCTCTATCATGCCAGGAAAAGTAAATCCTGTTATCGCTGAAGTATTGAATCAAGTGTGTTACCAAGTTATCGGTAATGACCTTACTATTACATTAGCTGTAGAAAATGGTCAATTTGAGTTAAATGTTATGGAACCTGTATTGGCATACAACTTGTTCAATAACCTTTGCTACCTCAAAAATGGTGTAAATACATTCGTTGATAAATTGCTCGTTGATCTTGAAGTAGACCGTGAACAATGCGAATACTGGTTGAACCGCTCCGTTGGTATCGTAACAGCATTGTTGCCACATCTTGGCTATGAAACAGCTTCTGCATTAGCGAAAGAAGCGTATGAAACTGGTCGAGCTATTCGTGATATCATCTTGGATCAAGGCTTATTGACTGAGGATGAAATCAATCATATTCTTTCTCCTAAAGAAATGACTCGCCCTGGTATTGCTGGTGCGAAACTTTTAAAACAAAAAGGTAACTAATCTTATAGTTCTCTTTTGATACATGAATAGAGCATGAAAATGAAAGACTGTCAACCCTTTTGGTTGACAGTCTTTTTTAATACTGATAAAATTATATATTGCAAAAGTAGCGTTTTCTGCTTTTGGATGTAAAAACTATAACACAAATAGTGATGAGGTTTTCTTCCAAGGTTGTGCTTGGTTAATGGGAAGCAAGGTTATTTTAAAAATGAAATGGACCTTGCTTTATTTGACGTTGCCCGAGCAGGAAAACTGAGACCTGTAAGATGTCTTTTTCATGCCGTTATAGAAAATGGTAGACCAGTGTGTTTTGATAGGGGTGAAAGCAAATATGTTCAAACCTGAACAGGTAGGCAAACGAACTCGTTATACGTACGCTAAAATTAACGAAGTTATCAAGATGCCGCATTTATTGGACATTCAGCGTAAATCGTATGAGTGGTTCTTGGAGAGTGGTTTACAAAATATTTTCAACGATATTTCTCCGATTAAAGACAATTCAGGTAATCTAGTACTTTCTTTTGAAGGCTTCAGCTTAGGTGAACCTAAGTATGATATTAATGAATGTAAAAATCGTGATGCTACTTACGCAGCACCACTTCGTGTAAATATTCGCTTGGTAAATAATGATCCAGAAAATATGGATATTAAAGAACAAGAAGTATTCATGGGCGATTTCCCATTGATGACAGATACAGGTACTTTCATCATCAATGGTGCAGAACGTGTTATCGTATCCCAATTAGTACGTTCTCCAGGCGTTTACTACAATAAAGAAATCGATACAATGGGTAACCGTTTGTATGATTCCACAGTTATTCCTAACCGTGGTGCATGGATTGAACTTGAAACAGATGCTAGTGAAGTGGTGGCTGTTCGTATTGACCGTAACCGTAAATTACCAGCTACTGTATTGGTACGTGCATTAGGTTGGGATACGAATGAAAGTATCCTCGACCTCTTCTGGAATGGTAAAACTGATGAGGATGGTTTACCAGTATATGATGAACGCATCGTTCGTACATTAGAAAAAGATACAACTCAATCTGCTGATGAAGCATTGGTTGAAATCTATAAAAAATTACGTCCAGGCGAGCCTCCGACTGTAGAGTCTGCTCGTAACTTGTTCGATAACTTGTTCTTCGATGCACGCCGTTATGACTTAGCGCGCGTTGGTCGTTATAAATTGAACAAAAAACTTGGCTGGCGCCAACGTATGTTGGGTCAAACATTAGCTCAACCAATTGTAGATCCAGAAACTGGCGAAATTATCCTTGATGCAGGCGTACAAGTTGGGGAAGAACAACTTGATATCGTTGCTAATAGCCATGTTTTCGATGGTGAAGGTTTTGCTGAATTCTATATCGTAAATAATGATGGTGTAGAGTCTAAAGTTATCTGTAATAACTGCAACTTACCATATGATCACCGTACAGTAACACGTGAAGACATGATCGCTAACATTTCTTACTTGCTCAACCTTATGGATGGTGCAGGTCATACAGATGATATCGACCACTTGGGTAACCGTCGCCTTCGTTGCGTAGGCGAATTGTTGCAAAACCAATTCCGTATCGGTTTAACTCGTATGGAACGTGTTGTTCGTGAGCGCATGACAATTCAAGAAACTGAATCCATTACGCCTCAAGCGTTGATCAATATTCGCCCTGTAGTGGCAGCTATCAAAGAATTCTTTGGCTCTTCTCAATTGTCTCAGTTCATGGACCAAACAAACCCATTGGCGGAATTGACTCACAAACGTCGTCTATCTGCCCTTGGCCCTGGCGGCTTGTCTCGTGAGCGTGCAGGTTTCGAAGTTCGTGACGTGCATCACTCTCACTATGGCCGTATGTGTCCAATCGAAACTCCAGAAGGTCCAAACATCGGCTTGATTAACTCCTTGTCCAACTATGCAAAGGTAAACGAATTTGGTTTCATTGAAGCACCATACCGTAAAGTAGAAAAAGTGTATGGTAAAGGCAAGGATGCTGATAAAGTTGTTAAAGTGCGCGTATCTGATAGCGTAGTATACATGACTGCTGATGAAGAAGAAGGCATGACAATTGCCCAAGCAAACTCTCCGCTTGATGCAGAGGGGTACTTCACAACTGAACATGTTGCTTGTCGTCGTGGTCATGATGTATTGGAAGTTACACCAGATAAGGTTGACTATATGGACGTTAGTCCAAAAGAAGTTGTATCCATTGGTACAGCTATGATTCCATTCCTTGAAAATGACGATGCTAACCGTGCCTTGATGGGTGCGAACATGCAACGTCAAGCGGTACCACTTTTGCGCGCTCAAGCACCACTTGTTGGTACAGGTATGGAATATACAGCAGCTACTGACTCTGGTGTTTGCGTATTGGCGCGTGAAGCAGGTAAAGTTGTACGTTGTTGGGGTAATGAAATCCACGTTCTTCGCGACAGCGATGGTCGTGTTGATACATACCATTTGAATAAATTCCTTCGTTCTAACCAATCCACGTGCTTTAACCAAAAACCAATCGTCAATCGTGGGGACCATGTTGTAAAAGGCCAAGTATTGGCTGATGGTCCTGCTACAGATGGCGGCGAATTGGCATTAGGTTATAACGTTCTTGTAGCGTTCATGCCTTGGGAAGGTTATAACTACGAAGATGCTATCTTGCTTAGTGAAGAACTCTGCAAAGAAGATATCTATACATCCATTCATATTGAAGAATACGAATGTGATGCTCGTGATACCAAATTAGGTGCTGAAGAAATTACTCGTGAGTTGCCTAATACAGGTGACGACACACTTAAAAACTTAGACGAAGATGGTATTATCTGCATTGGTGCAGAAGTACATCCTGGCGATATCCTTGTAGGTAAAGCTACTCCAAAAGGTGAAACTGAGCTTACTCCAGAAGAACGTTTGTTGCGTGCTATTTTTGGTGACAAAGAACGTGAAGTTCGCGATACTTCTTTGCGCGTGCCTCATGGCGAATCTGGTAAAGTCGTAGATGTAAAAGTCTTCACCCGTGAAAATGGCGACGAATTACAACCAGGTGTAAATAAACTTGTTCGCGTATATATCGCTCAAAAACGTAAGATTCATGAAGGCGATAAAATGGCGGGCCGTCATGGTAACAAAGGTGTCGTTTCTCGCGTTATGAGAAAAGAAGATATGCCATTCCTTCCAGATGGTACTCCAGTACAAATCGTATTGAACCCATTGGGCGTACCTTCTCGTATGAACATCGGTCAGGTTCTTGAAACTCACTTGGGGTGGGCTGTTCAAGGCTTAGGTATGAAAATCAAAGCTACGGACCTCCACATTCAAAACGTGTTGAAAGAAGCCCGTACTGATGCATCTTACTGGGAACAAATCGATGCAATCCGTGACCTTTATGCTCAAATTGAGGTATTGGAAGCGAAAGTTGCGGAAGATGTTACGGTAAATCATTTCGAAGAAAATGAGCAAATCATTGCTTTGAAAACTAAAATTTTAAAACATGTAGAAGCAGCAGCGCAAAAGAAATTGGATGCTATGGGTGGCGAAGCTCGTTTCCAAGAGCTTAAAGCTATTGAAGCTAAATACAATGCACTTCATGTAGAATTCTTTGATTCTGAAGAAGAGGCTCCTGAAATGGATCCTGCGCTTGTAGAAGAATTAGAGGCAATTAGCAAAGTCAAGAATACTCTTAACAACATTCACTCTGCTGAAGAAAAACGCGTTGAAATTCGCAAAGAGTTGGAAAGCCTTGGCTATGATTTTGACAAATATGGCATGCCAAAACCAGATGTAGCAGGTATTCATATTGCTACACCTGTATTTGATGGTGCTCACGAAAAGGACGTATTCGAAACATTGGCGATTGCAGGTCGTCCTGATGATGGTAAAACTGTTCTATATGATGGTCGTACTGGTGAACCGATGGATAACCGCGTTACAGTTGGTTACGTTTACATGCTTAAACTCCATCATTTGGTTGATGACAAAATCCATGCTCGTTCTACAGGTCCGTACTCCCTTGTTACACAACAACCTTTGGGCGGTAAAGCTCAGTTCGGTGGCCAACGTTTCGGGGAAATGGAAGTTTGGGCTCTAGAAGCATATGGCGCAGCCTATACCCTTCAAGAGCTATTAACTGTTAAGTCTGACGACGTTGTTGGTCGTGTGAAAGCATACGAAAAAATCGTTAAAGGCGAAAACATCCCTGAACCAGGTGTACCTGAGTCCTTCAAGGTATTGCTTAAAGAACTTCAAAGTATCGGTCTCGATGTAAAAATCTTGAATGAAGATCAAGAAGAAGTTGTTATGAAAGAACTTGAGGACGAAGATGAGGTGGTAGAAACTGGTATTGAAGAAGTTATGGAAGGCAGTGCTGTAGAAACTGATGAAGTAACTGTAGTAGAACCAGAAGTAGAGGAAGAGGAAGAATTACCAGCTGATAATGGCGGTGAAGATGATATCCTTAGCCAATTGGCGTACCCAATGGGCGACTCCTCTAACGATGAAGACTAAAACTATCTATAAGGAAGGGAGCGATAGTAGTGCTAGACGTAAATGAATTCGATTCCATGCGAATCGGTTTAGCCTCTCCAGAGCAGATTTTATCTTGGTCTCATGGGGAAGTTAAGAAACCTGAAACAATTAACTACCGTACGTTGAAGCCAGAACGTGATGGTCTATTCTGTGAACGCATTTTTGGACCAACAAAGGACTGGGAATGTCACTGCGGCAAATATAAACGCATCCGTCATAAAGGCGTAGTCTGCGACAAATGTGGTGTAGAGGTTACTCGTGCGAAAGTACGTCGTGAACGTATGGGCCATATTCAATTGGCTACTCCTGTATCTCACATTTGGTACTTCAAAGGAATCCCATCCCGTATGGGTCTTATCCTTGACATATCACCACGTTCTTTGGAACGCGTATTATACTTTGCTTCCTACATCGTAGTAGATCCAGCCGGTACACCATTGACAAAACGTCAATTGTTGTCCGAGCAAGAATACCGCGAATACGAAGCTCAATTTAATGAAGACGGTTATACTATCGGTGGTAAATCCGTCGTAATCGAAACAGTGGCTCAACGTAATGAACGTTTAGCTATTGTTCGTGAAGCACAACGCAAAGAGCGCTATAATGCGGCTCTTCGTGATGATGCAACAATACCAGAAGCTGATAAGGAATACGAAGAATTAACTCGCGAAGAACGCTATGAGTTAGGCGCTGCTGAAGAGGTTCTCTTCGCATGTATCGACATGGGTGCTGAAGCGGTAAAAGCTCTCTTATCAGAACTTGATCTTGAAGCATTAAATGCTGAATTGCGCGAAGAGTTGAACACTGCTAGTGGTCAACGTAAAATCCGTGCAGTTCGTCGTTTGGAAGTAGTAGAAGCATTCCGTCAATCTGGGAACCGTCCAGAATGGATGATTATGGACATCGTTCCTGTAATCCCACCTGAATTGCGTCCTATGGTCCAATTAGATGGTGGCCGTTTTGCTACATCTGACCTCAACGATTTATACCGTCGTGTTATCAACCGTAACAACCGTTTGAAACGTTTACTCGACTTGGGTGCTCCTGATATCATCGTGCGCAACGAAAAACGCATGCTTCAAGAAGCGGTTGATGCATTGATTGATAATGGCCGTCGCGGTCGTCCTGTTACAGGTCCTGGTAACCGCCCATTGAAATCCTTGTCCGACATGCTTAAAGGTAAACAAGGTCGTTTCCGTCAAAACTTGCTCGGTAAACGTGTTGACTACTCCGGTCGTTCCGTAATTGTAGTAGGTCCTGAACTTAAAATGCACCAATGTGGTTTGCCAAAAGAAATGGCATTAGAATTGTTCAAACCATTCGTTATGAAACGTTTGGTGGAACGCGGTCAAGCATCCAACATCAAGGCTGCTAAACGCCAAGTTGAAAGAATTGGCCCTGGCGTGTGGGAATCCTTGGAAGAGGTAATTAAAGAACATCCAGTTCTCTTGAACCGTGCCCCTACATTGCATAGACTTGGTATCCAAGCCTTCGAACCAATCCTTTGGGAAGGTCGTGCTATCAAATTGCATCCATTAGTATGTACAGCCTTCAATGCCGACTTTGACGGTGACCAAATGGCGTGTCACTTACCATTGTCCGTAGAAGCACAAGCGGAAGCTCGTACATTGATGCTTTCTAGCCATAATATTTTGTCTACTAAGGACGGCAAGCCAGTAGCAGTACCTTCTCAAGATATGATCTTAGGTACATATTACCTAACAGTTGTACGCGAAGATACTCGTGATAAAGCAAAAACATTTGCTACCTATGATGAAGTTATGCTTGCCTATGAGTCTCATATCATTGGTTTGCAAGATATTCTTTATATCCGTTTACCTGATCATGGCCGTGTAGAAACAACAGCAGGTCGCTTGATCTTCAACAATGCTTTATTCCCAGAATTGTGGCAATACGAGAAACGTGAAGATGGCACTTACTCTTTAGGTAAGGTTATGGATAAGAAAACAGTTGGTAAATTGGTTGATCAATGTTTCCAATTGTTTGGTAATGAAAAAACAGCAGAACTATTGGACCGCATCAAGTCCTTGGGTTACTCCTTCGCTCGTCGCGCAGGTATGACTGTAGCTATTGCTGATATTAAAGTACCAGAAGTTAAAACTAGCTTGTTAGATACAGCGGAACAAGAGGTAGAAAAAGTATCTCGTATGTACCGCCGTGGTCTTATTACAGAGGAAGAACGTTACCGTAAAACTATCCAATTATGGACAAAGGCAACAGAAGATGTTACCGATGCGATGATGGATAATATGGCGTGCGATAAAGACGGCTTTAACCCTGTTTACATGATGGCTATCTCTGGTGCCCGCGGTAATAAACAACAAATTCGTCAGCTTGCTGGTATGCGTGGTTTGATGGCCGATCCATCTGGTCGTATCATCGACTTACCAATCAAAGCAAACTTTAAAGAAGGTTTGACTGTATTGGATTACTTTACATCCTCTCATGGTGCGCGTAAAGGTTTGGCCGATACAGCGCTTCGTACAGCTGACTCTGGTTACTTGACACGTCGTCTTGTTGACGTATCTCAAGATGTAATCGTTCGTGAGGACGATTGTGACGTTGTAGGTATCGATCTCGTTCGTGAACGTGCTCGTTTGGCTACATCTCCACGTCAAGCATTAGAATTGCTTAAGGATAAACTCATTGGTCGCGTTTTAGATAAAGATGTTGTGAATGCTGAAACAGGGGAACTTGTTGTACCAGCTGAAACTATCTTGGATGAACAATGCTTGGCAGATATTGCTGAAGCTGGTGTTACATCTATCGCATTGCGCGGTGCACATTTGGGCTCTGATAGCGATATTAATCATACTAACTTGGTTCAAAAAATTATTCTTGGTGAAAGCGACGATAGTATCCGTGCAACATTGAAAGAAACTATGGTTCAAAATATGTTGAACAAGGATACTGTACAAGCAATCGTTGACAGCGAAGGTGTAGAAATCTTCCCAGCTGATACACGTCTTACAGAAGAAGGCATCGAAGCTATCCTTAACTCCGATGTAAAAGAAGTACAAGTGCGGAACAATGAAATCCACGGTATTGAAGTGGAAGCTATCGTTGAAGGCACTGGTGTTATCGAGCCATTAAAAGACCGTATCGTAGGTCGTATTGCAGCTGAAGAATTAGTTAATAAGGAAACTGGCGAAGTCATCGTTCCTCTTAATGGTGAAATCACAGAGGCGTTAGCTGATGAAGTTGTAAAACATTATGAAACAGTAAAAATCCGTTCCGTATTGACTTGCCGTAGCCCATATGGCGTATGCCGCAAGTGCTATGGTCGTGATCTAGGAACTGGCAACCAAGTTCAAGTTGGTGAAGCTGTAGGTATCATTGCGGCACAATCCATCGGTGAACCTGGTACTCAGTTGACAATGCGTACATTCCATACTGGTGGTGTCGCAGGTGACGATATTACACAAGGTTTGCCACGTGTCGAAGAATTGTTCGAAGCTCGTAAACCAAAACGTAATGCTATCATTGCCGAAAACGAAGGTACAGTTCGCGTTGTACCTAATGAAGGTAAGAAAGGTACGAACACTATCTTTATCACTGGTGAAGATGGTATTGAACTTGATTACCTCATTCCTTACGGTTCGCGCATTATCGTTAAAGACGGTGACGTGGTATCCTTGGGCGCTCGTTTAACAGAAGGTTCCATCAATCCTCATGACATCATGCGCGTCATGGGTACTGAAGCGACTCAACGTTATCTCGTATACGAAGTACAAAAAGTATACAAATCCCAAGGTGTAGAAATTAACGATAAACATATCGAAGTTATCGTTCGTCAAATGCTTCATAAAGTTAAAATTGAAACAGCTGGCGATGCGGATATGCTTCCAGGGGATATGGTGGACGTTAATACCTTTGACGAAGAAAACCGTCGTCTTACCCTCAATGGTCGTGAAAATGCTACAGGCAAACGCACGCTATTGGGTATTACGAAAGCCGCTTTGGCAACGGACTCCTTCTTGTCCGCTGCGTCCTTCCAAGAAACAACACGTGTTCTTACCGACGCTGCTATCAAGGGTAAAATCGATCCATTATTGGGCTTGAAAGAAAACGTAATTATCGGTAAGTTGATTCCTGCTGGTACAGGCATGAGTCGTTACCGTAAGATTGAAGTTGTAAAAAATACACCTGAAATCATTGATATTACGGAAGAGGTTATGACTGAAGATTAATTACTTTGGATTAGCCGTTAAGCTATATTAACTGTATAGACTTGTTGCATAGTTGATATTGTGCGACATAATAAAAAGGGTGCACCTGCGAGGTGCACCCTTTTGTTATAGGTATTATTGGTTTCTATTCAGCTGTTTCTTCCGCGTCATGAGACATGATGTCATAACCGACGTCATCCGATAAAGTAAGATATCGTTCGTACTGACGAATGATATCGGTAATGATATCCTCCCGTGTCATATACTGCGCATCGTATCCGGCGCGCCCGTCACTGAAATATGTCATAGGGATTGCGTTGGTACTTTCAGTAATGTGAGGAATGTTAGGATCTTCGATGAGATGATCCGATACCTCTTGCGTAACGAGTTTGATGCCATAGGTAAAGTTGCGCATTGATTCTTTTTCGATGGTTAACTCTACGGAGGCGTCGTTACCATTGAAATGTTTGTCAATTCTCGTAGTTAATCCGTACTCTTCGGTTAATTCTTTATTGAGCTGATACATAGCAGGCAATGCTGTTGTTTTCATAAAGGAAATAACATCTTCCGATTGCGTTTGGTTGAGTATTTTGGCAAGACCTTGTTTCCAGTTCTTGCTGTCCCAGTAGATGGATGTGGTTGAAAGTTTTGTGTTAAAGTATTGCGTATCTGTTAATAATCCTTGCCATAAGCTGTAGCACATGATAACCATCAAGGCTGCAAATGGTAAGGCGAGAATGAGCGTTACCGATTGTAGTACATTAAGCCCACCAATGCTGAGCAAACTGATGGCAAGAAAGGACATTACAGAGCCCCACATTAAGCATTGCCACTTTGGAGATGAAGTGGATTTATCATAGGCCGCAATATTATTTAACACATAAATGCCTGAATCGGCAGATGTGATAAAAAATAATGCTAATACGATAATTGATAGAAGACTAGTTAAACTGGATAATGGTAAATATTCAAGGAATGCAAAGAGTAGTTGTTCTGGTTTATCGGTTAATGCACCGAGTGCACCGTTTGCTACTGTTTCATCGATATAAATTGCAGTATTACCAAAGATAGTAAACCAAACGATAGTAAAAACAGTTGGAATAATGAGTACCCCAAAGATGAACTCTCGAATAGTCCTACCTTTTGAAATACGCGCAATGAACATGCCCACAAATGGTGCCCAAGATAACCACCAAGCCCAGAATAGTATGGTCCAGCTGAAGAACCATGGACGGGTTTCTGGTGTATAGATAGATGTATAGAAGCTTTGCCCTAAAATATGTGATAGATAGTATCCAAAGTTTTCTACCATTGTATTTAATAGGAGTAATGTAGGACCTGCACAGAGTACAAAAAGCATTAAGACTAATGCAACAGATATATTAATTTCGCTGAGCAGCTTAACGCCTTTATCAATACCTGTAACAGCAGATAGAACGGCAATGGACATAATGATGATAATGATGACCGTTTGGGCGGAAAAGTCATTAGTGGAGATGATATCAATATATAGGAACCCTGCACCTAGTTGGGCCGCACCAAATCTTAAGGTGGTTACGATACCTAATAAAGTTACACAAAGTGCGATGATATCGATAATGTGCCCTCGTGGGCCATTGATCTTATCCTTCCACAGCGGATAGAAACATGAACGTAGTGATAAAGGCAACTTATAGCGAAAACCAAAATACGCTAATGCTAAAGCCATAATTCCGTATACCGTCCATGCATTGATGCCCCAGTGGAAGATGGAGCGGAATAACGCTTCCTTGGCGCTAGGAGCACCATCGACTAAGCCTACAGCGGAGTGATAATGTGAGAGCGGTTCAGCAGTACCGAAGAACATGAGACCTACACCAGTACCTGCCGCAAATAACATGGCGAGCCAAGCTGTATAAGAGAATTCCGCTTCTTCATCGTCGCTACCAAGTTTGATGTCACCTAGCGAACTAAGTGCAAGAAAGATATTGAAGATAAAGAAGAGACTTATGGATAAAACATAAAACCAGCTGAAATCTTCAAATATAATATCACGAATCCCTTGGAGGATCGTTTGAGATATTTGCGGAATCAGAAGGGCACATAAGCTCAGCCCTAAGACGATAGACAAGCTACCTATAATTACAGGGGGATTAAAGTTTGAATAACGTTTAATGAGTTTAATCATATAATCTCCTTTCTTTAGTAACTTATAAATACAAATATTTGTTCTGTATTAATTTATATCATAATAAAATGGTGTTTATATTAATTTTGCATAATTGGTAAAAGGAAAAATAATAGCAAATGCATAGAATGATTATTTATACATGAAAATAATGATATATGAATAAAAAATCACTCTTCATTTATAATTTAAGATTGAATGAAACACACGGATGAGTGTACACATAAAATGCAGCTGTAGAGCGGTGTGTGACATTGGAAATTGTTTGACATGGACTGCTGTAATTGATATACTTACATAGTGCTTTAGGCGAGGTATGCCTAATGGGCATAATTTCGTAAGGAGAATTAGTACAATGGACATTGCCCATCTGAAGTCGGTGAACAAAACAATCGGTGCCAAGCAAACGTTGAAACAAATTGCTAAAGGTGCTGTGAAGTACGTGTTCCTGGGTTGTGATAGTGATGAACGTGTGGTACAGCCTTTACGGATTGCTTGTGAAGAACAGGGAATACCTGTGAATGACAAACACACCATGGATGATCTCGGTCGTGCGTGTCGCATTAAGGTGCGGGCCACAGCTGTAGGCGTCCTACGTTAATCTTGGTAATATCCGATGTAACACTTTGTTATGACG
Source organism: Veillonella sp. (assembly GCA_032480995.1). Classification (GTDB taxonomy): domain Bacteria; phylum Bacillota; class Negativicutes; order Veillonellales; family Veillonellaceae; genus Veillonella. Next base: position 3,177 of record JAWETS010000016.1, on the reverse strand, counting down.
GATCAATTATAAATCTCAAATTTGGAAAGGAGGTGCCCAAATGCCAACAATTAATCAGCTAGTACGCAAAGGCCGCATGAGCTTGACTAAAAAATCTACAGCTCCTGCCCTTCAAGAATCTCCACAAAAACGTGGTGTATGTACTCGTGTGTACACAGCTACTCCAAAGAAACCAAACTCCGCGCTTCGTAAAGTTGCCCGTGTACGTTTGACAAACGCTATTGAAGTAACTGCTTACATCCCAGGCATTGGTCACAATTTACAAGAACACAGTGTTGTACTTATCAGAGGCGGTCGTGTAAAAGACCTTCCAGGTGTGCGTTATCACATCGTTCGTGGTGCATTGGATACAGCTGGCGTACAAAATCGTATGCAAAGTCGTTCCAAATACGGCGCGAAAAAAGCTAAAAAATAATTTTAGCCATTAAACGAAATTAACACACATCATTATAAAGGAGGAATTGAACATGCCAAGAAAAGGCCCTGTTCCGAAACGTGATGTACTTCCAGATCCGGTGTACAACAGCAAATTAGTAACACGTTTCATTAACAAAGTTATGTACGATGGTAAAAAAGGCATTGCTGAAACTATCGTATATGATGCATTCGAAATTATTCGTTCCAAAATGGGTCAAGACCCAATGGAAGTTTTTGATCAAGCATTGAAAAATGTTATGCCTGTACTTGAAGTGCGTGCTCGCCGTATCGGTGGTGCGAACTATCAAGTGCCAGTTGAAGTTCGTGCTGATCGCCGTCAAACCCTCGGTATTCGTTGGGTTGTAAATTATGCTCGTCTTCGTGGTGAACGCACTATGAAAGAACGTTTGGCAGGCGAATTGATGGACGCTTTCAACAATGCAGGCGCTGCAATCAAGAAAAAAGAAGATACTCATAAAATGGCAGAAGCTAATAAAGCATTTGCTCATTATCGTTGGTAATAAGAGGTGACAACTGTGGCAAGAGAGTTTTCCTTAGCAAAAACTCGTAATATCGGTATCATGGCTCACATCGATGCTGGTAAAACAACAACTACAGAACGTATCCTCTACTATACAGGTATCGTTCACAAGATCGGCGAAGTACATGAAGGCGCTGCTACGATGGACTGGATGGAGCAAGAGCAAGAACGTGGTATCACAATCACTTCTGCTGCAACAACTTGTCAATGGAAAGAACATCGTATCAATATCATCGATACTCCTGGTCACGTTGACTTTACTGTAGAAGTAGAACGTTCTCTACGTGTACTTGACGGTTCTGTTGCGGTGTTCAGTGCTAAAGGTGGCGTTGAACCTCAATCCGAAACAGTATGGCGTCAGGCTTCTAACTACGGCGTACCTCGTATCGCTTATGTAAATAAGATGGATACTGTAGGTGCTGACTTCTTCAACGTAGTTGACATGATGAAAGCTCGTTTGGGTGCAAATTCCGTAGCTATTCAAGTACCAATCGGTGCTGAAGATACTTTTGAAGGCATCATTGACTTGATGACTATGAAAGCGGAAATTTATAAATCCGATGACGGTAAAGAATATGAAATCACTGATATCCCTGCTGAATATCAAGAAGTAGCAGAAGCTCGTCGCGAAATGATGATCGATGCTATCGCTGAAACAGATGATGATATCATGATGAAATATTTGGAAGGCGAAGAAATTTCTGTGGAAGAATTGAAAGCGGCATTGCGTAAAGCTGTTATTGCTAACCAATTATTCCCAGTTCTTTGCGGTTCTTCCTATAAAAATAAAGGTGTTCAAATGTTATTGGATGCTGTTATCGATTACATGCCAGCTCCAATCGATATCCCACCTATTAAGGGTGTTGTTCCTGGTACTGAAGAAGAAACAACTCGTCCTTCTTCCGATGAAGAACCATTCTCTGCGTTGGCATTCAAAATCATGGCTGACCCTTATGTTGGTAAATTAGCGTTCTTCCGTGTGTACTCCGGTACATTGGAATCCGGCTCCTACGTTTTCAACTCCACTAAAGGTAAAAAAGAACGTATCGGTCGTATTCTTCAAATGCACGCTAACTCCCGTAAAGAAATCGAACGCGTATATTCTGGTGACATCGCTGCGGCGGTTGGCTTAAAGGATACTACTACAGGCGACACATTGTGTGATGAAAAATCTCCTGTAATTCTTGAGTCCATGGAATTCCCTGAACCAGTTATCTCCGTTGCTGTTGAACCTAAAACAAAAGCTGACCAAGAAAAAATGGGTACAGCTCTTGCTCGTTTGGCAGAAGAAGATCCTACTTTCAAAGTTCGTACTGATGAAGAAACAGGTCAAACTATTATCTCCGGTATGGGCGAACTTCACTTGGATATCATCGTTGACCGTATGAACCGTGAATTCAAAGTAGATTGTAACGTAGGTAAACCTCAAGTAGCATACCGCGAAACTATCCGTAAAGCTGTTAAGGCTGAAGGTAAATTCGTACGTCAATCTGGTGGTCGTGGTCAATATGGTCACTGCTGGTTGGAATTGATTCCTCAAGAACCAGGTGCTGGCTTCGAGTTTGAAAACAAGGTTGTAGGTGGTGCGATTCCTCGTGAATACATCGGACCTGTTGAAAGCGGTGTTAAAGAAGCTATGGAATCCGGTGTTATCGCTGGGTACCCTATGGTTGATGTTAAAGTTATCGTATTTGATGGTTCCTACCATGACGTTGACTCCAACGAAATGGCCTTCAAAATTGCTGGTTCTATGGGCTTCAAAGAAGGTGCTCGCAAAGCAGATCCTGCATTGCTTGAACCATACATGGCTGTAGAAGTAGACGTTCCTGAAGAATATATGGGCGACGTTATCGGTGACTTGAACTCTCGTCGTGGTCGCATGGACGGCATGGAAGCTCGTAATGGTTCCCAACATATCAAAGCATATGTTCCATTGAGCGAAATGTTCGGTTACGCAACTGACCTTCGTTCCAAAACGCAAGGCCGTGGTAACTACTCCATGACATTCGATCATTACGAAGAAGTTCCTAAGAAAATTGCTGAAGAAATTCAAGCAAAGAAAAACGGTTAATCTCATATTAGATTAATAGAATTACTATTTTCCTCGGAGGATAATTTAAAATGGCAAAAGAAAAATTTGAACGTACGAAACCGCATGTTAACATCGGTACAATCGGTCACGTTGACCATGGTAAAACTACTTTGACTGCTGCAATCAC
>JAWETS010000015.1:0-30658 GCA_032480995.1 Veillonella sp. | reverse complement strand
TTTGATGAATCGAATGTGTTAGGCGTAACCGCAACGCCAGATCGTGGAGACATGAGAAATTTAGGTTCTTATTTTGAAAGTTTAGCTTATGAATATTCGCTAGTACAAGCCATTAAAGAAGGGTATCTATCACCAATAAAGGCCCTAACTATTCCTTTAAAATTAGATTTATCAGGTGTAAAACAGCAAACTGGCGATTTCTCTACTAAAGATTTAGGAACGGCATTAGATCCATACTTGGAACAAATTGCTGAAGAAATGGTTAAACACTGCATAAACAGGAAAACAGTTGTTTTTTTACCATTAGTTAAAACTTCCAAGAAATTTAGAGATATTTTAAATAGTAAAGGTTTTAGAGCTGCAGAAGTAAATGGAGATTCAAAGGATCGTCAAGAAATTTTAGAAGATTTCGACAATGATAAATATAACGTACTCTGTAACTCGATGTTACTAACAGAAGGCTGGGATTGTCCTTCGGTGGATTGTGTAGTCGTTTTAAGACCAACAAAAGTTCGATCCTTATATTCTCAAATGATAGGACGTGGCACACGTTTATTTCCTGGAAAGGAAGAATTATTGCTTTTAGATTTTTTATGGCATACAGAAAGACATGAGCTATGCCATCCAGCGCATTTGATAGCAAATAGTGATGAAGTAGCTAAAAAAATGACTGAAAACATTGAAGAAGCAGGTGCCCAAGGTTTCGCTATGGATATTGAAGAAGCTGAAGTTCAAGCAGAAAAAGATGTTATTGCAGAAAGAGAAGAAGCATTAGCAAAGCAGCTTGAAGAAATGCGTAAGCGTAAACGAAAATTAGTTGATCCTCTTCAATTTGAAATGTCTATCCAAGCGGAAGATTTAACTGGTTATGTTCCTAGTTTTGGATGGGAAATGGGGCCGCCTTCAAGTCAACAAGTTTCAGCATTAGAAAAATTAGGAATATTACCAGATGCAATTGATAACGCTGGTAAAGCTAGTCTAATACTTGATCGATTACAAAAAAGAAAAGAAGCTGGGTTAGCAACACCTAAGCAGATCAGATTATTGGAACAACGTGGATTTAAGAATGTCGGTACATGGTCCTTTGATGGTGCAAGTAAAATGATTAATCGCATTGCTGCAAATGGATGGAGATTACCAAATGGTATTAATCCAAAAACATATCAAGAAGGTGGTACGCATGCCGTTTAAAAACAAACAAATTGAACGGTTAGTTTATATAGTAGAAAACATTCCTGATTGGGAAAATAATCCTACACTTGTTGAAGAGGTAAAAAAGCTACGCAAGCTTTCACAAGAAGGCATTCATAAGTCGAAGACCAGAATAAGAAACAGAGCGATGGCAAGATATCGTTTATATGAAAATGGTAGTTATGTTACTACCCAGTCGATTAATATGCTATCGGAATACACTGGTCTTTCAGAAATATCATTATATCAAATGCTGGATATTGAAAGAGTAAACCGTGATGGTGTGCGTAGAAAAATTGAAAGATTGAAAAATTAATCAGAAAGGAGTGGAGGTTTGGTCGACCACAAAGAATTCTTTACTCCTTTGAAATATGAAATTTTTAGATTTATTTGCAGGCATTGGCGGTTTCCGTTTAGGGATGGAATCAGCCGGTCATGAATGCATAGGTTTTTGTGAAATAGATAAGTTCGCACGAACTAGCTATAAAGCAATCCATGACACAACAGGAGAGGTGGAAATGCATGACATCACAACAATATCAGATGAATTTATTCGGGGAATCGGAAGTGTTGACGTTATCTGTGGAGGATTTCCGTGCCAAGCTTTCTCGATTGCAGGAAAACGAAAAGGTTTTGAAGATACTCGAGGAACTCTCTTCTTTGAAATTGCAAGGTTCGCATCTATTCTCAGACCACGCTATTTATTCCTTGAGAACGTCAAAGGACTGCTTAACCACGAAGGAGGGGCTACGTTCGAGACAATCCTCAGAGCCTTGGATGAACTCGGGTATGATGTGGAATGGCAAGTGCTTAACTCTAAAGACTACGTACCACAGAACAGGGAGCGAGTATTCATTATTGGACATCTTAGAGGAAAATGTACCAGAAAAGTATTTCCTTTCGAGAGAAAAAACGGAACAACTGCTAAAAACAATATAAAACCTATCAACAATTCAAAAAAGACTAGGGAATTGCTTAACTTCGATAGTACTAACAGATTTTACGATGTTAATGGTATTAGCCCTTGTTTAAATACTATGCAAGGTGGAGATAGAGAGCCAAAGATTGCAGTGGTAGGAAATGTGAATCCTAGCGGCTCAGGAATGAACGGTCAAGTTTATTCAAGCGATGGTTTAGCACCTACTCTAACAACAAATAAAGGAGAAGGGGCAAAAATTGCAATACCTGTCTTAACTCCTGATCGAGTAGAAAAACGACAAAATGGAAGACGGTTTAAAGATGATGGTGAAGAAATGTTTACATTAACCGCTCAAGACCGACACGGAATAATGGTTAAGGAAGCAACCTCAAAAGGATATGCCGAAGCCTTACCAGGCGATTCTGCAAATATTAGCCATCCTAATTCAAACACAAGAAGAGGGAGAGTAGGCAAGGGGATTGCTAACACTTTATTAACAGGTGAAGAACAAGCCGTTGTAACTAATAATTTTAGAATTCGCAAACTAACACCTCGTGAATGTTGGAGGCTTCAAGGATTTCCTGACTGGGCGTTTGATAAAGCAAAAGAAGTAAACAGCGATAGTCAATTATATAAGCAAGCAGGAAACAGTGTAACAGTGCCAGTCATTGCTGATATTGCCAGTAGATTAGAAAGTGAGTGAACAAAATGATTCCAAAATTTAGAGCGTGGGATAAGCGAGAAAACACAATGAGAGATGTAGCTGTCTTACATTTTACTAAAGGTGGTAAGGTCAACAGTATCGAATATTGGAAGACACCTTCCGAATTGAAATCATATCATGTACGAAATTTAGTCCTCATGCAATCAACAGGTTTGAAAGACCTGAACGGCGTTGAAATTTTTGAGGGAGATATTGTTAAGGTCACGGTGAATAATTATGGGACTGGTGAACGATTTGAACAAATCGATAAAGTTGTTTATGAAGACTGCAGATTTTGTTTTAATGACGGCTTTTATTACTCAGAAACTATCAAATATTCTGGATATGAAAATAAAGAAGTCATCGGAAATGTCTACGAAAATCCAGAATTATTGGAGGGAACAGAATGAGCGAGCTAGAAAAGATGGGTAATATTCTTATGGAAACAGCTTTGAATTTTACACACCCAATATTTGAAGATACGTATCCAGAATGGGGAACGGTATGTAACATCGGGGAAGAGCTAGTCAGAATGGCAAAACCAGAATTCAGCGAAAATCAGCAGGTTGTGCTGGATTGGTTGAAAGAATCATGCAAATTAAACGGATTACGTGAAGTTATCGAAATTATGGGATTTTTATCAACTACTGGTGGAAAAATGAAGTATAAGCAAGTAGCTTATGCATATGGTGATTTAAATGATGATGAATTAGCTCAAGTATTACAGTCATTTAGCCAGTGGGTTTGGGAACAGGAGGAAAAATAAATGAAATTTTATGAAATGAAAGAACCTTATTTTGCATTAATCGCTGCTGAAGATGAAAAACAATGTTTAAAACTTTACAAGGATATTGTTTGCGACGTAGAGGACGAAAAAGAGTTTTTCGAGGAAATCAAAACAATTGATAAATACGAAGCGTTCAAAATGCTTGCTAAAAGTCATACAGAAGAGGGTGACAAGACTGGCGCAGAAGAAGCTTTCAATCAGTTAGAAAATCTTGAAGAAAAAGGCGAAGTATTGCTGATTGACAGCGGTTTGCTTTAGGAGGTATCGGAATGAGTATGAGCATTCAACCAGGAGACAAAGTAAAGTATATCGGTAAAGGAGTTCCCAAATATACTGGGAAAATATTAGAAGTAGAGAAGGTAATTCCGTTAGGCTGTATTCTTTTATTTCCAGAAGAAGATAGAGGATTAATAGGATTCGAAGGGTTCGGCGTATTGAAAAAAGAATCGTTAATCTGTGGATTTGACGAAGTGGAGGGACAGTGATGAATAAACAAGACTTGATTGAGAAATACAAAACAAAATATGCAGAAGAACCTAAAGACTGGAGATTTCCATCGGTTAATGCATCAAGACAAGCTTTATTCGCAAATTTTATTAATGACTTAGGACAGCTAGACGAACCGAAAAAAGTCGTGGTGCCGAAGTTTGTTGCGGAATGGATTGAGTATGCCAAAAAGAAAGGTGATAGTCTAAGCGCTTCATTCAAACCGTGGGACCTATATGGCGCTGAATACGGTAAGGTTAATAGTTGGATAAAGGACAATGAAGAGACGTATGCTCGTGCGTGGTTAGAGGGATATGAAGTCGAGAAAGAGCAGTTGTATTGGGCGGTCAGAGGTGTTACAGATTATTTTAGATGCGACGAGAAAATTATTGTTTTTAAAAAGGAAGAAGAAGCGTTGGAAGTTGCTAATCTCATTGGTATAAATACAGAAGTTAAAAAAATGAATAGTATCGATTGCTCAGAATGCATATCAATTGAAGAGTTAAGGAATGAAAATGAAGAACCTCTATTTTATGTTGCTTTACCAAAAATCGGTGACACAGAGTTTTGTTATCTTTGGACTGATACCGATGGAGCTGTATATACACAAGGCAATAAAGGGTTATGCATCGGAAGACTGAAACATACAGAACAAGAAATCAAAGCAATTGATGAACGTTACTGGCTGTTTGCTGTGAAAGTGGATGGTGAATAAATGAAATACCAGGTTAGCTGGGAAAACAAATTAACAAACGAAATAAATATACATGGAACGTTCGAGACATTGCAAGACGCCTTACAATCAATTTATGATTGGTGGGACAAAAATGAATTTACTCCACGTTACATTCGGCACTGGAACACTGGAAATCGTGCGACTATTGATTACGGAAGTCACCACATGTTTTATTATATTTCGGAAGTAGAGGATGAATAAATGGAAGATATCTTAATTATACTAGCTTTAGCACTTTACTTTTTGTTAGGCTACATTGTTGGTGAACGTAAATATCTTAAAGTGATGAGAGCTGCAATTAAATACGAATTGAAATTACCTACAAGTGACTATCAAAAAGGATGGCTTGATTGTTTATATTTCATTCTTAACAGTAACAGAAAGGACAGATAGATGAAAACAGCTGAAGAAGAAATCAATGAATTAATCAGCAAATACAATTTTGATTTAGCGGTTTTAAAGGATATTAACTATAGATTATCTTGCTGTAGAGAGGAAGCATATGTCAGACAGCAATTGCGATATCTAAAGAATCAAATCATTATGGGATTTGCGACTGAAAAATAAAAAAAGAGAGCTGAACACACAAATGGAAAACAAGTTAGATTTAATTGAATTACTAGAATACATTGACCCAGCTTCTCTTGGTTACCAGGAGTGGGTCAATGTTGGAATGGCGCTAAAACAGGAAGGATACACAGCTGTCGATTGGGATCAATGGAGTCAATCAGATAGCCGATATCATTCAGGAGAATGTTTTAAAAAATGGGAGTCTTTTCAAGGAACTTCTTCACCAATTACTGGTGCTACAATTACACAGTTGGCCAAAGAAAACGGATGGACTTCGCCATTCAAATCAGGAGATGGTGGTCATGAGCTGGATTGGAATGATACTTTACAAAAAGATGACCTGGTTATCATTGACCGAAATTGGATTGAAGGAAAAGAAATTCAGGAACCTAAGAAGTGGGAGCCAGCGAAAGAAATTATTCGCTATTTAGAAACATTGTTTGAACCGTCTGAAACAGTGGCTTACAATGTCCAGTCGTGGCAAGACGAAGATGGAAAGTGGAAACCTTCTAACAAAGGTGCATATGATAGAACTGCCGGTCAGTTAATCGAAGAATTGACCCATTGCGGGGATGACATTGGAGCAGTACTAGGGGACTATAATGAAGAAGCTGGGGCTTGGATTCGTTTTAATCCTATGGATGGAAAAGGCGTAAAAAATGACAATGTAACAGAATTTAGATATGCATTAGTAGAGTCTGACAATATGGGGCTTGAACAACAAAATGCTATCATGCGAGAACTAGAGCTTCCTATTGCTGCCATGCTGTATAGTGGAAAGAAATCAATACATGCTATCGTTCGAGTAGATGCAGATAACTATGCTGAATATAGAAAGCGTGTTGATTACTTATATGATGTCTGCAAAAAGAATGGGTTAACGAATGATAATCAAAATAGAAATCCTTCTCGTTTAAGCAGAATGCCTGGGGTACTGCGTGGAGACAAAAAACAATTTATCATCGATACCAATTTAGGGAAATCTACTTGGGACGAGTGGAAAGAATGGATTGAAAGCGTTAATGACGATTTGCCTGATCCAGAAAGCCTAGAAGATTTGTTCGCAAAACCAATTGAATTAGCACCAGAACTAATTAAAGGAATGCTAAGACAAGGTCATAAGATGCTTATAGCTGGTCCATCAAAAGCCGGAAAGTCTTTTTCGTTGATACAATTAGCTATTGCAATTGCTGAGGGTCGCCAATGGTTCGGTTTTGATTGCGAAAAAGGAAAGGTATTATATGTAAACCTTGAGTTAGATGAACGGTCCGCAAAAGTTCGTTTTGTTGACATCTATGAAAAATTAGGTCAGGGCCACTCCAATGTATCAAATATTGATATATGGAATTTACGTGGGAAGACAAGTCCAATGGATAAATTGGCGCCTAAGTTGATTAGACGTGCACAGAAATCTAATTACATGGCTGTGATTATTGATCCAATCTATAAAGTTCTGACTGGTGATGAAAATAGCGCCCATGAAATGGCTAAGTTTACCAACCAGTTCGATAAAATAGCTACGGAATTAGATTGTGCAGTAATCTATTGCCATCATCATTCAAAAGGATCGCAAGGAGGTAAAAATTCAATTGATCGTTCAAGTGGTAGCGGAGTATTTGCCAGGGATCCCGATGCGATTTTAGATTTAATCGAGTTGCCTATTACAGAAGATAGGTATATGGCTTTAGAGAATGAAGCAATTTGTCAAACTTATGAACAAGCAATAAAAAAATATAATCCATCATATAACGCCATTAGCCAAGATGATGTGTTTAGTACAAAACAAATGGGAATGCACTTAATGAGTGCAATTAAATCTCAAGCTATTTTACAGGAAGTTGAATCAGAGAGACAAAAAGCAGTTCGTGCAGCTCGACAATGCACGGCTTGGAGAATTGATGGCACGCTGCGGGAATTCCCTAAGTTTGATCCTATCAATGCATGGTTCAAATATCCTATTCATGTCCTCGACGATTCATTGAAAGATATTTCGCTAGAAGACAATCCTAAAGAAAACTGGAAAAAAGGTGTTAGTAAGTCTAATCAATCAAGAAGTGAAAAATCTAAGCAAGAGCTAGAAACAGCGTTCAGTGCATTGTCTATGGATGGTGGACCAGTAGAAGTTAGTCAGGTTGCAGAATACTTAGATATCGACAAAAGGTCAGTATATCCGAAAGTAAAAAAACACAATGGCTTTAAAATTGATGGAGGATACATTCAGAAATTAGAGAACATTTCAAATTAATAAGCATATAGCCTATTAATAGCTTATTAATAAAAGGTATCCGTCTATAAGCTAAATAGCCTATGAAAGCTTATTAACGGATTAAAACATTGTTATACCGCTGTCCGCCACCCTTATCAATAGCTCCCTTCCAGGGATAGCTATTGATAAAAGGGTGGAGCGTGACAAAAATAGAATTTGAAAGAATGAAAAATATTGGACTATACCAAAATAAAATAACAAGAAATGAGGCTATGTGATGGATGAATTTTTAGAAATCTATCGTCAATTAGGACAAAAAAATAAAATATTCGTTGAAATTCTATTCTATGCATATATTGTTTTTGGCACTCAAAATAAATCAATGATTGAAGTTGCTAAAAGTAACAGGAAGACTGTCAATGGAAAAAGGACGGTCAAATATGAAATTGAGGTGATGCTTGATGATTGAATTTTTTCTAAACATAATTCCGCCAGAAACTACCCATCAGCAGAAGAAAGTCCATGTGGTGAAAAACAAGCCAGTATTTTATGAGCCAGACGATTTGAAAAAGGCACGTGCTAAGTTGATGGCTCACTTATCGAAACATGTACCGAATGAAAAATTTGAGGTGCCTGTTCGGATGATGGTGAAGTGGTGTTTCCCAGTTGTGGGCAATCATAGTAATGGTGAGTACAAATATACAAAACCCGACTTAGATAATAGTAATAAGCTGTTGCAAGACTGTATGACAAAACTGAATTTCTGGAAAGATGACAGCTATGTTGTCAGTTTAATCACTGAAAAGTTTTGGGCAGATGTTCCAGGGATTTATATCAAAGTGGAGGCGATTGAATGAATTGGTCCAATGTATTTATAGATATTCAACAATGGATGGCTGATTCTAACCATATATCTAAAAATTATCCAATCACTTCAGATAAATACTGGGATTGGTTAATACAGTCAATCGGAGAATTAGGAAATCGCTATAACAATCATCCAGTTGTATTAGCATTCTTAACGGTATTGATCAAAATTCAAGAAGATAGTTATAAACAGGTTGTGGGAGGTAATGCCAATGGCTGAAGGACTAAGCAAGCATCAAATTGAGATTATCACAGCTAAAGTTCTTGAAATTCAAGAAAAGAAAAAGAAAGAAACAAAAAGAGAAAAAAGAGACTGGAAATTAAGAAATACAAATTTACTATTGAAAAATTATCGTATGTTAAAAAAACATTGCGATAGCATTGTTCCGACTATTCAAGATTACGAAATAAGCGTATTTGATTCAGAAGCTTTAAACTTAGATACATTAATGAAATATAAAGCTCGGACAAAAGAAATGCTTGATTATTTTGATTTAATGTTTTCGTCCTACAATAATTATTGCAGAAGTAATGGCGATGCAGCGGAGAGAAGATTCGATATTATAAAATCAGTTTATATAGAAGATGGTAATTTCAGAAAATCTAAATCAGAGATGGCCTCTTATTATGCTATCGATTTTCGAACGGTTGATCGAGATATCAAGAAAGCTACGGATGAGTTATCTATATTCTTGTATGGAATCGATAGCTTGGATGATTTAGCAAATGTCTTAAAGTTGTCTTGAACATGCCCTATTTAAGATGTTACTATGGTAGCGTGAAATAAATACGAAAAACAAAGACATCTCTTTCGAGGTGTCTTTTTGCGTTGAAAGAAGGTGAATATCATGGCTGAATCAAAGCAAAGCCAGTTGATTAATGAAATAGCTGATTTAGCATCAGATCTTATGAGTGAGTGGCCATCCACTCGAAATAAGCAAAAAGAATTCGTGTTAGCATATGTTTCAAATGGTTTTATCAATGGAACAGAGGCTGCAAAAAAAGCAGGGTATAGCGCTAAAACGGCAGGAACTATTGCTTCTAACTTATTAACAGGAATGAAAAAGTATGAACACATCCCTCCTGTTATTGAAGAACTGAAGAATGCTTATGATGAAAGAGCGATAGAATTATCTATTGCATCGGGAACTGAAGTTTTGCAATATCTCACTTCTGTAATGCGTGGATCTCAAAAAGAGCAAACTTTAATCGGTCTGGGTGAAGGGGCTCAAGGATTAACTGATATTGATGTTGGAGCCAAAGAAAGGCTAAAGGCTGCTGAACTACTGGGCAAACGTCATGCGCTGTTCACTGATAAACAGGAGATTTCAGCGACTGTAAGAACAGATAAACTTGATAGTATCTTACAGCAATTAGGTGATGAAGATGACTGAGTTGGTTTTGTCACCTAAGTATAAAAGATTTCTGAAATATGACACAGATGTTGAATTTCTCGAGGGGACCACAGCAGCCGGGAAGACCACTGTAGGTGCTGTAAAATTTCTTTTTAAAGTTGCTGAATCAGATAGGAAACTACACATCATTAGCGGTTTAGATTTAGGTACAATCGAAAAAAATATTATACAATCCGAATTGGGAATTATAGATATATTTGGAGATCTGGTAACCTACCATTCCAAAGGGAATAAAGATCATAGTTTACCACATTTAAAATATAAAACATCTAACGGTGAAAAAATAATCTATGTTCTTGGTTATGACAATAAAGCTCGTTGGAAAAAGGTTCTTGGTGGCCAATATGGTTGTTTGTACATTGATGAAATAAATATCGCAGACATGGAATATGTACGAGAAATTTTTATGCGTGCCGATTATGTAATGGCCACTCTAAATCCAGATGATCCTGAATTACCAATTTATCATGAGTACATAAACCATTCTAGGCCATTACCTGAGTATGAAAATGATGCACCTAGAGAGATTAATGATCAGTTGAACCAGTCTCCCAAAGCAGGATGGGTTCACTGGTTTTTTGGTTTTTCTCATAATGATGGATTAACTGAAAAAAAGAAACAGAAAATAATATCTGCTGTACCGACAGGAACTAAATTATATAAAAATAAAATTCTAGGTATTAGAGGTCGAGCGGAAGGCCTTGTGTTCTCTAATTTCGAATACAAAAATAACGTGATTACAGAACAGAAAGCGATGAGTAAGAACTATGTTCATTTTTCTTGTGGCGTAGATACATCTTATTCAGCGCAATCGAATGATACAATTTCGTTTATATTTCAAGGAATCACAGATGTTGGAGAATTAGTGATACTCGAAGAAGAAGTTAAAAATAATAAAGACGAAAATATACCTTTTTCCCCAAGTGATGTAGCAGCTAATCTTATTCAATTTCTTGATAGGTGTAGAAAAAAGTGGGGCTTTTCTCGAATGGTCTATGTTGATAATGCCGATCAAGCTACTATTACAGAACTAAATAAGTTGAAACGACTTAAACCTAATGCATATACAATTGTTGGTTCTGATAAGCGTATGAAGATTATTGATCGTATTAATTTAATGTTAGGTTGGATTAATTCAGATGGAAAAGCCCCTATATACTTAGTCGTAGACACTTGTAATGTCCACATACATGAGTTAAACACATACGCTTATGATGGAGATCAGCCAGAAGACAAGAACGACCATACTATAAACGCTAGTCAGTATGGGTTTTTACCGATAAGAGAAAAAATAGGATACGCATACAAGAAATCTGATACAAAGAAAAAAATTAAGCGCATCAAAGAATTAGGATTATAAAGGAGGAGAAGCAATGGAAAATGAAGAAGTCCTAAAAGTTAATGAATTTGAACATGGATCGGACATCAGCTATTCAAGTGATGTGAATGAAAATTTTGTTAGCTTTGGCGTAGAATCCAATATTCATTATAGATATAGCTCTGCGGATGAATTGTTGGAGAATGTTGATGTTTTAGCAAAAATGATTGCGCACCATAATGAACACCAAGTTCCACGTCTACAGGTTTTGGATGATTATTATAAAGCAAAGAATACAAACATCATCAAAAATCGTCGACGTAAGGAAAAAGAAAAAGCAGACCATAGAGCTGCTCATAATTTTGGAAAAGTTCTTGCAACGTTTGATGTTGGATACAATACAGGCAATCCATTAAAAGTCCAAATTAATAATAAAGCTAGCCAAGAGGCCATTGATAATTTCAATCAAGATAATGACATTGATGGATTGAATGGAGAATTGTGGTTAGATATGGATAAATACGGTCGAGCTTATGAAATCATATATCGAGATGAAGATGACGTTGATTATGTTGATCTATGCAATGTTTTTGAAACGTTTGTTGTTTATGATACAACGGTCAAGCGTAGACCAATACTTGCTGTTCGTTATCCTAAAACTAAATTTACTATAGATGCAGACAAACAGTATATTCAACCGATAATTTACACAAAAGACAAAATCATTACTTACGCTGAAACGACTCTTGCTACGATTAAACTAAGTGATCCAAAAGAGGATTCGCATGATTACAAAGAAGTTCAGATAACTGAGTTCTCTCCTAATCGTTTTAGAATGGGATTGTATGAAGATATTTTATCTCAAATCGATTTGTATGATGCTGGACAGTCTGACACTGCTAATTACATGACGGATTTAAACGATGCGCTGTTAGTGATTAGTGGAGATATCGAAGCAGCGGGTCTATCGACCGAAGATGCTATTAAGCAAAAAGAAGCGAACATGCTTTTACTTGAATCTGGTACAGATATCAACGGTAACAAGACCTCAGTGAATGCTAGCTACATCTATAAACAATACGATGTAAACGGCGTTGAAGCTTACAAAGAACGAGTGAGGAAAGGGATACATGAAATATCTATGATTCCAGATTTAACAGATACAAATTTTTCTGGTGTTCAATCAGGAGAAGCAATGAAGTATAAAATGTTTGGTTTCAATCAAATGACGGCAGTAAAGCAAAGACTATTTAAAAAAAGTCTTGTGCGGCGCTATCGTCTTTTATTTAATCTGAAATCAAGTGTTTCTGAGATTGATAACTCCGATTTAAAAGGATTGCGAATTATCTTTACTCCTAATCTTCCGAAAGCAATTCTAGAAGAATTAAAAACATTGATTGACTCTGGAGCGGAGTTAAGCCAAGAAACAATTTTAGGTCTAGCTTCGTTTGTTGATGATGTTCAAGCTGAATTAGAACGTGTAAAAAATGAAAATAAACCATTAGATATTACTGATGAAGAAGTAGCCAAAACGAAAGTAAATCAGGCAAAATTTTTAGCTAAACAATCGGAAAAGGAAACCGAGGAGGAATGATTGAATGTCCTACTTGAAAAATCGTGAAGAATCTTGGATCAAAGAACAGATGAAGCTAGATCGCAATAGAGAAAAAGAAATTGTTCAACAGCTTCAAAATGCTATTGATGCGATTCAAACCGAAATTGAAGCTAACTGGGATAGATTTTCCAATGGCCAAAAGATTACAATTAGCGAAGCAAGAAAAATGGCTAATAAGATGGACGTAAAACGCTTTGAGAGAAAAGCGAAGGAGTATGTAAAAAATAAAGACTTTAGTCCACAGGCCAATAAAGAATTGAAAATCTATAACTTGGTAATGCGAGTGTCTAGATTAGAGCTATTAAAGTCTCAAATTGGCTTAGAATTAATCACGTTGTTTGATGAGCTAGATAAGTGGGGATATTCTCAGTTAACTGAAGCCGCAAAAGATGAATATTTAAGACAGGCGGGAATACTAGGTGAAACCGTTAAAGAAAATTATTCGTCTATGGTTAGAAAAATTGTTAATGCATCATTCAAATCAAGTGAATTCCCTTCGTTTAGTGATAACATTTGGCAAAATTTTGTTGAAATGAAAGCTGATTTAGAAAAAATAATCACTCAGGCAATCACTCAAGGTAAAAATCCAAGAGCAGTAGCAAAAGAGATGGCAAAATTTTTAAAGCCTAACCAATTAAATATAAGATACAAGCTAAATAGGCTAATGATGACTGAAATATCTGGTGTTCAAACAGATATTCAAAAGCAAAGTTACTTGGATGCAGATATCGAAGAATATGATTACATTGCAGAACCGTTTGCCTGTGAAATATGTAAAAAAGTAGCTAAGGGTAGTCCTTATAAAGTATTAAAGATGAAAAAAGGCATTAATGCTCCATACATGCATCCCCATTGCAAATGCTCTACTGTCCCTAAAGTTAGTGAGGATTATGAGAAGTCGCTGAAAGAAAGAGGTTTGTAAATGGATAATCTATATAAATGCAATCAATGTCATAAGCACACTCCTTTAATTAGAAAATCTGAAAATATCACGAAGGATGTCGAACACCATTATGCTGAATGTGCCAATTGTGGATATAAAGCGACAATTATGTATATGAATACCGAAATCAAGTTATTAATGCATGAACAAAGAAAAACAAACTTTGGTACAAAAAAGAAAGGTAAATTGACAGAAAAGCTAAACAGACTAATTTCTCAATTAAGAAAAGAAGTCGAGGGATCAAGTTGAAAAGTTATTCTTTAGTTTATTGGTCAGGTGTTGACGATGAAACTGGTGCGTTTAAGCAAATAGATTGTCTCATTAATGATGAAACAGTTAAGAAGTTGCTTGAAGGCAAACCTAAATTTATCTCAATTATTGTTGATGATGGTGAACAAATGTTAATTCAAACGGATAATATCAATCAGATAAAACAAGTTTATGAAAAATACGGCAGAAAGGCGTGATTCTAT
Organism: Veillonella sp.; assembly: GCA_032480995.1. Lineage (GTDB taxonomy): Bacteria > Bacillota > Negativicutes > Veillonellales > Veillonellaceae > Veillonella. Next base: position 16,429 of record JAWETS010000015.1, on the reverse strand, counting down.
GAATGACGATCCTTACGATTACTTAGATGCTGATTATGAAGAATATTTAAAGAGAGAAGAGTCTAACAAACGTTAGACTTTTTATATTGCCTTCTTACTGCTTACAGGCACTAAAGAGAAAGCTGTTTCGATTGATAGGCGTAACTTATCAAATATATCGGGTAGCGGCGTAACCGTGGAGGATAATCATGAAAACAAAAAAACTATTATTGCCAATGCATTTACAATTCTTTGCTGATAATCCAGATACTGGCACTGGGGGTACGGACCAACCGGCCGGAGGTCAAGAGCAAACACCGCCAGGAGATGGCGGCAAAGATAAAGGTAATGAAAAAACGTTTTCTCGTGGTGAAGTAGCAAAAATGATCGCTGCTGAAGTATCAAAAACAAAAGAAGCTTGGGAAAAAGAGCAACAAGAAAAACAAGCAGAAGCAGAAAAACTGGCAAAAATGAATGCTCAAGAAAAAGCTGAACATGAAAAGAAACAGCTAGAAGCAAAAATTGCGGAATTGGAACGTAGTCAAGCATTAGTTTCCATGTCAAAGGAAGCTTCTAAAATGCTTTCAGAAGCTAGTTTGCCGCATGACGATGATTTGCTAGGATTGATTGTTTCAGATGATGCGGAAGCCACAAAAAAAGCTGTCGCTATTGTTACGAACTATGTATCAATGATTAAGAAAGAAAATGCTCGCCAAAAAACACCAGGTGAGGGCGGACAATTTTCAACTGATAAAAAAGAAACCGAATCAGTTGCAGCTCTTGCAGCAAGCACACGAATTGTAAAATAGGAGGAAATATAAATGAAGAAAAAACAATTAATGAAAATGGATATTCAAATGTTTGCTCAAACATGGAATCCAGACAACGTCACAGTATTAGAGAAAAAAGATGGAACAATTCCAGACAAGTACAACACTTTAATTTTAAAAGATGTGATGGAAAATTCTAAGTTAATGCAGTTAGCTAAATATGAAGAAATGGACAGCAAAGAAAAGAAATTCGAATACTTTGCAGAAGGTCCTGGAGCATACTGGGTTGGTGAAGGTGATAAGATTAAAACGTCTAAACCTAAATGGTTAAACGTAACAATGACTGCGAAAAAAATCGGTGTTATTATCCCAGTTTCTCGGGAATATTTAACTTATAAGATGTCTGATTTCTTTACTCAAATGCAACCAAAAATCGCAGAAGCATTTTATAAGAAAATTGATGCGGCTACTATCCTTGATAAAGAAAATCCATTCTCTCAATCTATTGAAAAATCTGTCATTGCAGCTAGTAATGTAATTGAGGGCGACTTGACATATGACAACATTTTAGCATTAGAGGATTTGCTTAGAGAAGGTGAATACGATCCGAATGCTTTCATTTCTAATCGTAAGAATCGTACAGTGTTACGTGAAGCAAGTAAAAAAATTGGTGACACAACTCAATTTATTTATGATCGTGTCAGCAATACTATTGATGGACTGCCTGTAGCAGATCTAAAATCTATGGATAAGGGAAACCTTTATACTGGTGATTTTGATTACTTGCGCTATGGTATCCCATTTAACATTAATTTCAAAATTTCAGAAGAAGCTCAATTATCTACTTTAACGAATGAAGACGGTACGCCTGTCAACTTGTACGAACAAGAATTGGTTGCTTTACGAGCTACAATGGATATTGGTTTCATGGTCATCAAAGATGAAGCATTTGCTAAGATTCAACCAAAAGCTGCGGGGGAGTAACTAGCCCTGTTGTCGGAAAAGTAACACCGACAACAAATGGGGCGACAATCGAACTAACTTAGGTGGTGTTTAGATGTCAGAGATAGCAAATGATGTAAAAAAATTATTAAATGGCAGTCTTGATGAAAAACTAGAAATCATTGAAAGACGTACAAACGATCGACTTCAAAATATATTGAATGTCACTGAGTTACCAAAAAGTTTTGATTCAGTTGTATATGAAGTCACTTTAAAACGATTTAATCGTATTGGCCAAGAAGGAATGCAATCTTATTCTCAAGAAGGTTTATCTATGGCATTTCCAGACTCTGATTTTTCTGAATATCAAGATGAAATTGAAGAGTATAAGAACAAGGAAATAGAAGAACTTTATAAGCCTAAACGTGGGAGGTTTACATTTTCATGAGATATTTAGATGAAATTACCTTTGTAAAAAAATCTTCAGAATCGCATTATGATCCAAATTCAGGTGAATGGATTGAAGAAGAGCCGTTTAGGAAAACTACTGATGTCAATGTAACTGATATTGGTACTGATCGTTCTGTTACTATTTTCGGAAGTATTAAAGAAGGGGCTAAGGTAATTAGGACACAGCCCCTTTTTGTTATTCCAGAATTTGATTACATTGAGTTTGAGGGTAAAACTTGGCAAATTATTACAAGTAGAGTTCCTGCATTAAGAAATAGCTTGATTGTTCATGAGGTGATTATTGATGGCAAGAAGTCAAGTAAGAATTAATGGATTAGCTGGAATTTCTAAAAAACTAAAGAGAAATGCTCAACTTGATGATGTGAAAAAAGTTGTTAGAAATAACACAGCCGAATTAACCGCCAATATGCAAGCTGAAGCCGAAAAGGTGTTAACTGGACACTGGGAAGGTAAAAAGTTTGTTAAACCTACAGGGGCAACAAAAAGAAGTATCGTTATGAGGCTTTCGAACAATGGTTTTTCTGGGCATACAGGACCAGGAACAGAATACGCACCGTATTTAATAAACGGTACGAGATTTATGGTGAAACGTGATTTCTTTTTACCACCGCTGAAACAACAAAAAGTGAAATTTAGAACGGACTTGGAAAGGTTGATGAAATGATTAAAACAAGAGATCAATCAATCTTCGATGAAGTGTATAAGAAGTGTCAATCACTGGGTTATGAAACCTACGATTATAAACCTATGAATGATGTAGGTTATCCATTTGTCGAATTAGAAGATACTCAGACACTGCACCAAGCTAACAAAACTGATATTAAAGGTTCGGTTACATTGAATCTATCTGTATGGGGATTGGCAAAAAAACGTAAACAAATATCGGATATGGCTTCAGCAATTTTTGCTGAGGCTCTATCTATTTCTGAAACGGAAGGTTATTATTGGTCGCTCAATATCCAATCAAGCGGTATTCGGTTAGTAGATGACATTTCGACTAACACACCATTGAAGCGGGCAATGATATCTTTAGAATTCAAAATACTATAGAGAGAAGGAATATAAATGGCTAATGAAGCAAAAGTAGCGGCTAAAGGTATTGATATTATTTTACTTTTCCGTTTGTTAAAAAAATCAAAAGAGGAAGCAGCATGGAAATTAGCTTTCCAGACAGAACATGAAAATACAAAAACAAAAGATAGTGATTCTGTGGCCACTAAAGATGGTCCGATTCGCATCCCAGGATCATTGGAAATTGATTTTTCGGCAACATCTATTTTATCAGTCGGTGATCCGTATGTTGACCAGCTAGAAGAAGCTTTAGACAATGACGATATTATTGAAATCTGGGAAATCAACAAAGCAGAAAAAGGCACAGGAGATAATGCTGACAAATACAAGGCAACCTATTACCAAGGATATGTAACATCATTTGGTAAATCACCTAATGCTGAAGACACCGTAGAAGTTTCATTAGAATTTGGTATCAATGGTAAAGGCGCAAAAGGATTTGCAACATTAACTGCTGATCAAGAAGAAGTAGTTCAATATGTCTTCAAAGATACGACTATTGAAACAGCTGATCCGGGAAAGTAGATAGCCCTTCTGTGGGAAGTGTAACTCCTACAGTCGATGGGGCTTCTATTGAATTAAGCTAAGAAAGGAAAATAAATATGGTGGATACTTTTAAAATTTATAAAGGCCAAACCGAAGTTGTTTCCGGCCAATCACCTTTAACTATAACAGGAATGGAACCTAACACCTCAGTGTCGGCTGGTGAGTACCAAGTAACTCGTGTTGTTAATGGGAAAGAATCAGAGCGAGTAGATATTCCAGCTTTTAAAACATTGTCTATTGCTGTAACTGGCTTAGAGTTTTCTCCTAAAACGTCCACAGCAGATGCGGGTACTGCAGGTAGCCGACAAATCACAGCAACTGTCTTGCCTGAAAATGCAACCAACAAAAAAGTAACCTATAAGATTACGCCTGAAACAGAAGGTCTTGCTGTCTCTGAAACAGGAAATATTACTTGGACAGAAGCGGTACCGGCTGGTGTTTATACTACAACAGGAACAACAGAGGATGGTAAAAAAACAGCTCAACACACCTTAACATTGAATAATCAAGCTTAAAATATAAATTTAGAGGGCAGCTTGGCGGCTGTCCTTTTCTTATGGAGGAAAAGACATGCAAATCGAAATTAAAGGAAAAAAATATAACTGTATTTTTGGAGTCAAGTTTATTCGTGAATTGGATAAGCAGCATGGGGTAGTTCGTAATGATGTGAATCTTGGGATGGGACTAACAACATTATTACCGCAGCTAGTAAGTGGAAATATCGTTGTTTTATCTGATGTACTCTATACAGCTACCATTACGGAAAAAAGTAGACCTTCTAAGGATGAAGTAGATGAGTTCGTTGAAACTGTTGATGATATTGAGGCATTATTTGATGAAACGTTGAAACACTTAGAAGAAAGCAATGCGGGAAAGTTAACGGTCAGAAATTTCAAGAAAGCTCTGATGGAGAACAAGTAAGAGAGGAATTAAGCTCAGCTGAAGCTTACGAAAATATTCTCATTAATTGTTTTCGTTACCTAGAAATTACTGATTTAACAGAAATTGAACGAATGACTTTGTATGAATATGAAGTTAGGCTATTGGCGTTTCAGTTAAAAAGACTTGATCATGAAAGAGACCTCTATCTCCAATCTTGGCTAAATAACCAAATTAAGGCGACTAAAGGTAAAAAATCCGAACCTTATTATAAGGAATTCAATAAGTTTTTCAATTATGAAGAACGAGAGAAGCTTATTTTGGGTAAATCATTAATTGATGAAAAAGTTGATATAGGAGCAATTGATTTATTAAGAAAAGCAAATAAGTAGGAAAGGAGGAAAATAATGGAATCATATTCAGTCGAAGCAATACTTACTGCCACTGATAGAACGTTTAGTAGCACGATGAGTAGCGCTGAACGTTCTATGGCTGGTGTAAACAAGCAATCTGGTGAACTAGGTGATGGATTGGATAAAAGCACCACTAAAGGGAATCAATTGGGTAAGTCAATTCTTAGTATTGGGGCAGGCGTGGGCGCTGTAAAATTAGTATCTACGGCCGTAAATATGGTTAAGGACTCTGTTGAAGGAGCGATTAACCGTTTTGATACGTTGAATAAGTATCCTGTAGTTATGAAGGCTCTAGGTTACTCAACAGAAGATGTTGATCGGTCCATGAATAAACTATCTGATGGGATTGATGGATTGCCAACATCCCTCGATGAAATTGTAGCTAGTACGCAACAACTATCAATTTCAACTGGTAGCTTGAGTAAAGGGACTGACACAGCTATTGCATTAAATGATGCCTTTCTTGCTTCTGGAGCTTCAACTGCTGATGCGACTCGTGGTATGCAACAATATATTCAAATGCTCGGTAAGGGTGAAGTTGATATGCAGTCTTGGCGAACTTTACAAGAAACAATGCCAATAGCTATGGATAAAGTTGCTAAGTCTTTCAAAGAACAAGGTGTAAACTCAGTTAACCAATTATATGATGCCTTAAAAGAAGGAGATATTACATTTAATGAGTTCAATAATCGTTTGATTGAGTTGGACAAAGGCGTAGGTGGTTTTGCGGATTTAGCCAAGAAAAACTCAAAAGGTATCAAAACCTCATGGGCAAATATTAAAACAGCCACCGTTAAAGGTGTAACTACAGTTATTAATTCATTTGATGAATTATCCAAAGCAGTGACAGGAAAAAATATTGCCGAAAACTTAGACTCTTTAAAAAATGTAGTTAATATAACTTTTAAGGCAATTGATGCAGCGATTCAATCAACTATTCCGTTGATGAAACTATTCGGAAAAGCTATTACGTCGATAGGTACAGCCTTAACACCATTATTACCAACAATTGCCAGTTTTGCTGCCACCTTTACAGCGTTGAAAGTAATTCAGCAAGTGACAGGCTATATAAAACAATCTGAATTGGCAATCAAAGCTTATACAACCGCAATAAGTTTATACAATGGAATATCAAAACTGGCTACGTTGTCTACCACAGCACTCGGAAGAGCATGGATGTTAAACTTGGCTGCCGATAAAGCCAATTCTGCAGCAATAGCAATAAAAACTGGTCTTTTAGTGGCGCAAAATACAATCGTTGGTGTTTTGACGGGAACAATTAGTTTAGCTACAGTAGCTACAACTGTTTTTAGTACCGCTATGAAATTGTTGATGGGTCCTATTGGTTGGGTAACAGCTGCAATAGGAGGACTAGTAGCTGTAGGGGTAAACTTGTGGAAATGGTTAAATAAGGAAACTGAATCAACTAAGGCAGTTAAAAAAGAACAAGAAAACCTTATGAAAACCACAGATGACTTGATTAAAAAGAATCAAGAACATACCCAATCACGAAAAGATGAAGCTATTGAATTGGATAATACTAAAGAAAAATTCCAATCTATGATTTCTGAAATGGAAATGCTCTCTGCTAAAGAAAAATTAAGCAACAGCGAGAAAAAACGTATGGTGGAAATTGTTGAGGAATTGAACGGTAAAATGACAGGTTTAAACTTAGTTTATGACGATCAAAAAAATATTTTATCTGAAATGCCTGGAACAATTCAACAACAAGTTGATGCCTATAATGCTTTAGATGAAGCTTCTCAAGCTCAAGAAAACATTAATCAAATGTTAAAAGAACGAAATGATAATGAAGCGAAGCTGATGGAAATCAATGCCGCTAGAGAAAAATGGAATCAGACATTAAAAGAATCTGGCGGGAATACAAAAGAAGCTCGTGAAAATATTGAAAAGTTGGGCGAGCAAGAGCAAGTGTTGAAGGGCGTTCAACAGGAATTAACGAATGAAATTATAAATACAGCTAATGCCCATGAACAATCAATGCAGCGTGCAAGCCAAGCTGTGGAAAATGGTGTGTTAAATCAAACAGTTTCATACAATGCTTTAAGTGGTAAGACGAAAGAAACAATGGATGCAATGCGTTCAGAATATTCATCACTTGAAGAAAAAGTAGGGAGCGCCTTTGATGTTATCCAGCAAAAACAAGCTATTTCAGTTGATCAAATGGCTGAAAATTTACAAAAAAATCAAGAAGCTGTTAGCCAATGGAGCACTAACATTGCTGCGTTAGCACAGCGAGGGGTAGATGAAGGGCTTTTAGAGCAACTAAGGAAAATGGGTCCTGAAGGTGCTGCTCAAGCGGCAGAATTAGTAAATTCTTCAGACGAACAATTACAACGCTTGAATGATGTCTATCGTAATACTGGTGAAACTTCTATGAATGCGATGAAAGAAGGCTATCAGTTAGGTAAAAATGGTGTAAATGAGGAAATAGCAAGCTTAATTCCAACGCAAAAAGATACATTAATGACACAGATTAAGAGCACCGATTTTAATAGCGTTGGTCTAAGTGTAACCGAAAACTTTAAAGCAGGCATTGAGAACGGGCGTACAGCAGTCGAAGAAATGACCAAAGGAATTGTTCCTAAAGTCGGGGAAGACATGAAAGGGGAAGTCCAAAAAGCTGATTTCAGAGGTATTGGTAAGTCCATTCCTCAAGGATTAGAAAAAGGTGTTGACGACGGTAAAGGAGTTCCTGTAAAAACATCTAATCAAATGATTGATGATGTTGTTTCTGGTGCCAGAAAAGGTTTAGATTCTCACTCTCCTTCTCGTGTATTTCACTCAATTGGTGAAGATGTTGATTCTGGATTATCAAACGGTATAGAACAAAACGCAATGAATCCAGTAAGAGCAGTTGAGTCTATTGTTGATAAAATAATTTCTGCAATGGATAAATTGCCATCAGAAATGAATTCTATCGGAGCAAATGCAATTGATGGATTGACTAATGGTATTAATGCCAATGCTAATAGTGCTTTAGCTGCAGCAAGAGGTGTGGCAGATCAAATTGTAAGCACAATGAAAAGTGCTATGGATATTCATTCTCCATCACGTGTAATGCGTGATGAAGTAGGTAAAATGATTCCAGCAGGAGTAGCGGTTGGTATTGATAAATATTCAAACTTTGTAGAAAAATCTATGCAACGGCTAAGTGAAAAGGTAGCCATGCCAGCGCTGGATAATTTAAATTCAAATCTGTCATTTAGTGGAGGATCACAAAGCTTAGCGTTTGCTGGAGATGTATCTTCAAAATTCACTGTAGAGGTACCTGTTATTTTCGATAGTTCAGAAGTTGCAAGGGTTATTGCTAAACCAATGAGTAAAGAATTGCAGAATCAACAAGATAAAAAGAATGTTTCTTTAGGAAGGAGGCGCTAAATGTTATACAACTTTATTGATGTAAATGAACAACAAACAAAAGCCTCTTTGCCTTCGGAAGCCATGAATTTTAAGGGTTCCTTTTTAGAAGATTTAGTTCCGGGTTATAGAACATTATCTGTTGTTGGAAGAGAGTTAGCTCCTACTGAGATACAAAGCTACCAGTTGGGAATTCGTGATGGAATGCGACATGTTTATGCTCGTATTCCGGAAAGAGAATTAACGGTTAAATTCAAAGTTGAGGCTAACTCTAACGAAGCGTTTAGGGATTCTTTTAACAGATTAAACGTTGCTTTGTTCACAGAAAAAGATGTACAGATTTGGTTTAATGATGAACCAGAAATGCTTTGGTCGGGTAGTAAGTCAGACATTGATGCAGTTCCTGAGGGATTGAATCGAGTCGTTGGTACATTTACAATCTTGTTGAATAATCCATATAAATATACTCGAAGCGATGCTACTAGTGTTATGTGGGGTTCAACAGAAATAACGTTTCAGGCTAACTATCTTATGGGTAATACTGGATCAGGGGCTGTTGATTTACCGATTGTTATCGAAGGTGGGGCTTATTGGGGTTCTACCATGATTACTTTTCAAAACCGTTCTTATCTGATGGGAGACAACGGTCAAGAGGTGAAGCCAATTGAAATATATCCAACTGTTGAAGGGTTAAAAGTAAAACCGATTATTACTATAAAAGGCACTGGTAGAGGCGTGTGGATAAAAACTAGAAGCGATACTATTGATATTGGTGATTTTGATAAGTCAGAAATAGTAATCGATACAGAACAGTTTAATATTACGAAAAATGGGAAGCCAATGATTCGTCCTATGAACGATTTTTATATTTATCCAAATGAGCCACTATACATCCAAGCGAAAGATAGTACTTTTAATCTAACTATTCGATATCCAAATCGTTTCTTATAGGAGGTGTTGCTAAAATATGTTGATGGCAATGGATTTAAAAAGAGAATACACGGCAGTTTTAGATAACGCTTATAATGTTGGATATGAAAAAATTGAAAACCAAATAGGTAATCTAGAATTTTCAATGCCGTTGGATGATCCTAAAAATGAATTTTTGCAAGAAATGTTATGGGTTGAACTAACAGATAATGAAAATGAATATATAGGATTATACCGTGTTATGCCTTCAACGGTTCGCAAAGATGCTAGTAACAATTCAATCACGTATACGGCAAATGAAGCCCTGTGTACTTTGCTAGACACAGTTCTTTTTGGTTATCATGAACTAGTGAATCAAAAAACGGTTGATGTTATTAACTATCTTTTGAATAAACAAAGGACAAAACACTGGGTTTTAAAAAAATGTGAATTCACTCGGTATTTTAGTTATGCATGGGAAAATGAAAATGGTCTCGCTGATGCCTTGTTTAGTATTCCTCAAGCATTTGATGAAGACTACATGTGGCAATGGAATACCAAAGTTTATCCATTCGAATTATCTTTAGTGAAGCCACCAAAAGAACCTGTTGCTCGTATTCAAGAAGGATATAACATGCAAGGGTTTGAGATTGAAAGAGATCCTAACAATTTAGTTAATCGAGTTTATCCTTTAGGTGCTGGTGAAGGAGTCAATCAGATAAATATTAAATCAGTAAATAAAAATATTCCTTATGTAGAAGATGCAAAGTCTATAAAAGAACATGGTTTAGTTGAATATGTTTGGGTAGACCAACGATTCACAGTTCCACAAGCTTTAAAAGACAATGCAATCAACATGTTAAAAAAATGGGCACAGCCTAAAATTTCTTGGGATGTGACTGCGGCTGATTTATTGAAATTAACAGATGAACCTTTAAGCATTGATAAGTTGAGACAAGGAACTGTGATTATGATCAACACAGATGACTTTGGAAGTATAAATTTGCGTATAAAAAAAGAGACAAAACAGGATGTGTTCGGCGCCCCACAAGATATTCAGCTAGAGCTTGGTAATTTATCTGACGATTTTACTACAACAATGTCTGATTTGAAACGTAAACAGGAAATAAATGAGACATACTCGCAAGGTGCAACGAATATTTTGAACTACAGTTATCAAGATAACTGCGAAAAGGCATACCCAGCAGAAATTGAATTCTTCTTAGATGATGATGTTTTTCATGTAAATACTGTGGAACTGACTTTTAAAACTAAGCGCTATCGTGGTTATACAAAAGCTGTAAAAGGCGGAGGAGCTACAGTAAAAAGTACGTCAGCTGGTGGAGCTTCAACACAAACGAGTTCAGCTGGTGGTGGAAGTGTCGTTTCAAGTTCAGCTGGAGGAGGCTATTCTAGCGGATCTACCACAGGTGGCGGAGGAGGTAGTATTCAATCTAGTTCTGTAAATGGACAAAGTTCTCAAACAAGTTCTGCTGGTGGAGATCATAATCACTTGGTTGCAACTAATAATGGTAGTACTGAATCAAGTGCGTTTTATCGAGAAATGGATGCGGGGTCAGGTATGAGATTTAGACTAATGTCGACTGCATCAACAGATTGGTATACGAAAACTAGTTCAGGTAATCATACTCATAATGTAACTACACCAGCGCATTCTCATACTGTAAATACGCCTAATCATAGTCACAATTTTAATATTTCTATACCAAACCATACTCACAGCATATCGGTTCCTAGCCATAGCCACCAAGTAAGAATACCGGCACATACACACCAAATTACTTTACCTGATCATAGCCATCCATTAGAATGGGGGATTTATGAGGCGCCAAGTAGCGCAACTAGTGTTGATATAGTTGTAGATGGTACCATCATTCCAGTTCATGATACTAGCCAACAAAGACTAAACATTGTTAATTACCTTAGGAAAACTAGTGGCGGTAAAATCTCTAGAGGTAATCATACAATCAAGATAATACCTAACAAACTTGCACGAATTGAAGCGCAAGTTATTTGTCGTGTCTTTATACAATCACAATTAGGAGGACAATTTTAAATGAGATTAACAGTAAAATTAATTAGCAAACAAGAAGAATTTATAATTAATGATGAATCAGGTAAAACGTTAGATGATTATTTTGCAGAACTGATTGATAATAGTTCGCCATTCATCAAGATAGGAAATCGTATTTTACAAAAAGCCACTATTGAATATATTAATGCAGAATAGGAAGTGATAAACATGGCTATCGAGCAAATTAAAGAAACCGACACACTGAATCAAGGTCGAATTAAAATTAATGCTATCTTGGATCAATCAAATGCTTCTGTAGAAAAAATAAAGGACTATCAGGATCAATTAACAACAGGGATTAATGACGCCAAAAAAATTGCAGATGATGCTGGAAAAGAAGCCGTAAATATTGCAGAACAAGCAGGGAATCAAGCGAATGAAACAGCAAACCAAGCTTTAACTAATTCTCAAACTGCTATAAATACTTCCAATCAAGCGGTATCTACAGCAAATAACAATAAACAAGAATTCGATGCGTTACGAAACGATTTTGACAAGCTTGTAGGTGAAGCAGGGGACAGTAATCCAGAAATCGTTCAAGCTCGAACTGATACGCAAGGAGTCACTCAGCCTACGTTAGCTACTCGGTTACAGGTTGACTTTAATGACCGCATGACAAAATCTGAAGGTGTATCGTTACTTTCTGGAACAACAAACGTAAAAATACCTATGGATTTCACTGGAAAAACAGCGGGTAATACGGCAACAAATGCAAATCAATATTTTACCGATGTAACAGCTAAAGTGCTAAAAAAACCAAAAGATACATGGAATGAGATTTCTCAATCTGATTACAACAAATTAGTAAGTCGTGACGATTCTGGCGTAAGCAGTGGTTCAACACAAAATGGTGTTATCCCACAACAGTTAGGTTTGTTTAACGCTTTGGAAGCTGCAAAAAAATTAATTCCTCAAAATTTTGAAGGATTAAGTCAAGAAGAAGCGGTGGCTTTATTAAAAGATAGCTTTGTGGCTTTTACTATTAGTGAAAGGGTTAAAGCCACTTCGCCTAACAACAAAACAATTAAAGTTTCCACTTATATTGAGTCAACTGACTCGTGGACCACTCAAATTCAAGAAAATGCTGGCGAATACAAAGATTTATCAGTACAAGTCACTGATAAAAATTTCATTACTAGCGAGGGTCTTATCTATCTAATTAGTTATACAGATCCATCAAATGGAGTGACAACAGCTAACTTGGATGTAGACTATTCAGCTATTCAATTAGAAATTAGTATTAATGCACAAGATGTTTTAGCAAAAAGTGGGTTTGTAAAAGGGGAACAATTAAAGGCGCATACGGAAAATCAAGAAAATCCACATAAAGTCACAGCAAATCAAGTTGGATTAGGTAATGTGAAAAATTATAGTTTCGCTTTAGATAGCGAAGCAGTTGCAGGGACATCAACGAGTAAATATATGCATCCTAAAAATGTTTCAGAAGCTATTAGTGGACAAGCGGTGACACAAACTGGAGATCAAGAAATATCTGGAATAAAGGATTTTAAAGATGGTATTAAAATTATAGGTAAAGAACCAGTTTTGACAAATTCGACAGTTGATTATGCAATGGTAGATAAGGATAACAACGCTTCTGTGATGTCAGCTGGTTCTCTAAAATTATACCGACGGGGAGATCTAGTATATCTCACAGGCTCATTCCAATTATCAGCTTTAAAGGATAATCAAGCGGTGTGGTTCAACATTCCGGCATGGGCATACCCGATTGAACCCGTTAGAATGTATGGGAGAACGAGTGGCGATAAAATGTGCTTAATTTACATGAACCCAGCAGATAATGCAAATATCGTGTGCGTTGATAGTGTTTCAAAAGGAACCTGGATTACTATTTCAAGTTGTTGGATGGCTAAAAACCCATACTAATATGGAGATACATTGTTAAATTATTTAATTGAAAAAATTGTGGAGAACCGTCTAGCAAAAGCTAGGCGGTTTTTATTATTGGAAGGTGGAAAATATGGTGATTATTGATAATCAAGCGTTGATACTAGAATTCAAGAATATGATTTCTAACGGTTTTATTCAGGTGTTTGTCTGGATTGTGTTAGGGGATATCTTAACAGGATTATGTAAAGGTATTTTCATTAAGGAAGGAAATAGCACAAAAGGATTGCTAGGATTAGTAAAACATTTATTAGTGGTCTGCTTAATAAGCGTTGCTTATCCATACTTGAAAATCATGGGTCTAGAATCAATCGCTACTGGATTTGTCTTATTTTATATAGCAGTGTATGGCATTTCCATTATTGAAAACTTAGGGCAGTTAGGCGTTCCCTTTCCTTCATGGGTTAAGGAGCATTTAAGTAAATTAAAAGATGAAAATGATAAAGGTGGTGAACCTAAAGATGGTGCAAGTGAATAATCAATCTGTTTGCGGTGGGATTGCCGGGAGACGTCCCAATACAACGCCAAAAGGTGTTGTCATTCATAATGATGCCGGAAGTATTTATGCTACAGCTGCACAATATGTCAATGCCTTGGCTGTAATGTCTCCTACACAACTGGCGAATGGTTTTGCTCATTATTATATTGATCGAAATACAATTGCACGTGTAGAAGATACATTCAATGCAGCATGGCACACAGCGAATCCAGAGGGGAATTTGAACTATGTTGGCTATGAAGTATGTCAATCAATGGGTGCTAGCGATGCCGATTTCTTAGCGAATGAACAAATGACATTTAAACAAGTTGCTGAAGATATGAAGTTTTGGGGAATGTACCCTAATAGAGATACTGTAAGATTACACAAAGAATTTGTTCCTACGGCATGTCCTCACCGTTCCTGGGAATTGCATGGAAAAGAAACAAATGCCGTAAAAGACTATTTTATTAGCCAAATAAAAAAATATATGGGCAATCCAAACGAAGGCAATGGCGATTCAAATAATAACAATCAAAATAATATAAAAGGTGGAGAAACGACTATGCAATGTTTATACGAAAGACCAATTAATTCAAAAACAGGTAAACTAGAATGGAATGGAGATGCTTGGACGGTAATGTTTTGCAACGGAGTTAACACAAGACGTGTGTCTCATCCAGATGAAATGAAAGTCATTGAGGACCTATACAAGAGAAACAATGGAAAAGATATTCCTTTCTACGGACAAGATAAATGGAACAAAAACGCTCCTTGGTATAATCGCTTAGAAGCTATGTTTCCAGTAGTGAAATAAAGTATAGTAAAATATTTATAGGTAGTGTAAAATAATAACACACTTATTAAATTTCACTTGAGTCGCCTTTCTAAGGTGGCTCTTTTTAGGACCATTAGCTCAGTTGGTTAGAGCAAACGGCTCATAACCGTTCGGTCACAGGTTCGAGTCCTGTATGGTCCACTTAAAAAATAAAAAAAGAAACCCCAACACTGTTGAAACTATAAAACATTGTGCGGGTTTCTTTTATTTAGGTTTATAAAGTGAGAGGGTGTAATGATGGAACAAGAAAGAAAATTGATAGAGCTTGAGAATAAAATAAAAAAATTAGAATTTCAACAAAATATTTTAGTCAATGTGGTACTCAGCAAAAAACAACCTTGGGCAGAAAAAGCTTTATCAAATGCTAAAGATAAAGGGTTAATTGAGATGCCATATATGGGCATTAACAGTGAGGGATCTTATGATTTTTACAGAATTATAGATTTGTTAGATAAATTAGGCTTACTCTAATAGAGATTTAAAAGCGTTTATAATGTCATTTGTTGAGTTTATTCTTGTATCTAATGCTAGTCGGTTTGATAAAGAAGGACTTTTCTTATCAATTTCATCTTTTGTAATATTATGCCAAAGTGGGAGAATCATTTGTCTACCAGTAGCACTTTCTTTATTTAATATTCCGTCCAATTCATAGTTTGTCCAGAACTTTTCAATATATTTGGAGGAAAGTACTACCAAGCCAAACTTCGAATTTGAAAGGCCTGCATCAATGGATTGACGTATAGATTGTCCCCAAGCAATATCACTTTTATCTCTCCAGATTGAAAAGCCTTCATTAGTGAATGCTTGGGTCAATTTATCTACGTATTCTGAATCATCAGATGCATATGAAATGAAAAGATCATAAGTTTTATTAACTAATGAAGGATCGTTTGGTAGTTCGGATTGTACATTTTGTAATGCTGCAGTCTGGGTTTCTTTTATCTTCATTATCTGAGTGTCGTAAGTTTTTTTTAGATTCTTTTGGAACTGTGTATTTTCTATAGTACGCTGTTTACTTAGCTTTACTTGAATATCACCTAATTCTTTTCTTTTTTTTGCTAACTTAGAAGAAATAGTAGCTGATTTTTCTTTAGATGCTAAAGATTTTTTAGTTTCTGATTCTTTGATTCTGCTTTGAGATCTTATGGTGGATATTGACTTAGAACTTTCTATTTTTTTAGAACTATCAGCTATCTTTTTCTCTGAATTAGCTATTTTCTTTTGTTCTCGAGCATAGTCTCCTTCAAGTTTTGTTATATCTGATAATAGAGACTTTTCTTTTTGTTGTAAACTATTGATTGACAAATCTGGTCCTCCTTTAAAATATATAATTAATATTGGTTTAATTATACCATTCTATAGGTAAGAACAGTAATATGACCAAATTTAAATATCTTTTTATGCACTAATCAAAGTTTTCCTTACAAGCATTTTTTCAATTACAAGTTGATTTCTTTTATTCAAATGACCATAGACAGCTAGTTCAGATTTTTCGGGTAGCATTAGTAACATATTTGCTAATTCGTATTTGGAGACGATACAGTTTATAGTTTCGTCCTGTGTTACTAATGAGAATCGAACTAGCATTTTTGGGTACATACTTAACATTCTAATCTTTTCAACTACTCCTACATAATTAGTTTTCATAATATCGGCCTCCTAGTAATACAATTATACCGAATGCATGTTCGTATTGTCTATAGGTTTGTATAAATGTAATATTTTAGGTATATGATTTTGTTTATTAGT
>JAWETS010000014.1:0-36278 GCA_032480995.1 Veillonella sp. | reverse complement strand
TTTCCAAATTTATACTTTAAGTTTGCGTGTTTATCGAACATCATAAGTGCACTTTTACCTTTTAAATATCCCATAAAAGATGAAACTGCTATTTTAGGTGGGATTAATACTAACATATGCACATGATCTGCCATAAGCTCCCCCTCTATAATCTTGACACCCTTATATTCACATAAACGCCTCAGTATTTCACGTAAACTATTTCTATATTGATTATATATAACTTTACGTCTATACTTAGGTGTAAATACTATGTGGTATTTGCATAACCATTTTGTGTGCGCAAGACTCTGTGTCTTTGTTGCCATATAAAATCACCTTTCTTAAGCAAGGTGATTTTTTTGTATAACTTTCGTTGCCGCACCCGCATAGCGGGTGGTTTTATGGTTCGCGACTACGTCACGAACCAGTCTAAAGACAATAACAAAAACGGCCCCTCATATGAGGAGCCGTTCCATATAAAACCCTTACAGTGTCCATGCGAGTGCTTCACCACAGCTCGCATGCCTATCCCATTAGGCCTGGACTTTTATATTATTTTGTATGCTGTTTTGGAGCTACTGTATTAGCAACGATTGCTTTAGCCATATCACGAGTTACAGGGCGTTCAAAATACATCCCATGAGTTTGTCCGTCTTTGGTCCAACCTATGAGATATACCATTTTATTACCGCCTTTGAAAACAACCTTTGTGCCGTTTACTTTTTCATTAGCTGTTACACGAAAATCGTTATAATCGCCGCTGATATCTTCTTTTATTTCATTGGCTATGCGATGGACGATGCGTTTGCCTGCAGCTTGATTACGAGTAGCATCTTCACCAGCTTGGTAAACATAAACTACTTGCAATATATCTTTATCAATAGTACTTACAGATTCAATATTGTAACCTACAGGTAATACCTTAGGCATTTGAGGTGTAATGTTCATATATCTAGCCGCTTCATCTACAGTAGAAAACTCATGAAACGGACTTGGCATACCAACCATTGGCGCTTCTTGTTGCGCTACCACAGATTTAGGTTGATCTGGTTTTACATCAAGAGTACCTTGAGCATCAACAACAGTATAAGAACCTACACAAGCACAAGCAACGGCCATCAATACAAATTTCTTCAACATTAATATAATCTCCGCTCTCTTATAAATACCTCTGTAAAACACAACACATGTATTAAGAATATTATAATTTATAAATACATTTTACAAAATATTCTTTATCAAAACTTATTTTATAATTATACCCTAAATGATAGGGAATTTCAAGTAGTTATTTCTGATACAATATCTTGATTTCTATATTTGCTACTATACAAGTATATATTCAAAATGGATAATATGATGCTCATCAGGGGCATCTATGTCTATATATAGTCCAATCCCTATCTACTATTTGGCAACAGCTAAGTAATTAAATTTTGGCCCGCTAAGCTTAAACTCGAAGCTAGTTAAATCCACCTCGCCAACACATGCATCGCTATCATAAAGGGTGAGCAAAAAGTCTGCGGTCTGTTCACTGCTATGATACTTTTCAAATGAAGCATCGTAATCAAATCCGCTTTTACCTGAAGCTACATCGCAGAACTCGCTTTTAGTAGCAGCAGGCGCTAAGATTTTAGCCTGCATTTTAGCATCCACATCCTGTGCAAGCTCATGATACAAACCTTCCGTGAAAGCACTTACAAAAAATTTTGTGCCACAATATGGTACTACTCCAGGCGCTAAAAAATATCCACCCACGGAGGAAACATTTATCAACTGTGTTTGTTTACATTTATAATCTCGCACAAATAAACTAGAAAGTATCGCAAGTGCAGTTACATTTAAATCTATCATTTTTACCATTTTTTGAATATCATGATTACCCATGAATCCAAAATCGCCAAAGCCTGCATTATTGATAAGAGCCTTTAACTCATAGCTTTTAAGGTCATCCCAAAGTGCTAAAACATTTTCACTACTCGAGAGATCACAAGGTTTTACAATAACGTCCGAATCAGGCGAAATGTTAGCAATCTCGTCTTTCAAATTTTCTAATAATTCTGCTCTCCGTGCAATAACGATTAAATTTTCTCCACGACGTGCAAAAGCTTTTGCCGTAGCTGCTCCTATGCCTGAACTTGCTCCTGTAATAACGATATATTTTTTCATTTTTTTGCCTTTCCTTTATAAATAAGAGTATCCGGCTTTATTGCACTTGCTTTGCCTCCTTAGTTAACATATGAGTCCTTTACTCAACTTTCACATTAAATCATAGGATGTTTTATTTCTTATGTACCATAAACCCAGCTGCTTGTTGATTTGCCATGATTGTGACATCGGAAATTTGCAAACGTTTAGGTTGATTTGTTACGTATAGTACAACGTCCGCCACATCCTCAGGTTGAATCGCATCGATGCCGGCATAAACAGCTTTAGCTCTTTCCGCATCACCGTGAAAGCGCACTTCACTAAATGGAGTCTCTACGATGCCCGGTTGAATGGTTGTAACCTTAATATCTGTAGCAATCGTATCCATGCGAATACCATCGCTTAACATCTTAACGGCCGCCTTTGTAGCCCAGTAAACAGCACCACCTGGATATGCGTATATACCAGCAGTAGAGCCCATATTCACAATATGGCCTGCGTTTTTATCAATCATATAAGGTAGTACAGCCTTTGTTACATATAAAAGACCTTTCACATTCGTATCGATCATAGTCACCGCATCATCGACAGTACTATCTTGAAAAGGATCTAAGCCTTGCGCAAGACCTGCGTTATTTACGAGGACATCAACGCCACCAAACGCTTCAATTGCTGCTGAAACCTTACTTTCAACATCCTCACGACTACACACATCAAGCACCAAAGTCTCAACGCGCACGCCATATTCCTTAGACAAACGAGCCTGTACCTCAGCCAACACCTCAGCACGGCGGCCGGAAATTAAAACATTATCGCCATACTTTGCATACGCCTCGGCAATACAAAGACCAATACCAGACGTTGCACCAGTAACAAAAACATTACGAGCCATAAAAACCTCCTTATCAATCCGAACTATATCTATACCCTAATTATACCACTTTAATATGTAATGGACTCTAGGGCGATACGCGTGCCACGCTCTCCCACTTCCCAAAATGACATATTGACGCATCTGAAGGTAAAACACATAGAAATGAAAAAGGATTACCATTCTGGAAGCGACTTTCCCTTTGTATAAATAATATGTCGGAGCATTTGTTTATAATACGCTAATATTTGAGCTCTACAACAGCAGTAAGCCAAATAGGGATACCTATTCGAAGCCGCCTTGGGCGCTACGCGTACCCATGAAGGCTGAGGATAGGTATCCCTATGTCTTATTTAGTCTGATAAGTAGAGCTCAAATACTACGTCTTTTATTTCAAATGCGCCAACATATCATTTAACACTTCCATGCAATCCCCCACTATCCCATAGTTAGCGTGTTGGAAGATTTCTGCATTTGGATCATTGTTGATAGCCACGATTGTGTCAGCCCCAGAGATACCGCTCACGTGTTGAATAGCCCCAGAGATACCGAATGCCAAGTATAGTTTAGGGCTTACCGTTTTACCTGTTTGGCCTACTTGGTATGGCAATTCAATCCAACCCTTTTCAACGAGAGGACGGGTAGCACCTACAACGCCGCCGATAGCATCGGCAAGTTCGTAGAGCTTATCAAAGTTTTCTTTAGACCCCATGCCACGACCACCGGCCACAATGATATCCGCTTCTTGAATGTTGTACCCAGCTTTGCTGAACGGAATGAAGTCAAGACGCTTCATACGAATATCTTCAGGTTTAAGGTCGAATGGTTCAATTTGAATGCGTCCCCAACTATCTGCAATGCGTTCAGGCTTTTTAAATACATTAGGACGGACAGAACCCATTTGTGGGCGATGATTTGGGGAAATAATTTCAGCTAAAATATTTCCCCCCAAGGCAGGGCGTGTCCATTCTACAAGGCCTTCCTCAGTATCTACTGTCAAAATAGTACAGTCAGCTACGACGCCGTTTTTCATGCGACCAGACATACGAGGTGCTAGGTCACGACCATTATTTGTTGCACCAATCAAAAGAATATTAGGCTTATGATCTTCAAAGAAGTCCGTCAAAACCTTTGTATAGCCGTCCGTTGTATAGTATTTCAAAAGAGGGCTTTCAAAAACGTGAACAATATCGGCACCATGTGCCACAAGTTCCTCCGCCTCGGATTGAACATTCTCACCAAGCAGCATAACTTGAACGAGTTGACCCAATTCCTTAGCAATACGGCGAGCTTGACCGATAAGTTCGTACGTAACCGGATGCACTACGTCATCGATGGTATCCGCTACGACAAAGACGTCTCTATATTCATCAAAATTTGTCACTCCCATTATCGATCACCTCCTTTGGAACCTTCTTCACCTTTAACAGCTGCTAAAACCTTAAACTCACTGGAGGATACACTTTCAACAGAGGCAGCCCGCTGCACAGGATCTTTTACATCTACGCCCTCATCATTGGTATCTACAGGCTCTTCAACCAGTTCTTCGCTAGGCACTAATAGATGAGAAAACTTTTCTGGCTTGATATTATAAGCCAATTCAAGAATTTTCTTAGCCCCTTCGTCCACGGATGAAAGCATTTCTACCTTGCCCCGAAGCGGTGGTTGGTATACCTTGCGCACACGTGTAGGAGAGCCATTGAGCCCAATACGGCTTTCATCAATATGCGGCATATCTCGCAATGTAATATGTGTAATCGTATACCGTTTGGCGTAAATCGAGCTCCAAAGACCGGGTTGACGAGGCTCATTGAGTTCAGCCGTAGCCGTTACCAATAGTGGCAAAGGAACTTCCACAATTTCGTAACCATTTTCATGTTCTCGTTTCACAATCGCTTTTTGGGCTGCTTGGTCTACGGATAATTCACAAGCATAGGTAGCTTGCGCCATGCCTAGTTCCTCCGCAATTTGAGGCCCTACCTGAGCCGTATCACCATCGATAGCCTGCTTGCCGCAGAAAATGATTTGGAACTCACGATTCATGGTACGTTGAATATGACGAATGGCAGAGGCAATTGTATAGCTTGTCGCCAATGTATCAGCACCGCCAAACGCACGGTCTGTGATGAGCACCGCATCATCTGCACCGAGTGATAAACACTCGCGCAATGCCGCCTCGGCTTGTGGAGGCCCCATAGTGACAACGGTTACACGGCTATCTTCATATTGATCTTTTACCGCAAGAGCTGCCTCTAATGCATGCATATCATAAGGGTTTACAATACTAGGCAGACCTGTGCGGATGAGATTATTCGTTTCCGGATCCAGCTTAATCTCAGATGTATCTGGAACCTGTTTGATACATACTAATAACTCCATACACTCACCCCTGTCTAAACTCTACGCCCTTAGCGTTACGCGGATATTTCCAAGTTTTTACGATGGTTTCGCCACAGAGAACACGGCAGGTACCGCATTCAAGGCAACCAGCGAAATCAAATGCTAAATCGCCATTTTCTTGTAATGTATATAAACCAGCAGGACAGCCGTTTACGAGTTTCATTTTCTCTTCCAAGCTAAAGCCAGCGCCATCCACAATGATATGAGGAGACGTTTCATCTACATAGTATTTATTGGCGCCCAAGCGCTCTTCTAATTTCATAGGAAACGCACCCCTTTCCAAGCATCACGAATCAAGGTAACTAAACCTACATCACTTACACTACTCATCAATTTTTTCATCATTGGTACTGCCCCATCACCGTTTACAGTGAATACATCGCGCATCACATTATTCACAAGAGCTGGATACTCTTTGAATATACGAGGGTTGGATGCGAGGAAGGCAGGCATATTTTTATAAAGCTTCATGTCCTTATATAGCCAAGAATTCTTGATTTGACGTTCATACAATTTAGCAACGCGCTCCATGTTCTCATCGCGCAAGGCTACGTTAACCGCATCCGCTGCACACATGCCAGATTCGATAGCGAGGTCCATCCCACGAATGGTATACCCCAAGTTCATACACATGCGCGCCGCATCACCGACGATAACATACCCATTACCGCCCAATTTAGGTAGCGCTTTGAACCCGCCTTCTGGCACGAGATGTGCACTATGCTCCTTCAATTGGCCATTTTTTAATAGTGGTGCGATTCTTGGATGGTTTGTGAAAGCTAACAGCATATCATCTACCGATTTAGTAGCTTTGCCGATATCTTCAAGGCCTACAACCATACCTACGGAAAGGCTGTCTTTATTCGTATAAATAAAGCCACCACCTAATAGGCCATCGGTCATATCGCCCAATGTAAGCCACGCCATCCCCTCATCGCCAGATAGCATAAGGCGATTTTCAAGATCCTCTTTTTTGAGTTTATATACCTCTTTTACCCCTACAGCCATTGTTTTTGGATCTGTAGGGCCTGTAAGACCAGCCTGTTCCAATAATAATGTATTAGAACCTTCTGCGATGACAACTAATTTTGCATATACTTCGTCATCGTGACAGCGAACCCCTATTACGCGGCGATGTTTACCTTCACCTTCGGTAATAAGCTCTGTTACCTGTACATTAGATACGAGGAGAGCCCCTTTTTTCTCTGCCTCTTCTGCTAGCCATTTATCAAATTTAGCACGCAATACTACGTAGGATTCTTCATTAGGTTCACCATCTTCGTAACTATACTCGATGGTAGTCATTTCATTACCTGTGCCTATAGAAATGCGCTCTTTTGTTACCTTTCGTTCCAACGGCGCACGGTCTCTAAAGTCCGGTACAAGACGCTCCAAAGAATGTGTATAGATGCGTCCACCCATCATATTTTTAGCACCTGGTGCGGTTCCACGTTCGATAAGTAAAACTTTTACCCTCTGCTCCGCTAAGCGTAATGCTGCCGCAGAACCCGCTGGCCCTGCGCCAACAACGATAACATCAAATGTTTCATTGCGATCAATTGCCATATACTCAGCTCCTTTAAATGAAAGCTTAGACTTACATAAGTTCATATAGTATATATATTTCTCTATTTAGAACCAAAATACCTTTAAAAATTATCACAGAAAGATGAATATATTCTATATTTTTCAGAAATATATTATAAAAGTCTCTACAGGTTGTATATATACTCATTATATATTAATACTAATGTATACTTTCCGTTCTAGATGAGTGCAATAAAATTCATCAATTCGTGAAATTTATAAGTAAGTCTAGCTTTCACGGTGAAAGTAGCGTATGATAAAAGTAGCAAAAACCCTATACGGAGCAAGACGCGTATAATACGACCGCATAATGCAAGTCCACGGTCAAGGTTGGGAACTCGTTATTTTTTAATTAAGAGGAGGCCCTATGGACCCGTTAAAAATCTTGAAAGCATTATCAAATCCGCATCGGTTAGATATTATATTGTGGCTAAAACACCCAGAGAAAGAATTCGGTGTACAAGTACACGCTAATACGCTTATCGACTTTCCATATAGTGTAAGCGTTAAGAGTATACAAAAGCGCTGCGGTGTATCGCAATCTTCTATTTCTACATTTATGAGCATTTTAGAAAATGCTGAACTTGTAGAATCGCGTAAAATCGACCAATATACCTATTTTCGTCGCAACGAAGAGGTTATTCACGAATTTGGCGAATGGTACAACAAAGAAGTATCCATCCAGTCTGATGAAATTGACAAATTATTAGAAACGGTTATCTTAGAAGACACTTCATATCCAGCAACTGAGGAACGCTCCATACCTAGCGAGCAACTGGCAGTCGAAATACGTACTAAGGGACCGCATCATGATGAAGAAAGTAAATAAAAGCCCTTCCCTACTTACCATATCTAGGGAAAAACGAAAAGAGCTATAATTTTGAATATTATAGCTCTTTTTTATGTAATACTATACCATACATAGTATCTATATGACTCATGATGATAACTTACAATGCAAAAAGAGTGCCTTCCCTTTGGGAATGGCACTCTTTACGTTTATACATTTCGTTGTGCTTCGTAAGCTCTGAATAGTTTAGATAATAATTCAGGAGCCAAGCGCAATAGTTCTGGATTTTCACAGAAGGACACGCGCAATTGTGTTTTACCAGGGTTATTATCACCATTTTTACCGCTATAGAAACCATTGAGCGGCGCCATGAGGAGTGTATATTCCTTACCATCATCAAGGCTTACCGCACCGTGTTCAGCACACCAGGAAGCAAATTCCACGCCATCAAAGCCAGGTTTTGCCACCTTTCTCACGTCGATTACAAAGTAAATAGATGCTTCAGGACGGGATACGATGAAGTCTGGTTCTACCTCTTTAAAGCCTTTGTGGAGTTCAAAGATCATTTGACGATAGTAGTCGCGTTGTTGCTCATACCAATTGTGCAACTGCGCATAGGACTCATGCTTCAATGCGCCAAAGATATATTGTCCCAAGGTGTTAGCGCTAAGGTTTGCCGTATATTCCGCAACAGATTTTTCATAGCATAATTTATTATCCGTAATGATGGCTCCAATGCGAAGCCCACACGCATTCCAAACCTTACTGGCCGTTTCAAGGCTAATACGGCGACCTTCGATGCCAGGCACATCTTTATCGGTTAAAGCCCAAATGCTGGATGTTTCTTTTCCCTTTTCATAAGCCAATTCACGGTACGCTTCGTCAGAGATAATCCATAAATTATGTTTAACGCACAATTTAGTATATTCAATAAGCGTTTCCTTGCTAAATAATTGACCAGTCGGATTGTCATAAGGAATGATGAGCAACGCACCAGGTTTGGTGTCGATAATGCGCTTCTCTACAGTCTCTACGGATGGCAATTCAAACTCACCATTTTCATTGAGCTCCCGTTCTACTGTTACTGTTTTACGGCCTATGCGAAGACCTACTGCATCATAATTTGTATAAGAAGGATTGAACATCAAGAGAGGACGTTCCTCTTCGCCTGCACCACCACATACGCCAAGCATGATAATTTCCATCGCCATTGATGCACCGTCTGTCACGAGTACATCAAGACCTGTCGTATCAAAACCTTGACTGCGCAAAATGTGTAAAAACGCTTCACGACACTCATCAGTGCCCGTAGTTGGCACATATGGCACAATACCATTGTGGAACGGGCTATTGACACCGCCCAAATCAAACAACCTACGCTGCATGGCGGGATGCATAGGACGCATTACATTGCCAATAGAACCATTCACCAAGATAGGTGGGTTCTTACGTTCCAAGAATTTAATTTGTCCTAGGCGAATGCCAGACGGCTTGCGAGCCATCATATACGGCGATAATTCTGGTTGTTTCATTTCGATCCAACTCCTCTAAAAATCAACCTTCTCCATGGAAAGGTTTTGATAACTGTGAAAGTAACAAAACATTTACTATACAAGCAAATATACGTTTACATCACAAAACATAAACTATGAATACCTATAGATAGATACATAATATTATAGAGCTTTTACTATAGAAAATCTATAGTTTTATAACATATACTTATTTACCTATACCCAATTTATCGGTTATTGAAAATAACTCTCATGGTGCTTAGTGCGGTCTCAATATACCATCAAAAACTATAATAAAAATGAAAGAGCCCCATGAGAGGCTCTTTCACCATGATATAGATTACATTTTGAAACTATACAAATAACTATGATGTAATTGTCAATTATTAGTATAGCTTTATAATCGAACCATTGCAGTAGTTGCATCTATTAGCCATTGTAGTAGTTATACCCATTAGATAGTCACTTCTACACCTAGACGGAAGTTGCGACCTTGACCTGGCCACCAGTCACCAGGGTTGCCCCAACGAACGCTAGATTGTTCTGCATAGTATGTATCAAAGATATTGTTGATACGACCAAATATAGTAACATTTTCGCGTACCCGATAGTTAGCGCTGATATCAGCCAACCAGTACGTTTTACGAGGGAATACATTATCTGCAGGGCCAGGACGGTTGATGATACCGCGGATATCCAAATGAGCATCCCATTTAGCATCGTTGTAATCAAGGCCTGCATTAACAGCATGTTTTGGTACATACCCATCGCGATTTGCTTTGCGAGTTGGTGTCGCATCAATATGAGTATACGTATAGCCAAGGCGTGCGGACAAGTGGTTCGTCAATTGTTTGCGCACATCAGCATTGATGCCTCGAGCTTTTTCAGTGTCAAAATTGCGATATTGACCTGTAAAGTTTGCTGGATCAGTCATAACCCAACCGATTTTATCCTTCGTACTACGGCTGAAGAAGCTAAGATTACTATTCCATGTTTTACCGAATTTGTGGTGTACACCTAAATCAAATTCATGACCTGTTTCAGGTTTCAAGTTGCGGTTGCCATTGAAGCCATCAAATAATTGGTACGGTGTAGGTGCCAAGAAGTACTCTTTATACGCAGCATACACATTTGTCTTCTCATTTACATCATAGCCGAGACTGATGGATGGAGATGTATGCGTACCGAAGGAGGAATGATGGTCAACGCGGATACCAGGTGTTACAGTCCACTTAGGAGCAAATTTCCATTCATCTTGAATGAAGTAAGATGTATTCGTAAGCTTCACGCCGCCCATATTAAGCACCTTATCTTGTCTCCAATCAAAGCCGCCTACTACAGTATGGTCTTTTGCTTTATACGTAACTTGATCCCCAATACCACGAGTCTTCACATCCGTTAAGTACCCATCGTATGTTGTTTTATAATGATTGTTCATCAAGTATAATTGATGGCTCCAACGATTGCTGATTTTGTTCTTCCAAATCGCGCGTAAGGAATCATTCGCTTCATTACCATAACGAATATGGTTGAGGGCACCCAAATGGTCGGAATACATTACATCACCACGATATGTATCGTAAGATATTTTTACATCGTTCTTATCATTGATTTTATTGCCCACCATGAAAGATGCAGTGTGGCTATTGCCATGTTGCGGAACGCGCACGCCATGACCATCTTTATAGGAACCAATAATATCTTTTTGTACGCCTACACGCCAATACCAATCATTTTGGCTACCTTCGTTGGTAATTGCGTATTGCTCTAAATCATTGCTGCCACCCATCACGCGAAGCTTAGTTTGTACACCTTGCTCAGGTTTTGCAGTGATTACATTTACTACACCACCGATGGCGCCGGAACCATACAATGTAGAACCTGCACCACGTTGGACTTCAATGCGATCAATACTGGACATATCTTTCAAAATAGTCATCGGCGGATTCACACCTGCTGCGCCCATATTGATGCCGTCTACCAAATACAATACTTGGTCAGACCCATTGATGCGGAATGCATTGGAGTTCGTGTAACCTACGCCACCACCATACGTATTAATATCTACGCCCGGTACGATGTTCAAGGCTTCGTTCATATTCGTAGCATGGCGCTCACGAATATCGTCACCTGTTACTACGCCTACACTAGCTGGCACTTCTGAAAGCTGTTGTTCACTACGAGTCGCCGTAACAACAATGGTATGCGCTTCTTTCGCATCACCAGCATCAACAGCTAATACACTAGGTGCACTCAATGTGCTACCAAATACGAGAGCTAACCCTACGTACATGGATAATCGTTGCATTCTTGATACTTTCATAAAAACCTCCACACACACTAAATCACTTGTCATATATATTTTGTGCCATAGAAACCATTGCACGAGTCATAAATTGAGAATAACTCATGACCTGCGAGGAATCTACGAGGAACACACGACGATTGGCGATGGCCTTAACCCCCTGCAAAGCAGGGTCAGAATAGAGTTGTTCTGCCGTTGCTGGCGTAGTGCCATCCGAGGTATAAGCTACCGATGGGATGATGATAATGTCTGGATTCGCTTTAATTAAATCCTCTCGCGTCCCATTATCAAAAGGCCCCAAGCCTAATTGGGCGGCCGCATTGGTAACCTTCAGATATTTAGTCATATCATCAAAGGTTGACCCTTTGCCACCGGTTAAACCAAATTGCGTATAAAATGCTACTACAGGGCGTTCACCGGTATGTTTATTTGCTAACTCTTCGACAGTTTTCAAATCTGCATCCATGCTAGCAATCATCTTTTCATCCGAAGCGTGTAAGAGTCCTGCAATTTCATGGATAACTGCTTTTGCTTCTTCTACCGTAGTCGGAGTCTTATAGACGTAAACGGGAATCTGCATATTCCGCATTTCCCCAATTGCATCTGGAGATATCCAGTTTGGAACTAATACTAAATCAGGTTGTACTGAAAGCATGGATTCAGCAGTTGCTTTCACATGTTTCTCAACCTTGGCAGACTCGTCAGGCACATTGTTAGGTACCGTGCCAACAGCTGCCACTCGGCTCGGATCAACCAAAGATAACACGATATCCTCTGTGCTCGCAGCGACGGGAACGATGCGCTTCGGCTCGTTAGGCACCGTAACGGCTACCCCTGTACCATCCGTAACCTGATGTGTCGTGCCCGTAGTCCCCGTCTGCGTAGGACCACAACCGACCACTAGAAGTACCATCATTACTATGGTACATATAATAGATATTCTGTGCTTCATACTAACGACCTTCTATAACCCCTTCCATGGAAATAAATAATGATTGCAAATCCTGTAATATTTCAGGCGATGCATTCCAATAGCCACGTTGAGAAGCCTCTAGCAAGGTTTCTGTAATGCGCTGTAAGGCCCAAGGATTTACATTGCGCATCCAGTCTTGTACTGTCTTGTCTAAAGCATACTTATTAGCATACCCTTCATAGACCCAGTCTGGTACGACATCACTCGTAGCATCCCAACCAAATGTATGGGATACGACATTCGACATATCCGATGCCCCTTTATAGCCATGTTTCATCATGGCTTGAATAAATTTAGGGTTCTGCGTTTCCCCTTGCACGACGCGGCGAATTTCGTCACCTAAAGGCCTCATCACAACACGACTGCGGTCTGAGCTATCCCCCACATAGGCGCGCGGCGCACTGCCCTTTGCGGTGCGCACCGCCGCAATGAGACCACCGTGATAGCTATAATAATCGTCGGCACTCATAATATGGGTTTCTCGATTATCTTCGTTCTTAATGGTCACATCCATCGTGGTTAATCGACGTTGGAATAGCCTCATGTCCTGAGGAATGTCCTTGTGCAGGTGAAAGCTACTCCACTGGCTATAAACTTGAGCAATATCTTGTAAAGACTCCCAGTTTTTGCCTTCAATCAAGGCACCTACACCCGTGCCATAAGCTTGGGGCGGATCGCCAAAGATGCGGAGTCTAGCCTTTTTAGTAGCCAATAGAGGGTCCTCACCTTGCTCAACGAGCCAGTCTACATCATCGTGAATATGCTTTTTCACGTAGTTGTCTTCCAACGACTCATCTAATTCTGCCACCATTTCAACGGCTTTATCAAGCCAGCCAATGGCAGTAGGCATCATATCTCGAATGAGGCCACTGATGCGGCCCATCACATCGATGCGAGGGCGCTGCAATTCCTCTAAAGGAATCACTTCTAAACCTGACACGCGACCGCCCGATTGCCATTTAGGTCGAACTCCTAACAAGTAAAGGAACTCACCCAAGCACTGACCATGACTTCTAGAATTGCTCGTAGCCCATAGAATAATGCCAATCGTCTCAGGATACCGTTGTTCATTCAGAATATAATCAGCGATGACTTGATCAGCCAACTCTATGCCTAATTGATAGGCTATCTTCGTCGGTAAAGCTCTTTCATCTAAACCATAGAAGTTACGCCCCGTAGGCAGTACGTCGACTTGACCGCTCGAGGGGGCTCCACCTGGACCGGGCTCTACATATCTGCCCTGTAAGGCATTTGAAATAGAGGTTAGCTCGTTCTTGGTGTCACCTAATTTTGGAATATACTCTCGAACGATCGCATTCGCCAAAGGTTCTAACCGTTCGGGCACTGTATAATCTGGTATATTGATCACATGCCTTACAAAGCTACGCAATTCATTCCAAATTCGATCTATGGTAACACTATATCGTATACCATCTGAATGAATTTCGCCAGCATGTTCCGCCATATAAGACCAATCATAACCTAATTCTTCTGCGATGGTGGTAAGGCCTGACGCGATTTCACCTTGAGGAGTGCTTACAATAGCAGTAATAAACTCTTCTAATGCTTCCCCTTCAGGACCTTGCCCCAAGATGTGCAAACCATTGCGCATCTGCATATGTTTCAAGTCGCTCAGCTTTTCGTGGACCTCTGTAATTATATCGTCCACCGTCATGGTAGAACCTCGTTCTTTATCGATGAGATGGCACTCCATGGCCTTTTCTCGAATCACTTCACCTAGAGTAGAGACACTTTCAGGATGTTCCCGCTCAAAATGACTATGTTCATCGAGTAAGGCCTCTAATTCTTCGAACTCATCATAGAGGCCCGCTGTCGTCATCGGCGGCGACAAGTGCCCCACTAAGCAAGCCGAACTACGCCGCTTGGCTTGTATGCCTTCCCCAATAATGGTTGTCCAATACGGGTAAATATTTGGCAAACTGGAAATGCCGATTTCCGGATAACAACTAGCGCTGAGTCCAGCCCCCTTACCGGGCAGCCATTCTAGAGAGCCATGGGTACCAACATGGATAACTGCATCAGCTTCAAAGACATCGCGCACCCAGTGATAAAACGCTAAGTATTGATGTGGTGGAGGCAAGCAAGGATCGTGATAAATGGCCGATACATTCTCCCCAAATCCACGGGGTGGCTGTACCGTAATCCACAGATTGCCATTGGAGAAACCTGGGATAATCACGTCATCATCGTAGACGAATACATCCCCTGGGGCTTCGCCCCAAGATTTAACCATTGCTGTCTGCGTATCTTCCGGCAGCGTAGCAAAATATGCTTTGTAATCATCACTACTTAACCGACCTTCTGCAGAGGCTAGCAGTTCATCGGTGAGCATGGAGCGGTCATTCGTCATATGAGACGTTACCACATCCATCAAGTCTGCACTTGTTTCTGGCACCGTGTCGATGGTATAACCTTCCGCCTTCATATCTCGTAATAACCGTAGCACCGACTCAGGTGTATCAAGACCTGCGGCAGAGCCAATGTTGGAGTTCTTAGGCGGATAGTTATGTAATATAACGGCCACTTTTCGCTCCGATACAGGGATATGGCGCAATGTAGACCATTTAATAGCTCGTTGTACAATAGCAGCGATGCGTTCTTTCACAGGCAAGTACACATAGTGTCCACGCTCATCATAGGTTTGGCATGCCACAACACCGCCTTGAATAACCCCATCTAGCTCAGGCTGAGATATAGATAAATTCACGTCTAAAGGTGTTACACCTTGTGGATTCTCGGCCCAAGATTTCTCATCCATGTATATGGTATAACCCTGAACGATAGGAACATCCTGTAGCTTTAACTCCTCCAAGGTTTGAGCACCTAAGGACTGAAAGGAAAATTTACAAGTATTTATGAGCACATCAAAGGGGAATTCATCCTTCCCAAAAAGATGGTTCATGGACAGCTTCATATTCGGAATACCTACGCGCGGATTCGAGCCATACTGACCATAAAAGATAATCGGATTGTACTGATGCTTATAAATCTCTTCAAATAAGGCCTGTTGATACTCAATATCCCCCATGATCCATTCGTCACGGTAAAAGTAGACCGCTATAGATGGCCAATCTCGATGCCCTTCGGCATCCATAAACTCATCATAAGTTTCGTAGATATTGCCTTCTCGACCCATAATGGCTTGCCAAGGAATAGGATCTGGCTCTTCCCATTCAGAGGTAGGTTTTGTACTGAAAGCACCGTTGATTAAGCGTACATAATTCATGACCCCACTGGTTCGGCGGTAGCTTTCAAGAAGGACCCGTTTATCCTCATCCAAATTGCGATATAAAATATCTGTTTTCTTAGGTTCTACTACATCGATCCAGTATTTAGGATGATGTGCATATAACCAGCGTTCCAGACGTTCTAAGAAGGGCGAGTCTAAACCAACCCCCATATTCGTTACCAAAACTACATCGGCAGCGCGTAAGCGACTTTCAAAGTCAGCATCCCATTGAGGAGGCTTTTTCATATTGCAAAGGTCCACCTCGCCCTGTAAGAGTTCCGGGTAAGTAGCAACAGCTTTTTCTATATATTGGATTTGTTTTCCTAAATTAGAAATATACAGGAGTCGACTCATGATCTACCTCCGCGATACGCGCAAAATACTATCTGACGTAATAGAGTCCATCGCATAATAACTGCCATTCATTAATTTACACAATTCCTTAGCTAAGCCGAGCTTGATAAAGCCCGTTTCCGTATCGATAACGATACAGTCTACTGGCAAGGTCCCTAAAATACGAGCCCATTGTTTCGCCTCCCCTACAGGGTCCTCAGAAGCCCCCGAAGTAGCACGACCATCGGTAATACAAATCATTTGAATCCGCTCCGCCGAATGTCTGCGAAGCAATCTATCACACATAGTATAGGCGACTCGTAAACCTTGGGCTAAGGGCGTCTTGCCCCCCGTTGGCAATGTAGCTAACAGTCGTTCTGCTCGCTCTACACTACGGGTGAAAGGCAATAATACCTCTGCGGAGTCCTTGCGAAATACAATGAGTCCCACCGAATCACGGTGAACATAAGAGTCACGCAAGAGGCTCAAAATCGCACCTTTTGTCGCCTCCATGCGATGGCGAGCTGCCATAGAGCCACTAGCATCCACTACGAAAAGCTGATACGCACCAATCCGCTTTTCCCGAGCCTTTCGGCGGTAATCTTGAGGTTTTACTACAATAGATAGCCCTTTTAAATCATGACGCTCTGCTTGTGGGGCCATTTGACATAAGCATTCCGATGTAACAGATTGCTCCACTACATTTAATGGGGTATCTACCTGTAATTGTTTTACCCTTTCAACGGCCCGCAATCGTTGATACGGTGCGGCTGCACGCAATGTGTCAATTAAAGCCAAATCCTCTAAAGCCTGTTCATCTTGATAGGCTCGAATCATGCGCCCCCTAGTATCCTTTGTTCTAGTCATAAGGCGCCGACCAGAACCTTTACGATACTGACGGTCTACCGTTTTAGAAGATTGCAATTTCCATTGAAAGAACTGGTTAGCTATACGGGCAACAGTATCTGGCAAACATGAAGAAGATATTCTATTAGATAGGTCACCTTGAGTATTCATTGAATCAGAATCCTCTGACTCATTCTGTGTAGAATCCGATGTTTCTAGAGCATTGGACCCACTTGATTTACCATCATCAAAATCTATATCATTTGAGTCATGTCCATCAGCATTTGAATTGTCCTGTCCATTAGAGTTTAGCTCGTTAGAATGGGATTCATCACGCTTGGAATCTCTGGAATCAGAGTTATCAGAGTCGTCTACATCCGAATCATCTGTTGCTGTTTCAGTATTTTTCTGTGACTGGTTTTGGTTACTTGCACTATTAGATACCTCTCCTTGTGAGATCTGAGATTCAGGTGTATCATTGCGCTTCATGCGATGAGGCAGTACATAGAGAGCGGCTCGTTCCGCATGAGATGGCTTACAGTAAGAACTACCATCAAGAACTGCCAGTGATTTCATCACTTGTAATAATACATACTCTGCTCCATGACCTACGGTTCGAGCTTGCAATGCATAGGATATAGCCAGTGAAAGCATAGCATCAGGAACAACTATAGATTGAACTTGTTTAGAATCTATTAGGCTCAATAAATCCTCAGATGAAGGCTCAATTTCATCTCGCCTTCGTTGTAACACCTTCACCTTAGATTGTAGTGTAGGTACATCCATAGATACATGCACATCTACGAGTTCCCACTCCGCATCATCTAAGGTTCCATCCTCATGGTTTACGGTCATAATGAGTAGTATTTGACGAAGTTTCGCTTCTACCAATAGTGTATGACGGACTTCAGGCGACAGAACGTGAGCATCATCGACAACCCAGCATCGATTACTCGTATCACCTAATAAGCCAGATGCCATAACCATCTTACCCTGTGCAAGGGATGCTTCAAAATCGATGGACTCTTGTAGTTGTGAAGTATCTATATAAACAGGTATCAAACGATATGGAATTTGCCATTTCTCGAGGCACTGACGAAGTACATAGCTTTTACCAACACCGGTACCTCCAGAAATAACAATGGTATGAATCTGGTCGTTTACAAGGCCTATTTTGAGGGCCTCTTGTACAGATGTTTCCATAACTAGCCCTCAAGCACTGCCGATACCACTGTATCAATGCGCTCCTCATCGTAACCTTGTTCTTCAAATGGCAAGCGACGTAAGCGATGTTTTAAAGCTAATCGTGCCGCCACCTTGAGGTCTTCCGCTGTAATTTGGTTGCGACTGTGAAAGGCTGCATGAGCACGAGCCGTATGCATCATCGTAATGTCTGGGCGATGTCCATCAACGCCGACACCTATGCTGATACTCGCTATTTGCAACAACACATCATCAGATGGGATGATGCCTGGCAATACTTCACGAGCTTGTAATAAACGTTCGTGCAGGCTACGTTCTGATTCCTTGTAAGACGCTACAAAGCTTTCAGCATTGTCGCCAAAGGCGAGGCGACGCTTGATTACCTCCATACGTTGTGCCGGGTCCTGTTCTCCATAGACCATAACAGATAGTCCGAAACGGTCTAACAGCTGAGGTCTAAGGTCGCCTTCTTCAGGATTCATCGTTCCTACGAGGATAAAACGAGATGGATGAGAGTGGCTCACCCCTTCCCGTTCTACCGTATTCACCCCCATAGCTGCCACGTCTAACAAAATATCTACAATGTGGTCATCTAATAGATTAACCTCATCTACGTAGAGAATATTTTGATGGGCTGCATGTAAAATACCCGGTTCAAAGGCTTTTACCCCCTCTTGTAATGCCTTTTCCAAATTTATGGATCCTACAACACGATCTTCCGTAGCATTGATAGGTAGCTCAACAACAGACATCGCTGATGCGCCTGTTTCCATAGGAGGTAACAGATTCGCTAACGCACGTACAGCCGTAGACTTAGCAGTGCCTTTTTCACCTTCAATTAAGACACCGCCGATTGATGGGTTTATGGCATTGAGCAACAAGGCCAATTTCATTTCATCTTGACCAACAATAGCAGTAAATGGATATAGCATACACCTAACCTCACTCAGATTCGCAATACAAAATAATCACCATACATAATAAATCAATAACCCCTAGGAAAACGCTAAGTATCGTAATCCATTCTAACTATTTCAGATTTGGATCAATAGACATTTCTGAAGTAACTTCGGTTTGTTTGAAGTCATCAATCTTTGTAGTTCCTTTTGGGAATACAAAAATACGTTGTTGTTTAAAGTACGGATCGTCATAGACCGCGGCCGATAAACGGAACGCATTTCGTAGATTTTCTGCCGTCAATACATCACGAGGTGCACCTACATCAACGATGTGACCATCACTCACCAAAACGAGTTTGGTGCAATATTTGGCAGCTAACTCTAAGTCATGAACGACAATTAAAATCGTTTTACCTTCGTCACATAATCTGCGACCCTCATGAAAGATATCGTCAGCATATACTAGATCGAGGGCAGCCGTCGGCTCATCTAGTAATAGGACCTCTGTTTGTTGTGCCAAAGCCTTTGCTAAGAATACCCGTTGACGCTCACCGCCACTCAAAGATTGTACAGAACGATTCCGCAGATGATAAACGCCTACCTCTTTCATAGCCTGTTCAACGATAACTTTATCTTCAGGGCCTTCTTGTTCCCACCATTTCAAATAAGGATAACGAGCGGTCATTACAATATCGATGGCTTCATAATCGAAGGAAACATTTACAGACTGTTGCATATACGCCACATGATGAGCGATTTCCTTGTCGCTCAAAGAAGCGATGCTTTTACCATCCCACAAAACATCGCCACCAGACGTAGGATAGAGACCACGCAAGGTTTTTAATAACGTCGTTTTACCAGAACCATTAGGCCCGATAATGCCGACAAACTCACCCCTATCAATAGAAAAGGACGCATCCTTTAGAATGGTGGTTTCCCCTAATGTGACGGATAGAGATTGAACATCTAGTTTCATTAGGCCCCTCCTTTACGACGCAAGCGATGAAGTAAATATAGAAAATATGGTGCCCCTAATAGAGCCGTCATGATACCTACGCGAATCTCAACTGGCTGAGCAATAACGCGACCTAATGTATCACAGAATACGAGGAATAGTGCGCCTCCAACGGCCGCCATAGGCAATAGTATTCGATGATCTGGCCCTACTAAGATACGTACAATATGTGGTACCACAAGACCTACAAAGCCAATAGAACCACTGACGCACACCGCAGTAGCAGTAACGACAGATGCCAAAAACAGGAATAACATGCGGTACACCATAACAGGCAAACCCAAGGCACGCGCCTCTGTATCGCCAAGGACAAGTACGTTGAGGTGACGACCGAGCATCATCAAAATGACACTACCCGTCATGATAGGTCCTACCGCCAATAGAACATGGTCCCATCGACGATAATCGAGGCCACCTACCATCCAGAATAAAAATTCCCGCAAGCGATATTCATTAATCATCGTCAAGATGCCCGATGTAAAAGCACCGAGCAGCATACTAACAGCTACACCAGCCAGCAACAAGGTGGTTGTGTCGAGCTTGTTATTACGCCATGTTAAAAGTATAGTAATCCCAACGGATACAAAGGCTCCAACGAAAGCAAAGGCAGGCATGTAAAACATGCTAAGGGATGTTACGCCAAGGGCAATGGCGATAACCGCACCGAGGGATGCTCCAGCGGATACGCCCATAATACCTGGATCTGCCAATGGATTGGAGAATACCCCTTGCATAACCGCACCAGCCAGTGCCAAGGCGCCTCCTACGAGAAGGCCAATGATAAGGCGTGGCATGCGGATAAACCACAGTACAGCCTCTTGTTCAGCCGTAATGGGCTCCGTGAAGCTCACAGGTATGCCCATGCCATTTAAAATACTTTGCACGCCCCCTCCGATAGGGATCATAATGGTCCCTACATGGAGTGCCAATAAACTCACAATACATAGCAATACCCCAATCAGAGTTATAGCCATGATGCGTTGTTTCTGTCTAGTCATGAGAATTCCTTTCTAATTGAGGATACACAGTATGCATAATGGCTAGCATTGCTTCACCAATATGCTGATTCATTGTATACAGGTACGCTGCCGGTAAGGGCTTAACACGATTTTCCTTAATAGCAGGTAGATTTTGAAAGGCCGGATTCTTTAAATATCTATCCGCCAAATTCTTGTCCATTCCCTTATAGGATGGAATAAAAATATAATCTGGGTTCATGGCTAGCACACGCTCCTCCCCAAAAGGTATTCGTGGTGGTAAACCAATCCGATCAGGTGCATTATAGATGCTCATATAGTGACACATATCATCAAAAAGGCTTCCTGTGCCCGTGTATCCGTCCATAGATGATACAAAGAGAACCGTCTTGCGCTGCTCAAGTGGAATAGATTCCGCTAGGTGCTTTATTTCATCTATTTCACGGTGAATCTTCCGATTGTAAAAGCTACCCTTTTCATCTTCCCCGATAATATGAGCAATCTCCATCACATTCTGAATCACTCCGTCCACCGTAGAAGGGGTCGGTACCACAACAGTGGCTATACCCATGTGCCGTAAACCATAGATAACATCAGCCGATATATAATCTGGCGCTATAACGAGATCCGGTTTCAAGGCTATAATTTTCTCCAAAGGATACGAGCTCAACACAGGCTTTACCATCCTTGCGCGCTTTGCCTCTAAGGAATATTCCTCATAGGTAGACAATTTATTAATGCCTGCTAAACGCTCTGGTTCTATAAGTCCTAATAAAATTGTGTCGAACGCAGAGGATAGCGATAAAATCCGCTTTGGATGCTCTGGAACAGCAACTTGAACGCCATCGTGACTTTCAACATAACGAGTATATGGCGTTACATTTGCCTCCGATTGAGGTCCACAACCTGTTAAACATACACAAAGGAGTATCATCAAACATATGAAAAATCCAATTTTCTTATTCATGATGATACTCCTTGTATAGTTCTAATTAGTGATTACATAAAGACTAGAATTTTTGAGTATAGCTGAGTTGGTAATTAAATGGTTCATCCCAGTATTCCCAGTCACCGTTTGAAATAACATTATGACGGTTTAACAAGTTACGTGCATCTAGCCGCAAGGATGAGTTTTCATTGAACTGATAGCCTACGTATGCATTCCAAGCTATAAGATTAGGATTAATACCGCCATCGCGGTTCTTCATCCGTTTTGTGACAAAGTTGATGCTAGTACCTGCAGTCCAGGTTGAGCTATTGTAATGGATACCCCCTGTAAATTGCAATTTAGGGTTAGCTTGTTTCCAATAGGTCTTATCGATTTCTCGTTGTTTAGGATTAGAATACGATGCACCCACAGTCATTTTTAAGTGATCTGTTAATTTACGACCATATTGGGCTTCGATACCGACATTTCTATAGCGACCACCATTTACGCGAATCGTGTTTTTACCATTGCTATCCGGTTTCCAAGAGAAGAAGTTCTTAAAGTCCATATAGAAGAGCGCTACTTTCCAGCTATCTTTGTTGGTAATATGTTTATAGCCTAATTCATAATTCCAACCTTCTTCAGGTTTCAAATTGCGTCCACTAACAGAGGCATAGCCTTTATTAATTTTCTTGAAAGTATCGCTTAGATTCGGCATTCTAAAAGCTTTACCAACATTTATATACATGGATGATTCCTTGTTGATACGATGTTGTAATTGGAACTGAGGAATTAATACGCGCTGATTTTTCACAGGGTCTTTAATATCCGAATAACGCAAGCCTAAAATACTAGTCCATTTAGGATTGATTTGATAAGAGTATGTACCATAAACGGCATAACTATTGCGATGTGGATTTCCATAGTACGGACCAGATGTGGTGCGATATGTTTCTCGTTTACCAAGTACACCCGCAATAAAATAGTCCTTACCACCGCGGAAATCCCATTCATGTTGTACATCAAAACCATATTGTCGAGCAATATAGTTATTATCACTCAACGTATATGCCTTTTTGCTATGTACGCGACTTTTACCATACAAATCTCTATCGTTGTAGAAGATTGTACCTGTAGTATTGCCATCTTTATAAACTAAAGACGCATTATTTTTAGTATCTTTATAAGCATATGTTGTAGAGTGAAGCTTTTGCTTAATAGGATTCGTTTCTGTACTTAACTGTCCAAAAGAAGAATTACCT
Organism: Veillonella sp.; assembly: GCA_032480995.1. GTDB lineage: Bacteria > Bacillota > Negativicutes > Veillonellales > Veillonellaceae > Veillonella. Next base: position 12,995 of record JAWETS010000014.1, on the reverse strand, counting down.
TCAAAGCGGCTAAAGTTCAAAGTCAACTTATCATTTAATTTACCGCTCATAAATACACCTAAAGAATTCCCTTTGTTACGAGCTGTATAATATTCATACCCTCTAGCATAACCACCGATATCGGAGCGGATAGGGGTTTCAGGATCTTGAGCGCCAAAAAAGTTACGTTCCACACCTATTAAGAAGCGAGGCGTCCCATAGTTAATTTTATAAGTTTGGCGGCCCATATTACCAAAACCTATCGTAGCAGAGCCCCCTTCTTTACTTGGAGTCTTAGTAATTACATTGATAACACCACTCATAGCATCAGCGCCATATAAAGCAGACGCTGCACCTTTTAATACTTCAATGCGTTCAATAGAGCTAGTCGGAATAGAGCTAAGTCCGCCCTTGCCATTGAGGTTCATCGGTACCCCATTCATGAGAATCAAAGAGCCCCGTTCAAGACCACGGATATTCACACGGCTATCCATAGCCCCATATTCAAGACCAGATGCACCATAGGAAAAAGACGTAATGCCGGGTACCATATTAACCGCATCAAATGCATTTTTGGCACCACTATTAGCTAAGTCCTTTTGAGTAATAACATCCATCGCAGCCGGCGTATCTAAATCTAAAAGAGCCATGCGATTTGCTGTTACATTAATAGTATGGATTTCAGATACTCCATTAGTTTCACTTGATGCAGCTGTAGTGGGAGTCTTATCAGCACTTACCTCTGCTGCATATCCATTCACAGACAATCCTATCAATGCTAAACCTACAAGTATAGATATACGATGCTTAATTTGTTGTCTCATACCAAATGCCTCACTTAACACATATATATATTCACACAATTATATAAACTACATATTTGTATTATTACACATTTATTTGGACCGCACAAAACCCATACCCCTACCACTACTGCATTCTCGGGGGATTGTATCGTTAATACATATTAAAATTTTTGTGTATAACTTAATTCATAATTGAATGGTGCATCCCAATATTCATAATCTCCATTGGATACCACATTATGACGATTCAAAAGATTGCGTGCATCGAGGCGTAATGTAGCATCTTTATTAAAGTGATACCCAACGTAAGCATTCCAAAGAGCAATGTTAGGGTTCAAGCCACCATCGCGATTGCGCAAACGTTTGGTTACAAAGTTCAAAGATGTGCCTGCATCCCACGTAGAGCTTTTATAATGAACACCGGTTGTAAACTGTAACTTAGGAGCCGCTTGTTTCCAATAGGTTTCATTCATTTCCTTTTGTTTTGGATTAGAATAAGAACCACTTACACTCATTTTGAGTCGATCTGACAAATGTCTACTATACTCAGCTTCAATCCCAACATTGTGGAATTTACCACCGTTTACGCGAACGGTTGGGCGACCATTTACATCAGGTTTCCATTGGAAGAAGTTCTTGAAGTCCATATAGAACACGTCCACCTTCCAGCTATCCTTCTTATTAAGGCGTTTATAACCTAATTCATAGTTCCAGCCCTCTTCAGGCTTAAGATTTTTACCACTTACTGCTGTGTATTGGCGGTTTACACTGCGGAATGTATCACTCAAGCTAGGCATCGTATACGCTTTCCCTATATTTAAGTACATGGAGGAATCTTTATTGATGGTATGCAACAATTGGAACTGAGGCGTTAACACATGTTGGTCCTTAATAGGATCACTAATAGCTGTATAGCGCAAGCCCAAAATGGCAGTCCATTTTGGATTGATTTCACGAGAATAGCTACTGTACACCGCATAGGTATTACGATGAGGCCGTGTGTACACAGGGGCCTGTGTGGCACGATAGGTTTCTTGCTTACCTGTAACCCCGGCAATCAGGTAGTCCTTACCGTCTCTAAAGTCCCATTCATGTTGTACATCTATACCATATTGACGAGCTACATAACTGGTTTCGGTCGGCTTGAACTGTTTAGCACTATGAACACGGCTTTCACCACGCATAGTACGGTCATTATAAAACAATGTTCCCGTCGTATTATCATCCTTATAGATCAAGGATGCATTGTTGCGATCATCCTTGTAATGATAGGTCGTAGAATGACGAGCCTGTCTCATAGGATTTGTTTCTGTACTAATCAGGCCAAAGGAGGAACGGCTTTCAGCGCGATTATAATTTAAGGTTATTTTATCTGAAAGTTTACCGCTCATGAACACGCCTAAGGAGTTACCCTTGTTGCGCGTAGTGTAGTAATCATAACCCTTGCGACCCGTATAGTCATACCGCACAGGTGTAGATGGATCTTGAGTTCCCCAGTATTTTCTATCGATACCAACGAGGAATCGATCAGTAACATAAGAAATATCAAATCGCTTAGAGTCTCGATTACCTACAGCTACCGTAGCAGAACCACCCTCTTTTGAGGGCGTCTTTGTAATGATATTTATAACGCCACCCAAAGCTTCTGCACCATATAAGGTAGAGGCCGCCCCCTTTACAACTTCAATGCGCTCAATGGCACTAGTAGGTATAGAGCCAATTCCGCTCTTACCATTTAAGTTCATAGGTACACCGTTTACAAGAACAAGTGCACCGCGGTCGAGGCCACGAATATTCGTACGGCTATCCATGCCACCAAAATCTGCGCCAGACGCACTAAAGGAATTAATGGTTACACCCGGTACATTGGCGACCGCATCAAAAGCCGTCTTAGCGCCGCTATTTTTTATATCCTCTTGGGTAATAACAGAAGTCGATACCGGTGTATCTAAATCTAATAACGCTGTACGATTAGCTGTAACATTTATGGTAACTTCTTCTTCATTATTGTTCATTGTTACATCTGCAGCATAACTATTAATTGACATAGTAGTTAATGCCATAAGCACTGCTACATAGACTTGTTTATTCATTCGTTTCATCATCCACGCCTCTTTTTTTAATTATTCCATATTATATATAATATTTAATCGTCCATTTGGTAATGTTTGTACCGTGGCGGACACGCCGTAGATGTGTCGGATGGTCTCCTCTGTCAATACTTCGTGAGGGGTCCCTGTACACACTACGGAGCCGTCTTTTAAGGCAATGAGACGGTCACAATAAATAGCTGCTAAATTCAAATCGTGAATAGCAGCCACTACGGTTGCATCAAGGCGTTTTACAATCGTCATCAGTTCCAGCTGATACTTAATATCTAGATGGTTTGTCGGCTCGTCTAGCACTAAGCATTCTGTGCGTTGTGCCAAGGCACGCGCTAAGATAACGCGCTGCTGCTCACCACCAGATAAGGTATTAAAATTGCGACTTTCAAAATCACTAAGCCCTACTTGAGCTAATGCATGTCGGGCGATTTCATAGTCATCAATTTGATCTCTATCGAGTAGCCCTTTATAAGGGGAACGGCCCATGAGAACCATTTCAAGGACGGAAAAATCAAAGTTAACCGTACTATGCTGTGCCACTACAGCCATTTTTAAGGCTGTATCGCGATGACTTAAGGAACTCATTTCAGTGCCATCAAAGAAAATCTTCCCATGATTAGGCTGAAGCACGCGGTATAAGCATTTCAAGAACGTACTTTTACCACTACCATTAGGACCAATAATGCCAACGAATTCCTTATTTCGTATATCTAGGGAAATATCCTGAAGAATCGTTTTAGAACCAAATGAGACTTGGATATTATCTGTTTGAATATTCATTATTCCCCTCCAAATCCGTAGTTCTTACGCACCAACATGTATACAAAGGTTGGTGCCCCAATGAGAGAAATGAGAATGCCGATTGGCAATTCTGCGTGAGGAATAATACATCGGCACAAGCCATCAGCAATGACGAGGAAAATACTGCCCCCTAATGCGCTGAACGGAATCAAAGTCCAGTGATTCGTTCCGATTGTCATGCGCACGAGGTGAGGAATCAAGAGGCCTACAAAGCCAATCATGCCCGCCGCGTACACTACAAAACCGATGATAAGAGAGCTAATAATCAAATAGACTTGGCGGTACGTATGTAAGTCGCGCCCTAAAGTTATGGCCACCTCATCACCGAGGAGCATCATGTTTAAAATTCTGCTTTGAGACCAGAAAAAGATGATGCTCACGAGGACAACGACGGCAATAAACGGCAACATATCCCATTTAGCGCCCGCAAAACTACCCATCAACCAATATGTAATGGTTTGGATGCCTTCCTTATCGTCCGCTAAATAAACCACAAAACTAGAGAAGGAGCTACATACGGCGCTTAACGCCAAGCCCCCTAAAATCAATTTCACCGAATTTGGTCGGCCACCCAAGTTCGAGATAAACAATACACCGAAGGAAATCGCCATAGCCCCGATAAATGCCATAACGCCGACGAAGTTCTCACCGAACATAACGCCTACACCAAATAAAATAGCTATCGTAGCACCGAGAGACGCACCGGAGGAAATCCCCAAGATATAAGGATCTGCCAGTGGATTCTTAACGATGGCCTGCATGATAACGCCAGATACGGCAAGACCTGCTCCAATAATAGCGGCCATCAACAACCGCGGCATACGTAGTAACCAAATAATAGTCTGATCAGGACTATTCATAGGATCATCAATAGCCAATGGGCTAGAAAATTGATCTATTACAATATTGAGAATTTGAGAAAGTGAAAACTGTACTGTACCAACAGAAAGTCCCCATAGAATGGCTACTGCTAGCACCCCTATGAGGACAAATCCGCCAGCAGTATATCCAATTCGTTTTAGCATACTGCTCCTTTATTAATGAATTAAATCTGGTACCCCTTCTGGATATAGATTAGGATACAACCCATGCGATACGATGTCGATACCATCTAATAAACGAATACCAGGACTATATACAGCAAGCAATGGCAAGAAATGAACGCGTTTATTGCGCAATGCATTAACACCTTGTAAACCTGGCTGCGTTAATACATAGTTCATAATCACATCCGCTTGACTATATTCGCCGTCAGACACGATCAAGAAAATTACATCCGGATTCTGCTCCACCACGTCCTCCATGCTAATGGACGGCGTTTCCGTGTCGATCACATCGGCGTGCAAGGAAGCCCCTATATTACCAGCTAATGTCTTATGTCCATACAATCGAAAATGCTTACCTTGCACCTCAATAAACAATGCCTTTGGTGACTTTTCGTTAGCCGTTTGGGCTACCGTGTACGCCACAGATTGTTGCATCTCTTGAATGAGACGCTCTGCTTCCATATTGCGATTAAAAATACGCCCCAAATCTCGAATATATTTATACTCCATATCCATGGTGAGCGCCGATTGAGCACCTAATGAGGACTCTGCAATATATACATTCGCTTGTCTCGCCTGCCAAAATGTAGGTGTTTGTAACATTTTATTTGTGAAAGTAGACTTCCAACCTACCAACAAATCAGGCTTCATCATCAATACGCTTTCTAAATTGGCATATTTCAGATCCTTGTATGGAATTTTATCGTATGCCGCACGGTATTCTGGTCGCACATATTTGCGATCTGGAATCCCCATGCCCGCTACGATACGATCCCCTTCACCAAGAGCAATGATAGTTTCTATGGAGTTTTGCCACATCGCCACCACACGCTCGGGCACCGCCGTATAGGTACTTTCAAAAGGTTCCCCTCGGCGTACAAAGGATTCAATTGTCACTGGTGGCTGCAATTCGATATGTGCTGGTGTAGACTGATGGTCCTCAACAGTTACCTGCTGAGGACCACAACCTACACATATTAATAGACATAGTATTAATACGCTGAATCTAATCATTAGAATTTATATTTCGCCCCAATCATGAAGGAACGTGCTGGCATAGCCGCACTACCACGACCATTGTAAGCACTATAGCTTGTTTCATAAGCGCGGTTAAGAACGTTATTTACCACGATGTACGCAGTTAAATCTTTTGTTACATCATAGTTGAGGTTCCAGTCCACGATGAGGAAACGTCTATGAGTGAATGCATAGTCACTGTTGCCAGTGTACCAGTTAATCAACAAGCCAGAATATAGACGCTTGTTATCATAGGAAATGTTCAATGCATAGTGGTTTTGCGGACGCAAGCTATTAATAGCCACATTGATATCATCGCTATTGCTATAACCCCAGTTTGGATCAAGAATCCAACCACCTTTAGATAACCATTTATCTTTCATATGAGAGTAAGACGCACTCATTGTTACATGTTCATTTAATCTGTGGTCTACTGTAATATTGAAAGATTGTTTGTTTTCTTTTGCATTAACTGCTGTTTTTTCAAACTCGCCGGATCTGCTATTCAAAATTGGCAATGTAGCGATGGCATTTCTCATACGCGTGTAATCATAATGAACTGCTACAGTAGTATTATTACCTTTACCAAATGTATGTAATAGGCCCCATGTGAAAGCATCTCCTCTTTCGTCATCTAACGGTGTATTAAATACGCCATCAGTCGCACTATAGTCGCCTGTTTTAAGCGGTCTTAAGATACGAGTCCAGCCCGCGTACATGCTAGTCTTTTTATTAAATTTAACTTGACCATGCAAGCTAGGAGTCAAGGCACTTACGCTACCTTTACCTTGGGAGTCACCGCTGCCATTACCTTGAATACTGCTATAGTGTACATAGCGCAATGCTGGTGTTAATTCCACATTGTTACCAATGTAGATTTTATCTTGCAAATAAGCATATAAAGTATTGCGACGAATATCAGAAGACACTACATCACCATTACGTTTAATAGAACGGGAATTCAAATTAGAGCGACTATAGTCGATATTAGCAATAATATCATGCTTATCAAGTTGGCGAGTCCATTGAAGTTCTACACCTGTTTTATGTTCTTTATACCATCTATTTGGGCTACCTGCCATACCGCCTGTTTCAGCAATCCATTGACGCAATGCATCACGACGATCTGGGAATGGTGCCAAGTTAGAATCAACCCAAGCATTGAATTGCTCTACAGTAGCACCATTAGGGAATGCTGCAGCATAAGCAGCACGTGCAGCATCGCTACCAAGCTTAGACCAGGTATATGTATCGCGACCTTCATATCGATGATCTAAACGATACAATCTAGCAAAGCTTTCCATTTGGCCTTGGCGATCGAAAGTAAACTTCAAATCTGTGTCCAAGTTTTTAAACTTACTATAAGAGCCGTAGTTACCATCTAAAGCGAATAAATTGTGGTAACCAGGGTTTCTGGAGTCACCATACAACTTAGGTGCATAACCTTGTGGATTTTCATCTGGATCTACATATTTAGGATCTGTTTTCAACTTGTAATTAGTATCATATTGGCCAACTTCAGCATTGAAAATAATGCGACGCCAATCATCTGCATTCCAGTATTTCCGGCTTGGTGTAGAAATTGGATACCCATCGCGACCTTTTTTGAAGTTCATTGAGAACTGTAAGCTTTGTTTCTTATTGAACTCATGGTCAATACGTGCATTAAATCCTTCTTCGCGCCATTTAGAACCTGTAAGAGTGGCTACTTCACCAGTATCGCCATCTTTATACTTCGTATCTTGAGACATAGTACGTGTAGCTGTTACAAAGTAACCAGTAGATGCATTCTTACCTGCCGCACCTTGTACAGTCAAGTTATAACTATGCTTGTTCCAGCTGCCTGTAGCCAAATCAACGGAACCGCTGAAATTGCCTTTACCACGGCGTGTAATGATATTGATGACACCACCTGTAGCATCAGAACCATATTGAGAAGCACCAGGGCCTTTGATAACTTCGATTTTATCAATAGCATCCATATTGGTTACTTCATCAATATTTACACCTGTAGATTTAGAGCCTCTTTCAGAGCTATCACCTAAACGACCAGATGTAATATTGTCTACACGACGACCATCTACTAATACTACAACGCGGGAGTCACCATTGATGGACACACCATTATTATAAAATTGGTAACCATACTCGCCACCACGGTAACCAGGATTTTGGAATGTAACACCTGGAACGCGTTTAATCGCTTCAGTTACATCGCGATAATGACGTTTTTCAATCTCTTCACGAGTGATAACCTTTACATCACCACCAGTACGGTAATAAGATTGCTCAGTAATGGTATTACCATACTCATCCTTTGCCGCATCGGCTTTTACCGAAACATTATGAACCTCATAACCCTTGAAGTTCTCATCATACGCATATGCTTGATACGTACCTAACGCTAACGTTGCTGCAATAGCAGCAGATAAAATACGACGACTCGTCATAAACCCTCCACACACAATAAATACACAATAAAAATAATATTAAAACTAATCCTCTAACAAATGCGTTTCTTGTATTTTCTGAATTACGACTACACACAAACATAATTCATACATTATCAGCTATAGAAGATTAATTATAACCATAATCTACATTAACCACAATCGTAACTGGCTCACCTGTTGTATTCTCTATACCTCCAGAGCTCTCTACGAGGCTAGCAGCAGCATTATCGAGAATGCTAGAGCCACTACTACCAATCATATTCGCACCAGCAAAGTTGCCATCAGCATCAAAAGTGATTTCAAAGGAAACTCGTCCACTGAGTCCACGGCGCACCGCCTGTTGAGGCATCACTTTATTACTCTCAACGCGAGCGATATAACCTGAACTATCGTAAGAGCCCCCACGACGTTCTACATCGCCGGGACCTGGGTCACCACCTTTAGATCCATTACCTTCTTCACTAAGCCCACCATTGCCAGCATTACCACCACCAGGGCCTGGTACATTGCCACTTCCTGGATTACCAACAGGATTATCAGTATTACCATTCAAATTGACTGATGCCGTCTCATTGCCACCTAAGTAAGGATTCAGATTTTTTAAGCCTTCTGTGGGCTTTCCCGATAAATCAGGCAACACACTACCTGCTTTACCGCCCCCTGCGACGGGTTTATCGTCAGGGTGAATCTTTAGTTTCTCAGGATCCTTCTTTTCTTGAGGAGGTTCTTGCTGCCCCATATCGAGGTTGATAACCAAGTCTTTTTTTTGTGTTTCTGGTGGTTTTATATGACCAAACCAATCACCTACAACACCCCAATATACAAGATTTAATACCAATGCAGCTACGAAAGGAATTCCATATCGTTTGTCTACCATAGAATCACTTCCGTTCTGTAGCTACGCTAACAAACCGAGCACCACTAATTTTAAGATTATCTAAAATATTGATAACGTCCTTATATGCAATATCCTCAGAGGCACGCACAATAAATGCCTGTTGAGGTTCTTTTGCAACAATACCTTGAATTTCATTGCCCAGTTGATCAGGGACAATCTCACGTTCATTCAAATACATCTTATGTGTAGCTGTTAATGAAATTGTGATAGGCTCAATCGTCTTTGCAGAAGAAGAGGAAGCCTTTGGTAAGTTAAGAGGAATTTGTTCCTCTGTATTCATGTATAGCGTACTCATCATGAAAAATACGAGCAAGAAGAAAACGATATCAATCATAGGTATAATCATGATGGTAGGTTCTTTTTGTATGCCTACTGAACTACGTTTCATCGTTGACTCCTAATATATAAATCCATAATAGAACCTAATTTTTGCTCTAACTTTGCGATATCTGAATTTACTTTATCTGTGCACCAACTATGGATGGCTAATGCTACGATGGCTACTGAAAGCCCTGTTGCAGTGGCAACCAGCGCTTCGGATACGCCGCCTGTAATAACAGTAGGCGCACCAATATCGCCACCAACGGCCGCGAAGGAGCGGATCATACCAACAACAGTACCCAAAAGGCCAAGTAATGGAGCCATTGTTACCATCATGCTAAGCCAGTTAAGACCACGTTTTAAACGTTCATCCATGTACCCTACCACATCATGTAAACGATTCTCTAAACCTTCCGCACTATATACAGACTCCACGATAGGAGACACGAATCTACTCAATGCATCATCACTATTTTTTATAGAATTCTCTAGAGTAGACCAATTATTACTATTACGGCCTGCATCAATGCTATCGGACAACTGTTGTAACTCATGATTGATGTTTCTGTACGTACGAATACGTTCAAATAAAATAGTACATGCTGCTAACATGAATAGTACAAGTGGATACATAACGAAACCACCTGCATTAAATAGGTGAATTGTATACTCCATCATAGCCTCCATATAATGTATAAAATTACGTGTTATTTAACAAAAAAATGGTCATCTATATTATTAGATTAACCACCAACATTGACATTATCCTATAAAGCATGTATAAGTACAATAACCCTATACCCCCTACCGTTATGGTATTTCTATAGGATTCCATTCTAAGCACATATTTCATCCACCTTAAATATACATCTATCCACTATATATAGACAATATTAAGCTATTGCATAAATACTTCATAATTATTATAAAAAATATAATAATTATATCTATTAAAACTATGCTCAATAAGATAATTTCTCATATTTTATAGTTGAAAATTATTATAATTCACATTCCATTATCAAAAATCTTTTTTGTATTTTTATGAACTTATTATTACTTCATGAATATAATTTATTCACACATGAATAATAATTATACTTATGATCAACAATATTTTTACAGTCTATTTCTTACTCGTATATCCCTCAATACATCTTATAAACTTATTAACATATAAACTTATACTCAAACTATAAAAATTACAATCCATATAAAAAGAGGACTAAGCCTTTATGGGCTCAGTCCTCTGATTATTCTGATTATAATAACATAAATCCTTAAAGCAAATTATATGCCATGTATAGCTCTTATTTATTTTTAGCTTTATTTGCTTTTGCTTTTTTATCGTCTTTTACCTTTTTAGGTTTTTCTTGTTTAACCTTTACTGGTTTTTTCGCATTAACGGCAGCACCAGCGGGCTTTACAAATGCATTGTTAAGATTTGTTGCCACTTGCAACGCTACATCTGCATTTGGCGTAGAAACAATGGATTGACCAGCTACCGTTACAGTGTCACCACTATAGGATGCAGAACCTGGTGTCACTTGATTGTTATGATACAATCGTGCCAATTTACCAGCCATGTAATAAGCACGCTCTTCGCCTGTGTAGCGGCCACTACCTGCTGGAGTATAGATATTATCACCGTTTACGTACACAGTACCATTCGATACGTTTACATGATTCCCAGAATATGTGTACATACGAGAAATATTATTGTTCACCCGATCGGACAACTTTGGATGGTTATTAGGTGCTACCACTTGTGAAAGCCCTTCACGGTAGTGTTCCCCCACTTTGTTGCGCAGTACTGCCATAGAACCAGCTGCACCACCCACATTGTATGGAGACTCACTTAAAATCTTAAAGCCTAACTCATCAGCGGCTTTTTCTTGACTCATCGTAAACACTTGATTGGATAAGTAGTTACCTGCCACATTAGATAAAATAGCCGCACCTTCACTGCCGCCAGCGGCAATGCCGACCGCTGTAGAAAGACCGATTTGCTTCTTAGCGCCATTAATAATATCTTTATGCTCGCCATGAGAGATTTCATGAGCCATTACATAGGCCAATTGATCATCATCTAGCGTATCTAGAGCACCCTTGTTAATGGACATAACGCGACCAAGTGTGGCAAACGCATTGAACTCCTCATCAGGATTTGCATATACAACATAAGAACGCTTTACACTAGGTGTAGCCTCTAATGTCTTCATGATACGATTTACACGCTCTTGGGCTGCACTATCGTTTAAGTAACCAGTTTTCTCTTTTGTACGTGCCAAACTCTCCTGTTGCCCCTCTGCAGAATTATCCATTTTATTTAATGCAGTAGATACGTAAGCCATAGCAATAGCACCACCAGCTAAAGATTGTACCGCAGCAGACGCAGCATTAACAGAAGCCGTTTGCATAATAGCTGGTGCCATCGTTACTGCCATAGCAATAGATAAAGTAGCCGCTGTAAGTTTCTTATTCATTCTCTCAACCTCTTAAACAATGATATAGCTATATAATAAAACAATATAGAATGTAAGAAAATGCCAGAATTTCCACACTACCTATATAATATTACTTCATGATAAATATAGAATGAATAATGGAACAATCATTCATCTATCATAAGATGGTGCAATCTATTATGGTTAATTCAAACATTGCTAACTATTGATCTGTCGTTACTGGTTTAGCTGAAAGTACTACCGCTTCTTTACCATCTTTAGAAACAGCGCCACCATGTGTATAGCCTACTACATCAAAGCCTGCCTCAGCACACTGCTCTGCGATGCTTTCATAATTTTCATTCTTACCACGCGTACATGTAGAAAGATGTACCGTAGTAACACCTTTTTTCTTAAAAGACTCGATTTTCTTAGCAAGATCCCCACCACTATGTGTGAAGCCCACCAACTCAATATCCTCATCAGCATACCGCTCAAAGGAATCCGCTTTATTCATAAATGCTTTCAAACAACCGCCACAAGAACAGCGCTGCATTGTATCCTCATTCACGAGGACCGCAATTTTTTTAGCCATATGACCTCCTATAAATATGATATAAGCCTAAGTATACCAATATCCATGAGAAAAATATGTGCTTCAAAGCACGATAATTAATACTAATTATATAAGTAACTCCTTCAACGTCTACTGCTTTGCTCATTAGTTCCCTTAAAAAAATAAAAATCCATACAAAAAAAGACACACCCTTAGGTGTGCCTTTGCTTAATCAGCAGCTTCCTATCAATCCTCACTGTGGATTTTCCTTCACTGCTTCGCAGTTCGGTAAATCTTACGTTCGGAAGAAGGTGATGTGTGGGCCCCATACGTCGTTTCACTCCTCTGTGGCCTCACACCCTACCCTTCCCACGCCGTCTTATTGATTTATATAGATAGTTTCTACTTGTACAACCTTGGCTGGAGACGGCTCTTGCAGAGTTAGCTAGTCGAAGACTAGCAAAAAGAAAAGGCCTACCTTTAGGTAGACCTTTTTCTTTTAGTCAATCAGCGGCTTCCTATCCTCCCAGGCCGTCTCCAGCCAAGTACTTTCGGCGTTTATGAGC
>JAWETS010000013.1:0-36019 GCA_032480995.1 Veillonella sp. | reverse complement strand
ACTTCATTCTATCACTAGGAGGTTCTTTCCTTTTCTCTAAGAATTTTTACCGACCCCCAGTTTAACTGGGGGTTTAGTCATGCCTATTCGGCGTACAATTATCTACTAATTAATTGTACACAATTTTACGGTAAACAGTCAACGCAAAAAGCCTACTTTGAACAGATATTTTTAAATTTGTCAATTAATTAATATTTATTTTCTTATTCGTTAAGAATTAGGCACTTCTATAGAATTTATGGGTAAAAATCATACCATAAAATTGTTACTTTATTTATAAATTATTTTAATATTAAATTAGAAAGTTATAACTTCTGTTTTCAATGAAATCTTTTTTCGTTGCAGGACCGTCTCCTAATAGATGACTTAGTAAAAATACGCCCCCTACTAGGTCCTTCCTTGTAGTATAATAAAAGAAATTCTATATCAAAGCTAACTTATAATAGGAGGCCTATATGAACACCTTAGAGTGCATCAAAACTCGTCATAGTACGCGTAAATTTAAAGCAGATCAAGTATCTCGAGAACTTATTGACCAAGTACTCGACGCTGGTCGACGCGCTCCATCCGGCGGTAATACACAATTAACACATTTCATGGTCATTACAAACCAAGATGTGCTTCAAGAACTAGTAACACTCATTCAAGAAGAATACGGCAAAATGCCGATTACAGAAAATACTTTACCTTACATGGTGAATATCATTAAGATGTCCTCCGAAGGCAAATTTGTATTCCACTATAATGCACCTGTGCTCATCGTATTAGCTAGTAAAGCAAACTATGCTAATAACTTTGCTGATGTATCTTGTGCTATGCAAAATATGATGCTTGCTTGCAATGAACTCGACCTTGGCAGTTGCTGGGTTAACCAAATCCGTCATCTTCAAGATAATGAACGCATCCAAGCCAAAATGCGTGAACTAGGTCTTAGCGAAGACGAAAAAGTCTACGCTAGCCTCGCTATCGGCTACCCAGATCTACCAAATGACCTTAACCGCCGCGAAATCGAGCCAAAAGGCTATCCTGTAACATACATTGATTAATCGAGACTAGAAACCATCGATTTCATACTATAAATGAAACAAAAGCGCTATCTATCCTACAACTCTATTTGAGTTTCGTTAGGAATAGATAGCGCTTTTTATTGACTATATTATTTTTTAACGCTCACCGATTTAGTAATCAAATCGATGCACACTCCATACTTATATTTATAATGAACTACTATTAAGCCTCAAACACGCGTTTACGTGCTGCTTTCACAAGAACGGAATGATCATCATCTACTACATGGTTAGATTTGTAAGCCCAGCGCAACAATAGTGCAGAGTTTGCAACTACGAGAAGGCTCCCTCCGTTATGAACAAGGGCCCCCCACACTGGAGATAAAGTACCAACCATTGCCAAGATGATAGCTACGAAATTCAAAGGCAAGGAGAAAGAAAGATTAATTTTAATAGTAGTCATCATGCGTTTAGATAATGCTACTAAGTGAGGAATTTCCTTTACATTATCGCTGCCGGCGTTGCCAATACGAGAGCACAAGGACAGAACACAACGAGGATGGTTACGGCACGAATGATTTCTCCAGTTACCACATAGGTGCCAACCGCGGCCAATAACGCAATCACTACAATCCATGTGGCCCAACGGTCAGCCAAGCTAACGATTTTCGCATTACCTTGTGTCAATAACAAAATATGTACAATTATTCATATACACTCAAAAGTACAGGAAAAATGCGAATTCAATAAGATTATATTATTCATGCATAGCCTCATTACGCAAATACATGAACAGCCATTCATATATATATTTGCAAATTGATAATATTTACATAGAAGATATTTTGATATTTTCAACCTATTCAATACTATTTCACCCTAATCAATGTTATCCATAATTCAATTTTCTAATAACTATTTATTATAATAGAAAATTAAGTATAGTCGACTACATACCCTACATGGTATTATTACAAATGACATGTTGTAGAAAGGATGTGTAACGATGTCGATTTTCTCTCCTGCTCCTCATATTGAACGTTTACCTGAGGCGCAAATCGATTCCACCTACAAACGTCTTCGTCGCGAAGTCTTTGCAGGTACATTTATTGGTTATGCTACATTCTATTTGATCCGTCAAAACTTTAGTTTAGCTGTTCCGTACATGATTGCTGAGTACGGCTACACCAAAGCGGATCTTGGTATAGTTATGACCATCTTATCCGTAGCTTACGGCGTAAGTAAATTTGTTATGGGTAATGCGTCTGACCGCTCTAACCCAAAATACTTTTCCACAGTAGGTCTATTGCTTAGTGCTTTAGTTATGTTATTATTCGGCACCTTACCAGGTGTTATGAGCAGTATTCCTATCATGTGTGTTCTTGCCTTATTAAACGGTTGGTTCCAAGGTATGGGCTACCCTCCATATGCGAAAAACATGGTAACTTGGTTCTCCCGTTCCGAACGCGGTGCTTGGTGGTCTTGGTGGAACGTGTCCCACAACCTAGGTGGCGGCATTATCGCTCCTCTTGCTACGCTTGGCATCTACCTATTCGGTACATGGCATAGTATCTTTTTCTTCCCTGCCCTTATCTCTATCGTGTTAGCGATTATTACCTTTGTATTGTTGAAAGATACGCCTCAATCTTGTGGCTTACCGCCTATCGAAGAATACAAACATGAAGTAGTTCATACACATACAGCAAATGAAGAAAAAAGTACTTTCAAAGAAATCTTCTACAAATATATTTTGCATAATAAATACTTATGGTATCTTGCGATTGCAAACATTTTTGTATACTTCATCCGTTACGGCGTAGTTAGCTGGGCACCGACCTATTTAACCGCTGTGAAAGGCTTCACAAAAGAAGGTTCCCGTTGGGCTTACTTCTTATACGAATGGGCTGGTATTCCAGGCATGCTCGTAAGTGGTTACTTGAGTGACCGCGTATTCCGCGGCCGTCGTGCTCCAGCTACAATTTGCTTCATGCTATTCGTTATCTTGGCGATTCTCGTGTACTGGTTTAACCCTGCAGGCAATATTCTCATCGATAACTTAGCACTCATCGCTATCGGCTTCCTCATCTACGGTCCTGTTATGATGATTGGCCTTCAAGCAGCAGATATGGTGCCACGCGTAGCAACAGGTGGTGCTACTGGCCTTACAGGCCTTCTTGGTTACCTCATCGGTTCTGCCGGTGCTGGTGCTTTCATGGGTCTCATGGTTGACCTCTACGGTTGGGATGGTGGTTTCATTGCCCTCGTTGGTGCATGTATCCTATCCATCGTATTCCTACTCCTCACCCTTGGAGACAAAGGACAACAATAGAATACGTACTGTATAATACGTAATGTATAAATACGTACTGTACAACTCACTGTTGTATATACAAAACTCCCCTAGTAATACTTATGATTACTAGGGGAGTTTAATTATTTATGCGACGCACAAGGAACCGTTTAATACTTTCAAATTATACACGAGACCAAGTCGAGCCAAGCCATGTAATGCAGCAGCTGTTACTGGATTGATAGATCCTAACACACCAGCACCGATGATGGCAACGTGGAACAAAATAGACACGATAAGTAGGCCCAAATGGCATTGTTTTGCCTCTTTTGAAAGCCCCGCTGTTGGAGAGTTTTCATCTACGAGAGAACCCATCATGAGTGCCACAAGAACGAGTTCCAAAGAGCATGGGCAAAGGATAACTAGCAATGTAATGGTATGCATAAAGTTCTGCGTCAATGCATAGGAACCCATGGAAAGCAACATAACAGCCACAACAATAACAGATGAATAATTGTTAATGCCCTGACGCAAGGCTACAAGCTGTGTAGGCATGGTCGGCAACATATCATCATCCAATGTATAATGTACGTCACCCGTAATAAGCTGCTCTAAGAAAAAGCCACCATGTACGATGATTCCTACATAAGCCGCCGTATGGTAATCTCCAATCGCAATAAGCGCCACCATGGCTATCACGATGAGAAAATTAGCATGAATCTCTAAATGATCCAAAATACTTTGCACGCTGTTAATGAGCAATGGCAAGCCACAAATGATGACCGTTACCCACGCCAAATCAATAGCTGGGTTCATAGGCTCCGTAAGCGCATCTAATATAATAAATAACAAGCCGAGTGCCAAAATAGCCCCCTGCGTACGCAGAGAAACCTGCGCTGATAAAGACTGTAAAAACTTCATATAGACCTCTCTATAAATGAGATACCGGCCTTACTTAATCCGGAAATAAAATACAAAACAATTTATTAAATAGTAAGGTACACCCATGCAATATGACACTAATCTTGTGTTAATATCGTACTAATATTAACCTAATAGTAATCAACTACCGATCTGAAGTACCTTTTGTTTCTATTCTAAATTTTTATAGTACCCATAGGGGTATATCTATTGTGTAAATATTATACAAAATATATAAGTTATATACAAATCAAAATTTTTGATAAATGAAAAATATCTTAACTGTAAAAGAGATCCTAGTCGTGAGCTCTAATTTCTTTATTAAAACGTAGAAAGAACAGGTCCCTAAAAACGACTTAGCTCACTTTGGAGCTCATTTTAATAGGCACTAGTTGAAGATCCTAATTTCATATAAAAGGAAAAGCCCCTATCTCTAAAAATGACTTAGCTCGCTATGGAGGCTTTTAGAGATAGGGGCTTTGACCAAGGTTATGAAATTAGAGCTTCAACGCCTCAATCCATTCTGCTTCTTTAAATCCAACAAGTACTTTGTCTTCAAGAACCAAGATAGGACGTTTTACAAGCATGCCATTAGATGCTAATAATGCTAGTTTTTCTTCTTCACTAAGGTTCGGCAATTTATCCTTTAATTGTTGTTCACGGTAAATCATACCAGAAGTATTAAAGAATGCTTTCAAATCCTTGCCAGATTGTGGATACCAAGCAGCAATTTCCTCTGCTGTAGGGTTTTCGGACTTGATGTCACGATCTGTGTACTTAATGTTGTGATCATCTAAGAATTTCTTTGCTTTTTTGCATGTTGTGCATTTAGGATATTCAACGAATAACATAGGTTCTCCTTATATCAATATTCAATGTTGTAATGACTTACTAATTTAAGATAATTGTACCAAATACATCGAAAATTATCAATCTCTTATTGACAGTCTACGGGTTCTAATGAAGCACAATGTGTAATAGAGGATAATACTTCATCCATCCCCTCACTAAGTTTTGCTGTACGCAAATCAACATCCATCTGTAAACGCAAGAAATACCCTTCCGAAACACCAAAGTATTTCGCTAAACGCAACGATGTATCTGCTGAAATAGACCGTGTACCATTCAATATTTCTTGAATACGTGAAACAGGCACATGTATATCCTTAGCTAATCGATATGCAGATAGTCCTAATGGATCCATAAACTCTTCCTTTAATATTTCACTAATGGTAGGTGTAGGAATAAACTTTTCCATATTAATTTCCTCTCTATTAATGATAATCTACAAATCCGATAATCATAGAATCTCTCTTTCAATTATACCTGTTAAACAGGTATAATTCAATAACATATACTTGAAGAATAACTATACATAGAATTGAAATTATTCTACAAACAATTTTGGTAAAAGAATTCTATAAAACATCATTTAAATCCTACACTTGCGATGACTCTATTGGTCACCTATTTCGGAATGTAATAAATTTACCTTATTGTCATAATTGAATTTAAACTATCATTAATTCGCACATCTATTAAATTGATTTTAAAAAGTAAAAAGACCTACATCCTCGACCGTATCATGTACAAAGTACACATCAAAGGTTCAGAGAATATAGGTCTCTTATAAAAATCTATATATCATTGTAATGCTAATTATAGCAAAAATGTAAGCCCCATTGCCATGAAAATGGCTGGCAAGAGGTTGGCAATACGTATTTTACCAGGCCAGATGAGGTCGATACCAACACAGAAAATCAGAATAGATCCGACGTAGGATAGGTTATCGATGGCACTAGGTGTCATCAGAGGCGCTGCAATATGTGCCATTGCCGTGATGAGCCATTGCGTAATACCTACAGGAATAAAGGAGAACAGCGCCCCTTTTCCCATAGAGGATACCATAACCATAACGATAATACCATCGAGGATGCCTTTCAATAATAGCGTTTGATAATTTCCAGTAAGGCCGTCTTGAATAGAACCCAGTACCCCCATAGCACCTACAGTAAACGTCAAAGATGCAGTAATAAAAGCATGTGTAAACTTTGGATCACCAGCATTGCCAGTACGAGCTTTCACCCAATCACCAAACACGGTAATCCAATGATTAAGATCGATAATTTCGCCAATCACGGCGCCTACGACCATGCTAATAATCATCAATAGCGGCCCCGTTGTTTGTAGAGATCCGTTGACAATGACGAGCATATACTTCATAGCCCCGCTCATACCGAGGAGGAGCACGATAATACCGCTCACAATCATGAGCGTCTGCTTTAAATTTTCTTTCATAAAGCGACCAAACGCGAGGCCACATAGGCTACCAGCTATAATGAGACCAATGTTAATGGCCGTTCCCAAACCAATCATATATTTCCCTTCTTTAATTGTGAAAGTAACACTATCAATTTACTTCAGTATAACAACTACATCGAAAGAAATCAATTTATATGGTATAAAATATATACTATGAAATTGGATTAATTAAAGATTCTTTAAAACCATACATATAGCTTGTTTAATGCTGTTATAGGGCTCCCTAATACAGTATTGCTCCTCTTATAACATTATATACAGCAAAAAGCCTCTACCCAATAAGGTAGAGGCTCTGTATAGTTTATAGCGTTGAGAGAGAACTAATGATAGACCCGCTTAGGAGAGAGAGAGTATATGTGTTTATATATAAAGCGGGCCGACATGAGATGAGTCGCTATCGCCTCATCGACTTTAGTGTACACCCAATTCCACATAACAACAAATTCAATTATGTAAACACAAGTATGCATAAAAACTATTGTTAACTAATTTATACTTATCACCCTTACGCTTCATCGTCTACAGGTAACCGTACGATATCTGCTGTTTTATTAATCTCCTCAAAGCAAGGGCAGTCTTTACCGTGATCATTGATAAGGCCACTAGCTTGTAGATGCGAATAAATTGTAACAGGACCTACAAACTTAAAGCCCCTCTTCTTTAAGTCTTTACTGATCCGTGTAGATAAACCATTCTTTGTAGGAAAATGACCTTCTGGATGGTTTTCATAAATAATCGTTTTATGATTGGTAAACCCCCAAATATAGTTACAAAACGAACCAAATTCAGATTGAATACGTTTAAAAGCAGCAGCATTACTTATCATAGCTTCAATTTTAGAGCGAGACTTAACCATGCCCTCTGTATTCATGATACGTTCGACATCGCTTTCACCATAAGCAGCCACCGTATCAATATCAAAATGATCAAAACATTCTCGAATGATGTCTCGTTTATTTAAAACCGTAAGCCAGCTGAGGCCACATTGAAAGCTTTCGAGACAAAGATGTTCAAACTGAAGTTGATCATCATGAATTGGTCGGCCCCACTCATAATCGTGGTATTCATGATATAAAGGCGTCGTCGGCCATTCACAAGTCGTCATCACACACCTCCATGCGCCCATACGAGGACGTCATACATGAGCGCTACTACGAGGCCCATTACGAGATGACCACCCACGTAAAATGGCACTAAATAATAAATGAATAAAAGTAAGGAATGCAAGGCTTTGCGGAGCCATACAATCGGCGTAGATGTGTCGTCACCTACCTTACTATCAAGCCAATTATGGACTGCGTAAATAGGCGTTCCTAGACGGCGAATCCAGTCTGGAACACGTACCCCAGGATTCAAACCAGGGCAATAGAAGATCACTAAGGGCAATGCCACCACATCAATGACGAGCAATAGCGTTAACATAAAAGCAAACCAATCTAATTCGCCTTCCCACGTGAAGGGTTGTGACATGAAACGGGCACCCCACAAATAGGCTTTGTATACGATATACGGTTCTAATAGCCATAATAAGGGCTTCACTACACTCATGGGACTACCTACACCAAACAAAAAATAATAAAAACTACGCATTTGCGTAGTCATTTCATATATACAACATTCCGATTATATCGACTGAATACCAAGGATACAGCGATTTTCTAGGCTAGAAAATCACTTTATACACACCATTTTTCCAGTCCTTACATACGTCGATTTTCATACTAATATTATATCAGATTTTGCACTTCTTGTGGGATTATATTTTATAAAAATTTTATCAATTTACACTATTTATAGTACTGATTAACAAAAGAAGTCACTATATAAGCCATCCCTCTTTATTTTATCATTCTAAAAAGCCCTTTATCCTTTTTAATAGATAAAGGGCTGCATATATGTATTAAGACTTTCACTAATAAAAGCAGTTTAGTTGTCACTAATAATAATTTTCGTCACCTTGCTGCCATTGTGCTCGAAAAATATACCTACAATATTGTCACTGTTATAGCGTAGATATCCATAGAACCATCGATTATTAAAGTCTATAAAATCAGGACGGCCATAGATGTCCATCACTTTTTTCAAGGAATCGCCAACAGCAATGCCACGGGCAGTCACGGCATCACGATTGCTGACAGTCATATACCATACGATAGGACGACTATCTTGCATCAAAGAATGTCCTACAGGAAGTAGTAGCATGTAAGCAAAACACGCTCCATGTCACTTAAAAATATAGTCATTTAGTTATATAATTATACTTAATAACATAACCTACGGATTACTACAATACCAATAAATACAGAAATGTAAGCGGGAGATACCACCATGACTAAACTACCACTATTAGCGTGTACTTTCATCATGAGCACTATATTATCACCAATAGGAGCCATCGATGTTAATATTCCTGGTGCAGATTCGAAGATTCCAAAGGATGCCTACGTAAACTACCAAACCACAAACCCTGATATTGAAAAGGATGTAGCAAACTATGTGAAAACATTAAAGTTAACGGACAAGGCTAACGGTATTAATAAAAACGAAATTAAGTATACTAAAGCAGCCTCTATATATCGCGGTCAACATTACCATAATACGGTCATTTCCGTTCATGATCAATACAACCAAATTCGCCTTTCATTCCCCGTAGCAGGCATAAAAAGTGATTATCATATAGGACGTTACCAAAATCCAAGTCGAACCATTGAGGACTATCGAGTGTTAACCAATAATGGAAGTCTCAATTTAGAAATTGACTACGCAGATTTTAAAGACTACGACTGGCGTAACACCAAAACAGCTTATGAAAAGCTAACAGACAAAGACGTCCGTAATTTCTTGCAAGACAATGCAAAACGAAAGTCCTCAAAACAGATTTCTGATATAAAGGGTACTGTATTTTCATATCCTACTGTTACCTACAGCACTTGGGATAGCATGAAGATGCCACACTTTGAAAACGGTAAAAAAGCAACGCTCACCATCGACACGATTAATTTTAAATTTAAGGGCTATAACATGCGTCATCCCTTATATCACGCAGGGTTTGTCTATTATGATAACAACCCCGTTCTGAACAAGGTTCCTACAGATAAATTATTGGCTAATTATGTGCTTCCCTCTGTACAAAACCTAAATGAATTAAATCAATATTCACGCATAGAAAGCTTAAACGGTGTACAATACCGCGTACCAAAAGACGCCATATACGAAGGTGAAAGTAAGGGCACCGACCACCAAGATATTAGATACTACAAAAAAGGAGACATAACATTCTTTATTTCTACTGACAATGTTCCTAAAAACCCATATGCGCATGAACTTGTTATAAATGGTCATTACAATTTTAAAACTGATTTAAATACGTTCTGGGATATTTACCGTTACCATCCATCAGCATCAGACTATATCAATTACTCAGTTGTATGGAACAATAACATCCCTGGTCTATCCATACACAGCTATGAACCTAATAAGAACGATCACATTCTAAACTTTAACTCCTATGATGGCATATATAGTTTTACTTATACTATCTTTTATCCAAGTTTTTTAAGTGCTGAGGAAGTTCAAAAATTACGGAATATGATTGAGTTCTTTGATTCTACCAATAATCCTAATTTTAAAATGCAAGAACACGTTCTATTTCCAGAAGCATAGACGATCTATATCAACACCATTATAAAATAGCTTTCATAAGCATTATATTATACAAATATATAAATTAACTAACAAAAGTCGAGCAACTAAACGATAGAAGCTCGACTTTTTTAGTACTAGAAAACTAAAATATACTTAGTTAAGATACAGCATTCACGGTATCCCAAAGAATTGTATGTATGTCTTCATTTGTTATGTGGACAGACTAGTCCTCTATGGCATCAACTACTTCACCAATGTACATATAATGTGGTTCCCAACGATCATGCCCAGCTTGTGTATATACAGCAGGATTAGATGCGTAATAGTCTTTTACCTTTTCTGCCAAATGGGCTTCATCGAATTGGTGTTCATATAGCTTTTTACATACAAATGTTAACTCTGCTTCTTTGAAAGTTACCCCATCGCCTGCCACAACTGGCGTTAGGCCAGAATTTGCCACCTTATTTTCGTTGCGGCCAGAATGAGAACCTAAATAACCAAGAGCCTTGCGATAACTTTCAGGGAAAAAGCTAACTGTAAAGGTATCATATTTCGCCATAAACTCTTGAGTATAACGCGCTGGATGAATGTACACTGTCACCGTGGATATATCGCCACCATTAGGGCCCCATATGTTGCCCATACTGCCCCAACTAACCGTACATGTATTAAAATCATCAAGCATTCCAGCCGTAACAAGAGCCCAACGATTCTCAAACATGGTAAAAGCTTTATAATCCTTTGTTTCAAATGCTTTCATAAGAACCTCCAGTTTATCTCAATTTGACGATATAAATCTTTACCCCTATAATATAGGTAGATAGTCAGACGAGTCATACCGTCAGGCTCATCTCTGAAAACAAAAAAGCTTGAGAAATGGCCTTTCAGTTATCGAATCATCTAAGATAACGAAGGGCTATTTGTCTTTTGTGAGACAAATAAGCGCTATTAAAGCTCCAAAAGCAATAACTACAGTTATCACCTGTAATAAGAGCATGATTATTTCATAATCACTCATAGGCTTATCCCTCCCTTCGATGACGAAGAGAGGCCCAACCTCGTCTAACTATTCTATGCTTATTATATAGCGAACTAATATGCGATACAATAAGCCTTATATTATACAAATATATGAATACAGTAATAAAAGCCGAGCTAATTCTATGAATTAAAAGCTGGCGGTAATCGCTTACACCATAAAAACTTTAAAACTACATTTCTTATTGAGTTAATATATTAATCCATTCCATATACCACGGTATAAATACTGGGCTCTCTTCAAGTTTCTCCTTATAAGACCCTTCTTCTCGCCATTGTGGCTCTTTTCGTAATCTTGCCGCATCATCAAAGCCCACATATTCGATCATATCTCTCAGTTGTTTATGTGTATAAGATGTTTTACTTTTATCATAATTAATACGATAACTGTAAACGTATACAGAATCTCTCACAACATGACGGAGATAGGATTCACTATTAGGCTTATGGGAATCAACTAAAGAGCCTGCAATCCCATTATTCCATACTACTGCATACTGTGTAGGTGTGTCTAAATCATTATATTTATGTAAAAAATATAATGTTGGGATCTTAATAATCGTTACATCTGGCTTTTCTTTCTTGATTAAGCTACGTATTACCCGCATTTTAAATCCTGTATCTTCATAGGTTCTTACATCATATGTCTCGTCTTCCACAGTTTCACTAATGAGCTTAGCCGTTTTAGGAATACGATAGTTAAAATTCCCCCAATGCTCAACATTAGTATAAGCATCTAATCCAGATAATGACTCTATAGATGGAATAATATAATTACTCATCACCACTTCAGGCGCTTTATCTTGATAGGGATCCTCTGTATTCACCCAACCACCATAGGTAATGCCATAAGATGTATTTGTATCATTTGGTGTAAATTCCGTATACATTACATGGGCATTATTTAACATGAGCTTCCAAGATGTGTTCCGTAATCCTGGATACATATATTTTCCTTTACTTTCAGAATATTTATTAAGCTCTTTAGCATGCGGTGGACCGACAACTAAAAACGCACTAAGGCTTCGAACAGCAAACAAGGGCCCTTGTTTTCCGAATGGAGACTCTACAACATCACCCCGTAAGCTAACATTTGGTACGGATAATCTGATATTCTTATCCCCTTCATGAAGCAACACAACTGTAGACTGCGAATAATCTGCAAGCTCCGAAGCCTTAACAAAACCAGACCGTTCTCGATATAACTTATCCAGTTTCGATGCCGGATTTACAGACTTCGATTCTACAAATTGAATATATGACTCTACCTCTTGCTCCGCCACCTTATTAATATGTCGATAATCTTCATACGCATTAGTAGGAATACTCGCATCCGCCCCAGGCATAGGTGGCTGTCCAGCTGGCACTTCGATCTGTACAGCACTTACATTTATGGTGAAAGCAGTTGCTAGTGCCATCATAATTACACTTTTACGTATCATAGTACCCTCTCTCAATTTTTATAAAATAAATAAGCACAACCTTGTTAACATAAGTATACTATGCAGATAAGTCTGTGCCTATGATTAATAATTTTATAATTTTATAATTTAGTATATAGGATTTACCTATATTGATATTTATAAGGTTTATCTCAATTTGACGATATAAATCTTTATCCCTATAATATAGGTAGATAGTCAGACGAGTAGTACCGTCAGGCTCATCTCTAAATCAGTAAAACATTAGGAAATGGCCTTTCAGTTATCTAGTTACACTAGGCAACGGAGGGCTATTTGCTTCTTGTAAGGCAAATAAGTGCTATTAAAGCCCCAAAAGCAATAACAATAGCCATTACTTGTAACAGGAGCATGATTATTTCATAATCGCTCATAGACTTATCCCTCCCTTCAAAAACGAAGAGAGTCCCAACCTCGTCTAACTATCCTAAATCTATTATAGAGCGAACTAATATACGATACAATAAGCATCATATTATATAAATATATAAATTAACAAATAAAGCCGAGCTACTAAAACAAGGTAGCTCGGCTTTTTATGTCGTTTCACAAATTTATAATCTACTAAATTCTAATTACATTACTCTCAAACCAAATCTTTAAAGAAGGATCTAATTTGCTCGTTTTAGAGGTTTACAGAATCACACTACTCTCAAACCCTCTGCTAGTTTTGCATAATCCCAATCGCATTTTAGAGGTTTACAGAATTACACTACTCTCAAACTGATCTTCTAACGTATCGATGTTAAGAAATGTTTTAGAGGTTTACAGAATTACACTACTCTCAAACACACTTAGTTATATGTTCCATAAAATCACCGTTTTAGAGGTTTACAGAATTACACTACTCTCAAACATCTTCAGACGGCCAAATGAAATTGACTGAGTTTTAGAGGTTTACAGAATTACACTACTCTCAAACGAAGCTATGGAGAAATACATAAACGCTAATGTTTTAGAGGTTTACAGAATTACACTACTCTCAAACGTATCGTTCAAACTCAAGAATGATACGAGGGTTTTAGAGGTTTACAGAATTACACTACTCTCAAACAAAGTTCCAAGTTTGATTTGAATTCAAGTCGTTTTAGAGGTTTACAGAATTACACTACTCTCAAACGATTGTTTTGTAAGATTGCTGGAAGTAAGAGTTTTAGAGGTTTACAGAATTACACTACTCTCAAACCACCACTATGCCATATTGTGTCCCATGCCTGTTTTAGAGGTTTACAGAATTACACTACTCTCAAACAGAATAGCCTTTACTATATGCACCTTTTACGTTTTAGAGGTTTACAGAATTACACTACTCTCAAACAACAGCAAGCGATGGTAATTGAATATGCCAGTTTTAGAGGTTTACAGAATTACACTACTCTCAAACGAAGAACCTAAAGAAGAAAAAGAACCAACAGTTTTAGAGGTTTACAGAATTACACTACTCTCAAACCCCAAATTAAATTTGAGGCTCAAGAGTAACTCGGGCTACCACCAGGTGTAATTCTGTATACTCCTTAAATAACACAAAAATCATTATCTAAAATATACCCATTAATAAGACTTTTATCAAGATTTTCTTTAACAAAAGATCCTGTCGTTAAACAAACTAATCGTAATTGTCTACTCAACATGTTGTGATAAAATGCATTAATCTCATCATCATTTAAAACTAAATCTAGATTTACCATAATATATACCATGGGAGATAATAATGTATCAACCACTTCTATGTAGGACATGAAATCCATAATATCCCCTGTACGATTAAACTCAAAGTTAAAGCTACCTAACTTAATAAGTTCAGCAGTACCAATTTCAAGTTTATGTTGGATTGATAAAGGATATCCAAATTCTAAAGAATAATAAAAAGCATGAAGACGATTTACAATATCTGCCACCTCTTCTGTCATCAACAAGGCTTCTTTAGATAATTGATTTTGTAATTTGGTTAATAAGGCTTTACTATTTATATCTACATATAATGGATTAAGTATTATATGTCCATATTTATCTAAATTGAACGCCTTATTATTATCATTTAAAATCCAGGGGCCTTCCCCTCCATCGCATTGTATATCAAGCTCTGTGACCATACGTCGAAATACTTTACAATTCTCAAATGATATAACCGTTACCTTATCACTAGATACTTCAAAGTCTAACGTAGAATCTTGATACATCAATTTCATATCATAAGCACCCTCTCCGTTGAGTCTATAACCTCACTTTGCTTATCTCCTACTACAATCTCCATTCTTGAAAACTGTTTTTCTGTAACAGTTAACATAAACAAGCTACCACTAGGTGGCTTATTTTTACGTACATGGTCCATTATAATGTTGGCACTAGTTGTATTAAGAACTAATTTTGAGTACACAGATTCTTGTAACATGAGGAATCCTGATACAATTAAATACTTTCTAAAATTCCTATATTCTTTTCTATCTACCGAAGTCGACGTCGGTAGATCAAACATCACTAGTATTCTCATAAATCTATAGCTCATATTCCATAAACCTAATCTCTGAAGCATCTTGATTCCGCAATGCATCAAATACACTTTTACAGTAAATGCGAATAGCAGCACTAAATGTCTGAATAGTATCATTAATTTTTACATCTTCAGATAGTAATTCTATAAGTGACAATTTAACATCTCGATTGAATTCTGTAGGTATCGACTTGATAACAACCGCATCAACAAAGCCTCTCAACGGTTCCATCAAATCAGAACCTAAATTATACGGATTAAATTGATTACAATGATTAAGACCTAGCTGAGTAATATAACCTAACGATAAAATCTCTCGATTTACCACAGAAAGCAATATCGCATATCCATAATTCAGTGCTGCATTAATAGCATTATCCTGTTCGCGAGAAAATGATTTTCCAAACAAAGCATTAAAATATACTTTTGCAGCATGCCCCTCACGTTGAGTTTCATCATTTAGAGTCAACTCATCAAGATATTGGTATAGTAAATCTGCTTCAACTAACTCCTGATGCTGTAATAGCTCTGCTTGATTCATAATCTTACGTCGTACAATTTCTGTCCATATAGAAGCTTTCAACTCTTTAGACCATTCAGCCTGTTCAAAACATCGTTTACTACTATTGTGACTACCATGTAACGGAAGAAGCTCACTGGCTGGATTCCGTTTCTCATCACAAAACACAATAGCCACCTTTTTCTTAATCAACTCGTTTAGTAGTACGGCGGTGAGACTCACCGCCGTAGATTCAACAATCAGCATATATATTTCATCAATATATACCTTAGTCGTCTCAAAGTCTTTGCGAATAATCATGTAATTCATTTTAAAATCTAACTTAGAACGACTACTTATGACTACCGTACGCCAACTCATAATAACCCCTAATACTAACACATTCGTTTTAAACTATAGTTACTTCATTAGAATATAATCCTGTAATGGATTCATTGATAACTTTAAATTCATCTTGATTACTTATTTTACTCCCCACAGTTGATCTAGATGCTGTTATTCCTAAAGGCTTAACTTCAAAAGTAGTTTTTTGATTTGTTAATAAGTTTAAAAGCTCTATCAAATGAATACTCTGTTCTTCTAAAGACATTTTTTTAAATAAACCATATCCCTTTTCTGATAATTCAGCTGCTTTATTCCCTTTCATCTTTTGATATATAGGCATTTTAAGTTTACTTACCAAGTAATCAAAGAACTCTATATTTTTCTCTTCTACGATTCTAACCTCTATCGTATGCTTATTATCAAGAGCTCTTGTTGATACAACATTTGCCTTCAAATCCTTATTATCTTTTCTCATATTATTAAACTTCTCAAGCACTTTGAGGTATGGAATCCATTCATTTGAAACAATGACTTGAATCGCATTATCAATACAGAATTTACTATTAGTTTTCCCACCCAAATAATAATAGAATCCATTAACCTTAACTAATTGATTAATGCACAGTTTTCCATAAATGATAGAAATGTCTTTTGCTTGTGGAATAATAGATGCTACATAATTAATTAAATCTTGATCAGTTGTATTTCGATTTGTTAAATAGATTGGCAATGGCACGATTTCCTTAATCACTTCGCCTTTTTTACCTGTATATTGAACAATAATAGAATAGGCATTCTTAATTTTTGTCATGCCACCATACTTAGAAACATCTGCAAATACACTAGACTTGGTTTTCATCCCTATATAAGCACCATCTTTAGCTTTCCCTGCAACAGTAGCTTTATATATAGTTGCATCAGCTAATGCACCAGTTTGTTCTAATAAACGTTTCGTCACTCGAACATCGTTGCTGTCCATCATTTTCTTAACAGTATCCATGCTTGTTTTTACATCCCAAGCTTTTCCATCTTTAGCATTTGTGCAATTTACATCATAATTGAACATCTTCGCTAAGTTATATGTACGATTAGCTCCATTCTTTTTAAAGAATGCACGGAAGTTACGAGTAAATCTTTCATGATATACATTACCAACAACAATATTTAAATAAGCATCTTTAGCATGATGGTGATGATTCAATGAGCGAACTTTGATAAAGTTATTATCATGACGGAAGTCTGTTACATTTTCAGCCTTTACAAAGACTACATCAACACCTGGGTAAAGACGACGCAGTAATGTTGTGGCAGCCTTAACAGATTGATTAGTTTCTACTAGTTGACGAGCAATAAAGCCACTTAAATCATCAGCTGTAAGTGGTGTAATGCGAGTAAGGCGCTCATATTTCCGTTCACTAATAAGACCTTGTTGCTTTAAGAATATCCAGAATGCCTTTTGTGCCTTTTGAATTTCTTTACTAATTGGATATGTATCTGATTTCTGAGCATTTGCAGTTCGTTTACATAACACTAAGTTATCAAAACTATCATCCTTGGTAAGGCTACGAGGATAAATATGATCAATATCATAGTTATCTGTATTTAACTGACTTAAATCTATAACTTCACCAGTATAAGCACAGCGTCCCATTTGAGTGTAGTATAAATAAAGCTTTTTACTTCTTAAAGCCGCATCATCATATTTAGCTAGTCCTGATTTTAGCCCTCCAAACTCTTCGTTCGTAAGTCCGCTTAATAATGCATCATCTTTTTTTATCGCTGCATATAAATCTGATAATCGTTTTTGGCGGGAATCTTTTTTCTTTTTCTCCGCTTTATTTGACCGTGTTACTTCTACAAAGATACGAGCCGGTAAAGCTTTTTTAATATGTACAACCTCATCAACGATGCGCAATGCTTGCCATACCGCACGTTTAACAGCAGGTGAAAGCGCTAAATCATCGATAATATCATGAGGGTTCACGATTTGATCTTCTGTTAATTTAGCATTTATTTCTTGAATACGTTCCATAAAGGAAAATTTATCGCCTAATAGTTCCATTAAGTTATAGCTAAAATCACGCATTGCTTCTATAATGGTTACAGAAGTACCGTCTCCAATCTTATCACAACCATCGATACCATTTAGTAATTTCTTAGAAAGACGGCCCCAATCTCGATATCTTAATTTTGACAATTTTTTGATAGCTTCATCATCAAGGCGCGAAGAAAATTTATTACGCAATGTTTCTCGCAACATTTTCTTACTTTCACCAAAGATAGTTATATCCGCAATAATGTCTTCAGCCATAGATACATCAAAATTAGTCCCAAGAATACGAACCATATCACGATAAGAGGCTAAATCATTTTTAATTTCTCCATCAAGACCTGTAATCTCATGTTTATGAGTTTTTGAAATATAACCATTATCTTTTAAAAACTGCTCTATCCGATTTTTGGTCATTTTTTTATGGTCTTGCTTAAATACGGCCTTAATAAGATGCGCTTTTACCTTTGTCTCTAATGGTTTACCATCAATACGTACATTATTAAGTTCGTTAAGCAACATAAACTTACTATACAAAAGTGATGATTTGGGCAGCACATCCTCACCCAAAAGGTAGGTGCATTTATTAGTAAGGTTTTTGATAAAAGCTGCTGCTGATTTCTCCCGATCAATTTTATCATCAAAATTCCACGGAGTTACTCGTCCAGACGCTTTACGAACCGCCCAAGCAAAACCACCGTTATCTACATTATGATGAGTATTTAAAGGCCCTACGTAATACGGAATGCGAAACTCTAGCATTTTAATGAGTTTATCTGCTACAGAATAACCATCTGCCACTACATTTAAGAATGGGAATTTAGATTTACATGTATCAAGAATAGTTTTAAGCTCTTCCAAATGTAATTGATATGGAATAACACCATTATCTTTAATCCGCTGTAATGGCAATAACGTTTGTAATTCAATTTCACTAAGAATATATTCTTTATCCTTAGAGTCTGGTAGTCCCTCTACGACCTTCTTAGTGTACTTATAAAACTCTTCGCGATTACAACTTGTTTCCTCTTTACGACCTTGTTTAATATAGTGTACATAATTGTGTAAACCTTTTTCATCAGCTTTAAACATCTCATTATAAATGCTTCTATCAGCCTTTAATAAAGATTTCAATATAGCTAAATCATCTTTATGCTTGTTGAAAGCTTTTACCTTAGATTCAGAAATAGTAAGACCGGGTTCTTTAATGGACAGGAGTATAATAGCATCATATACAGATTTACAATCATCAATAATATAAATCTCATCACTCCAAGCTTTAGCTAGCTCATCTCGTTTATCGTCATATGTGTCTCCTGCTATTTGAAGCTTTTTAAGGTCTTCTTCTAACTCTTCTACAGAGCCGAACAAGTCTATAAGACTAGCATTTAAACCTAATACTAAATTTGCAAATGCTTTAAGTCTTTTTTTATCTTCTTTGACTTGATCTTTTTGAGTTTTACTAGAAGTATCTACTGTATCAGTAGCTATATATGTATCAACCAAATGTTCTATGGCTTTGGCTTTATCAGATTTTGTTTTTCCAGCCTCCATAAGGATTTGCCCTATAGAGCTAATAGCAGAATTACAATCAAAGCAATTAAATGTAATATTTTCTAAAGCTTGTTTAAGCACATCATCAAGCGTTGAAGCATTTGAATCAAATGAAGCCCCTTCATAGAGAAAATTACCACGGTATTTTAAAATATGATGTACTGCCAAGAATAACTTACGAATATCATCAGTACCATCTTTCATTAACTCTGCACGCAAATGATAAATAGTAGGATACGCTTTATAATAATCTTGATCAGTATAGTTTTTATCGATAAACAAAATATGTTTAGAACTATGACCGGTCGTTTTATCCTCATAGTGGTACTTACTTTCACGAAGACGCATGAAGAATGTAGAATCCACCTGTGCCATAGCATCAGCAAACAATTCTTCTAATAGTTTTAAGCGTAATTTACGACGTTCCAAACGACGACGCATGGACCGGAATCCACGACGTGCTACAGCGGATTCTCCCTCATCAAACAAACGACTTCCCCACATTTTATGAGATCGAAATTTCAGCAACTCATAGGCCTTATTGGTTACTGCCCAGCCCACTGAGCTTGTACCAATATCTAACCCCACAAAATAATCTTTAATTGGATATCCTTTCAAATGACTTGAAATAAGTTGGTTCGATGCTTGCGTTTCCATAAGTCCTCTCCTTTGGAAATTAATAATTGACATTCATCAAATGCTTAACTATACTATAATTAATCCAACTAGTTTTGGAGGTTTACAGAATTACATTACGAGTTCAAATACAAATTAATTTACAATGCCTTCGGGCTGCCCGACGTAGGGCACCTACTCTCAATTCTTCGGAATTGAGTTTTTTATTGCCAAAATTTACTATTTAAACGTGATATATAATCTATAAGTCGCCAAACACCGTATAATTAACTTCATTTTAGCATAAAACAATAAATTAATTCATATGTTTTTCATAAATCTTATAATTATACTCATAATCGAGTACATAAAAGTTAATAAATAGTTATGTTTATAAGTAAAGCCGAGCTACTCAAAATTTAACGTAGCTCGGCTTTTTCGTCTCTTTTATTCTAATATAATTATCTATAAATCATAATTTTACTTACTTTATCGCCTTTTTGTTCAAATTGTATGCCATGCATCATATCCGTACGATAGCGATATTTCCCATAAAACCATCGATTATTAGAGTCTACTAAATCAGGTCTACCGTATACATTAAGGACTTTTCGCATGGAGTCGCCTACGGCAATGCCTCTATGTGTTGTGGCATCACGATTCTCGATCATCATATAGGTAACAACTGACTCTACACCATCCATTTTAAAACTCCCAAAGGTAACACCACCATAGGTGAGTCCTCTACTAGTTTCTTTAGTAGGCTGCCCCAAACTTGCTTTCACACTATCAAAAGTATTACCTAATGAAACACCAAGAACCATCATATCCTCGTCTGGTAAGTTAGCACCTACAAGTTGTCCTCCCGCATAATGAGTATACTGCTCAGCTTTCGGCCAATCGTAAGACTGTTTCGCTGCATTTGTTTCAAGGCGATCCCACGTTTTGCTCAACCAACTTGCATCTGTCACATAACTATAACCACTTACCAATTGCAGGCCGATAACAAGCCCCGTAATCATGTATTTTCTTTTCATGTTCTCTCTCCTGAACGATCTTATAAACAACTGAATTACATTTTATCTTTACTTTGCATACGGATTACTTTATTCCGCAGTGTCTCAACATTTGCAAAATCAGAATATTCTACCGTATTACGCAGCTGAATATGAGAATATGGCGTAGCCCCATCAATATAAACTAAGCTCATTATATATACATTCTTGTCATCACGTAAGAATCGATGCATTAAAGACGTTTTTCCTGGTTGATAGTTATCTACTAAAAGACTAGGAACGCCATTATTCCAAACAGATGCTGATTGAATAGGTGCATCACCTATGATTTGACTTTCTGGCTTTATTTCCGAAATCTCGTCAATAAATGAATAGATATATTTATCATCTACTTTTACAGGTTTCTTAGCTACAATAAGTCGGATACCTGATCCACGATAGTCTCTCATTTCGGCAGAGTCCTTTAACGATTTCTGTGCTATTAGTTTGAGCCCTTTAGGAATACGATATGTGAAATTATCCCATTGAATACTTTCACTATAATGATCCATGTCATCTAACGATCGAATCGACGGAATTACATAATTACTCATAACGTGCTCGAGCTTGCCGGTAACAGGCTGATTTTTGTAGCTAAGACCTACCATATATTCTTGATTCGGTTGATTAAATAAACCAACTACAGCAACCATAGCAGGCGTATTCTCACCGAAAGACTCAGTTTCAATAGCCCATTTACCATGTGTGATACCCGGATATGTAAACTCCCCTTTTCGCTCTGATTTTAATTTGCCTAATGCATCATCATAATTCTGTTTTGTACCAATCGCAAAAAATATGGAATTCTCTCTTACAATAGATAAACGTTCACCATCACTGCGTTTTGGGTAATACTTACTTGCTAATAGTAGTCCAGGAACAGATGCCCGAATGTTATTACGCTCATCATGCAACAACACAACTGCAGACTCATTAACAAGTAAGTCCATCAACTTCTCCGAATCGCTTGCTATCTGATTGACTTCATCTCGTGTTAGTCCCCAGTCAGTTACATACATGTCCATGCGTTTTTTAGATTCAGAATGTAATTTTATAACATCACTAGCTCCTACATTGCTCAAGCTACCGGCCCGATAGTTTTCATAGGCATTGGCAGGGATATTCGCATCTGCCCCTGGTATAGGTGGCTGTCCTGCTGGCACTTCTATCTGTACAGCGCTTACATTCATGGTGAAAGCAGCTAGTACAGCCATGATAATCAAACTTTTACGTAACATAAAACCCTCTCTTTTTTCTCTCACATTACAACATAAATAAGCACAACCTTATTAGCATAAGTATACTATGTAAACAAGGCTGTGCCTATTATTAATAATTTTATAATTTAGTATATGTATGATATATCTATAATTGGTATATATAAGGTTTATCTCCATTTGACGATATATCCCTTTATCCCTATAATATAAGTAGATAGTCAGACGAGTAGTGACGTCAGGCTCATCTCACAAACAAATAACATGTAGAAATGGCCTTTTCGTTTTATCTAATTTCCGAAGAAACGAAGGGCTATTTTGCTATTTCTAGACAAATAAGCGCCACAAGTGCTCCAAAGGATATCATGACTGATAAAATCCCAAGGATAATCATAATGATTTTATAACCACTCATAAGCAACCCTCCCTTCAAAAACGAAGAGAGGCCCAACCTCGCCTAACTATCCTAAGTCTATTATAGAACGAACTAATATGCGATACAATAAGCATTATATTATATAAATATACGAATAAACTAATAAAAGCCAAGTTATTCCTAACTATGAATAGCTTGGCTTTTACATTATGTAAATAAGTTAAAAATATATCAGAAATCTAATATGCGTATTTAGGAGCTTTTAAGAGCTAATGAAGAATCAGTCCAGTAATGATCAGAACCGGAGCCAAGTAAGAGATACAAAAATAACAATAGCTAAAACAATAATAGTGCCATACATTAATATCCCTAGCTTTATAACAAAATCTATACTATAAAAGATAAATGTCCCCACTAAAGATTGGTCTTTCAAAGAAAAGTACCAAGCTTTCACTCTATAATAAATTTTTGGTTTATCAAACGCTGGATATAGTTTCTCATGCCACAAAATAAGCCACGGTAAAACCCAAATATTCCCAAAGGTAAATATCAATACTGGCAAATAATCCCTTAATGGATATGCTTCTAATACATATCGATCATAGAGCAATGTATAGAAAGCCCAAATAGAGATTCCCCAAATAAGTAAAAGTACAAGCTTTATTAGGAGTCCAAAAACAAGTTTTATCTTTAATCTATGTTTATTCACTGTTTTAACCACTCTAGTGCCATACATAAATATTACAACTCATCATCATAAGATAGTCCAAAGATCTTTTTATAGATCAAATTAGGCAATTTATATTTTTCATCACCAAATTCAGCAGGTAGAATCATAGCTTTTAGATTTTCTGCATATATACGTTGTTGGCGAATTTGTCCATTATTGTAATAGGTACCGCCATCATTAACGGTCCCTGTAATTCCTGAACTTCCTTGCTTTGCACGCCAAATAGAGATATATGGGGTCTTATCACCTTGTTTTAAACTTCTATCATGATCATTAATCAAATGGCGCAAAGAACGATCCATTTGGTAATCGTATTGTACTGAAAGTCCTTGAATCATATTCGCAGCAGGCATGGAAACATAAATGACGGCTTCAATACGACGATGGCCATTCGGCGCCGTTACAGACTTAACAGATGAAAGATCCAAATATTTTCCATCTCCTCTTCCAGAGTCAGCACTCGAATCGATGTGTTCAAATCGTTCTGCGTTTAATAAGTCAGCTTGTGATACGGCTTGGATTTGCATTGGCAACACGAGGCAGCTTAGTAACCATAGTGAAAGTAAATATATGCGTTTCATCATCCACCTCATTGGGCCACAATATCATCAAAATGCTGCTGATAGGCAGACATAAACATAGCATCTGCTAAATCATACATAATAATATTCTTGCGATTAAGCGGAAGATTCCTAGTACCTTCCGAAGATGGGTTCTTCTTAAGCGCACCATCCAGTGTATAAATTGCACGGTCTGAATCAGACATAAATAAGCCCGACTTACTTTCACTAGCCTCAATCAAAGCCAACATAGATGGACTCGGATTCATCGTATGAGATGATTTAATCAATGTGGCCAATGAATAGTTTGCATCATAATTTACAGTGAGCCTTTTTTCAATAATCTCAGCCTGATAGTGCGACGTATGTACCACATAATAAATAGCACTCAATGTATACTGTGGCGGCGCATACTTTTGGACCTCCACAGAATAGGTATTTAAATACACATACATACCACCATCATTAACAATTGCACTCGGTTTCTCATACTCATGCTGATGAACTAGCTTAAACTGTGGTGACGTCTTCAGCTCCTGAAATGTAATTGCCTCTGTAGGCATGGTGAAAGCCAGCAACACAAGAGCTAGCATCAAAATACGTTGAATCATAAAAACCTCTCTCAAAAAATGAATCTTGTCTCTCAATAAAATAAGCACAGTCTTATTAGCATAAGTATACTATGTAAATAAGGCTGTGCCTATGATTAATAATTTTATATTTTAGTTCCTAATATATATACATTCTCCAACGTTCCAAGAAACTCCTCTTTGTATTTTCCCCAGTTTTTATGGATAATTAAACTATACTTGATATATGCACCGCAAGTAGTAAGGGTGATTTAGTATGAATCTCTAGATAGTGTAAATTTTTGGAGGTGTCATATGGATTCTCTGACTATTATTTGGGTTATTGTTTGCGCCTATTTATTACTGAATTTATTAGTCGGCGTGTATTGTCATATTCGTGTAAAAGATAGTACTGACTATCTACTCGCAGGTCGTCGTATTGGGGTTCTTATGACGGCAGGCACATTAGCAGCTACAGAAATCGGTGGTGGGAGCACCGTAGGTGTAGCAGCGAAAGCGTATGGTTCTTGGGGTTTATCTGCAGGTTGGTACGTCGTATCTGCAGGGATTGGTGTTATTCTCGTTGCTTTCATCGCACCACTCTTGCGGCGTGCCATGGCAACAACTGTACCGGAGATCATCGGCCGTCGTTTCGGCGCGTCTAGCCATCTCATTACTTCCATTCTGTCCATGCTGGCAACGATTACACTGGCAGGCGTACAGATTACAGCAACTGCAACCATTATTAGCGTTCTCACCGGACTTTCAACAGAGCTCGCCATCCTCATCTGCGGTGCGGTACTCGTAATTTACACCATGTCCGGCGGCATGTGGAGCGTAACGATGACGGACGTTATCCACTTCTTCGTTCTCGTTGGGGGCTTCTCCCTCGCGGTGCCGTTTGTGTTGCACAATGTAGGCGGCTGGGAATCAGTAGTGGCAAAATTGCCACCTGAACAGCTTGGCTTCACAAAGGTGGGTTGGAAAACCATCATCGGCCTTGTCATCATGTATTTCATGACCTTCTCCACTGGCCAAGAGTCAGTTCAGCGGTACTTTGCAGCGAAAAATGAAAGAACGGCCGTTCTCGGTTCTATCATTTGCGGGATTATCATGGCTCTATTCGCCTTTGTTCCTGCGATTTTAGGCCTCGTAGCATTGGCTGAATTCCCCAGAATTGAAGCCAACAATGCAGTGGCAACGGTAGCACTTAACCTCATGTCTCCAGTAATGGCGGGCTTCGTTATGGCCGCTGTCGTATCGGCCACACTTTCATCAGGCGCAGGCGACCTATTAGGCGCCGCAACTGTATTTACCAAGGATATTGTGGAACATCATTTTGGTAAAAGCCTCACCGATGCACAGCTCACTAGATATAGCCGTCTATGCGTGCTATTCCTCGGTATCATCGCCATTATCATCTCCCTCGTAAGCAAAGCCATCATTCCGATGCTCGTATTTGCTTTCACAATGAGATCCGCTGGCCCATTCGCCGCATTCCTACTTGGCCTTACTTGGAAAAATGCAACAGCTGGCGCTGGCATTTGGTCCATCGTGCTCGGCTCCATCGCAGGCGTGTACTGGGAATTTGTTGGCAACCCATATGGCATTATGTCCATCATCTTCGGTTCCATCGTCAGCCTCATCGCCTTTGTAGCTGTCGTATGCATTGAAAGAGCCATGGGTAAACCACCGGCTCCTCCGGCTATACCTGATGATGTAAAAGAAATATAATCAATTTATTATAATCTGTAACTTAATAATAGACTTAAAAGTGCTATACAATTACAATTATAAAACCAAAAACTCCTATCGGTGAAAGCCAATAGGAGTTTTTCTTATTTTACAATACCCTCATCAAACTGTATGCCATACACGTGTTCATCATAATTTGACGATATATAATAACCTTACTATAATATAAGAAGATAGTCAGACGAGTCGTAACGTCAGGCGCATCTCGAAATTGAAAAAAGATTAGGAAATGGCCTTTCAGTTATCTAGTTACACTAGGCAACGGAGGGCTATTTGCTTTTTGTAAGGCT
The DNA here is from genome assembly GCA_032480995.1 of Veillonella sp. Lineage (GTDB taxonomy): Bacteria > Bacillota > Negativicutes > Veillonellales > Veillonellaceae > Veillonella. Next base: position 9,230 of record JAWETS010000013.1, on the reverse strand, counting down.
TTTTTAGTTATCCTATACAACGATTTATCTATATAGATACATCATATGTGTATTGAAGTACTCTTTATATTCATCAATAGTGGAGAATTTCCCTTTATTCTCCTGTATAACAGCCTCAAAATCTGGTTTGATTACGTCTACAACAAGTTTCATTTCAGTTGCTACTGTTTTTGTTTCAATTGTTGATGGTTGAGTTCCGTTCCAGAGGCTGTTATATTTGCTTTCATAGTAAGCCCAGCTAGCTTGTGTATAGGCTTGTGTAACATAGGCTTTATCATAGTTATCTTGCGCTAAATCTAAATTACCAAGGGCTTCGTCGATTTGACCCATCATATAGAATGCAAAGGTAGACCATCCATAATCACTCGGTACGGGCTCAAACCAATGTCTTGCCCTCTCAAAGCTTGTGTGTAAATTCTGCTTGATGTGTGTTGCCGCTTCTCTATCCCCCATATGTACAGCGAGCACAACCATATACTTAGCACATAAGCATTCTGCGTAATAGTCTTGGAAATTTCGTTTACCATACATAGACCATAATTGGATCAACGCTTTCCATAAATCTTGGTCTAATTGATCTAGGTAGAAACGATGGATGGCTTTCAAGAGAACTAAGAAATATACAATATCATTACTATTGAGTTCAGTCTCTAAGTCTAGCAAATCATGTATTTGTCCATATGCCTTGAAAGGCATCTTGAAGTATGGATGATCGATAGACTGAACATGATGCTCGTAGCTTTCACGATTATCTATTTCAATATCATGATGCAACAATAAATACCGCAAACATTCTAGATTAAAGACATTGTCCTGACAGCTTACATCACAAATATAGTTATTGAAATAAGGCTCATGAACCAACGGCGCTTGCTCTTGTGCTGTAATAAGGTCTTGCAATAAATTCCAATAGGTATTATTTCCTGTGAAAGCATTCCCTAGCATGCGGTACCATTTAGATAATCGAGATACTCTCTGCACATACTCAGCCTGCCAAGAGTCAGGAGATTCAATATCTACCTCACCTATAGTTGCATCCAAAGTATCAACGATAGGCACAAGCGCTTCATAGTTCTGATATCGTCGAATAGCCTCATAACAAGCATCTAGAAGGCAATATATACGTTCCAATACCGTCAATTGAACTCCTTCATGAGGCAGTGATTCTACTCGAGACAATAGACCTCCACAGGTATTCCCATCATCAGTCATATCGTTCTGGCAATCATCATCTTCTTTAACGCCTATCTTAATAAGCATGTTCTTTGCATGGCTCGTATAGGGCACCAAGAAATTAAAATACGCTGTAGCTTTATCCAAGCCAGGATATAAATCGATACGTAGCTTTTCCTGAGATAATTCTCTAACAAGATCATCCGCCAAAGGACTTAGTATACGATATCTCACATAACCAAGTACACCTTCATTTTTTTCCTCCCAAAAGTCTAGTCCCTCACTGAATCTGTCATATAGATTATATATATAATCATGTAACAAGCTATCAGTCCAGTCGTTACTTTCATCATATACAGAAATGATGGCATCATTGGTCAAATTCCTATAAAACCGATGAACAGGTTCACAAATTTTGCGGAAAAATGGATCTTTGGATAGTGTATCTAACTGTTCAGATTCTGTCTGACCATGCATGGTCTGCACCATATAAGCCCCCAATGCATCAGCAATCAACAGAAACTCAGACCGGTTTGATTCATCCATAGAATAGGTATTATCTAGGGCTTGAACAGCAATTAACTCAGGTAAATAATATCTATCAACGCGATTTATTGCTTGATGAATGGTATAACACCGCAAAGGAGTGGTAATACGCTGTGCTCCTGCTGCCATTCCAAAAATTCCACTCCTACCATATAAAGACTCTATTAAATATCCCACCATATGGTCAGATAAGTAAAGCATCCCATTCGTATTTCCATAATTACGTTGGAATAGTAAATCTCGTCCACGCGCGCTCTTATACAAGGCATGGACATTGTAACGCCCTCTTCTCTTTACTGAAAGTAGCTCCTCACCTTTATAGGTACCATCTAGCATAAACTCAGGCAAAGCCTTTACGAACTCATCTCGTAATTCGTTATACGGTTTACCATGTTCTGCGCAAAGAGCGATTATAAAGGCTCGAATCCGTTCATGCTCTAGCTCAATCTCAGGTCCATTATCCGTAATATCATCGCCCTCTTCAAAAGGCAAAATATCATCCGTACTATACTCAAAAGCATTCATAAACGTAATCCCTTCCTTGCCCTCTACAAGAGGAAACAAAGAAGGACGAATCTCATTAAAAATGCCTGTCGTTGTAATTGTTACATTATACATACAACATCCTTTTATTATAAAACTATATACACTAATAAGTATTTGTTACACTAGTATCCGTACAAGACTAATATATGTTGATTTCTTAATATCACAATATATTATTATAGTCCATTAATACTACAGAATACGTAAAACTTAAGAAAAAACTTAAAAGCCCGTACTTTTCTTAAATACGGACCTTTAAATACCTTACTATAAATTATGATTATTTACTATTAGCTTTTCCAAAATATCTTTGTATCATATCCTTTAGTTGATATTCTATTCTATCAGCACTAACCGATAGGTCTAATATTTCAACATCTAGCTGGATATCGCATACATTATGTTCAAAAATTTTTTTCCCATTCATTTCATCCTGAGTGCCAGCATATAATAACAATCCACTTATATTATCCTCAATATGATTATATTTATAATGCATAATATACGAAAAGATTTGATACAAATTATTTGATCTAAATACCTTCTTATTACCTCTATCTCGAGAGGTAAATATCTGTTTATAAAACTTTGTATCAATAATAAGGGTCTTACATGCTCTGCTATCATGCAATAAAATATCGGTACGCATAATAGGCATGAATTCGCCTTTATCACTGTTACACCATTCCATTTGTCGGGCAGAAACGCTAATATCAGGATAAACATTACTGCAATAATGTTTACAATACATAAACACGAACTTCTCAAATATATTACATAAAGATTGATTATTTATAAAAGGTAAATCAACATTATCTTCATCAGTACATAGGAGCCATGCTTCAGTAATTAATTGACCCCAAAATAATATCATTCGATACCTAATATTTTGTCGATTATATTGAATTTTGTCCCAATCGATTAATCTTAATGATATCGACTGAACATCTCCCCAAAATATGCCCCATGTATATAATTTTTTCTTCTGTTCAGGTAAAAGCATGTCAGAATGTTTAAAAAGCAACAATTCAATAACAGCTTTAATAATACTATTATGAATAGTATCGATTGAAAGCTCATCAAAATCACAGACTATTGTATTATGACCACGGCCCTTTAGTCGTAATGAATCACTCAGCACAATCTGACCACGAACAGTATATAAAGGTTCATCATAATTAATATATGTTTTATATAAACCTTGTTGTACAATCTTTTTCAATTCTTCAGAAAAAAAATCAATATAATAGGAAAATAGCGTTCTATTGTCAGTTTTGAGATTACCTGTAATTCTATGATCAAATGCTATTCCACTTATGTATGTAAGCATATAAAAAACATTTTCAATTGGAATCGTCTTATATAAATACATATAACACCTATTGTACCGCCGCAAATAATGTTTCTTTCCATTTCTTAACCATATCAGTATCATCGAACCAATATTCCTCTAGTAACGGAACAATATCATATTCAATTACATCACGTAAGCATTCCTTAGTAATATCATTATCATCGATGGATAAATTACAAAAATAGCTATGCCCTATTATAAATCCTTTTCCCAGTTTATCTTCAATCTCTCTATTTAAATCAATAACGGCTTTAATTAATGATTTCCCATACTCTGTATTCAACTTCTCTTTATTTAGAAAACGTGCAAACACCCGTTTAGCTTCATCAGCAGAGCTATCTGGACTCCCCCAACTTATTAAATCATCGCCTTTTATCCCCTCGAATACAGGTGGTATAGAAATAAAACTAAACCTACGACGTAATGCATAATCAATCATTGCCAAACTACGATCTGCAGTATTCATCATACCGATAATAAATAGATTCTTAGGAACAGAAAATGGTGTATTACTTGCTAGTGAAATAGTATGACCTCGATAATTATTTTCTATGAGCATTAATAATTCACCAAAAATTTTACTAATATTTCCACGATTAATTTCATCAATGGTAAATACATATGGATTTACCAACTCATTATCAATATCATACATTTTATACGCTTCTAAACAAGCTGAATAAAATTTACCTTTTATTAAATCAAATCCACCTTTATCATTTGGTTTATATCCTATTACAAAATCTTCATAAGAATAATTTTGATGAAATTGCACAAAATCAGAATTTGATGTATTAGTAATAGAATCAGCTATTTTCTTTGCAATATAAGTCTTTCCCACACCAGGAGGCCCTTGAAGGATAATATTCTTTTTTCTCCTTAATAAGTCCACTATTTTATTAATAATAGACTCAGGCAAATATAATGAATCAAAAACATCCTGATTAACCGAAAAATCAATATCTTTATCTTTGCTAATAATATTAAATTTAGAAGAACTAATAAAATTCAGCTGCAACCTTTTTAATTGATCATTTAAAACACTTCTAATACCCGCCAAATCTATAATTTTATTAAACTTCTCTTCATCACAAGATGTAAAACTATTTTGGTATCCTGTTTTCAGATTATGTTTAGTTAGCTCATCAATTGTAAGATTATTTTCTAAAACCATAAGTGGCTCAACAGTAACATAATCATTTTCTTTAATAGTCGCTTTATCTATAGGTACATATGATATATAACCTACACCTATAATTCCATTTTTTTTCGCATGTATTAACACTATATCATTTTTATTAAGATTTGTTACATTACCCTTTAATCGTGTTTTGGATGCAATAAAACAGTTATAGTTAATAGGTTTATTCCAGTCAGACCACTTCTTAAAACTATCTCCTAATTCTGGTTTCCACTTTTTAAAGTCAGCACTTAAAATCCAATACGCCATTTTAACACCCCTTAAATATTTCCCCATAAACCAAAATACTATAAAAAATATCTCTTAAATTAACACGATTACAGTACTCAATATCAGAGTTAATCTAAAATAAAATTTCTTCTTCTCTACCTTGAAATCTCTCAAAATCACCATAACCGTCTCACCCAATTGTATCATCTTATTTTCATAATCCAAATAACACCGCTAATTTACTTTCTCATATCTTATGATCGCAACATATAATAAAAATATAAAAAATGGTTATAGAATAAAATATATCAGATTATAAGACCTATAAGACTAAAAAACTACCTTAAAACTTTGTTCTAAGGTAGTACTTTTTAATATCATAAATAATATAAATTTATAAAAGAAGAGTACTATCAAGGTCTAGTCAAACTACAACTCACCCCTCAAAATATCAATCTAAAAATTATAAATCTAATCATTTGGGTTATTAAATTTTTTACGAAGTCGTCGTCTCAAATAAACAATAGACTTTTGAGTCACATGTGAAATATGTGAATCCTCCCTAAAAATATGCTGTGCATGTGATATATAATCGTGAAAATTACCATTATTACAGGTAATAATACTCACATGTTTTTTTTGACTATGTCTGCGCCTATATGATTTTGTTCCTTTATATGTAAATCTATCAAATACCTTGTACAAAGGAATTCTTTTGCTTACACTTTTAGCCCGTTTAGGATGCGTAACACCATTTTGTCGAGAAATAGCATGAGCTGAAATAGTCATTTTGCTAAAGTAGCGTGACAAAGTTTTAGCTCGTACCGATATTCGCTCTCCATCAAAACTAAACCCTAAATAATTAATTAAGGTACTCTCATGATTATGTGTATGAGAGTTTGGTTCCACTAGAAAACTGTCAGTAATATTAGTTACAACATTATCAGAAATTTCAAAAATTTGTCTTTTTTCATCTTTAAGAATTAGACCTTCTGCATTATCTACACATTCACGAATCTGACTTATAATATATTTAATCCCACACTGATTTTCATCATCAGAGAAAATAAAAATAAAATCATCACTATATCTCTGATAAAATCCATTTACTGACCTTGCTATTTCAGTTAGCCTTTTATCAAAATGAATCATGTATATATTTGATAATACCGCACTAATAGGTGTCCCTTGGGCAACACCAACATTACAGTTATCTTTATGAATTTTAACTTTATCACAACCTAATTCTTTTACATCTAAAATACGACCACAATTAAATGTAACTTTATTAATAATTCTCCTTGATTTATCAGTATGGTCTAATTTATGCCAGTCTAATATATCATTTAACTCAACATAAGTAGCTCTTGTTATATTTTTAAAGACAGCATACATATCATGACTTAATCTATCCTGATTTAAAACAAGCTGTAAACGCTCCTTTAAGCATTTATGATTTAAGCTATCAAAGAAATCTGTAAAATCACCAATAATTACATAAACCTTCTCATTATTTCTTTGGCTATCCTTAATAAAAGAAAAAGCATTATTGGCAAATGAGATATTATTTTCTCCAGGTTTATTATTTCTATAGGCCACGGATACACGATCAATATCAATTTGTGATGCATACCTATTATAGGCTTCATTAATACAATATGCATAATACCTATATATCCAAGAGTCGATATGCGCTGCATAATAAATATCTCGTTTTTTCTCAGTACTGACTCTTCCCTTCCCCTGTTCTTTTACCCATTTAGGCTTTGGCATTTCAAAATGAATTAATGGATAAAATCCATGTGCCTTGACACGCAACGAATCCAATATATATGCTTTAACATTCTGGTAACTAATCCATAAGTCAAAATGACTATACTTACGACTAATATTAGAAACTTTCTCTTCCCATTCAGAAAACTCCATATTAAAGCCTCCAATTGCAAAACCCGTAAACAGGCTTTAGTGGAATAGCAAATTTACGGGTTAACATTTTTACACTATGCTTTTTTATCGAGCAGGCGTCCACTAATAATTTAACAATTATTGTGTATGTTATACTAAGGAGTACACTAAAGATGAATCTTCAATGCGAACTAAGTATTACAATACTAGTTATCATTACTCGTGTAATACTTGAAGCCGTAGCTTCTTGTTTACCAAACAAGTATAGTGGAAGAAATAACTTCTACCACTTGACAACAATTATGCTCCATTAAGGCAAATCCTTAATGTAATTTTATTATATGCTATATCATCGTTGATAGCAATACTATTAAGCTTTATTTATTAACTAACCTAATAAACCAATTGCCAAGGAAGTTAAAAAAAGACCATAATATCCATATTGAATATTCATTCTAAGTATGTTTTAATGAAGACAAATACCATTCGTTTATGACAAATTAAATATGTATCCTTTATTAGAGAAATCCACTATATTTACACTACATAATAGGTCTTTACTACTACCATGCTTATATAAATCTTAAAACGCATCATGGTAGCTTTTTTATTACGTAAAGGAGTATAGATGTATGAGTAAGGAGAAATTAGAGTTTGTTGAACCAGTTGATACGAACACAGATAATGAGTATTCTAGAGAGCCTGTCCCGTTAGGAGCAAGGAAGTCCTGCTTTTCTCTCACCATTGTTTGGACTGGATTCGTTTTTCTTGTAACTAGTATGATGGCTGGTGGCGGATTAGCGGCAGGGCTGACTTTTAACGAATTACTATTAGCCATGATTCTAGGCAACATTTTCTTATGTATCATCGCAGGGCTAGTGAGTGTAATCGCCTATAAAACAGGCCTTACCTTTGCCCTTTTGACGCGATACAGCTTCGGTCAGGAAGGATCTAGAATTGCCTCTCTCTTCGTACCTATCGTCAATCTAGGTTGGTACACGATTCAAGCGGCTTTATATGGACATTTTATTGCTCAAGTTTTTAACCTTTCCTACACAGGCGAAATCATTGCGATGATGCTCAGCGCCGTTATCATGGGTATCTTTGCAGTTCTCGGCATTAAATCACTTGCCGTATTTGGCTATATTGCGATTCCATCTATCGTATTCCTCTCCCTAGGAACAGCGGCTCGCTCGGTTCAAACAATCGGTGGCTGGCAAGAATTATTTAACTATGTGCCATTGCAACCTATCGATTTACTTTCAGGCATTACCATCGTTATCGGTACATGGATTCTATCCACTGCTACATGTATCGCCGATATTATGCGCTATGGTAAAAGCAAGAAAGATGTTATTACAGCGAGCACAATCGGTCTATTAGGCGGTAATACCTTAATGATCAGCTGCGGCGCTATCGCAGGCGTTGCTATGAATGATGGTGACTTAATCAATGTACTATTAAGCTTTGGCCTCGTGTTCCCAAGCTTACTATTATTAACTACAAACATTTTTACAACAAATGGTGCAAACCTATATTCCACATCATTGAACCTAGCAAACTCTTTCAAACTAAACAGAAATATTATGCTAGCCGTGCTCATTGCAATCTCTGCATTAGCAACAATGACACAACCATATAAAATCGACTCTCTCTTTGTATTCTTAAGTACACTAGGCATCATCGTTCCGCCACTATGCGGTATTATCTTAGCAGACTTTTACCTGGTTCATCGCGGAAAATATATCGATTACAACAAAGCGACTTTCAAAAAATGGAATCTAGTTCCATGGATTACATGGGCCATCGCATTGGTCTGTGTTAAATTCATACCATTCGGACTGGCTTCGCTGAACGGGATTGTAATCGGTGCTCTACTGTACGCAGTCATTACGTATATTGTTAAACCTAATGTTGTTAGTGAAAGCAAAGGGTGATTATCATGGCAATTCATAAACTATCTGCTATACTAGGCACAATCATTATGGGCATTGGATCCTTTATGACCTGTTTAGCCACAACTGAAAGCACCATTACCCTTGGTAATGGCATGCTCGTAGTAAGTATTATCATGATGGGATTTGGATACTCTAAATGGCAGCCTTGATTAAATAAATCTTAAATCAGAACCACCCGTAAAATGGGTGGTTTGCTCACGGGCTATAAGCCCGTAGTACTAGGCCAGCGTCTAAAGGTGCTGGCTTTCACTACGTTCAAGCCGCATAGCCATTGACTCGTAACGGTCCCCTTAAAGGGGATATGTATTACTTGCTACCCTTAAAAGGGTCCTCATAT
>JAWETS010000012.1:0-43498 GCA_032480995.1 Veillonella sp. | reverse complement strand
ACTTCATTCTATCACTAGGAGGTTCTTTCCTTTTCTCTAAGAATTTTTACCGACCCCCAGTTTAACTGGGGGTTTAGTCATGCCTATTCGGCGTACAATAAAAGAACCTCTCTAAAAATAAATCAAGAGAGGTTCTTGTACTTTAATCATTAACACAATAATAATCTATAACTTATTATTGATTACGTACGTCATTTTTATTGCGGCTCTTCCACATAACCCACAAAGATGTAGCTACACAGATAGAGGAGTACGCACCGCTAGCAAAGCCAATAATCATACAAAGAGCAAAGTTCTTTGTAGTATCTCCACCAAATAAATAAAGGGATACACAGGCAAACATAACTGTTGCCAATGTATAGAAACTACGATGAATACTTTGTGTAATAGATGCATTCGCAAGATCTGCAAATGTATCAGAACGCTTGTGAGTATGCGTATTTTCTCGAACACGGTCAAAGATTACTACGGATTCATTCATAGAGTAACCTACAACTGTAAGAATGGCAGCTAAGAAGGATGCATCAATCTCTAATTGGAAATAAGAGAAAACACCAAGAACCATGATCAAGTCATGAAAAATGGCAACTAAAGCAGAAATGGCAACCTTATATTCAAAACGATAAGAAATATATAGAGCTAATGCTGCGAATGCTATAACAAGATTTAATAACGCATGTTCTGTAACTTCAGAGCCAATTACAGCACCTACAGTTTCAATACGTTTAACTGTATTGTTACCAATAGATTTAGTCAAAGAATCAACAACAGCTGCACTTTCACTAGACTCAAGATTACGTGTACGAATCATTACGTCTTCGCCAGCTGTATCACCAGTAGTATCACCGGAAAGCTGAATTTGTGCATTTTCAAGATTATATTCTTTTAGAACGTCACGAACTTGACTAACCTCTACAGGTTGATCAAATACAACTTCAACAATAGTACCACCAGTATAATCAATACCAAAGTTAAACCCTTTAGTAAATATGGAAATTAAGCTGATAATAACAAGTGTGGAGGAAATAGCAAACCACCAACGATGATGCTTAATTACGTCTAATGTCATTTGCGTTTACCTCCTTTCAAAGATTTTGGTGCAAATGCGTCAGCACTTGTGCTTGGAGAGATATTCGCACCAAACCAGAATGGATGGTTCGTAAAATTACAGTCAATAAGTAAGCGCAACAAGAAATGACTCACCGTAATCGCTGTAAACATACTTACAACAACGCCTACGCCTAAGCTGATAGCGAAGCCTTTTACAGGGCCAGAGCCTAAAATAGTTAAGATACCAGCTGTAATAATAACGGATACGTTCGCATCTGTAATTGTTGCTAAAGCACGACTGAAACCGGCTTCCATAGCTACACGCATGGACTTACCAGAGAACACCTCTTCTTTAAAACGTTCAAAGATAAGAATGTTCGCATCTACAGCAACACCCATAGACAAGATAATACCCGCGATACCTGGCAATGTCATAGTCGCATTAAAGCCTTTGCCTAATACGAGCAATAAGAGCATAACATATACAAGTAATGCAATATTAGCTACGATACCAGAAAAACGATATAAAATAACCAAGAAAATCATGATCATTGCAATACCAGCACTGAAGGCTACAACAGATTTATCCTTGGAGTCTTGACCCAAAGAAGGACCAACTGTACGCACTTCTAATACATTAATTTTAACAGGTAATGCACCGGAACGTAATAAAATAGCTAAGTCTTTAGCTTCTTCTAAACTTTGACTACCAGAGATAGTGGCTTTACCACCTGTAATTGCTTGTTGTACTACAGGATTAGTCAATTCTTTACCATCCAATGTAATGGCAATACGACGACCAATATTTTTAGATGTTAAATCAGCAAACTTCTTAGCCCCTTCATCACTTAATTCAATAGCAACGAGTGGTTGTTTATTTTGACCTAACTCTTCTTTCGCATCTTTTAAGTCATCACCAGTCATAACGGTTTGACCTTGGTCGTTTTTAAATTCCAAGACCGCAGTTTTACCGATACGTTTAATCGCTTCGTCAGGATCTTTTACACCTGGCAATTCAATGATAATACGACGAGCACCTTCACGTTGTACCAATGGTTCAGATAAACCCATTTCATTAATACGACGTTCTAAGATTTGCTTCGCCCGTTCCACTGCATCATTGTCAGCTGTACCAGTCGCAGAGTCCTCTGCTTCCAATACGATATGCGTACCACCTTGCAAGTCTAGGCCTTGTTTCAAAGAGCCTGCTAATGGTTGAATAAAATACGCAAATAATCCAATGATGGCAGCAATGACTACTAAAAACTTGATAATAGCTTTACCGTTCAAAATAGTTGCTCCCTTCTGCTATACACAATGTATAATGCCTTGCTCTGTCACAATTTTACTCATTCGTTGGTCTAATGCTTCCATTGGGATTGGTGTTTCCCATAATTGTACAGTCCAACAAACGCCCATAAATGTACTTGGTGAAAGTTCCTTGAGAAATCGATCATAATACCCATTCCCCATTCCCATGCGACCACCTTGACGGTCAAAGCCAGCACCAGGCACTAAAATCAAATCCAAATCACACGGATCAATAATATCGTATGGCTCAGCAGGAATACGTATATTTAACACACCCTGAGTGATAGATTCTAGAGACTTAAGACGAACTGCAATCATAGTCGTCTTATCAGTACATACTGGAACGTATACAGATTTATCATGTTCTAAAGCATGACGAATCACATCGTCTAAATTGGCCTCTTTAGGCATCGCCAAATAGGCCATAATATTTTTTGCCGATATATACTCAGGACTATTGACGATTTGATTCGTCAATATCGACGTCCACTGCCTACAATCAGCAACGGATAAAGCAGCGCGCTGAGACTTACACGCCTGGCGCACTGCTTCCTTTGTATTCATTATTTTTCTTCCTTGTTTTTCTTAGACAGTACGTTAGCAACTGCTGTACGAGCAAATGTTAATTCAACTTTTTCAGATACCTGTACCTTGACTTTTTCATCATCAAGTTCAACAATTTCACCATAAATACCACCAATAGTAACGATTTTTTGGCCTTTTTTTAAGCTACCTAACAAACTAGCACGCTCTTTTTGTTGTTTCTTTTGTGGACGCCACAATAAAAAGTAAAAAATTACTACCATTAACAAAATAGGCCAGCTAGTTTGCAAGATTTGTTGAATATCTCCCATGTTATCCTCCTAGGTTAATAAATATGTATTTCTTTTCTAGTATAGCCACCTAATATAAATTTGACTAGACTTAATTACTATTTTTTAAAGCTATCCCAAAATTGCATTCTAAATTGCGGGAACCGATCTTCTAAGATAGCTTGTCTCATTTGACGCATAAACTCTAATAAGAAATAGAGATTATGATACGTTACAAGGCGTAATGCCAAAATCTCTTCTGCCTTATATAAGTGACGAATATATGCACGGGAATAATTTTTACATGTATAACATTGGCAACCTTCTTCTAAAGGGCCCCAATCATGAGCAAATTGAGCATTTCGAATATTAAGGCGACCATTCCAGGTCATGGCCATCCCATTTCGAGCAACACGAGTTGGATATACACAATCAAACATATCAACTCCACGTGCTACACCTTCTACCAGACAATCTGCGGTGCCAACGCCCATCAAATAACGAGCCTTGTTAGTTGGCAATAATGGCGTAGTATATTCTAAGATTTCATTCATTAAATCATGAGGTTCCCCAACGGATAAACCGCCGATGCTATAACCTTCAAAATCCATAGCTACAAGTTCTTCCGCACTTTGTTTGCGCAAGTCTTTGTACATGCCACCTTGAACGATACCAAACATGCCTTGGCGGTCATGAGCTTTACGAGACTCTTGGCAACGATGCGCCCAACGCGTGGTACGCGCCGTAGAGCGTTTCGCATAATCATGATCCGCGGGATACGGAATACATTCGTCAAAAGCCATCGCAATATCAGAACCTAATTGTTCTTGTACCTTTGTAGCCACTTCAGGAGATAGAAACTGTTTTGATCCATCAATGTGGGATCTAAATGTAACACCATCCTCAGTAATTTTGCGCATATCGCCTAAACTAAACACTTGGAATCCACCACTATCAGTAAGAATCGCTTGATCCCAATTCATAAATTTATGTAGGCCCCCAGCCTCTTCTATAAGCTCCGGCCCTGGGCGAAGAAATAAATGATAGGTATTACTCAAAATAACTTGAGAACCCATAGCCTTTAGTTCTTCTGGTGTCATAGTTTTAACTGTCGCTTGCGTGCCTACAGGCATAAACATCGGTGTTTGAAAGGTACCATGTGGCGTATGCAATAAACCTGCACGTGCCCCCGTATGAGGACATGTCTTTTGTAATTCATAAGTAATACTCGGCATAGTCCCTCCTAACGAATAAACATAGCGTCGCCAAAGCTAAAGAAGCGATAACGTTCTCGAACAGCTTCTTCGTAGGCCGCCAAACAATGTTCACGACCGGCTAATGCACTAATCAACATTAACAATGTAGATTGAGGCAAGTGAAAATTCGTTACCAATGCATCAATCATCTTAAATTTATAACCAGGATAGATGAAGATTTGAGTCCAACCACTCATACCTTGTAGTATACCGTCATCATTCGTAGCAGACTCGAGTGTACGTACAGATGTAGTACCTACCGCAATAATACGGCGTCCGTTTCTCTTAGCTGCATTAATACGGTCAGCGGTTTCTTGAGATACAACGAAGAACTCACTATGCATCTCATGATCTTCAATAGTCTCTGCCGATACAGGTCTAAAGGTGCCAAGTCCAACATGTAAGGTTACAAACTCAAGCTCTACACCTTTAGCTTTAATCTTTTCTAAGAGGTCAGGTGTAAAGTGAAGTCCTGCAGTTGGTGCCGCAGCAGAGCCTTTTTCCTTAGCATATACCGTTTGATAACGGTCTTTATCTTCTAACTTTTCATGAATGTATGGAGGTAATGGCATTTCACCAATTTCTTGAATCACATCATCAAACACACCATTGCAAGTGAACTCAATGATACGACCTCCAAATTCAGTCTTATCAATCACAATCCCTCTCAGGCGGTCATCAAACTCAATAACTTGACCAACAGGACACTTTTTACCAGGTTTAACAAGGCATTCCCATCGATTTTCACCACATGGTGTGAGTAGAAGTACCTCTACTTTACCACCAGAGCCTTGTCGATGACCATATAATCTCGCAGGGATAACCTTCGTATTATTAAATACGAGTACATCACCTTCGTGAAGTTCTTCAAGCAAATCGTAAAAATGCTCTTTATGACTAACTTTACCACTTACCTTATCCAAGGTTAAAAGCCGTGCTGTATCACGAGGCTCTATGGGATGTTGAGCAATCAGTTCCTCTGGTAATTCATAATCAAAATCTGTAACTTTCATCGTTATCCTTATTAATACATTTTCTTCAATGTAATGCCACTATAGTAGTGACGCAAAATAGTTTGGTAATAATTTGTGTCTCCAGGGTTAGCACGCTTTGCCATTTCTGCAGCGCCCCATTGAGACATACCAAGACCATGTCCCCAACCGTGGCCTTTAATATAGACAGTATCATTCTTTCCAGTAAAGCTATGATAGGCCTTACCCGTACCTTTAGCAGGATTATGATTTACGTAGAAATCAAATAGTGTAGATTTTAAACCTAAAATACTACGCAATGCATCACCGTCTACAGTAGTTTTTCCAGAGGTGCCTATGAAAGTTGCACTCTTAATGCGACCAGATACGCCACGGTCAGATGTTTGTTGCCCTGGTTTACCAAGAGGGGTCAACTGAATGCTCTTCAATTTACCTACCCCTTTGCTTGCCGCATTAAGCTTACTTTCAAGAGCTTGACGAGAGGTAGTAACAGTCCAATTCGATGTAGATGTACCAGTACTAAAGTCTTTTACCCCTTTCAAGTATGGCACATCACTTCCCCAAACATTTACACTATCCTCTGTATAGCCACCGCCATCAGAATGGAATAAGGCATTAATAGGACGTTGATCATAAAGCATAACTACGCCTTTAGTTTTATTTACTGCATTTGTGGTAGCTTGAGATTCACCACTCACACCACTGTATACTTGATGATCCGTGGAATTACTCACATCGTAGAATTTACCTTTATTTTGTTCCATCGTATGAAGAGCATAAGTACGAGCTGCTACGGCTTGTGCCTCTAATGCAGCAGCCGGCCAAGACGGTACTACCTCTTGTGGGACAACACCATACAGGTAATCCTCAAGGGGCACAGAATTAATGACCATCATGGTTTCATTATTGGCACGTAATGTTAAACCGCCACGATAACCTTTACCTTCGAACAAGAATGGTGCATCACCATTCGCAGGCTTCAATGTAACCACACTATCAATAGCCTTTCCATTTACAGCAATCTTGTCGCCGCGAACGCCAATAGATGTACCACGATTAGCACTGATTGTACTAACTTGACCATTACCGCTGTTCAATACAACCATATTAGCTGTAGATGTAACAGTAGCATCGGAGCTACGACTACCTAGTAGAACACGTACATTTGGCATGTTTTCTTTACGTTCTGTAGCAGGCGTCACTACGGAGCCCACTTTGTTGCGAGTAATAACTGCTGTATTGGCTTGAATGCTATTCACATCCGTTGTTTTTACTACCTTTTTAGTAGCAGTTTTTTCAGTAGCTCTTTTTTGTGCTACAGGTTTATCACCAGTAACTGCAGGTTTAGTAGCTGGCTTTGCAGTAGCAGAAGCCGCAGGTTTTGTAGCCGTTGTAGCTTTACCTGTAGTAGCTGATTTCGTAGCTGTTGCATTAGTACTAGATTTTGCAGTACTAGTTGATTTTGTTGCACTAACTGGTTTAGCCGGCGTTACCGGCTTTGTAGCTGTAGCAGGCTTTGCTACACTAACCGGTTTTGCACTAGGTTTAGCCATCGTAGATGTAGCAGTTGACTTAGAAGCCGTTTTAGTTATTGTAACCGGCTTTGCAGTTGGTTTAGTAGCAAGTGGACGAAAACTAGATTTCTTCGTCGTATTTACTTTCGATACAGTTGTATTAGATACTGTTGATTTTGGCGTTGGCTTTTTCATTACCACTGCACCTTTATTTTGCAGCGTCGCTCCATGTGCTACAGAAGCACCGCCAATGTTTACACCTAAAAACAAAGTGGCCATTATCATCAATTGTAATCGTTTTGTTTTCATTGTTATTTCCCTGTCTGTGAAATACCTAAATGCTCATAGGCTAATTTAGTAGCTACCCTCCCACGCGGTGTGCGTCCTAAAAATCCTAATTGCATCAAATATGGTTCATACACATCTTCGATGGTATCTCTCTCTTCGCTGATGGCCGCCGCAATGGTATCAATCCCTACAGGACCGCCATCATATTTTTCAATAATACATTCCAATACACGTCGATCAATTCGATCAAGTCCCATTTTATCTACATATAAACGTTGTAATGCTTCATCTGCAATTTCTTGAGTGATAACCCCATCACCAATGACTTGTGCAAAGTCGCGTACCCGTTTAAGCAGACGATTTGCGATACGCGGTGTTCCTCTTGAACGACGCGCAATTTCGCTTGCCCCAGTCGGCACAATACCAATATTAAGTATTTCTGCGGCTCGAGACACAATAAATTCTAACTCTGGCTGTTTATAATATTCCAACCGATTAATAATACCAAATCGGTCCCGTAACGGTGCCGCCAAAGCACCCGCTCGAGTCGTGGCACCTACCAATGTAAATTTTGGCAAGTCAATGCGTACAGTTCGAGCACTTGGCCCCTTACCGATGATAATATCAATAGCATAGTCCTCCATGGCAGAGTACAACACTTCCTCTACGCTACGGGACAAGCGGTGAATCTCATCGATAAATAATACATCATGATCATCTAAATTTGTTAAAATCGCAGCCAAATCACCAGACTTTTCAATAGCAGGACCAGAAGTTATACGAAAATTAACACCCAGTTCATTCGCAATTATCCCTGCTAATGTTGTCTTACCAAGACCTGGTGGCCCATAGAGAAGCACGTGATCCAATGCTTCTCCACGTTGCTTTGCAGCCTGAATATACACATTTAGATTGCCTTTAGCCTCTTCTTGCCCTACATACTCATTAAATAACTTAGGTCGAAGGCTATATTGCCATATATCCTCTTCATGCTCGCCATTACCGACAAGGCGTACTTCTTCATTCATCCTTATCGTCCTTTCCCAAGCTCAATCAAGCTGACTTTTATCAACTCAGATACATCGCGCTTACCATCATCTAAAGACTCTACAATATCTGCTACATCCCGTTCCAAGTATCCTAAGGATACGAGGGCTTCAATGGCTTCTCCTGCAGCACCATTTGCAGCAACGCTAACAGGCTGAATAGTCGCAGGTAATTCCACAGAAATATGTGTCATCTTAGCGATTTTATCCTTTAACTCTAAAACAAGTCGCTCCGCAGACTTCTTACCAATACCAGGTAACTTAGTTAATTGCTGTACCTGTCCATTGATAATCGCTAATTTGAAAGCCTCAGGTGTCATGCCTGACAAGATGCCAAGCCCCACCTTAGGCCCGATACCAGAAACAGAAATGAGGAGTATAAACAACTCATATTCTTCTTCCGTCCAAAAGCCATAAAGTTGCATCGCATCTTCTCGTACATTAAGATACGTGAATAGCGTCGCCTCATGGCCCTCTGTCAGCTGTTGACGCGTAGTGGTCGGCACATATACGCGATACCCTACGCCATGTACATCAACATAGCACGATTCTTTAAAAAGATGTGTTACGATACCCCGCACATACCCTATCATTATACCAACCTCTTTAATCTATCATTGTGAGAACTATGAGCCGTACAGATAGCAACAGCTAATGCATCTGCCGTATCATCAGGCTTAATTTTCTCACGAATCCCCAAAATATTCATCGTCATATAAATGACCTGATTCTTATCAGCTTTACCATAACCTGTGACGGCTTGTTTAATTTGTAATGGTGTATATTCATAAATAGGAATCCGTTGTTGTTCAGCAGCCAATAAAATAACACCACGTGCTTGCCCTACCTTAATGGCTGTTGTTACATTGCGGTTAAAAAATAATTCCTCTACACCGAACTTATCTGGTTTATATTCCTCCAATAAATCACTAAGATCATTAAATAGAATTTCCAATCGTTGTGAATCAGTTAATTCCTTAGGAGTTGTAATAGCCCCATAGGCTACTGGTGTTAGTTTGCTACCCTTCACGTCAATAATGCCGTAGCCGCATATAGCCGTGCCTGGGTCAATTCCTATAATACGCACCCCAACCCCCTTAGTTTAAAAATGAGATAAGCTATCGCCTACCTCCATTACATAATCTATTTTATTATAGCACAATATCATATCGAAGTTCATGAATTTTCCTATGAATTATATATGAGACATATTAATTTTCTTAACTTTTATAAATGCCCGAGTTTTATTTATCAATAGAAAAGGAGCACCCATAGAGTGCCCCTGTTTATTTATTCTTCGTCGTCTGGCAAAATACCGTTGTGATATACGTTTTGTACATCATCAAGATCATCCAATACGTCGAGCATTTTCTGCATTTTTACAGCATCATCACCAGCTAACTCAATCGTTGTATCTGGAACCATTGTAATTTTAGCTACTACAGTTTCGATACCCGCATCAGCAATCGCTGCTTCTACAGCATCAAAATCCTCTGGTGTTGTATAAATTTCAAACACATCATCTTCAGACTTAAGATCTTCTGCTCCAGCTTCGAGAGCGAGCATTGTTACTTCGTCTTCATCATGACCCTCTTTATCAATAACGAATACGCCTTTAGATTTGAACATCCAACCTACACAGCCGCTTTCACCAAGGTTACCACCTTGTTTAGAAAAAGCATGGCGCACGTCTGCAGCAGCACGGTTACGGTTATCTGTCATAACTTCAACAGTAACGGCAACGCCTGCAGGACCATAACCTTCGTATACGATTTCTTCATATGCATTCATGTCCGTAGCACCGATACCTTTGTCGATAGCACGTTGAATGTTATCCTTAGGGATATTATTTTCACGAGCTTTTTGCAAAGCCAATTTCAAACGCATATTACCAGTTGGATCTGCACCACCCATGCGTGCTGCAACGGTAATTTCACGACCGATTTTTGTAGCCAATTTAGCTTTTAATGCATCGGTTTTACCTTTTTTATGTTTAATATTTGCCCATTTAGAATGTCCTGACATAGACGCCTCCTATTTATTCCACCATGCTTCGCCCCGCAGCCGATCTAAGATGATTGATACGGCACTACGCACGGATAAATGATTGTATTCACCATGGCCATATATAGGTTCTAAAATATAGTCAAAGCTTTCCATCGTTTCTTTTGTCATACCATAACCGGTACCAAATAATACTAACACAGGGCGCCCCTCATTTTCAAGATGTTCACGCATCCGTGCATAGGAAATCGTATTATCATAGGTGCGAGCATCTGTTGTAGCTACTATAGGTTTTATACCTTCTATGTCTTCAATTGTTCGCACCGCTACCGCAATTGAGTTTACCAATTCCACGCCGGTGAAAGCATCCTTGCGATCTGGATTGTAAGTAGAGCCAAATCCAGATTTCCAATGTTCCATAATCGTACTTACCAACTCACGTTGAGCTGGAATATTATGAATGACAAAATATTTAGACACATCATAGGTAATAGATGCTCGTGCAATATCATGTATATCATAATTTGTAATAGCCGTCGTAATGACCTCTTTATGTTTATTCATAATAGGATAATGAACAAGTCCAATATATAAATTAGCCAATACTATATCTCCTAAATTCTAAACTAACCTTCATTAACATACATTGCCATCATATCCATTACGAAGCACTAGACCGTGCGCCAGCACTACCAAATCCAGACTTCTGTCCTATGGAAGACGCCTTTTTACTTCTATTGCGTTCATAAGTTCTATAAAAGCTCCGCCCCATAGCGCTATGTACATTCGACCCTGATGCGGTATATACATAGGGCTCCTCATACGTTTGTAATGGTGCTGCTATGCGATATGTCATGGTTCGTCCATCCATGCGTGCAGTAGGTGGATTAAAACCGTGAAATATATAATATCCTGCAGCAATACTTGGTAAGAGCCCTGCTAGCCCCGCATCCCACACCAAATTGCCACTATTATCTCGGTAAAAGGTAACGGATCGATTATCGTCGTATAAGGCTGTTTCTTTACCATCACCATGATTTAATAAAGAATATCGGTTTCCTTGGTTATCCTTTAATCGAACCTCCCCTTCATTTGCTTCTGGGTAAACCTTGTCGCACACAGCATAGGAGATATCATTCCAGTAGGAATATACACCTACAAGACCAGCAACGGCAGCGAAAGCACCTGTAAGGTATATGGTTTTCTTACTTGGCTTATACATAGAACACTCCCTTAGTGCACAGCACCGCTAATAACAAGGGCAAGACCTACGAAAATGCCAAATACAAGAATACCAGCCGCTGTATTACCACGCATAATTTCTTCAGACAATTTATATTTACGATGCCAAATATTGATAAACATATAGCCCGTTACAAATAGTATAATACCTAGCACAGCGTATACAACACTGGCTACAATGCCATGTAACAGGGACGTATCAGCCGTAGTCACGGCTGGTGACATAATAACAGCGCGCAAAATTTCACCGATACCGATAAATGATCCCGCTGAAAGCCACGCCACAGCACAATTACCACGCTTAATTTCTTCACTAAATTTACCAGGTACGAAGAAATCGATAACCGTATTCGCAGTTAACATCAGCATAATGCCAAAACAAGCATAAAAAATTGTCAATAATACATCTGGTATATAAATCATAATAAGCCTCCTAATAATATAATTTTGTATTGGATGTGTTGTTAGAGTTGCTGGTAGGATACAATCGTTCGCGTCCCGTATTATCCCCTAGTCGAACCATGGTCGCATAGTTATCGAGCATATGAGAGCTGATTAATGTACGATCAATAATTTTCCAATCCTCTTGTGTTAATTTTGATTGTTCACATACCTTAACCCTAGTTTGTCCATCCGTATTAGTGATGAGATACACCAAGTCCCCAGAATAAAATACAATAACTTCATGTCCCTCTTCTAAGTTATCCCGCTCATTCTTAATATCACCATTCACAGAATCAATCAAGTCTAATGCGGTACTAACAGGATCTAGTGTAGACGTGTATACATAGTCGCTATCCGAATCTGTTTTTGTATAATATGCAGATGTGTCATGCATATGTTCTTTTGCCGTGTAAGGCACTCCAAACATAGCGCGTATACTATGCCAAGACAAATCATTGTCCGACCAAAATAGAAATAGTAAAAATAGTACACCATACCCCACGCCAACAGCAATAGATCCAAACCTCTTTTTCATTGATTTGTTACGCATCTTTTGCTTAATAGCTTGAGCGGCTGCATCATTACAAAGACGAATGTTCACCAAGGGTACTCGTGATCCTTCGGCAAACATTTTTTTACCTTCAAACCACTCTTCTTCAAAAAATACACTAGCACCACCTTCACAAGGTAGCTGATATTCTCTATATCCTGCGCGGTCCCCTACGGAGGCACCACTTTCACCATCCACATCGACAACCTTTTCTAAGCCGATTTGATGTAATGTAAAATCTTTCCCCGGCCGTGTATGAAAGGATGTTCTAGATACGGTACACCATTCATTATCATTGTACTCAATGGTTAACCATATTTTATCGATTCCCTCAACAGCCTCTAGTCCATATTCATGCCAATAATCACCTGGTGATTTTGTCATAGACGGCTGGCCCCTATAGGATTGTTCCTTATCTGCTTTTGGAATAATCTCTATATATTTAATTTTCTCAGTGATTACATAACGGCTGCCATGAACCTCTAAGACATCATAACAATTAAACTCCATACGCACCCTCGCTAAAGTAGACATAAGCACGACTGCTACTAAATACACCTATTATCATTCGTTTGCCCATACTATATGGTCACAAATTTCATAGTATTTCGCTTACTCTATTAATAATGGTACAAAGTATGCTTCTGTACCAGCTATCTCTTCCGGAGAAAAACGGCATCCTACCGCGGAAGCTTGATCACCAAGCATAAAACAGGATAAGGTTAAAAATCCATCTTTCACTCCACAATCCACTGTATGAGTAAAACGTTTCTGCTGTATAAAATCTTGATACATAACCTTTTTACTATCACGACAAATGATATCGTCATAGTTATCAACTAGCTTTTCCATGTAAAGCTCAGATGTATCACCACGCTTTTGAACAACTTGTACATGCTTTCCTTCACGCCCCCAAATCTCCTTTTGAATATAAAGGCCATCATCAAGAGAGGAAAAATCATTTTCAAAATAGGATGGTGCCAAATAACGCTCAATGATATCTCGATCTGGTTTCGTAAAAAATTGATCTGTTAAATACAACGCATACACTAAAGACATAAATGATTTGTTTTGTAAAATAATTGCCTCTGGCGGATTAAAAAGAGCAAATCTATTCTCCTCGTAAAGATCTAAGAACATCTCACCCAAAGGTTCATCATCAGGCGTCCGCTCATCAATCAAAAGCTCCATGGGATGTAATCGATATAATAGGGTCGCATGACTACCATCTGCTAAAGGAATACCATCATCATCAATCTTCATATCATAAAAAGATATAAAGCGCGTGTCAGCCTCAGGACAGGCCGTTTTTAGCTCATTCATAAGAAACTGTGCTGTTCCGTAATCTTCAAAATAATCATGGAAGCAGGAG
The DNA here is from genome assembly GCA_032480995.1 of Veillonella sp. Taxonomy (GTDB): domain Bacteria; phylum Bacillota; class Negativicutes; order Veillonellales; family Veillonellaceae; genus Veillonella. The sequence goes on along the minus strand of JAWETS010000012.1, from coordinate 29,617 downwards.
AATACAAAGGGATCCTTAGGTAGTCTTTCTCTATTTGCCAGCATAGACTTATATTGATTTCTACCATACTTAGCAGATAAAACAGCATCATACATGCGCTTTAAAAATGTATGTAATTCTTTTCGGCATTCTGTATTAGGATGTTTTCTTCCTACATAATTAGCTCCAATTTCATTGGCATAATAGCTCTCAATAAGAAAACACGGCGTATCTGCATTAAGTTCTACCATGCGCAAATTGCCATTTACATCGAGAACAAAATCAAAGCGAGATAACCACGTCGGTAACCCTAAGGCATTCGACTTATGTAAATAAGGAATTAAATTGTCTGGCATATCCATGTTTCGTGCAAAATCATCTGGGGCCATTTGAAATACTTTTGCAGCTTTACAAAATATTTGAAATAATCTACGTGAAGCATGACGAATTTCATCGTAAAAGTCGGATGAAAAGGCCTGCATAGACAATGACGGATAACGATCATCATACCCTTCATATTCCACGAAATTAAATATATTTCTATCCAGCTCATCAATATAGGATTTCATTGTTCATCCTTTCATTAAGAGGCACCGCTCGAAGTTCGAGCCCCTACACTACCAAAGCCATACTTTTCACCAATTCTATGTGCCCGACTACTCGTTTTAGTATTGTAACGATTTCTAGTCATCTCATTAATAGTCCTAGCCACTCTTGCACTATTAGATTTGCTAGCGTCTGTATTTGCATCAAAAGATGTAAGTGGCGATGTAGCACGATAGGTCATACTGGGTGCATCCATATATGCCGTTGGAGCTGAAAAGCCATGGAACGCATAGTAACCTACCGCCAAAGTTGGAATCAAACTGGCTAAGCCTGCATCCCATATAATATTGCCTTTCTCATCACGATGAAAGGTAACAGATTTTTCTGCATCATCATAGAGCGCAGTTTCTTTTCCATCACCGTGATTAATCAAGGTATAGCTTTTACCTTCATCATCAACGAGCCGTACTTCACCATTATTTAATTCTGGTTTGACCATATCACATAGAGCATAGCTAACATCGTCCCAATACGAATAAGCGCCTACTAGAGCTGCTATAGATGTAAAGGCTATGGCTATGTAAACAGTATTCTTACTTGGTTCATACATATAAATTCCTTCGTTTGATTTCGTAACTGAAATCAATACTATATCAATCTTTTATTATATTTGATAACGTCTTACGACCCTGCTTATTCTTTAACTCCACCATATACGCATATCGTAACAATATTTCACTGTCATTTCTAATAGTCGCTATACGCCTATCCTCCGAATCTGACAAGTTTTTTAATTGCCCCACTTCAACATACGTAGTGCCATTAACCACACTAATAACAGATACATCTTTAGTCGTATAAATGACAATCCACTGCTCAGGGGACTTAGTATCTTGTTTAATGGTATAAACCTTGCCACACACAGCATCGATAAGATCGATAGCCGTTGCATTTGGATCTTGCTTTGACGTATATACCATCAAACCGTCTTTTGTACCTTGCGGTTCATAATAATAGGAATCTTTAATGCGCTCTTCCATGGTATATGGGAATCCTACTTCATCACGCAATTCATGCCAAGACATATCTCCTATAAACAAATATCCAAAAAAGAATAAAATGATTCCCCAACTCAGACCCAATCGTGTCCATTCTTTTCTGCGCGCTGCATTACGAATCTTTTTACTCGCTGTTTGAGCAGCCTGATCTCGCCGTCGATGTACATCAGACAAACGAATCCTCTCACCTTGAGCTTGGTCCGTCAAACCACCATGCCAGCCCTCAATAAAGAATACATAGGTTTTATCCTTTTTAATTGATCTATATTCTTTATAATCTGCTTCGTCGCCACTTCTAGCCTTCGATTGTCCCTCCACAGCTACGACACGTTCTATACCTTTATCATGTAGTCTATATCCTGCAGGAGGGGTTGAACGTAAAACTGTTTCAGAAAAAGTGCAATATTCTTTTTCACCGTTTACAATGGTAAGCCATTTTTTATCCGTTCCATTAACGGGCATAAGACCATATTCTGTCCAAGACTGAGCTCCTTTGGAAACACCCAGTTCTTTTTTATAATTTTCATCATTAAGGTCATAACGTATTGTTTTATCAACGATAAACTCTTGATAAGAAATGACCTCCCCGACTACATATCGTTTTCCCTGAATCTCTACAACATCATAACACTTAAATTTCATAGCCTAGACTCTTCTGCAACAATTTCTTTTAACAGTTTAACTTCCTCTTTTGTTAATGGTCGTTCTAATAAGTCAGGTCTCAACAAGCGGGTTCGTTTCAGTGCTTCTTTTTGACGCCATGCAGCAATATTTTTATGATGACCACTGCGTAATACATCTGGTACAGTCCAACCTCTAAATTCTGGTGGTTTTGTATATTGTGGGCATTCTAAAAGGGGCTCATAAAAGGAATCCTCTTGGGCCCCACTAGCTGCGCCTAATACACCGGGAATCATGCGAGCCACTGCATCAGTAACTACCATAGCTGGCAACTCACCACCGGTCAATACATAATCACCAATAGAAATCGTTTCATCTACAAGATGTTTCTCTACGCGATAATCTACACCTTCATAATGACCACAAATAAGGACCACTTGATCATAGCTAGCCAATTCACGAGCCTTCTCCTGTGTGAAAGGCTGTCCTGTAGGTCCCATAAAGATAATACGACGTCGTATACTTTCATTAGGATTACCAATAAGACTCATTTCATCACACATCTCATCTGTGGTATAAATATCATTAATATCACTATCATATTGAGCAATAACGGATTCTACGGCTTCAAAAATAGGAGGTGCCATCATAAGCATACCAGCCCCACCACCATATGGTGTATCATCTACTTGGCCATGCTTATTATGGCTAAAATCTCGAGGATTCGTTACACCCACAGATAGACGTTCTGTCTCAATAGCTCGTTTTATGATGGAATGATTAAAAAACGCATCAAAAAAATCTGGAAATAAAGATACAATATCAATACGCATAAACCGTCCCCTGTACTTATTAACTCACATTAACCCATTAGTATTATCTATATATAGCTATATTATATAACTTTTACGCTAATATACCTATATGTAGATAAAACAAAACCGCCCAAAGGATTATATCCATTCAGGCGGATCTACGATCATCAATTTATTTTCCACATCGATGTCTTTAACGACCTCTTCAATGGCTGCAAATAATTGATCTGGTTCCCCATCTTTGGAGACCACATATACATCATTAGCACCAGGTTGTAATACATCAGTAACTGTGCCAAGCACGTTACCCATAGTATCTTGTACCTCAAGACCAATGATATCAAAAATATAGTAACGACCTTCTGGCAATTCCACTAAATCTTCACGACGAACTTGAATTGCTTTCTTACTGAATAGTTCAGCCGTATTGCGATCAGGAATTCCCTTAAAAGATGCTAAAACAAATTGCTTGTGAAATCGTGCGGATGCAACGTGGTATTCTTTACCATCGATGTAACAGGCATCCATATGCATAAACCGTTCTGGAAAATCGGTTTGAGGCATAATACGAAGATCACCCCGCACACCGTGCGGGGCGATGATAACACCTATTGTGATGAAATCGTTATGCTTCATTATTGACGAAACGCAACGATCTTACCGTCTTCTAATAGGATTTCAGCGCCCATCAAGGCATCCAAATTATCCCCGATTTTAACGGTAACTGTTTGCTCTAATGTACCTTGAGGAATTTCAGTTCCTAAAGACAACTCCTTAGCATCCTTCAATTTAGCTGTTACTTCTTCTTTGAAAGCCAAGCGTTTATTTTTTTCTTCGTCGATTTGTTGACGAATAGCAGTAAGACTTGTAGCATCAACTTTAGCTGCATCAGCCAAAATACGTTGGGCTTGAAACTCAATTGCTTCCAAATCTTTATTTACCATATCAAGGCGAGTTTCAAGATCGGATACAATTTTCGCTTTCAAGTCGTCTGTTACTTTTGCTTTTACTGCTACAGGGACACGTAATGTCATTTCTTCCATTGGAATACTCCCTTTTAGACAATATCAACAGATATCTTTTTGTTCTCTTTAATAGCCGCCGCTTTCACCACAGAGCGAATCGCTTTAGCAATTCTACCTTGCTTTCCGATGACTTTACCCATATCCTCTGGGGCTACATGAAGTTCGTAAACTTCCACATTCCCCTTTTGGACCATGGTAACAGAAACGGCATCAGGCTGCTTCACTAATGATTTCGCAATTAATGAAATTAATTCTATCATCACAGTATGCCTCTCTATTAATTACTTTTTAGCGTCTGCAAATTTTTGCATAACGCCTTGTTTTTTGAACAAGGAGCGAACAGTGTCAGTAGGCTGAGCACCTTTAGCTAACCAAGCCAAAGCTTTTTCTTCGTCTACATTAACGATAGCTGGTTGTTTAGTAGCATCATATTGACCAATTGTGTCAACAGGACGACCTTCACGTGGAGCACGTGCGTCAGCAACTACGATACGGTAGAAAGGAGCTTTTTTAGCACCTAAACGAGTCAAACGAATTTTTAACATTGTGAAATTCACCTCCTTATACTGATGTGGATGGACAAGTTCAGCGCCCCTGCCCATGTATTACATAAACGGCAATTTAGGCATTCCAGGGAAACCGCCCTTACCGCCACGTAAACCTTGCATGCGCTTCATCATCTTCCGCGCTTCTTCAAATTGTTTCAACAAGCGATTTACATCTTGAACCTGTGTACCAGAACCTAATGCAATACGCTTGCGGCGAGAACCATTAAGAATACTTGGATTTTCTCGCTCTGCCGCCGTCATGGATGTAATGATAGCCTCAATACGACGCACCTCTTTACTATTCAAATCAAGGTCCTTTAATTGGTCCTTAATTTGCCCCATACCTGGCAACATGCCAATAATATTTTGTAATGGCCCTAACTTTCTCACCTGGTTCATCTGTTTTAAGAAGTCATCCAAAGTGAAATTGTTTTTAGCCATTTTCTTTGCCATTTCACGAGCTTCTTCTTCATCGATGGCACCTTGAACATTTTCAATCAACGTTTTAAAGTCGCCCAAATCTAGGATACGAGAAGCCATGCGATCTGGATAGAATACATCGAAACCATCCATTTTTTCGCTCACACCAGTGAACTTGATTGGCAAGCCTGTTACAGCTTTGATAGATAATGCAGCACCACCGCGTGCATCACCATCAAGTTTAGTAAGGATAACACCATCAACACCTAATTTTTCATTAAATGTTTGCGCTGTTGTTACCGCATCTTGACCGATCATAGAATCTACAACGAGTAGAATTTCATGAGGTCGAACAGCAGCTTTGATATTGGACAACTCATCCATGAGGACTTCATCAATTGCCAAACGACCTGCTGTATCGATAATAACAACATCTTTCAACATATGCGTGCTTTGCTCTACGGCACGACGCGCAATATCTACTGGATTTGCACCAGGTGTTTCATCCGAAAATACTGGAATATCAATTTGCTTACCTACAACTTGCAACTGAGTAATCGCAGCTGGACGATATACGTCGGCAGCGACAAGCATCGGACGTTTACCTTGTTTGCGTAAGTATACAGCTAGTTTACCAGCTGTTGTGGTTTTACCAGCACCTTGCAAACCAACGAGCATAATAATTGTTGGTGGCTTGCTAGAAATCATGATACGACTTTGTGTACCACCTAAGAGAGCCGTTAACTCATCATTTACGATTTTAATAACCGTTTGAGCTGGATTCAAGGAACCGAACACCTCTTCACCGAGGGCCTTTTCCTTAATGGACTTAACAAAGTCCTTCGCTACCATAAAATTAACGTCCGCTTCTAATAGAGCCGTACGTACCTGACGCAACGCAAGATTGACATCATCTTCTGTAATTTTGCCCTTCCCCTTTAAGGATTGAAAGGCTTCTTGCAGTTTTTCTGACAAGCTATCAAATGCCATAATATCCCTCCATTTGCGCCAATACTTGTTGCACCTTAGTTTCGGACAACACCTCTTTAGGCAATGTTGCTTTCAACTGTGAAAGCAAGCCTTCCCGTTGTTCATATTGTGCCACCAAGTGCAATTTTGATTCGTAATCATTTAAAATGTGTCGAGCACGCTGTAAATTATCGTGTACAGCCTGTCGTGATACGCCTAATTCCTCAGCAATCTCGCCAAGGGACATATCATCTTCGTGGTGAAGTTGTAAGGACATGCGTTGCTTGTCCGTCAACAATGGCCCATAGAAATCTAAGAGCAAACTTATGAGCACTCGTTCTTCCATTTCGCCACCTCCATCACTGTCAAGTCATATTACTTTACATATACTACCGTACATAAAGAAATGTGTCAAGTAGAAATACTTAACACACTTAATTTATTGATATAATCACAGATATACAAGCTATCTCATCCCCTTTAACAAAAAACCAATAAACTAATTGACTACCTTAACATAATCATTCTAGACAAATTTAATTCATAATCAATGCTAATTAATTCTAATTTCTACTTTTATATTTATAATAATATGCTATAATATCAATATCTAATATTTTCAATATAAAAGATAGGAGGTATTGTATGAATACCAAACAATATGACATTATCGTCTTAGGTTTCGGCAAGGCTGGTAAAACCTTAGCCGCAAAATTTGGCTCTATGGGCAAATCTGTAGCCATGATTGAAGAAAATCCTCTAATGTACGGTGGTACATGTATTAATATCGCATGTATCCCTACTAAGACGATGATCATTGCCGCATCAAAAGGCTTATCATACGATCAAGTATTAAACCAACGTGAAGTTGTTACATCTCGCTTACGCAATAAAAACTTCGGTATGTTAGATACAAATGAACATGTCGATGTCTATACTGGGCATGGTGCATTTATTAGCAATAAAGAAATCGCCGTTACCGCTGGCGAGGATAAGATTATATTATCTGCTGACACTATCGTTATAAACACTGGTGCTGTAGCGATTAAACCTAATATTTCTGGCATTGATACGGCTATAGGTTTCTATAATAGTACAGAAATTCAACAATTACCTACTCAACCTAGTACATTAGGTGTTATCGGCGCTGGTCCTATCGGTCTTGAATTTGCCAGCCTATATGCAAAACTTGGTGCTAAGGTAACTGTATTCAACATCGAATCTAGCATCTTAAAACGCGAAGAACCTATCGTTCAAGAACTAGCTAACGAGTACTTAACTGAACAAGGCATTACCATTCTTAATAATGTAACATTAGAATCTGTATCCAATGATGGAGACAAACCAGTTATCACCGCTAATAATCAAAACTACACTTTTGATGCTGTTCTATACGCTACAGGTCGCAAAGCCAATACGGCTAATATTGGTTTAGAACATACGGACATCGCTACTAACGAACGCGGTGCTATTGTAGTTAATGATACTTGTGAAAGCTCCGTCCCTGGTGTATACGCAGTCGGTGATGTAAACGGTGGTCCTCAATTCACATATATATCTCTTGATGACTTCCGTATCGTATTTGGCGCACTTACTGGTAACAGCCAGTATACCTTAAAAGATCGTAAAAATATTCCTTATACTACCTTCTTAACACCTCCACTTTCTCGTGTAGGTCTTACAGAAGAAGATGCAATCAACCAAGGATATACGGTTAAAACGAAAGAAATGCTCGTAGCTACCATGCCTAGAGCACATGTAAACGACTATTTAAAAGGCGCCTTTAAAATTGTTGTGGATGCGGATAACGACTTAATCCTGGGCGCTACACTCTATTCCCAAGGCGCAGAAGAATTGATTAACTTAATTAAAATGGCTATGGATAATAACATTCCATATACATATTTCAAAAATCAAATCTTCACACACCCTACAATGGCAGAAAACTTAAACGACCTTTGTAATTTCTAATAATTTAATAGCTAATACAATCACTAATTATAAAATAATAACCTAACCAAAAAGCCTTTAGACGCTAAACTAATTTAGCAACTAAAGGCTTTTGTATTTATCGATATGATAGTTTATTTATCAATGTATCAGATTATTATAGCTTTTTTAGCAGTGCCTAACTAAAACATGCTAAGACATTGTAGCAATTAATTTTTAGTAAACAATCTGCGCACTATCGTTTGTAATTTAGGGGTTAATACAATAGCAACCACAATTCCTGCGGCACTTGTAATCAAAGAGTATTGAATTTTACTAGCCGCCACGACCGCACTTTCAAGAACGAACCACCACGCAAGGAAGTAGCCAAAAGCGGTCCAAACAGCACCAATAATAAGGGCTACTAAAATACGACCAAAGGATGCAGTTGGTTTTGTAATAGAGGGTGGCAAATAGCCTGCAGTCATACCACCTACGATAAGTCCTGCAATTCCTTTAATAAAGAAAGAGAATACGATGTACTGTGTATGACCACCAAAGAGATCAAATAGTGCAGATCCAATTGCCGCACCCAAGCCTCCATATAATCCACCAAAAAGTATAGATGTTGTAAAGAGTGCAGCCGATCCTAAATGAACCATAGCGCCACCTGGTATTTCAATGCGAATTGTAGTAGCCACTGCACATAACGCGGCAATAAAACCAATATAGACAATGTCTCGAGTACTTAATTTCATAATCATGAACCTCTCTTTTAAATCAATCACTATATTCAGTATAACAAATCATAAGCCGTCTAAAAACACCATTATCGTAGGAATTAAATATCCATTTCACGTCTCAATACAAGATATAAATATATACTTAACTATATGTCTGTAGATATAATAAAGCACCTATACCTCTGTATAGGTGCTTTATAGTATTCAATTATATGTATAATCTTAAATTTTAGCTCGTTTCAAACGAAGTGAATTACTTACAACTGTAACAGAGCTAAATGCCATCGCCGTGCCAGCAATCATAGGGTTTAACGCACCGATAGCGGCCAAAGGAATGCCAATACAGTTAAAGATCAATGCCCAGAATAGGTTTTGCTTAATGTTTGTCATTGTTTTACGACTGAGTCGTACAGCTTGTACCAGTGTATGCAAATCATTACGTACGAGGACGATATCGGCTGCTTCTACCGCAATATCTGTACCACTGCCAATAGCAAAGCCAATATCTGCCGTAACAAGAGCAGGAGCATCATTGATACCGTCACCAACCATCCCCACTACAAGGCCCTTATCTTGCAATTCTTTTACCTTGCTAGCCTTATCCTGAGGCAATACTTCAGCTATAACATGGGCGATACCCGCCTGTTTAGCAATATATTGAGCAGTTCGACGATTATCACCAGTAAGCATCCATACATCAATACCTTGAGCATGTAACTCTTTTACAACCTCAATAGTTTCTGGACGTAATTCGTCTTCTACAGCCCACATAGCACTAATAACGCCATCTATAGCCAGAACAGATACGGAGGCGCCTTGTTCTTCAAATTGTAAAATATCTTCTTGAACCGCCGTTAAATCATAACCTAGTTCGTTCATCCAACGACTGTGCCCAAGTTGTACGGATACGCCTTGGTAGGCACCTTGTAACCCTTTACCTGGTACATCGGTGAAACTTTCAAGTTCAACAGCTTTACCTTTGTAGCCCTGATCTTCACCGTAGTAAACCATAGCCTTTGCAATCGGATGAGATGTGCCACTTTCAAGAGCCATCATAATAGACATATTCGTACTTTCATCACCATTGTAATTTTTAAAAGCCGTCACATCCAATACACCCTGTGTAAGGGTACCGGTTTTATCCATAACAATGGCATCGAGCTTACCCGCCTTTTCAAGATATTCTGCACTCTTGATGAGCACGCCGTGTTCCGCACCAAGTCCAGACCCAACCATGATAGATGTTGGTGTAGCAAGGCCAAGCGCACAAGGACATGCGATAACAAGTACCGCTGTTGCGTTAATGAGAGCAACGTTAATAGAATCTCCCATAATGAAGTACCATACGAGACCTGTCAAAACAGCAAGTCCAATAACAGTCGGTACGAAATATTGAGCCACGATATCTGCAATACGTTGAATACTAGCCTTAGAGGTTTGTGCCTCTTCGACAACCTTGATGATTTGAGATAACATCGTATCGGAACCGATACGCTTTGCTTCCATGGTAAAAGCACCACTTAGATTTATAGTAGCACCAATAACTTCAGAGCCAACTTGCTTTTCAACTGGTAAGCTTTCACCGGTCAGCATAGCCTCGTCTACTGTGGAATACCCCTCAGTAATTGTACCATCAACAGGGATTTTTTCGCCTGCACGAACTTGTAAAATATCACCCGCTACCACCTTAGATGTAGGGATATCAATAAATTCTCCATCACGCAACACATGAGCCGTTGCAGGTTGTAAAGCAATTAATTTTTGAAGTGCTTCAGAGGTACGCCCTTTTGCAATTTCTTCTAAGAGTTTACCAAGAAGGATAAACGTAATAAGCCACGCAGAGGTTTCAAAGTAAATTCCATGAGGTCCTAGTTCGGGGTGGAACTGCCAATTATAAATACTAAATAGATACGCTACGGTTGTGCCCATTACTACAAGCACATCCATCGTAAGCGCTCCATTTTTCACTGCACTCCAGGCACTCTTATAGAACATGAGACCAGGACCGAACTGAGCAATAGTAGCAAGAACAAACTCTACCCATACAGGCAATGCCTGAATACCAAATCGATGTAACGTCATATTAATCATCATCGGTACTGCCATACAAGCGGCTATAATAAGGCGTGTAATATGAGGTTTTAAGTTAACCTTTTCTATTTCTTGCTTTGTTTCGTCTGCTTCTGCAGCACCAAAGCCGATATTGGTAATGGCATCGATAATCTGTTGTGAATCTACAGTAGCTCCGTCTTTATATTCAACGCTCCCCTTCCGAGTTAAGAGATTAACCTTAACAGATTCTACGCCATCAACTTTAGAAACAACGTTTTCAACACGTTTTACACAGGCTGCACAGTGCATACCCGTAATATCAAATTCTTGTTTTTTTAAGCTCATATTCACAGGCCTTTCTACTCTATCGATACATATATCTTATTTTACAACTTACTATATTATTACAAATCCGTACTATATTTTGTATTTATGTACTTAAATATACGCCTAAACATCTATCTATAAAAATACTATATACCCTATTGTAAATAAAATAGCCATAAACAAGTTCACTAAGAATGTTTCAATATATTCTAAAACTTCAATATATGAACATATTACATGAGTAACTACTCATATATCTATATTTAATAATAACATAAATTCTCATTACGTCAATATCCTACTAAATATAGGGGGTTATTTCTTTTTTATAAGGGAATTAACCGCTTTTACCTATACATAGCCTTCATAAATAGATTATAATAAAGTGATGATGAATAAACATAAAATTTGATTCCAAAGGAGGTGAATATATGTCTGAATCAATAAGCCCTACGGTGGAATTTACTTCGGTAGCAAAAGAATTTCGCCATGAATATGTTGTTGAAAAATCACGGTTTATAACAACTGTATATCCTTGTAAGACTGAAGAGGACGCTCAAACCTTTATAAGCCGTATCAATAAAGAATTCTGGGATGCACGTCATAACTGCACAGCCTATGCATTAGGTCCACAGCAAGAACAGCAACGATCTTCTGATAATGGAGAACCATCGGGCACAGCAGGTAAACCAATGCTAGAAGTACTCAAAAAGACTGGTATTACCAATGTAGCCGTCGTCGTAACACGTTATTTTGGAGGCATTAAATTGGGCGCTGGAGGCTTGATTCGGGCCTATTCACACTCCGTTGCGGAAACATTACGTCTTGCGCCTAAAGAACTACATACAACACGAACTCGGCTACAAGCAAAGATTGACTACTCACTGTTTGGAGCAGTAGAAAGATATGTACAGGACGAAAAATTACATTACGAAGCAAGCTTTGGTGAATATGTAGACATAACAATCCTAATACCACCTACTGATGTAGAGCGCATACAAAAAGAGCTCCAAGACATAAGTCATGGAGCTGCAGCTTGCACGGTATTAGATTCTATTGAAGTGGTACTACCTCTAGATAAACAATCTAGTCAGTAGATTCCAAGTTTTAATTGCCGCTATTAACTAAACCGGCTATGCCTTGACCAAGTTCACGACGTTTGTCTGTAGTCATTGGATAAGGCCATACTCGTTCTAATTGTTTTTTCCGGCTAATTTTATTACGAGCCGTCATTAATCTACGTGCTTCCCAATTACGAATTGCTCGACTTAATGTTCTTTTTACCACGCCCATAGTAGTACCTACTTTCTTAACTGTTGTTATATATCAAAATTTGTGATGAGTATAGAAAGATAATTTAAAACTTAATTTACTTTCTATTACTTTGTTGAATTTAGTATATATAGCATTTTATTAAATGTGAAATGACCGTTACTTAGTTCGTTATAATTTTTATTTATCTTATTTTGTGTATAATAGGGAGATTCTATGGATACATCTTACTACCACAATTTTATTACCCTTGTTCAAACGGGCAATATGACACAGGCCGCAGAGATTCTTCATATTACACAACCAGCGTTAAGTAAGCAGTTGAAATATTTAGAGGCTGAATTTGGGGCTCAATTAATCAACATTAAACGCGGCCAACGAGGCTCAAACTTGCAATTAACAGATGCTGGTAAAATCTTCTACGAAAAAGCGCAACAACTCTGCTCTATTGAAGAATCTACATATAATGCTGTACAACAATTGAACTCACGCATTGAAGGTACTTTACGCATTGCGACGTCTGCATCTCGTTCAACGCCAATCGTACAGCAATATTTACCAGCTTTTTCCATGAAATATCCATCTGTCCATTTTGAAATTTATGAAGGACTTATGACAAATGTAGTGACCCAACTCATCAATGGTAGCGCCGAATTAGGTATCGCCAATATTCAAATGGTAGATATCGATAAATTCGATATTCTGCTTACCCAAGAAGAGCATTTATACGCTATTTTCCGCCGTGATGTATTCTGGACAGATCGTGAGCATGATACCATCACGTGGGAAGACATAAAAAAATGTCCCCTTTCCCTTTCTGGTGGCTCTGTCCGAATGATTATGCAATCTAGCTTAACAGATATGGATCAACTTAATGCGGTAGCTATCACCACCACAAAAAGCTCAGCTATTGAATGGGCCTCTTCTGGACGTACAGTTTCTTTAGTCCCAATGGACGCTAAGGAGCTCATCAATCATCGCAAAATGGCCCGCATCAAATTGCCTGAATTCTCGGGGGATTTCAAAAAAGCTTTTATCACACTTAAAGGCCATGCACTTTCCCCAGTAGCACAGCAATTTATTGACTTCTACAAAGCATATGTATAATCATAATTATACATATTATTACCATACTATGACATTAACAGTCTATATAATTGGCATCTATGTAATTATAGACCCCAATTCAATACATAAGAAAAGACCTAGTACTAAATGTACTAGGTTTTTTTGTATCATATCCTATATAACGACAATTCTTATGGTTGTTTAAGCTCGCCGTATATATGATTCTGTTATACTTGATGAACAGCACCTACAATATCAGTGATGCTGTTAAGATTATATTGTTCTACATATTCGCTCATTTCACGGGCAATACGTGAAATTGCTGTTGGATCTACCATCGTAGCTGTACCAACTTGAACGGCTTGCGCCCCTGCCATCATAAATTCGATAGCATCTGTGCCAGTCATGATACCACCAAGACCAATAATAGGAATAGTTACCCCTTTATAAACTTGGTGCACCATGCGAAGAGCCACGGGTTTTACGGCTGGGCCGGATAATCCACCATAAGTGTTCCCCAATACAGGCTTGCGACGGTGAATATCTATAGCCATGCCCAACAAGGTATTAATTAGACTTACTCCATTACCACCGCCTGCTTCAACAGCCTTTGCGATTTCTACAATGTCTGTTACATTTGGTGAAAGCTTAACGATAACAGGTTTATCCGTTACCTTACGAACCGCTTTAGTTACCGATTCAACAACCTTTGGATCTACACCAAAAGCCATGCCTTCACATTCTACATTTGGGCAAGATACGTTGACTTCTAACCCTGCAATGCCATCTACAGATAATGTCTCTGCCATCCAAGCAAACTCATCAATTGTGCCCGCAGACATATTCGCTAGCAATGGTACATCATATTTCTTAAGCTCTGGTAGAATTTCTCTAACAAAATGTTCAGCTCCAGGATTTTCAAGGCCAATGCAGTTCAATACGCCAGATGGTGTTTCTGCAATACGAGTTCCAGGGTTTCCGTGACGCCCCTTAGGTGTTAAACCTTTTACGGAGATAGCTCCTATCTCATTGCTAAGATCTAAATACCCAGCATACTCAGGGCCATTGCCAAAGGTGCCAGATGCGGCGATAATAGGATTTTTCATCTTAATCCCGCAATAATCAATGGCAAGCTTTGGATTTGGCGTAACGGTGTTATTTAAATCGCGTTCATGCATTAAAAGAACACCTCCTCAGCGGAGAATACAGGACCATCCTTACAAACTTTATAGCGTTTACCTTCTGCACCATCACAAGCACAGCCTAAACAACCTCCAGTACCACAGCCCATACGCTCCTCAAGAGAAACTTGGCAAGGCATATTCAGTTCTTTAGCCACTTGAGCTACGCCTTTCATCATCGGCGTAGGACCACAAGTCATGACAGAAGTAAAGGAATTAGCATTAATTAGGTCAGGCATAATAGCCGTAGGGAAACCTTTTGTGCCCACACTACCATCATCAGTAGTGATGTGGACTTGAACAGGTGTATCTTTAAATAAATCTGCCCAGAAGGTTTCGCTTTCATTTCTAAAGCCCAAAATAACTTGTGCTTCTTCACCTTCTTTCAAATGAGATGCGATACATAGCATCGGTGCAATACCAACGCCACCGCCAATGAGAAGCATATTATTAGATGTTACAAACGGTTCGCCCAAAGGGCCTAAACAATCTAATGTATCGCCAGGTACGAGATGTGTCATAATCTCAGTCCCCTTACCTACGACGCGATACAAAAGGGTAATCGTACCCTTTCGGGCATCAAATCCAGCATAGCTAATAGGGCGGCGCAATAATGGCGCCGTAGAGTCCGCTACGCGAACATTACAAAACTGTCCTACCTTTGCTTCTACTGCTTGTTTTGGTGCGTGAATATCCATAATCCACACATCAGAGCCTATTTGCTCATTGCGAACGACTTCGCCCTGTTCTACATAGCCACTCATGGTTATTACTCCAATTCAAAATCTTGTAACGCTTCTACAGAGTAGTTAGCATCATCTTTACGATTCGCCACAACACGCAATACTTCCCGTGCTGTATCAAGACTTGTTAAGCAAGGTGTACCCATTTCTACAGCGAGACGACGTAATTGGAAGCCTTCGCGTTCAGGACGTTTACCTGCAGTCAATGTATTAAGTACAAGATCGACCTTGTCTTGACGAATGTGGTCAGCACAGTTGTCATCCCCTTCAGAGATTTTATTAACCACCTTACAATTAACACCGTGTTCGATAAAGTATTTACCTGTACCACCAGTTGCTTCAATATGATAACCAAGATCGATGAACCCTTTTGCAAGTTCACAAGCTTCTGCTTTATCACGGTCTGCTACTGTCATGAGAATTGTACCATCCTCTGGAATACGCATGTTTGCACCATTGATAGCTTTAAATAATGCTTCAGAATACGTGCGGCCAATACCCATAACTTCACCAGTAGACTTCATTTCAGGTCCAAGAGCAATTTCTACAAGACCCATTTTAGAGAAGGAGAATACAGGTGCTTTTACAGCTACATATGGTTTATTAGGTACAAGACCAAGTGGTAAGCCTAAGTCTTTTAAGCTTTCACCAAGGGCAATGCGTGTTGCACATTCTACCATATTGATACCTGTAACCTTAGAAATGAATGGTACAGTACGGCTAGAACGAGGGTTAACTTCGATAACGTTAAGTTCACCATCAGCCACGATATATTGAATATTAAGTACACCTT
Organism: Veillonella sp.; assembly: GCA_032480995.1. Classification (GTDB taxonomy): domain Bacteria; phylum Bacillota; class Negativicutes; order Veillonellales; family Veillonellaceae; genus Veillonella. The sequence continues at coordinate 13,528 of JAWETS010000012.1, read as the reverse complement.
TAACATTAAGGCCTACTGCAATACGACGTGTATAATCAACGATTTGATCAATCAATTCTTGGCTCAAATGTTGAGCTGGATAAACGGCCATGGAGTCACCAGAGTGAACACCGGCACGTTCGATTTGTTCCATAATACCAGGGATACATACATCGGTACCGTCGGAAATAGCGTCAACCTCTACCTCCATACCAACCATATAACGGTCGATAAGAACAGGATGCTCCTTAGATGCTACTACGGCTTCCTTCATGTATACATCAAGCTCTTTATCGTTGTATACGATTTCCATCGCACGACCGCCCAATACATAAGAAGGGCGAACGATTAATGGGTATTTCAACTTTTTAGCTGCTTCTTGTGCTTCTTCATCAGAGGTTACCAGAGCACCTACTGGGCGAGGGATACCAAGTTTCGCCAACAATTCATCAAAGCGTTCGCGGTCTTCCGCCATATCAATGCTATCTACGGATGTACCGAGGATTTTGACGCCACGTTCTGCCAATGGGCCTGCCAAATTGATAGCCGTTTGACCACCAAATTGAGCAATGACGCCAGCTGGCTGTTCTTTATTGATGATTTCCATTACATCGTCCACAGTCAATGGCTCAAAGTATAAAGAGTCAGAAATATCAAAGTCTGTAGACACTGTTTCTGGATTGTTATTAATCATAATGGATTGGTAACCCGCTTTACGGAGTGCCCAAGAGGAGTGTACGGAACAATAGTCAAACTCTACGCCTTGACCGATACGAATTGGCCCAGAACCAAGTACTACTACGGATTTTTCACCTAGTGGTTTAACTTCATCTTCTTGCGCATAAGCACTATAATAGTACGGCGTTTTAGATTCAAATTCTGCCGCACATGTATCTACGTATTTATATGTTGGTAGAATGTTCCATTCTTTACGTTTTGCGCGAACTTCTTCTACAGTTGTATTAGCATAGCGAGCAATAACAGAATCGGTGAAGGAATAGCGTTTTGCTTTGCGCAATACATCTTCTGTTAAGCCCTGTTCAGCCAATGCTTTTTCTACATTAACAATGTTTTTGATTTTTTCAATAAAGAATGTATCAATTTTTGTAATATAGTGGATTTTTTCTACACTAATCCCCTTGCGAAGAGCTTCTGCCACAACATAGATACGTTCATCATCTACTAAGTGTAAACGTTCGATAAGCTGTTCCATGGATTCATGGGCGATTTTCTTAAGCTCAATATGGTCTAAACCGATCTCCAAGGAACGAATTGCTTTTAACAAAGACCCTTCTAAAGAGCGGTCGATAGCCATAACTTCGCCAGTAGCCTTCATTTGAGTGCCCAATGTGCGGTCCGCCAAATTGAATTTTTCAAATGGCCAACGTGGGAACTTCGTTACTACATAGTCGAGTGTAGGCTCGAAGCATGCTTTTGTTTCGCCTGTTACAGCATTTGTAATTTGATCCAATGTCATGCCTACTGCAATTTTTGCTGCTACCTTCGCAATTGGGTACCCAGTTGCTTTAGATGCCAATGCAGAGGAACGAGATACGCGAGGGTTTACTTCGATAACAATATATTCGTTGCTATTTGGATTCAAAGCGTATTGTACGTTACAACCGCCTTCGATTTTTAAATAACGGATAATCTCTACAGATGCGGTACGCAGCATTTGGTATTGAATATCGTTCAAGGTTTGGCTTGGTGCCACAACGATAGAATCCCCAGTATGCACACCAACAGGGTCAATATTTTCCATATTACATACGATGATGCAGTTATCTGCACTATCGCGCATTACTTCGTATTCAATCTCTTTCCAGCCTGCAACGGAACGTTCTGCTAGAATTTGGTGAATTGGTGAAAGTTTCAAACCACGACGTGTGATTTCATACATTTCATCTTCATTATGGGCAATACCTCCACCAGTACCGCCTAATGTGTATGCAGGACGGATGATAATAGGATACCCAATACGATTAGCAAAGGCTACTGCTTCTTCAAGATCGTTAAAGATATCGGATTCAGGGACCGGTTGGTTGATTTCCTTCATCGCTTCTTTGAAGAGTTCACGGTCTTCGGCTTGTTTAATGGCTTCAAGAGTTGTACCAAGAAGTTTTACACCATATTCTTCTAATACGCCAGCTTCAGACAATTGTACCGCCATATTAAGACCTACTTGACCACCTAATGTAGCCAACAAACCCCAAGGGCGTTCTTTTTTTATAACTTCTGTTACGAATTCAAGACTAATTGGTTCTACATATACGCGGTCTGCAATATCTGTATCAGTCATAATAGTAGCAGGGTTGGAGTTAACTAATACTACTTTATAACCCTCTTCTCGAAGGGAACGGCATGCTTGTGTACCAGCATAATCAAACTCTGCAGCTTGACCGATAATAATTGGACCAGAACCAATTACAAGTACTTTTTTTGCTTCTGAGGTCATATTATTTTCCCTTTCTCATTAAGTCTTCAAATTCGTCAAATAAATATAGGTTATCAGTAGGTCCTGGGGATGCTTCTGGATGGTATTGTACGGAGAAGATTGGCAATTCTTTATGACGCATACCTTCTACGGTACCATCATTTACGCTACGATGTGTAATTTCTACGAAATCTGGCAAAGAAGTATCATCTACCGCATAACCATGGTTTTGAGATGTAATATATACCCGACCAGTACGTAAATCTTGTACAGGATGGTTAGAACCACGGTGACCAAATTTCAATTTGAATGTGGTGCCACCATAAGCTTGTGCCAATACTTGATGCCCCATACAGATGCCAAAGATTGGTTTCTTACCAAACATTTTCTTTACTTCTTCTACTGCATAGCCAAGATCTTGAGGGTCTCCAGGGCCATTAGATAAAAAAATACCATCTGGATTTGCTGCCAACACATCTTCAGCCTTAGCATCTGCAGGAAATACAGTAAGACGACAGCCTGCAGCTTCTAGAGAGCGAAGGATATTTTCCTTTACACCATAATCCATTACCGCTACGTGGAATTCAGCATTTTTATCGCCACGCATACCTTGCCATTTTGTAGTTACACGCATAACTTGATCTGTTGGCAAGTCTTGTTTAAACAATTTTTGAATATCTTCCATAGGGTAATCAGAGCGTACGAGTACGCCCTTCATTACACCATGGTTACGAAGAACACGTGTAATCGCACGTGTATCTACATCATAAAGGCAAGGGATGCCGTGCAAACGAAGATACTCACTAAATAACCCCTCATTTTGCCAGTTAGATGGGAAGTCACACAGTTCACCTACAATAAAACCTTTACAATATGGTTTAGGACCTTGAGTGATAGAATTTAAAGTACCATAATTACCAATTAAAGGATAGGTTAATGTAATAATTTGATCCGCATAGGATGGGTCAGTCAAGATTTCTTGATACCCGGTCATACCTGTGTTAAATACAACTTCCCCTACCGTTGGGGCGCCACCTAATAAGGAACCTTCAAACACGGAACCATCTTCAAGAACTAACTTGCCTTTCATTATAAGACTACGCCCTCCTTCATAACAATTTTGCCATCAACTACTGTGAGTTTAGCTTTACCTGTAACAGTCATACCATCAAATGGGCTAACTTTACCTTTTGTATAAAATTTATTTCTATCTACTGTCCACTTTTCAGTTGTAGAGAATACAGTAATATCCGCTGGCTTACCAACTTCAAGAACACCTGCATCAAGGTGCATCAACTCAGCTGGTCGAGTACTCATATAGTACACAACTTGATCAATGCTAAGTTTATCAGGACCATATGCATTTGTAATAACCGCTGCCAAAGATGTTTCGAGGCCGCTGAAACCATTTGGTGCACAGCAGAATTCATGGTCTTTTTCTTCGTATGCATGTGGTGCATGGTCTGTAATAATCGCATCGATTGTGCCATCTTTCAAGCCTTCTAATAATGCTTGGCGATGATCTTCTGAGCGAATTGGAGGAGCCATTTTAAATGCTGGATTATATTCGCGTAAGTATTCATCTGTGAAAGACAAATGTTGGCTTGTAACTTCACAGGTTACATTAAGACCTTTAGCCTTCGCACGGCGCACCATATCTACAGTATTTTTACTACTTACGTGAGCAATATGGATATGACCACCTGTCATTTCAGATAACAAGATATCACGAGCAACAGCCAAATCTTCAGCTACTGCAGGACGACCAATAACACCTAATTCATAAGAAACAATACCTTCATGCATATGACCATTTTTAGTCAATGTAATATCTTCTGCATGGTCGATAACCATCTTATTAAACATGGACGAGTATTCTAAAGCACGACGCATAAATGCAGCATTTTCTACATAGTGGCCATCATCGGAGAAAGCTACTACACCAGCTTCTGCCATATCCCCCATTTCAGCAAGTTCCTTACCTTCAAGACCTTTTGATACAGCACCAATAAATTCTACCTTAACAACACCAGTAAGTTCGGCTTGCTTTTGCAACCCTCTTACGAGCGCAGCATTATCTACTACAGGATTTGTATTAGCCATAGTTACAACACGTGTGAAACCACCTGCAGCAGCGGCTTGTGTACCGGAGTGGAAATCTTCTTTCGCTTCTTGACCTGGCTCACGCAAATGTGTGTGAATATCGATAAGGCCTGGTGCTACAATAAGACCTGTTGCATCATATATCTCAGCACCTTCAGCATTTAAGTTTTGACCGATGGCTGCAATTTTACCATCTTTTACGAGAATGTCTGCTACTTCGTTTTGTTTTTTCGCCGGATTTACTACCGTACCATTTTTAATAAGCAAGCTCACTACCGTCACCTCCGATAATAGTTAAGTACAATACAGCCATACGTATAGCTACGCCATTACGCACTTGTTCTTGAATTACTGATTGATCAGAATACGCAACATCTGGTGCGATTTCTAGGCCACGGTTCATTGGACCTGGATGCATGACCATTACATCGTCTTTAGCTAATTTCAATACATCGCTATTGATACCAAAGATACGTGCATATTCTCTGTTTGTAGGATATAGTGCAGAGTGAATGCGTTCTAATTGAATGCGAAGTACGTTTACCACATCTGCATCAGCAACGGCTTCACGAATATCGTGGTGTACGGTAACACCTAATTTTTCAAGTTCTGGATATACCATTGTACGAGGACCAGCTAAATGTACATCAGCCCCCATTTTTGTAAGTCCATAAATATTGGAGCGTGCCACGCGACTATGCATTATATCGCCAAGGATAACCACCTTTAATCCTTCAATAGATTCCTTTTTCTCTAAGATAGAATACATGTCTAGTAATGCTTGTGTTGGATGCTCATGAGCGCCATCACCTGCGTTAATGATAATCGGATCTACGGCTTTCGTAGCGTATAAAGGTGCACCTTCTGCGCTGTGCCGCATTACGATAGCATCTGTACCCATGTAGGACATAGTTAATAATGTATCGCGGAAACTTTCACCTTTACCCATGGAAGATCCACTAGGAGAAAGATTGATCACGTCAGCCCCTAAGTATTTGCCGGCTAACTCAAAGGAACTACGGGTACGAGTACTTGGCTCCATAAAGAGGTTAATAATGGATTTCCCCTTTAAAAGTGGAACCTTCTTGTCATCAGAAAGAACAATCTTCTTCATTTTCTTTGCCACATCTAAAATCAATTTGATTTCTTCAGGTGACACATTTTGCAAACCCAATAAATCTTTGCCTTTTAGGCTAACTTGTCCCATGATTTCCTCCTAACTCACGTAACAAAAAAGACCTTTTGCCCAGGGCAAAAGGTCAAATAGTTTGCACAAAGAAGCCCCTATGGGCACTTCAACTATATTCCTTTCTCAGCCTCTCTGGACTAAATTAAAAGGTATTGTATTATGCAATGGTCTCTCGTACCATATATGCATTTCTTTATTTATTGTACTGAATCCACCTTTGAAAGTCAATGTAAAACACAAAATTCATATGGATTTTAAAAAGAGGACAAGCATATAAAATTGCTTGTCCTCTCTATATTTAAACAGCTATTAATCCACTTCTATATCTTAAACTTTAATCTAAAATTTCTTTTTTAGAAATTAAGGGTCTTAACCTAATGGATATAATCTTGGTGGGTTTTCTTCATCATTTTGCTGTTCATTTTGTGGAGTATATGGCATTTGATCTTGTTGCGGCTCATTCGCTACAGGATTTATCTGCACATATTGCTGATTTGGCGACAATTGAGGTTGACGTTGCTCACGACGACGTGTATTTTGAGATGCAGTCGGTCTAGGTTTAGTCAACTCATCAATGGATACAGCATTTGGAATAGTTACATTTGATGTATCCCCATGAATATCATCAAGTTCACTGAAGGAAGGAGTCCTCTTAGATGCTTGAGCAGCCTTACGTTCGGCTTCAAGTTGTTGACGGGCAAGTTCTGCACGACGACGAGCGCTTTCTTGTTGATCTCGAACACGTTGAATCGCTTCAGCACGCTCTTTTGCTTTACGCTCTATTTCAGCTTGAGCCAACGCTTGTTGACGGGCAGCTTCAGCTTTACGTTCTGCCTCTAGTTGCGCTTTATATCGTTCCTCAGCAAGGCGTCGTGCCTCGGCTGCTTGACGTTCTGCTTCAGCTCGTTCTGCAGCAAGTCGCTCTTGCTCTGCCTTACGAGCTTCCGCCGCTATGCGAGCCGCCTCTGCTTTACGAGCCTCTTCGGCACGTCTTGCTTCTTCTATGCGACGAGCTTCTTCAGCTCTACGCACTTCTTCGGCACGTTTAGCCTCTGCAGCAATGCGAGCTTCTTCAGCACGGCGCGCTGCTTCGAGTCGTTCCTGTTCAGCTCTACGTTGTGCCTCAAGTCTAGCTGCTTCTGCTTTCCGAGCTTCTTCTGCTCTACGTGCTTCTGCTTCTAAACGAGCTTGTTCAGCTTTACGCGCCGCTTCAATTCTCGCAGCTTCAGCTTTGCGTGCTTCCTCTGCTCGTTTTGCTTCTGCTGCTACGCGAGCGGCCTCAGCTTTACGTTCCGCTTCAATTCGAGCTTCTTCTACTCTACGCGCTTCCTCCGCACGACGAGCCTCTTCTGCTTTTCTTGCTGCTTCCATTTGTTGTGCTTCCAAAGCAGCCTTAGCCTCTGCCGCTCTACGAGCATCTTCTTGACGCTTCGCTTCAAGAGCGGCTTGCTCAGCAGCACGTTGTGCTTCTAAAGCAGCTTTCGCTTCTGCTGCTTTACGAGCTTCTTCGGCACGTCTTGCTTCCAATGCTTCCTGCTCGGCTTTACGTTGTGCTTCTAAACGAGCTCTGGCCTCAGCAGCCAAGCGTTCCTCTTCGGCCTTTTTGGCCTCTAAAGCAGCTTTTTCTGCTGCTCTTTGCGCTTCAAAGCGTGCCTTAGCTTCGGCCGCTTTTCTTTCTTCCTCCGCTTTGCGTGCGGCCTCAATACGAGCAGCTTCAATTCTACGTTCTTCTTCAAGACGTTTTGCTTCCGCTGCTAGTCGAGCTTCTTCTGCTTTACGAGCCGCCTCTAGCCGATCTGCTTCCGCTTTTCTCGCTGCCTCGATACGTGCCATTTCAGCTTTACGAGCCGCTTCCGCCTTGCGAGCTTCCTCTGCTTTACGCTCTGCTTCGGCTTTTTCAGCCATCTTGCGCTCAATTTCAGCATGCTTGGCTTCTGCAGCCTTTCGCAACATTTCGGCTTTTTCTGCAGCTAGTCGAGCCTCTTCAGCTTTTTTACGAGCTAATGCTTCTTTCTCGTCTTTTGCCTTTTTAAGTTGTGCTTCTTTTTTTACATCTGCTACAGCTTTATCGCTTAACTTTTTAGTTTCTTCATGAGCAATTACTTCTGCCCGTTTAGCTGGACTTTCAACAGTAGATTTTTTAGTATCTACGGACCCTTTATCTCCATCTTTACCACCTACAGGTCCTACAGGTATTTGTGTTCCCCCTTGAGTTGGGTTCCCTAAAATATCTTTAACATCTTTTGGTACATTAACAGCAATAGTTTGATGTTTTTGTGGATTTGCAAGAGATTCAGGAATCAACAAGAAACGAATTGGCAAATTCGATGCACCGGCTGGCATAAAGTTTAATGTTAATAAATCGCCCGCATTATAGTTCCCTAAAAGACGGCTATCTAATATAGTACCTTCCCCTAATGCGGAAATACCATCTGCACCACCAATGTGATAAGTCCGTGTATCTGTCTGCCCCCTTCTAGCACCTTGTTGATGCAATGTTTTTACCGTAAAGGAACCAGAATAAGGTCCCCCAAGAGGGTTAAAATACAGTCTAAACGGTTCATTCCCCTTTGTAGGAATTTTTAACGTATACGATACGCCATAGTTACCACGATCTCGAACAAATGCTTTATTTTGCATTTCGTCTACACCATTAATAAACGTATCTTCTCGGTCATTACCAATTTCTACAAAGGCACCACCTAAAGAGGTATCGAATGGTGTAGTAACCTCCATATTACGCTTAGCACCAGTATAAGTACCGCGTAATTGTATTTCATCAATAGGAAGGTTTTTCACCCAATGTGACGCATCTACAGGGTCCATCCCCATAGGCAACATCATGACACGCGCAAATATAGGCCCTTCTGTTTTAATATCTACAATACCCGTAAATAATGCATCTCGATTTACCGGTGTATTTTCTAAGTCACTAAAGATTAATTGGCGCCCTTGTGGTGGGATGCTAAGAGAATATAATGGTCTTGCATCTCGGCTTTCATTAAGAGGTTGCTCCAAATCCTTTCGAGACAAATCACGACCTGCTGCAAAATAATCAGGTGTAGCTACAGATTTTAATTGTCTCATGACATGTACTGAAGTTGGATAAGCCGTTTGGTTTTCTAAGACGATAGCAATCTTGTGAGGTAAATCCATTTCATTTACATGATAGAAATAGATACGACCATTGCCATTAATTGTACCTGCACTTAACGTACCTCCTACGGGGCCTACATATTCAGGACTATCCGATAGGAGCAATGTATCAGTTTGAGACACCAACGATGGTAGCAACGGAGAAAACTGAAAATATCCAATTGATTGTAAATCTATATCACGAGCTTCTACATGGCCTGTAAGGGCAGCCATGGCAGCCATAGCCGCAGCTACACAATATCTTGATTTATAGGAAAACATATATTATTACCTCTATACTTCTTCGAGCCCCAACGGGTCATACGTAAGTGCTAATGCTTCAATCTTCTTTAGTCGATGGCCAATTCCAGATTTAGATAGTTTCCCCTCCATCAACTCTTCAAGTTCTTTTAAACTCGCTTCAGGATTCTCCCACCGAAGTCTTGCAACGACGCGCAACTTTTCAGGTAATTCTTCAATACCGATTTCTCTATCAATAATACGGATTGCTTTTACCTGACGAACTGCTGCATCCACAACCTTCTGTAAATTTGCAGTCTCACAGTTGACTTGACGATTAATTTGATTCCGTACGGTTTTCATAATCCGCACATTTTCAAATTCCATAAGCGCCGATTGAGCCCCCATGATTTGCAAACAGTTTGTTACTGCATCCCCTTCTTTAAGATATACTACATACTCGTCCTTCCGCTCCGTTAAGCCCGCATGAATGTGAAAGAGCCGTAGTATATGGATAATTTCCCTTGCAAAGGTCTCGTTTCCCGTCATAAACTCAAGATGATAATCACTTTGTGGTTTATTGACAGAGCCTCCCCCTAAAAAAGCTCCCCTTAAAAAGGCACGTCGCGCTTCCATTGATTTGAGCCAACTACGAGGGATTTGTTCGCTCACAGGCCATAAAGCAAGATCCTCTAGAGCCTGTCTCCCCTCTACAGAGGGTTCTACAGATAGCGTATACATATTTTTTTTACGCAGGTTTAAACCTTGTCGTACTAAAACATTTGTAGGTAATTCGTATTGCTTTTTCAAAATACCAAGCAAACGACGAGCTACTGCATTATTAGCCGTAGCCAAACGAATGCCAACGGCACCTTTCATCCCCAAAATGATGGATCCGCCCATACGCAATAAGCAAGACGCTTCAATTTTCATGGCCACATCCGCATCACTAGAGGCTTCATATTGGCATAATTCATTTTTTACATCTTCTGCAAATGACATGGGCATCCCTTCTCATTAATGATCATCTCGTTGAAGATAATATTCTAAGATATGCGGTTCAGTGTTAGATTGCATAGCATGAATGATATCCATAATAACTTTACCTAACCGTTCAGGATCGTGAACAGCTGGTTTTTGAGGGTTAATTAAGGTAGCTCGTATAGTGCGGATTCCTTTGGCTTGTAACTTTTTAGTATCTAATACCAATGGTTCAGATCCTACAGCACTATATTGTTCAACCATTTGAATTGGCAACGGCCCATCATTGGCAAGAACAGTATCTATAATTCCTTCTCCGCCATGAGCAATTAAAGCCTCTACATGGTCATTTAATGTGTAGCCTGTGGTTTCACCCGGTTGTGTCATAACATTAGCAATATAGATTTTATTAGCCTTACTGGCACGTACATGAGAGGCCAATTTATCAGTTAGTAAATTTGGGATAATGCTTGTATATAAACTACCAGGACCTAAAATAATCACATCGGCTTCATCAATGGCACGTAATGCAGCCCCCTCTGGCTTAGGCAATGCTGGATCACTATAGATATGACGAATCCGTTTACCCGAGTGTGGTATATTACTTTCACCTTCTACAATAGTGCCATCTGTCATCTCTGCACGCAATTTAATGAACTCTGTAGAGGAAGGAATTACACGACCACGGACACGCAACAATTTACTAGCCGCTTCAAGAGCTTCTTCAATATCTCCATCGTAAACTTGAGCAAGCGCAGTGATAAAGAGATTACCAAAGCTGTGTCCAGAAAGCTCATTTTCCCCTTCGAAGCGGTAACGGAATAAGTTCTCCATTACCCCTTCTTGTTCAGCTAGTGATACTAAACAGTTTCGCAAATCACCAGGTGCTATCATTTGAAAATCTTCTCGCAAGCGGCCAGAAGAACCTCCATCATCAGCAACTGTTACAATCGCAGATAGGTTTGATGTATGTGATTTCAAACCACGCAATAAATTTGATAAGCCTGTACCCCCACCGATTACTACAATTTTAGGGCCCTTATCGAGTCGGATATTTTGAAAGATAATATCCGATACCTTGCTGTCAGGATTAGGTAGTACCGCACGAATAATCGTTTTTATAACTTTACTTGTACCGATGAGCATTAATACAGCGCCAATCGATAATACTACAGCCCCTACAGCAATGAGTACATTATAATTGTAAAAGCCCGTCATATTATAAGAAAAGGCAAGTACAATATCTTCAAGAACCGCAAGCCATTGATAGTTAAACATCAAGGAAATGCCAATAATTAAAAGACCTACACCACAACTAAATAGGGCAAGCCAACGTTTTATATTTAGACCCGGAATTAGCCACCGGAACCATCCTTTTCGCAACATAATCCCCCCCTATCTAGTTATCAAGTGTTATAATTTCATGAGGATTATAATCTTCTTCTACATTATTTTTCATCATATCTCTGTGTTCAACAGTGACACGATATCCTTTTTCTAACAAGTGGGAATATAGAGCCTCTGCCATAGCTACAGATCTATGCATACCACCTGTACAGCCTACTGCCACAATAAATTGAGATTTTCCTTCTTGTTCATAATTTGGCACAAGAAAATCCATAGTATCAAAGTAACGTCTTTTAAATTCCTCTGTTACTTCAAAGGAATGAATATATTCATTCACTGCTTTTACACGACCTGTTTTATGACGAAACTCAGGAATATAAAATGGATTTGGTAGAAAACGAACATCCCATACCATATCTGCATCGAGAGGAATACCATATTTAAAACCAAAGCTCACTACAGTAATGGCCATACCATGAGCTTCATCAACTTGAGCAAAGCGCGTTTTTAAATACTCTTTCAAGCTTGCTGTTTTCATATTAGTGGTATCAATAATAAAATCTGCTTTATGGCGCACAGAGTTAAGAATTTGGCGTTCCTTCTTTAGCCCTGTTGTAATCAGCCCATTAGGAGCCAATGGATGACTCCGTCGACTTTCCTTATATCGACGAATCAAAGTCTCATCTGTAGCATCCATAAATACAATCTCAAAATCTACCTTCATATCTTTTAATGTATCTAAAGATGAAGAAAGGGCTTCGAAAAATTCGCCACCTCGAATATCTACAACAAGAGCAACGCGATTAGTGCGTTCTCCACCTTGTCGGCAAATTTCACTTAATTTAGGAATCAGCACAGGGGGAATATTATCAATACATAAATACCCCATATCTTCTAAAGCTTGCAATACTTGAGTTTTGCCAGCACCAGACATGCCTGTAACAATTAATAAACGAAATGCTTCCATAGTTTTACTCCATTATAAAAGATTCTTTTCTATCCAGTGAGCTACACCATCTTCATTATGATGACCACATACTTCATTAGCCACAGATTTTACATGTTCTGTTGCATTTGAAACGGCTACCGAATATCCCGTTTCACTTAACATAGAAATATCGTTCTCTGCATTTCCAAAGGAAACTATATTTTCAAAGCTAAGATTATTATCTAGTGCTAATCGAGCTAATGCACGCCCTTTTGATACATTCGGTGCAGTGATTTCGAGAAAATCTCGTTGACTACGCACTAATGTAACTTGATTACCAACTAATGGGGTCAAGATATCAATAATTATATCGATTCCTTCCTTTGTATCGATAGCAATGAGCTTATTAGGTTCTGAAGAAAGTGTATAAATTGTATCACCTAAAAACTCAGCTACAGCCCCTGTTTGCTGTTCATAATGATCGGATTGCCAATTTTTATGATGACATAGTAAATGATCATCTACATACGATTGTATATGCCAACTATATTGTTGGCCGAGTTGAAAAACACGATGTACTACATCTATAGGAACAGTTTGTTCAAATAGCTTATATCCCGTTTCTAACTCCTGGATTAAACCACCAGAGAACAGTATCATAGGAACATTACCAAGTTGTAATGCTAATCCAATTGGTTTTGCCGTTTGATACATGCGTCCAGTTGCAATTATTATACCAATTCCCTTCTGCTGCAAGCGATGCAATACATCAACTGTATACGCAGAAACTGTATTATCACTTCGAACTAACGTCTCATCACAATCGATGGCTACCATTTTTATATGAGAAAAAGAAGGATTCATTCTTACCTCCTTCACAAGAAAATCTAATACTCTTTATTATACCATTTATAGTGCTTATATAGATAGAATATGCAGTAATGCACTAATATAAAAATATTTGTACAACCCAATAACAGTATTTATAAATCATACAATTTATGCTATATATAACGACAAAACTGTCAATAAATTATCAAAATAGCATAATAAAGGGTATTCTATATCAATTAATTATAGGAATCTATATATTAATCATAACCACCCGTAGAACGGGTGGTTTGCTCTGACCCTATAAGGGTCTTTCTCTAGTGGTGGCCCTCTAAAGAGGGCTTTGAATGATCTGACAACC
>JAWETS010000011.1:0-57183 GCA_032480995.1 Veillonella sp. | reverse complement strand
GCTCATAAACGCCGAAAGTACTTGGCTGGAGACGGCCTGGGAGGATAGGAAGCCGCTGATTGACTAAAAGAAAAAGGTCTACCTAAAGGTAGGCCTTTTTCTTTTTGCTAGTCTTCGACTAGCTAACCCTACTAGAGCAGCCTCCAGCCAAGGTTGTAGAGGTTGTATCTATGTACGTGTCCGTGTAAGACGGCCCTGGGAAAAGCAGGGCAGTAGAAGATGGAGGAGTGAAACGACGACAGATTCACTGCATCGCTTTCTTCCGAACGTAAGATTTACCGAGCTGCGAAGCAGAGAAGGAAAATCCACAGTGAGGAAGCAAGCAGGGCAGTAGAAGATGGAGGAGTGAAACGACGACAGATTCACTGCATCGCTTTCTTCCGAACGTAAGATTTACCGAGCTGCGAAGCAGAGAAGGGAAATCCACAGTGAGGATTGATAGGAAGCCGCGGCTAATGGTAGTATCTAACTAATCCATACGGTAACGAGGCACAACGTGCCAATGTTACCGAACCGTAAAGCAGTTGAGCTACTTTAAATATATGTAAATAAACTTTATCTAATCGATACCGCGGTGCGCAGCACCAATGGTATCGAACCGTAAACTAGTTGAGCAACTCCATATTTATGTAAATAACAAGCCCCATGATCACAAAATCATAGAGCCTATATATTAATAACAACTTATTAGGAATTTAATATATATACAAAAAAAGAGCTGCCTAAGCAGCTCTAATTCTTTATTATTCTACACCAACCATTACGCTAGTGGATTTGATAACAGCGACAACTTCTTTGCCAACTGCTAAGCCTAATTCTTTAACGGATTGAATAGTAATGTCAGCAGTAACAATATTATTATTACCTACGTTGATTTTTACGATTGCATTTACAGCGCCTTCTTGGATCTCAACGATAGTACCTTTTAATTGATTTCTTGCACTTAATTTCATGGATATCTCCTTAAAAAACAATACAAAAAGTATATATATTATAATATTTTGCATATAATTTGTGATATACATTACATCACAAATTATATGGAGCGGGCGAAGGGAATCGAACCCTCCTCTCAAGCTTGGGAAGCTCGCATTCTACCGATGAACTACGCCCGCACGATGTAAATATTGTATCATATATTTACATATACATTCAAGTAATCATAGATATATCTATGATTATACCTATAGTAGTAAATGTATTGAATTACTTTCAATCTAGATGTATAAAATAATAGAAAAGGAGGAATTCGTATGTCAAAAGTATATAAAGTTCATAAATGGTTATCTATCATTTCCTTAATTTTCTTCTTAATGTTTTGTATTACAGGATTAGTACTCATGTTTCGAACTGAGTTAAATGCATGGGCTCAAGGTGGAACAACACATCATTCATCAGCTATAATGTCGATGAATGAACATGAAGAATCTATATTTAAGTATGCTGATCAGGGGGCACTACTTGTTAAACAGAAATATCCATCAAAAGATATTTTGAATATATCCCCTGCTATGGGGGCTACACATATTTTACGGTATCGTATTATTGAATCTACGGCTACGGTAGCACCTCCAGCTCGCATGGGAATGGGTGGGGATTATGTTTTATATAATCCTATATCTAAAGAACTGATTACTTCACATAATGAGCCTCCTGTACATCCTTGGATTCGTAGTATGTTACATACTCTTCATCAATTACATACACGATTAGATTTAGGTAAAATTGGCATATATATTGTAACATTCTTATCATTTTTATGTAGTCTCACTATTATTTCAGGGATTTTTTTATATGGTCCATTTCGTAAAAGTTATTCTAAAGCCTCTGTTTTATCTAAGAAAATGAAAATAGGTGCATTACATCGTGAATTCTCAATAGTTGCAACGGTCTGGGGATTTATATTATGTATAACAGGTGTATGGATTGGGGGCTTTTTTATTGCAAATGATAACTATAATGCCGATGTACTTCATAATGCTAAACAGGAACTTTCGATTGGACAATCTGAAATATTGCAACCATCAGAAGCAATTTCTCGTATAATGAAAGTATATCCAGATCGACAAGTTATTTCTATGGATTATCCATCTAAGTTTAACAATTACCATTATGCATTTTATTTAGGTGCAGAAAATGATGATGATCCAGCTATGTTTCTTGGACAGCCTGTATATGCTAACTTGTATGTCGATTCTAGTAATGATAGATTTTCTACTAAAGCAGTTCCATGGTATTTTACAGGTATGACGACTATGATTAACCTACATATTCATAATCATAATACGATGGCTCTGAAGATATTGTGGGCTATATGGGATATTGTTCTCATTATTGGTATCGTGACTGGACTTATGATGACTATTATTAGAAAGTATAAAAAATCAGATGTAATTCTATCTAAAGTATCGGTAGAGGAAAAGCATATTTGGCGTACACCATTATTTTGTAGTATATCTGTTCTTATAGGATTGCTTCTACCACTTTGGCAAAATCCTGTTATGAATACGATTGCTGCTATTTGTTTAACTGTATCACTTATTGTATTTTTTATCTCTTTACTTAAAGAAAGTAAACAATATTGATTATTTTCGAACTGAAATGATATAATAATAAATATAGTTGTTTTTATATACATAAAAATACGTATTATTATTTATGACTCAGAAAGTGGTAGTTATTATGAATTTTATAAAAGCATTTTTCCAGTCAGAGTCTGCTGGTGGGATATCCTTGCTGTCCGCTGCTATTTTAGGCGTTCTTGTGGCGAACTCACCGATTGCAGCACAGTATTTTGCAGTCATGCAAATACACCTTGGTCCAATGACTATACTGGAGTGGGTAAATGATGCCTTAATGGCTCTTTTTTTCCTTTATGTTGGTATAGAGATCAAGAAGGAAATGATTTCTGGGGAGCTTGATACGAAGGCGAAACGTGTGCTTCCCGTATTAGCCGCATTTGCAGGTGTTATTACGCCAGCTATTGTGTATTATTTTGCGGCTGGATATATGCCAGAATATAGACATGGTTGGGGGATTCCTACCGCTACAGATATTGCTTTTGCTATAGGCGTTATTACAATGCTTGGTAATAAGGTATCTACAGCGATGAAAGCCTTTCTAGCTGCATTAGCTATTATTGACGACTTGATTGCCATAGTCGTTATTGCTCTCTTTTATGGGGCAGGCGTTAATTTTATGGATTTAATAGCTGCTGCGGCTGTAACTGGTTTACTGATTTATACTAATAAGCAAGGCTATTTAAGACCACTTCCGTATTGTGTTCTAGGATTAGTTCTTTGGTATTTAGTTTTAAAATCTGGTGTGCATGCTACCATTGCCGGTGTTGTACTGGCTATGACAATTCCTTTTAAAGGTAAAGTTATAGATAAGGTAGTATATCCTATGGAAGAATGGGCCCATGCTTTACGCAATTGGGTAAACTTCTTAATTATACCATTATTTAGTTTTTTAAATGCTGGTGTATCCTTTGCTGATTTTTCCATAGATAATTTATTCCATCCTGTAATCATAGGTGTTTCATTCGGTTTAATCTTAGGAAAACAATTAGGTATATTCTCTGCCGTCTACATTTTGGTTCAATCTAAGGCAATTAAGATGCCTACAAAAACGACGTGGCCTGAAATTTATGGGACAGCTATTTTGTGTGGTATTGGCTTTACTATGAGCCTTTTTGTTGCTACACTGGCTTTCCCACCAGGTATAACACAAGAAATGGCTAAGGTAGGTATCTTTATAGGATCAATCACGGCAGGCTTGCTAGGTGCGATTGTCCTAATTTTAGCTTATCAAATACGCAAGATGCGTGGTAAAATTTAATAAAATAATCTTTTGTAAGTATAGAAAGGATTCAAATGGAACGCATTTTTGTTTTCTTACGTTCTCCAGGTGCAGCTACATCTGTACTCCTAGGAGCAACAGTACTCGCTTTAATTTTAGCGAACTCTCCATCATCTGAACAATACTTTCAAATCGTTAATCACCATATAGGTAATCTAACAATTTTAGAATGGGTTAATGATGCATTGATGGCAATCTTCTTCCTTTTTGTAGGTCTCGAAGTTAAGCGTGAATTAGTATCAGGTGAGCTTAATACTAATGCTAAGCGTGTGATGCCAGGCATTGCCGCATTATTTGGTGTTCTAACGCCCGCTTTTATCTACTACTTAATTGCAGGTTTTCATTCTGAATATATACATGGTTGGGCAATACCAACTGCTACGGATATTGCATTTTCCATCGGTATTATATCTGCATTAGGCTCTAGAGTACCGAATTCAATGAAAGTATTTCTAACAGCTCTTGCCGTTATAGATGATTTGATTGCTATCATCGTAATTGCAATCTTCTATGCGTCAAGTATTCACATGATGTATTTAGGTGCAGCTGTCGTAGTTGTAGCTGCTTTAATCTATTGTAATAAGCAAGGATATGTACGACCTTTACCATATATCATTTTAGGGTTTATCCTTTGGTATTGTGTATTAAAATCTGGTTTACATGCAACTATGGCTGGTGTAATCTTAGCTATGACAATTCCTTCAAAAGGCAAACGAGGCCGTAAGTATGTTCGTCCAATGCAACATTGGGAACATTTATTATCCAATTGGGTTAGTTTTTTAATTGTACCAATATTTGCATTCTTTAATGCCGGTGTAGATTTACGTAATGTATCTGTTAATGACTTAACGCATCCTGTAGTGCTTGGTGTTGCATTAGGTCTTATTATAGGGAAACAATTAGGTATTTTTGGTGCAGTATTTGCGATGGTGAAATGTGGCCTTGTACCAATGCCTACAGAAGCTAATTGGAAGCATGTATATGGTACTGCGATTGTATGTGGTATAGGCTTTACAATGAGTATCTTCGTATCTATCTTGGCATTTGAACCAGGTCACGCTCAAGAAATGGCAAAAGGTGGCGTTATACTTGGCTCATTAATCTCTGCATTATTTGGTTACATCTTCTTAAGACTTGTTGGTGCAAACCGAAAAGAATGTCATATTGGTGTATACCATAACTGCTAAAATTAAATAAAATTATTAAATCTCCATTATAGACTGAAGAGTATTTCCGAGTTTAGAAGTAATCTAAGCGAATATTCTTGAAGGATATAATGGAGATTTTCATTGGTATCTTATAATTTTATGATATATATGTAATACACCTTTAAAATTATTACTATAACTATAATTTAATATATATGAATTATTGATATTAATAGAACCTTTATGGTTTATAGATTATTTAAAACTGTATAGTATACTACTTAATGTAAGGTGAGGTGTATATGATAAAAAAAATAATTATTGCATGTACGCTTGTTTGTATGATTGTAATGGTATCCTCTGTATCATTAGCAAAAACTATTGATCGGGGGCAGCGAGGGCATCACGTTAGTAAGGTGCAAACCATGTTAAAGCATCAAGGTTTTTTACATGATTCTATAGATGGCATTTACGGTCATAATACAGAACAAGCTGTTCGAAAATTTCAAAAATCTAAAGGGCTCCCTGTAGATGGTCGTGTTGGTCCTGCTACGATGAATGCTTTGGAAAAGATGGAGACTCGTTATGGTGGCCATGGCACAGAACGCAATCATAATGGAGTGCCTAATAAATACTCTAAAGTTTTAACGATGGAGGCTAGTGGCTATTCATCTCAAGATCCTGGCAACGGAAAATATACAGCTACAGGCAGTCGTCTACGGAAGGGACTTGTATCTGTAGACCCTAAATTAATTCCTTTGGGAACGCGATTATATATTGAAGGTTATGGCTATGCTGTAGCTGACGATGTAGGTGGTGCTATTAAAGGGCATCGCATTGATTTAGCCTTTGATTCTCGTGCAGAAGCATTGCAGTTTGGACGTCAATCTGTAAAGGTTTATATTTTATAATGATAACTCTCTAGTTTTATATGATTATATGATAGATGTATAGACTAAAATCATATTCTTGTATAAAATGCTAGAGAGTTTTTCTTTTACCGAATTATAATGTATTCAAAACCTCGAATATTCGGAAATTATGGTATAATATAGATATATGATGATGACTCATGATGTTAAATTGATGAGTATACTCAATAGTTATATGATGAATGGTAAAGGATAATTCTATGGATAAAGTACGGCGTGTAGAACGAATGGTAGCAATGACAAAACTGTTAGTTGATTCACCGCAAAAATTGATTCCTTTAAATTACTTTTGCGACTTTTTTGGCATGGCTAAATCAACGGTTAGTGAAGATTTAACATGTGTAAGGCAGTCTATGGAACACTTTCAACTGGGGACCTTAGAAACGGTGGCCGGTGTAGCTGGTGGGGTACGATTTATTCCGCATCGTAAGGGAACACAAGCGAACGATATTTTACGCGATGTACAAGCTCGTTTAATGGAGCCAGATCGCATCATTCCAGGTGGTTTTATTTATATGTCTGATATCTTATATGATTGGCACGTAATGACACGTCTGGGTGAGATTATTATGACTCGTTTTGTGGACCGTGAACCAGACTATATTTTGACTGTAGAAACAAAGGGGATCCCTTTGGCTGTAATGGTAGCGAGAGCTTTCAATAAACCACTTGTTATTGCTAGACGTGATAGTAAGGTAACAGAAGGTTCTGCTATTAGCATTAATTATGTAACAGGTTCCTCTGGGCGCATTCAAACTATGACACTAACTAAACGGGCAATTCCTCCTAATGCGAAGGTGTTAATTATCGATGACTTTATGAAAGCTGGCGGTACTGCTAAGGGGCTTAAAGAATTAGTTCTTGAAATGAGTGGGGTCGTTGTTGGCACAGGTGTTCTTGTTGCTACAGCTGAACCAAGTCCAAAGTTGATCGATGATTATGAATCACTATTTACTTTTTATGGTATCGATGAAAATACAAAGAAAATTAGTATAGAGCCTGTGTTAGATGAAGAGTAAATCATTAATATTAGGAAGATTATAGGCTGATATAATGGTTTATATTGAGTATTGACCTATGGGCTAAATAATGACGTAAAGAATATTTAAAATGGTATAGAGATATAAGAGATAACAGATAGGAGATTACTATGAATATTGCAAGCCTTATTTTAGCTGCTGGTAAGGGCACGCGTATGAAGTCTAAATTGCCAAAAGTATTACACAAGGTCGGCGGTAAGGCGATGGTAGAACGCGTTCTTGAAACGGTTCAATCCATTGGTACCAATCGCGATGTTGTTATCGTTGGTTTTGGTGGCGATGCAGTACAAAATTACTTGGGGGAGCGTGCTGAATTTGTTCGTCAAGAAGAACAAAATGGTACAGGTCATGCAGTTAAGATGGCTCAACCAGTACTTGGTGATTATGATGGTACAATCTTATTGTTATGCGGTGATACTCCCCTGGTTACAAAAGAAAGTTTAGAAGCACTTTTAGAAGAACATAAAAATTCCGGTGCAGCAGCTACAATCTTAACTGCTCATATGCCGGATCCAACTGGTTATGGACGTATCATTCGTAATGAAGCGGGTTCTGTAGTTCGTATCGTAGAGCAGAAAGATGGTAAACCTGAAGAATTAGCGGTTCAAGAAGTAAATACAGGTATGTACGCTTTTGATAGTAAAAAATTATGGCCTTGCTTAGATCAATTATCTGATGATAATGCTCAAGGTGAATTGTATATTACTGATGTAGTAGGTATTCTCGTAAATGGTGGCGACAAGGTAAGTGCATACATGACTAAGGATTTTGAAGAATCTTTAGGTGTAAACTCACGTTTGCAATTAGCAGAGGCGGAAGCTATATTAAAACATCGTAAAAATGTTGAATTAATGACTGCTGGCGTAACAATTATTGATCCTGAAAATACCTATGTGGCTCCTGAGGTAACAGTAGGGGCAGATACAATTTTGCATCCTGGTACAGTCCTTGAAGGTGATACCGTGATTGGTGAGCGTTGTGAAATTGGACCACATACTCGTTTGACGAATGTAAAAGTCGGTAATGATACGATTATCCATTTTACTTATGGTCATGACTGTGAAGTAAAAGACGGTGTAGATGTAGGTCCATATGTCCATTTGCGTCCAAACACAGTTTTAGGTAATAAGGTTCATGTAGGTAACTTTGTAGAGGTTAAGAACTCTATTGTTGGGGAAGGTACCAAGTTTCCACATCTCTCCTATATTGGCGACAGTGATGTTGGGGCCGGTGTTAATATTGGCTGTGGCACTATTACTGTAAATTATGATGGGAAAGTTAAGCATCGTACGACTATTGGTGATGGTGCATTTGTTGGTTGTAATAGTAACTTAGTTGCTCCTGTAACAGTAGGTAATTATAGCTATGTAGGTGCGGGCTCAACTATTACTAAAAACGTACCAGATAAGGCCTTGGCGGTAGGTCGTAGCAAGCAAATTGTGAAAGAAAATTGGGTAACAGAGGATACTTTCAAAAAGAAATAAAAAAAATCTCATATTTTTTAACACAATTAGGTCAAAATAGTATACAATAAAAAGGCAATAGTGTGTATCTGTAATGTATGGATTATGGATAAGTAACCAGTATAGGAGCAAATGAAAGGGTAACAAAATGGCATTTGAAGACGGCAAAAAACTCAAGATTTTCACAGGTAATGCAAATCCTGCATTGGCAAAGGAAATTTGTGATTATTTAGGGTTGCCTTTAGGTGAAGCATTTGTAGGTCGTTTTAACAATGGCGAAGTACAAATAATGATTGATGAAAGCGTACGTGGCAAAGATGTATTTATCATTCAACCAACTAGCTATCCTGTAAATGATAATTTAATGGAACTCATGGTTATAGCTGACGCGTTAAAACGCGCTTCTGCACGTCATATCACTGCAGTAGTTCCTTACTATGGCTATGCTCGCCAAGACCGTAAGACTCGCGGTCGTGAGCCGATTACAGCTAAGTTAGTAGCTAATTTGATGCAAACGGCAGGTATTACACGTCTTGTAACAATTGATTTGCATGCAGGCCAAATTCAAGGTTTCTTTGATGTGCCTGTAGATCATTTGTTTGGCGCATCTATTTTGGCTAAATATATTAATGAAAAAAATATGGAAGATGTTATCGTTGTATCTCCTGATCTTGGCGGTGTTACAAGAGCTCGTGATTTGGCTGACCGCATTGGTGCACCGATTGCAATCATTGAGAAAAAACGCCCTGAACCAGGTGTGGCTAAAGTTATGAATCTCATCGGTGATGTGGCAGGTAAAAACTGTATTATTATCGATGATATCGTAGATACGGCTGGATCCTTGGTTGAAGGTGCTAAAGCATTGGAAGAATTCGGTGCTAAATCCGTTACCGCCGCTGTTACACATGCAGTGTTGACAGATCCGGCAAGTGAACGAATTGCAAGTTCCAATATTAAGGAACTTATCGTTACTAATACTATTCCATTGCCGGAAAATTGCAACTTACCAAATATTACGCAATTATCCGTAGCTCCATTGTTGGGTGAAGCAATTATGCGTATTTTCCATGAAGTATCTGTAAGTAATTTGTTTGATAAATAATAGGTGATTCTTGAAATTAGTAGTAGGCCTCGGTAACCCCGGCAAGCAATACGAAAAGACAAAACATAATATTGGATTTATGGTTATTGATGCCATTGCCGATAGTGTCCCTCACACGCCTTGGAGAGAGGAGCAACGTGCTGAGGTATGCAGTATTACCGTAGATGGTGAAAAAGTATTACTTGTAAAGCCGCAAACATTTATGAATCTAAGTGGTGAGTCTGTAGGACCGTTAATGCGGTACTACAAAATTGATCCATCTGATGTGTATTGTATCTATGATGACATGGATTTACCTATAGGTAAGTTGCGTATTCGACCAAATGGTAGTTCGGGTGGACATAATGGGATTAAATCCTTAATTTCCCATATAGGAACAGAAAATTTTCCTCGTTTCCGCGTTGGCATTGGACGTCCATTACCACAATGGACTGTCATTGATCACGTTTTAGCACCATTTAGTGAAGAGTCGCAAGAGAAGGTACAAAAAGGTATTAAGGATACGGTAAAAGCCGTATTAGGTACCTTAGAGGTAGGTATTGATAAAGGCATGAATCAATTCAATCCTAAACGTCGTCCACAGCGATAAATACATGCATAAGGGCATGAGTCTCATTGAGATTCATGCCTTTTTTACGAGGTACATATGAGTAATCAAGAAAAAATGCCTTTTGTAGAGGCTTTAGAATCATATAAAGAACAACATTTTGTGCCCTTTCATACGCCAGGTCATAAGATAGGCGTTGAAGCACCTCAACTGTTAAAGAATTGGATGGGGCCAGCGTTACCCTATGACTTAGGTGTTATGTACGCTTTAGATGATTTACATGAACCTGAACGGGAATTAAAAGAAGCGCAAGACTTAACAGCCGAATTATATGGAGCTGATTGTTGTTGGTTTTCTATTAATGGTACTACAGCTTTGATCGAAGCCATGATTATGGGGACTGTAGGGCCTGATGAAATCATTATCATTCCTCGAGAAGCACATCATTCCGTTATTAGTGGGCTTGTCCTCTCAGGAGCTAAACCAGTATATATGGGCTGTGATTTTGATGAACGCTGGGGGATTCCACTAGGTGTATCATTAGAAAATGCTATCAAATCAATGGATGCACATCCAGAGGCAAAGGCGATTCTTTTAGTTTATCCAAACTATTATGGCGTGGGCATAGATATTGTTAATATCATACAAGAGGCTCATAAGCGGGGCCTTATTGTACTTGTTGATGAAGCTCATGGGCCTCATTTGCCATTCTCTGAAAGTTTACCTATAGAAGCTATAGAGGCTGGAGCAGATTTGGTGGCTCAAAGTACACATAAATCTGTTGGCTCTTTGACACAAACATCTTGGCTATTAGGGCAAGGTAAAAAAATTGATAAGCGGCGTATTACGCAAATGCATCAAATGCTACAAAGTACGAGTCCAAACTATATTTTTCTTGCTTCCTTAGATATGGCGCGCCATCAATTAGCCACAGCAGGTAATGATTTAGTAAGTCGTGCAGTAGAGTTGAGTATGTACTTACGTGAGGAACTCAATAAAATTTCTGGTATTGCTGCTATGGAATACACGGATATTCAAGAGCGAGTAATAAATTATGATTGTACTAAGGTGCTGATTGATGCTAAAGAATTAGGGCTCACAGGTGTTGCTTTTGAACGGATGTTACGAGAACATCATATTGAGGTGGAGTTAGTACAAGCTCATCATGTGCTAGTGCTCATTACCATGGGTGATACAAACGAGTCTGTAACTGCTCTTATTAAGGCTGTACAAGCTGTAAGTGAAAAGGTGTTACGTACATTTAAAGAATTTAATAATACAGAGGAAGAGCAATTGCAAGACATTAGTAAAGATTCTGCGCTGCTGCCAGCGCCTATTGTGCGCATAACCCCTCGTAATGCTATGTATGCAAATCGTGAGCAAATACCGTTAAAAGAAGCACTTCATCGTATTGCAGGGGAGACAATTGCTTATTATCCACCGGGGATTCCCTGTGTAGCAGTAGGTGAAGAGATTAGTGCCTCTGTGTTACAATATATAGAGAATCGCAAGGCTTTAGGTTTTGTACCGAATGGTGCTGATGATATGACATTGGAAACAATTTGGGTATTACAGGAGTAATTATGGGGACTTTGATTATATTAGAAGGTGGAGACGGCAGCGGTAAGGCTACACAAACTAAACTCTTAGTAGAACGCTTGACCAAAGAAGGGCATGCCGTTAAGTCTGTGAGCTTTCCAAACTATAATAGCGGCGCCGCTATGCCTATTAAAATGTATTTAGCTGGTGAATTTGGTAAGGATGTACATGATGTAAATCCTTATGTGGCAAGCTCCATGTACGCTATCGATCGATTTGCTTCCTTTAGAACTGATTGGGAGCAGTTTTATAACAATGGAGGTATCATCATTGCAGATCGTTATACCACATCAAATATGGTACATCAAATGGTAAAATACGATGATCTGAAGGAGCGTACTGCATTTTTAGATTGGCTTGAAGATTTTGAGTTCCAAAAATTTGGCTTGCCTAAACCTGATGCAGTATGCCTTTTGGATATGCCCCTTGAAGTGAGCGAAGTCCTTATGGCGGAGCGCACTGGTAAAACTGGGGGCAATACTGGTGATATTCACGAAGGGAATCATGCATATTTAGTAGCCGTTCACGATGCGTATGAAGAATTAGTAAAGCGTTATCAATGGCACCGCATACCTTGTGCGGATAAAGCTAAGTCTAGTCAGTATACGTTGCGTACTATTGAAGAAATTCATAATGATGTATATGGTGTAGTAGAAAATCTACTACCTTAGAAAAAGGCGACTCTTTTAAAAGTCGCCTTTTTCCTATATAATATTAATATTGAGCATGTATTGATAGGAGGCGCTATGACATATTTTGATTCTATAATTGGTCAAGATTCGATTAAGGCACACCTATCTGAACTTGTAAGTCGTAATGCATTACCTCATAGTCTCTTGTTTCATGGCGAATCTGGTCTTGGCAAGCTAGATATGGCCATAGGCCTAGCGTCTTTATTACTAGGGCGTCAAGTATTCTCTCAACCTAAGGGGGAATCTTATTTAGCAGAGGTTAAGGAAGCCCGTTTAGCAAATGGGGATACGGAAAAACGTATCGAAGCCGAAGGATTACCTATCTATATGGATAAGGGTGATGCCTTTTGGATTCGCCCTATGAAAACAACCTTAAAGGTAGAGCAGTGGTATTCATTATTACAAGATCATCTGTCTGTGGCGGGCAATGGGAACCGCGTTGTCATTGTGGAGGACTTTCACACAGCCAATGCAGTCATGGCAAATGCTATGCTGAAAACCATTGAAGAGCCACCTGAACAGGTGTACTTCATCATTATTACGAACAAGATTAACACCGTATTGCCTACCATCATTTCTAGATGTATGGGAGTTGGTTTTAACAGTGTTGATGTAGATACGATTCGCACCGCTCTTGTAGCGCGTGGAATTACCGGTGATATAGAACAGGCTTTATTAGCTGGTCATGGTAATCCACAATTGGTGGAAAAACTGGCGACACAAGGGCGCATTGAAATGCTAGAGTTAGCCGTTAAGGTGATGGACATATTAGCTTTTGAAACGCGATGGTTTTCTATGATTTCCTTAGCTTGTGAAAGCTTATCTCGTGAAAGCTTAACGGAATTGATGCACTGGCTACGCCTTGTAAGTAGAGATATGATGGCTCTTAAAATGGGGGCTCAAGACACGCAATTACAAGTACCTATGTACAAAACTCAATTATTACGATTATTACCGCGCTGGTCCATGCAAGCATTGGCTAAGGTTGTTACCGAAACATTGCAAGCAGAACGGGCTTTGCGCTTACATATAAAAACCGCTCTCGTGGTGGACGGTCTTAGTATCGCCCTTCATGATGCTCGGGAGGAGGATTAAATGCTAACCATAGTTGGCGTACGCTTTAAAAAGGCGGGAAAGATTTATTATTTTCAGCCTGAACAATTAGAACTATCCGTTGGGGATGGGGTTATCGTTGAAACAGCACGTGGTGTAGAATACGGCACGGTTGTGATTGGACCCAAAGAGGTCTTTGAAGATTCTGTTGTTGCCCCTGTGAAACCTGTTATTAGACAGGCAACTTCTAAGGATTTGAAACAAATTGAGAAGAATAAAGAGCGCGAAGAAAAAGCTTTTGAAATTTGTCTCGAAAAAATTGAAAAACGCAAGTTACCGATGAAACTTATCAATGTGGAATACACATTTGATATGAATAAGATTATATTCTTCTTTACTGCAGATGGCCGTATTGACTTCCGTGAGCTCGTTAAAGATTTGGCAACTATATTTAGAACGCGCATCGAGTTACGCCAAGTGGGTGTCCGTGATGAGGCTAAAGTACTAAATGGTATTGGTGCTTGTGGTCGACCTTTGTGTTGTTCAAATTTCTTAGGTGACTTTACGCCTGTATCGATTCGCATGGCAAAGGATCAAAATTTGAGCTTAAATCCTACGAAGATTTCTGGTGTATGTGGTCGATTGATGTGTTGCCTTAACTACGAAGATGATTTATATAAAAAAGGTGGCGACCTATATGTGAAGAAGGAACGCCCTCAATCTCCTCAAGATATAGCACCTCCTGGCATTGGTAAGGAGGTTGTTACCGATGAAGGTATTGGTAAAGTTTTAAAGGTAAATCATCATAAACATACTGTAAAGGTACAGCTCGAAGCGGGCCGTACTATCGATTTGAAATGGTCCGAGGTGGCATTGCCTGATGAATGATCAAGAACGACTTGATGATTTAATTATCGATGGCTTACAGATTTATCAGCGTTCTGATATGTTTCGCTTTTCCTTTGACGCCATAGCACTCATTCATTTTTGTCGTTTTAATGGTCGTCATACCTATGTTGATCTTGGAACGGGGTCAGGGGTTATGCCGCTTATAGGTACGTCATTAGGGGCAGGTCATATTACAGGTATAGAAATTAATGAAACTCTCGTTGAGTTGGCTAAGCGTAGCGTAGAACATAATCGTAAACAAGATGTGGTAAATATATTATGTGGCGATTATCGACATATGACATATCGCGATATACAAGATAAGCCTTTTGATGGTGTTATTGTTAATCCCCCTTTTTATGATTGTGAAAGCGGTGCAAAGCCTACATCTGAAGAGCGTACTTTAGCACTTCATGATGGACATACAACTTTATGTGATGTTCTGAAATCGGTACAGTCCTTTATTAAATGTAAAGGTCGCTTGTGGATGATTTATAGTGCTAGTCGCTTGCAATATGTATTACATGAACTAGAAAAGTTTAACTTCCAAGCAAAACGAATTCGGTTTGTTCATGGTATGCTAGATAAACCAGCAAAATTAGTTTTGATAGAGTCTATTTTTCAAGGTCAGGCAGGTCTTGTACTTGAGCCACCACTCATCGTTTACAAAAAAACGAATGTGTACACGAAGGAGGTGTCCTCTTGGTATGAACGATAATGAATGGGGCACCTTATACTTGGTGCCTACACCGATTGGTAATTTAGAAGATATGACGTATCGATCTGTTCGTATTTTGGGTGAGGTAGATGCTATTGCGGCTGAGGATACGCGTCATACGGGCATATTGTTAAAACATTTTGATATTAAAAAGCCTTTGATTTCTTATCATGAACATAATAAGGAGGAAAAAGGTGCTTATATTATGGAGCTTTTGTTAGAAGGTCAGTCTATTGCTTGCGTTAGTGATGCGGGTATGCCTGCTATTTCTGATCCAGGGGCAGACCTTGTAACAAAGGCCATTGAAGAAGGCATAACTGTAGTTCCATTACCAGGAGCCAATGCGGCGTTAACAGCACTTATTGCATCAGGTTTAGATACTAAATCCTTTACCTTTGTAGGGTTCTTGCCTAAACGGGGGAAACATCGTATTGAAGAATTAAAAAGACTTTCACAAGTGATGGGAACTTTGCTGTTTTACGAAGCCCCGCATCGATTACAAGAGGTTTTACAAGATATGTATGAAGTCTTTGGTAATCGCTCTATAACGGTGGTAAGGGAACTGACGAAGAAGTTTGAAACCTTCGTACGCACGGATCTAGAAAGCCTTATAAAGGATTTAGAACAGCTCACCTATAAAGGTGAATTCGTCCTTATCGTAGGCGGTGCTGATACAGTGGAGTCTGATACTAGTGAAGTGTTGGATAAACCAGTATCTTATGAAGATGCTGTGCAAGCCCTTGTAGATACAGGGGTACCTAAAAAAGAAGCTATTCGCCAGGTGGCAAAGCGTTTTAACGTTTCCCGCCGGGATGTATATAATATTGTAGAACGTTAAACCTTCCCATTCGAAGGTTAGAAGGAGGCTCATCATGGGAGACACAAAGAAAACGTATTATATTACGACACCTATTTATTATCCAAGTGCTAAGTTGCACATTGGTCATACGTATTGTACATCTGTAGCCGATACAATCGCACGTTTTAAACGATTAGCAGGATATGATGTACGTTTTTTGACTGGTTCAGATGAACATGGCCAAAAAATCCAACGTGCTGCAGAAGCACAAGGCATTACTCCTCTTGAATATACTACAAATATTGTAAATGGTTTTAAAGCATTGTGGGAAAAAATGCATATTTCCAATGACGATTTTATTCGGACTACCGATGAACGTCATGAAAAGGTTGTTCAAGCGTTATTTACAAAAGCTTATGAGAAGGGCGATATTTACAAAGCCGAATATGAAGGCTGGTATTGTACACCGGACGAAACTTTTTGGACAGAGCAGAAGCTAGGACCTAATCATACTTGTCCGGATTGCGGTCGCCCTGTAGAGCGTGTTAAAGAGGAAAGTTATTTCTTTAAACTCGGTAAATATACGGATCAATGGCTTAAGTTTATTGAAGAGAATCCTGACTTTATTCAGCCTGAATCTCGTCGCAATGAGATGATTCAATTTGTAAAGCAAGGTCTAGAAGACTTGGCGGTGTCTCGTACATCCTTTGATTGGGGAATCAAGGTTCCATTTGATCCTAAACATGTAGTATATGTTTGGTTCGATGCATTAGTGAACTATATTAGTGCCCTTTCTCCATTTGATGGTGATGGTGAACTATATAAAAAATACTGGCCTGCAGATCTTCATTTAGTGGGGAAGGAAATCGTACGTTTCCATACAATTATTTGGCCTATGATGCTCATGAGCCTTGAGTTGCCATTACCAAAAAAGGTATTTGGACACGGTTGGATGATTGTAGATGGTACAAAGATGAGTAAATCCTTGGGGAACGTAATCGATCCAATCCCATTGATTGATACATATGGTGCAGATTCTTTGCGTTATTACTTATTAAGCGAGATTACGTTAGGTAATGACGGCAACTTTACGTTACCTAACTTCGTTACAAAAATTAATGCAGATTTATCTAATGATTTAGGTAATTTATTAAACCGTACTATTGCGATGATTGAAAAATACCATGGTGGTGTGATTACAAAATGCGATGATATAGACGATTTGGACCGTGATGTATCTACATTAGCCGTTCAAACTGCAAAAGATTTTGAAGCGGCGATGGAAAATATGGAGCTTAATAAAGCTATCAAAACTGTATGGGCTTTTATTGGTCGCATGAATAAATACATTGATGAAACAATGCCTTGGGTATTGGCTAAATCTGAAGATGCGCATGATAAAGCGCGCTTGCAATCTGCTATGTATCACTTGGCAGAGGCATTGCGTATCATTGCCATCTTGGTAAGCCCTGTAATTCCTGTAGGAGCTCCAAAAATCTGGGAACAATTAGGGCTTACAGGTTTTGAAGCGGCTACGTTGGAAGATGCTAAAACTTGGGGATTATTGGCAACAGGTACTAAGGTTGTAAAAGGTGAGCCTATCTATCCACGTTTTGAAGTTCCTGAAATGGTAGATGTAGTTGTTACAGAAGAAGTTGAAGAAGCTGTAGATACATCTAATATTCCACCATTAAAAGAAAATATTACCTATGATGACTTTGAGAAACTCGATCTTCGTGTAGCTAAAGTTATAAGCTGTGAAAAGGTGCCTAAGTCCAAGAAGTTGTTGAAATTTGTATTGGATATCGGTATTGAAGAACGCACCGTATTAAGTGGTATTTCCCAATATTATGAACCGGAGACTATGGTTGGTAAAAAGGTAATCTATTTGTCTAACTTGGCTCCTAAAAAGATGATGGGCATTGAGTCTTATGGTATGATTTTGTCCGCCTCTGATTGGGAAGAACATTTAGAGGTAACAAATATCGAATCATTACCGGCAGGAAGTGTGGTTAAATAATGAAACTTTTTGATACACATGCTCATGTAAATGATGGGCGTTTTGATAATGATCGTAATGAGATGTTACAAGCCTGCTTTGATACAGGTGTAGAATATATTATGATTCCTGGTGTTGATAGAGGTACCGTTGAGTCTGGTTTAGCTTTGGCTAAACAGTACGATCAATTATATGCTGCTGTAGGGACTCATCCCCATGAATCAAAGGACTTTACAGAAGAAGACTACGAGTTTTATAAGGAACAAGCTCTTAACAATGATAAGGTACGTGCTATTGGTGAAATTGGACTAGATTATTACTATGATTTTTCTGACCGTGAAACACAAAAACGCGTATTTATTCGTCAGTTAGAGCTTGCTCGTGAAGTAGAACTCCCGATTATTATCCATGACCGCGATGCACATGGTGATATTATGAATATCTTGCGCAATGAAGGGAAGGATAACTGGGGCATTTTCCATTGCTATTCTGGTAGCTGGGAGATGGCAAAAGAAGCCATTAAAATGGGCTTTTATATTTCCTTTGCAGGTCCTGTAGTATTTCCTAAGTCTACAAATCTTAAGGAAGTGGCAAGACAAGTGCCATTAGAACGAATCCTCATTGAAACCGATTCACCGTATTTGACACCACCACCATTTAGAGGCCGTCGTAATGATCCAAGTAAAACTCAGTTTGTGGCAGAAGAAATTGCAAGCCTTAAAGGGCTCGATATAGATGAGTTTTGTGAAATTGCTTTTAATAATGGTAAACGAGTATTTGGTATCGAGTAAATGTAGAAACTAGTTCATAAGATAATTAGCGAATAAAATATCTGTTTGGCTTTAATTACTAAGTTTTTGCGTACAAAGTATTAGAATACATGATAAAACTAAATTAGAATTATAAATTATAAAACGCGGTTCTCCCTTATCGGTGAGAATCGCGTTTTTCTATGGTATACTAAAGTATATTCATACTGAACAGAAGTAAGATGAGGATAGCAACATGAAACGTATTGCATTTATAGATTTAGGCTCGAACTCAGTTCGTTTTGTCATATATGAAATTTCTAAGACTGGTAGTTATCGACTGATATATCAAGAGAAAGAAAGTGTACGTCTCAGTGAGAATATGTGGGGAACTCACGAACTGACCAAAGAAGCTATGGAACGCTCTTTGCGTGCTCTAAAAGGTTTTGTACACATGGCTGATGCAATGGAGGCAAATACGATTAAAGCTGTTGCTACCGCAGCAGTACGTTTGGCTAAAAATGGGGATGCTTTTATTAAATCTGTAAAAGAACGAACGGGTTTGGATTTAGAATGTATTGCTGGTGAAGAAGAGGCTCGCCTAGGGTTTCTTGGCGTTATCAATACCATTGGACTTAAGGATTTTATTATTTTTGATTTAGGTGGTGCCAGTACCGAGATAACCCTTGTACGAAATCGTCATATTACAAAATCGGTGAGCTTGCCGATAGGGGCCCTTACCTTAACAGGCACCTATCAGAAGGGGGATGAATATACTCCTAAAGAACTTGATAAACTGACGAAGGTTGTGAAGAAAACGATTAAGGAACATACATGGCTTCGCAATGTGAAATTACCGCTCCTTGGTATCGGCGGCACTGCTCGTAATATTGCTAAAATGGATCAACGCAAGTTATCTTATCCTATTACAAAGCTACATAATTATGAAATTCCATATCATAGATTCCATGAGATTTTGGAAGAAGTAAAAGGTAAATCTCTAGAGGAACGCAAAAAGATTAGTGGTTTATCATCGGAGCGCGCTGATATCATTATTGCAGGCCTCACTATCGTAGAAGAATTATTTAACTACGTAAATACTAAAACACTCGTTGTTGGTGGTTGTGGTCTGCGTGAAGGCTTATTTTACGACTATTATGGAGAGCACTACTTAGGTGGTAACTCTATTATTGATGATATTTTAGTACATTCTGCAGAGAATGTCTTGTTAGGTATGACTAAACATGAGTTAGTTCATGCTAAATATATTACAGGTTTAGCTATTAAACTGTATGATGTATTAGAGCCACTTCATAGAGCTGATAAAAAAACAAGACGTTGTTTGATTGCTGCTAGTTTATTACATGATATTGGTAAACGGATTAACTATTATAGTCATGCCCGACATGGCTGCTATATGCTTGTCAATAGTAATTTATATGGGCTTTCTCATGTTGAACAAGCTTTTAGCGCGTTCCTTGTTATGAACTCTCATGGTTTGACACCAAAAGAGTATAAAAACTTCTTATACGGTAAATTATTAGATCAAGAGCAGCGTTTGTTGGGTCAAAAAATATCTATTATTCTGGCTTTAGCTGAAGCTCTTGATGAAAGTCATGAACAATTTATTCGCCATTTATCCGTGAATCTAAAATATACTAGTGTACTATTAGTAGTAACCTATTTGAACGGTCGCGATATAAGTGTAACAAAAGCGGCTGTAGAGAAATTAGGAAAATCTTTCAAAAAAGAATTTAAGAAAACATTAGAAATAGAGTGGAAGGAAGCTCGTAAGGAGGCATAATGGCATTACCAAAAGCATTACGATATGCAGTGCTACATGTAGGCTCCAGTAGCATGAGTATTACTATTTTAGAATACAAGGGCATCGATGATGTACGCGTTATAGATTATGCAGCTAGGGAGGTAACCTTTGGGGAAGAATTATTCCAAACCTCTCGTTTGAGTTTTGAAACAATTGAGGAAATTTGTCATATCCTAAAGGGATATAAACAATTAATGGCCGATTACGGTGTGAGTCGCTCTAGATTATATGGCACTACTGTAATACGTGAAGCCGCTAATCGTCGTAGTATTCTCGATCAAATTTATATTCAAACAGGTATGCGTGTTGAGGTTATCGACATGCCTAAAGAGGTGTATTACAAATATGCCTTACTATACTACAAGATGACTAATCAGTACCGCTTGACGGATCCTACAAAGGCAACATTATTCCTTGATATTACTTCTGGTGGTGTAGGCTTGACTGTTTGGCGTGGTGAAAGCTTATTATTCCAGCGCAATATGCATAGCGGGTCATTACGTGTTATGGAATCTTTTAATCGCAACCAACGTTCCTCTACATCGTTTCCAATGGCTATTACTGAGTATTTACATCGCATGATAGGCCCATTGCGGGAGGAGCTTAAAACTTTTAATATTAATAGTGTCATTTTATCTGGCGATGAAGCTCAATATATGGCGCGTCTCATGGGAGATGGCAGTAATAAGGACGATATTATTACCATTGAACCAGAACGTTTTAAGGGCTTCATCAAATCCTTTGATGGTGTAACAGCCACTAAGTTGATCAATCGATATAAACTACCTGAATATAAGGCGAATATTTTGATGCCTACTATGATTTTATTTAATGAAATTATAACGGCTATAGAGCCTAAATCGTTGATTTTTAGTAGCTTCTCCTTTTCACAAGGAATAAGCTGGTTCTATGGAGTTGAAGCTGAAAATAATCCCTTTATGTACCAATTGCGTGAGCAAAATGCTCAGCTAGCTCGTGCTGTTGCCGCTAGATATCATACTGACAGCATTCATGATGCTGAGGTGGAACGTTTCAGTTCTTTGTTTTGTAAAACATTACGCCATAAAGGTTTACCGGAGCGGTGGGGTTACTTATGCCGCATTGCAGCTATATTGTGTTCTGTAGGTAAGTTTGTTAATTTACGAAACCATGGAGAGCATGCGTATCATATTGTGATGGGCACAGATATTTTCGGGCTTTCAGAAGAAGAAAAACAAGTAGTGGCAAATGTCGTATTTTATCACTATAAGGGAACTCCATCAGATGATGATACATATTTTAATTCTTTGACAGAATTACAAAAGATTCAAGTTACAAAGTTAGTAGCTATCATTCGTGTGGCCTGTGCTCTCGATGCAGGGAGTAACCAAAAAATCTCAGATGTTATATTGGAAGAGCGCGATAATGTATTGTATGTATTCTGTCGCACTAATGAGGATATTTCTTTAGAATGGTGGACGTTTAATCGAGATGCTGAATATTTTACAGAAGTATTTGGTATGGAACTTATGCTTGTAAGAGGAGGTGACCGCCATGTTCAGTAATGCTAAATATTATTTTAATCGTGAATTATCTTGGCTAAAATTTAATCAGCGTGTACTATTAGAGTCCATAGATACAAATACTCCGCTGTTGGAGCGGTTGCGTTTTATTGCTATTGCTAGTTCTAATTTAGATGAGTTTTTTATGATTCGAGTGGCTGGTTTACGTCATCAAGTTGTGAATGGCATTGTTAAATATGATGCGGCTCATATGGATGCAAAGGCACAATTAAAGGCGATAGATGAATCTGTACAACGCCTTGTTGCTATGCAAAGTATGTATTTAAATAATGTTTTGACTGAACTAGAAAGTTATGGTTTTTTCTTTACACATCCTGATGAGCTAGATGTAAAAACAAAAGCCTGGCTACGCCATTATTTTGAGGAACATATATACCCCGTAGTAACACCATTGGCTGTTGACTCGGGGCACCCATTTCCATTTTTAACAAATCATACCATTAATGCAATTGTACGTATCTTTCAAATACAAGAGGATGGGACTAAGGATTACAAGATTGCTATCTTGCCAATACCATCTGTATTAGATCGAATCATTGAAGTTCCAAGCCGTGGCAATAAGGAACATCGATTTGTTTATCTAGAAGATGTCATTACTTATTATGCAAATCAATTTTTCCAAGGTTATGGTATTGAAGATTATATGGTTTTCCGTATTACTCGTGATGCAGATCTTGAAATAGATGAGGAAGAAGCAACAGATTTGCTATCTGAAGTAGAGGCATCCTTGCGGCGTCGCCGTCGTGGTGATGCGGTACGTCTTGAAGTTTGTGGAGAGATAAAGGATCACTTATTAGATTTTGTCCTTACAAGTGTAGAATTAGAGCAAAAGGACGTATATCGCATTGATGGACATTTGGATTGCCGTATGTATTTTGATTTCTGTAATTATCCAGGTTATGATAAGCTCCGATATGAACCGTTTGATCCTAAGATTCCTAGTGAATTAGTTGATTATGAAGGTGATAGCTTATTTTCTATTATTGGGAAGCAAGATCTTTTTGTTCATCATCCCTTTGAATCTTTTTCAGTGGTTGAGCAATTTATTGCACAAGCAGCGATAGATCCTGATGTATTGGCTATTAAACAAACATTATATCGCGTTAGTGGGGATTCTCCGATTATTGCGTCCTTAATAAAAGCGGCAGATAATGGGAAACAAGTAACCGTCCTTATGGAGGTTAAGGCGCGGTTTGATGAAGAAAACAATATTCATATGGCTCGTCGACTCGAAAAAGCGGGATGTCATGTTATTTATGGTTTAAAAGGTCTTAAGACACACTCTAAAATTACTATGGTGGTACGCCGGGAAACGGATGGTATTAGGCGGTATGTCCATCTAGCAACGGGAAACTATAATGGTAAAACAGCTCGGATGTATACTGATTGTGGTATATTTACTTGTAATGATGAGTATGGTGATGATGCGTCACGTTTTTTTAACTTGATTTCTGGATATTCTGACCCACCGATTTGGAATAAGTTTATTGTAGCGCCTTTAAATTTACGTGAAAAAATTATGGAACTTATTGACCGTGAAATCGAGTTTGCTAAGAATGGGGAAGAAGCCTATATCATTGGTAAGATGAATTCTCTGCTCGATAAAAAGGTCATTGCTAAGTTGTATGAAGCTTCTTCTGCTGGAGTTCGTATCGATCTTATCGTGCGTGGTATTTGTACGCTTCGTCCTGGCATTGCCGGTGTTAGTGATAATATCACAGTACGCTCTATTGTGGGGCGTTTTCTTGAACATCATCGTTTGTTCTACTTCCGTAATGGAGGGAATGAAAGTCTGTACCTATCTAGTGCAGATTGGATGCCTCGAAATTTGAATGAACGTGTAGAGCTTATGATTCCGATTGAAGATAAACGCCATAAAGAACGGGTAAAAAGTATTTTAGATTTATATTTAGATGATACATTAAAAGCTCATTTTATGAGAGCAGATGGTTCGTATCATAAAATCAATGATCGAGAGAATCCTATATCTGCTCAAGAGGAGCTAATGAAAACTGCTATTGAGCATGAACACAGAGAGTCAATGACGGTCATTGAACGGTTACAACCGATGTTAAAAATGAATAGATGATGAAAAAACCTTAATATATTAGGTAATGAATTTTAATACAATTACATAACATATAAAAAGCCCATTATATGGGCTTTTTTACTTTCTTATACATTTAAAAATGAGGAGAAAGTGAAGTTTTGAGTGTTCTAGAAAATATTGGTAACAATTGAAAAACACATAAAAATACAAATTTAGTAATAAAAAATCTGTATATACTATATGTGGTATTAGTGTTGTATATATGTACACAATTCGGAATATATTGTATAGTATTTAAAAATATAGATATGTACGCATACAGTGGACTTTTATTAAAAAATACAAAATACAATCTATTACGAATTCAGTATTTATAAAGGGTTTCGTCTTATTGTTAACTTATGGTGTTTGACAGGTTGTATCTATCTGTAGTAGAATAATACCATTACAGGAGGGATTACAACATGAGAATTCATAAGACACACAAGCGATATATTTCGTCTGTTGTTGCCGGATTGATTGTAACAGCTGTAACCATGACCGGTTTTTCTTATAATGATAAAACCGTTACCGTTATGGTAGATGGTGCAGCACACACTGTTAGAACGCATTTAAATTCTAACGAAGGCATTGTACGCGATGCTGGGGTTAAGTTAAATCCAAATGATAAAGTTATTTCTAGTTCATCTACAGTTCAAAATGGAACAACCTTAACGGTTGTTCGTGCTATTCCAGTTTATGTAACTGTAAATGGTAAAACAAGAGCTGTATTCACTACAGAAACAACTGCTCAAGGTGTTGCTAATGAGCTTGGTTTCAAAGCACCTAACTATGTAGTAGTGGGCGATGAAAATGGATCTGTTTTAAGTGGTACACGTATAACAATTGCTCAAGTAACAAGCCGCTCTCTATCTACAGTAGATCAAGAAGTTGCTGTTGAAGTGGTTCGTCAAAAAGATGATACTATGGCTAAGGGCGAAGAAGAGGTTGTTCAAGTTGGTCAACCTGGCTTAGAACGAGTACAACGTGAAACACTATATAGTAATGGTACAGTTATTAAAACTAATGATGTATCTAAAGTAACACAACGTGCAATGGTACCTACAATTATTAAAGAGGGCACTCGTGAGGTGACTACATCTCGTAATGTAGCAGGACGTGCATCTCGCGCTATCGTAATGGAAGCATCTGCTTATCTTGCTGGCGATGGTGATGGTGCTGGTATTACCGCTACGGGTCTACCTGCAGTACGTGGCATTGCCGCAGTAGACCCAGATGTTATTCCATTGGGTACACGTTTATTTATTCCTGGTTACGGTGAAGCTATTGCTGCCGATACAGGTGGTGCTATAGTAGGTAACAAAATCGACCTTGTAATGGACTCTTATGGGGAGGCTATGGACTTTGGTCGCCAAGACGTTACAGTGTACGTTTTGGACTAATATGATGATTTAGAGGGTATATCTATAAGATATATTCTCTTTTTATTGGACCTACTTAGCTCAGTAATATTCAATTATAATAGATATAGTAGAAGGACGCCTTATGATTAAGGCGTCCTTTTTTAGTCTTCAATATATGGAATTAGATATTCGTACTTTGTACCTTTTAATTCATCTTTAGGGATAAATCGTAAAGATGATCCATTGATACAGTAGCGAAGAGAGCCATTAGGACCATCTTCAAATACATGACCTAAATGAGCATTACCGATGCGGCTACGAACTTCTATGCGATTCATACCATGTGAGTTATCTTGGTAATACTTGATAACATCTTTAGCTATTGGTTTAGTAAAGCTAGGCCAGCCACAATGAGAATCGAATTTATGGGCTGATACAAAAAGGGGTTCTCCAGTTGTAATATCTACGTAGAGACCTGCTTTGAACTCATCTGTTAGTTCATGGCTGAAAGGTGCATCTGTAGCAGAGTTTTGAGTTACTTCAAACTCTTGTGGCGTTAATGCCTCTAAATCTTCCTGGGAAGGTTTAGCATATGTATTATCATCGATGAGTGGTTCATCAGATAACCCCAATGGAATGTGACAATAGCCATTAGGATTTTTGTCTAAGTAATCTTGATGGTATTCCTCAGCAGAGTAGTAATTCTCTAAAGGCAATACTTCAATAGCAAATGGTTTACCTTCAAAGGCTTGAGCACGTGCTAAGGTACTTTCAATAACGGCTTTATCGGTTGGATCAGTATAATAAATACCCGTACGATATTGAATGCCTACGTCACCACCTTGTTTATTGACACTAAAGGGATCAATAGCACGTAGAAAATATTGAATTAAGTGATCTAAAGATAGTATATCAGCATCGTAAATGACCTTGAGAGCTTCTACGTGCCCGCTATTGTGGCATACATCTTCATAACTTGGATTTTCTGTAGGACCATTGGCATAACCTACTTCGGTAGAAAGGACACCGGAGATCTTTTTGATATACCCTTGAAGGCCCCAGAAGCAACCACCGCCTAAATATATAGTATGTTCATTCATTTAATCACCCCAAACTTCATGAGCTATTTCTTTGACTAATGCGAGTTTAGCCCATTGTTCTTCTTCGGTCAATTGATTGCCGATTTCACAAGAAGCAAAGCCACATTGAGGAGATAAACAAAGTCTTTCAAGTGGAATATATTTTGTAGCTTCTTTGATACGTTCTTTGATGATTTCTTTATCTTCTAACTCTGGGCGTTTAGATGTGATAAGACCTAATACAACTTTTTTATTAGGAGAAACTTCACGCAATGGCTCAAAACATCCAGAGCGATCATCATCAAATTCTAGGTAATAAGCGTCTACATTTTCCTTGGCAAATAGGATAGGGGCAATAGGTTCGTACCCACCACTAGCGGCCCATGTAGAGTTATAGTTACCACGACATACATGTGTAGTAAATGCTAAGTCGTGAGGGCGACCTTCAAGAGCTAAGTTATTCAAACGTAAATATTTAGCGGTTTCACCTTCAATGGTTACACTTTTATCCTTTTGACGACCTGTCCAGTAAGCATGGTCACAACACATACCCCAAGTACAATCATCAAATTGAATATTGCGGCAACCTGCATCGTAAAGGTCTTTAATTACTTGGCGATAGGCGGCAGCAATATCTTGAATCAATTCTTCTAAATCTGGATAGAAGGAGCGCGTTGTAATGCCATTGTCTTCACGGAATAACTCTGCCAAAAACTGAGAGGGAGCAGGAATCGTTTGACGCGCCGTAGTATTTTCGTCTTCAAATTGTTTTACAAATTTGAAATGTTCAACGAATGGGTGGTTTGTTCCCGTAATTTTGCCAGTAAGGGCGAGGGAACCTGGCGCTGTTTCTTGACCGACGAATTTGTAACCGTGTTCCAGTTCAATTTCTTTTACGCCGTTAAAGCCCCACATGAAGTCTAGATGCCAATAGGCACGACGGAATTCGCCATCTGTAATCACTGGTAGGCCAGCTGCTTTCTGTTTTTGAATGAGGTCTGTAATAAGACGATCTTCAACGGCTGTTAATTCTTCTCGAGT
This sequence comes from Veillonella sp., assembly GCA_032480995.1. Taxonomy (GTDB): domain Bacteria; phylum Bacillota; class Negativicutes; order Veillonellales; family Veillonellaceae; genus Veillonella. The sequence continues at coordinate 29,633 of JAWETS010000011.1, read as the reverse complement.
AATATTTCCCTTATTAAAAGCTTCGCGTGCTTCTTTTAATTCTGCTGGGCGTAGGAAGGAACCTACGATATCAAAGTGGAATGGTGCTGTATGTTTGGACATAATAATCCTCCTTATATAAACGATTAAACCGATAATTTTGATAGGTTAATTATAGCTAAGTATGATTATATATAAAAATATCAATATATTTGAGTTGTATATAGTTTAAAGTTATGTCTATGAGTGATTTTATGCTTTAAGTTATACCCAAGAAGGCACTCTCTAAAATAGAGAGTGCCTTCTTTATGGATTATCTGATACATCTAAATTGAACAATAGTGTTGTATCGCTCTATAAATAATATGATATATAATTATTTTTTGTTTTCTGGTAATTGAATATGTCTACCGTAATTACTAACGTATTGTTCTAGAGCGTGGATATATTCTTGACCTAAACGGCTGCGTTGCATTTTATTATTAGTAATGTAGCCAATGTGCATTAAACCTTCTTCGGCAAGTGGAACGGAAATGATATTTTCACCATTTACCTCTTTATCGATTACACCACTAGATACAGTGTATCCATCAAGGCCAAGTAATAGGCTAAATAAAGATGCTCTATCGCGAACACGGATATGTTTTGGGCGCACTACGGTACTGAAGATTTCTTCAGAGAAGTAGAAGGAGTTGTGATCGCCTTGCTCAAAGGAAATATATGGATATTCCTCTAATTCGTCCATAGAGACTACCTCTTTATGGGCTAATGGATGCGTTTTACCAATAAAGATATGAGGATGGGCCGTAAATAATTCAGTAAAGGTTAATTCGTTAGTGTGAATTAATTTTTCTAATACAGGACGGTTGAAATCATTATAATAGAGCAAACCAATTTCACTCTTCATATGAGCCACGTCATCGATAATTTCATAGGTTTGTGTTTCTCGTAAGGATACATCATATTGATCGATTTCAGCGCCTTTTAAAAGCTCTACAAAGGCATTGACTGCAAAGGAGTAATGTTGAGTAGACACAGAAAATTGTTTTTTACCACCGCTTTGGCTCTTATATTGCTCCTCTAAAAGGGCTGCTTGTTCTAACACTTGGCGCGCATAGCCGAGGAAGCGTTCCCCTTCTTTAGATACGGTAATTCCTTTATTTGTACGATCGAAAATGGTAATACCCATTTCTTTCTCTAGTTCTTTAATAGCCTTGGTGAGACTCGGTTGAGACACAAATAATCTCTTGGCTGCCTCACTAATACTGCCTATATTGGCAATTGTTGTGACATACTTTAATTGTTGTAAGGTCATAATTGGCCTCCTTTTATATATTACACTATTAATACTACTCGATTATAAGTATTTAAGCAATGTTATATATATGTTACAATGTATTAATAGAATAAAAGGGGGATATATGTTAAAACAAGTCATTGTCGTAGAAGGAAAATCTGATATACAACGTATCGCTCAAGCTGTAGACGCTGATTGCATTGCTACAGAAGGATTTACCCTCAGAAGAGGTGTTATCGATATGATTCGTGTTGCCTATGAGAAACGTGGCATTATTATATTAACTGATCCTGATACAGCAGGGGAGCGAATCCGACGCGTTTTAACTAAAAAATTCCCTAATGCACAACATGCTTTTGTGCCTCGTGACGAAGCGTTTGCAAATGATGATATTGGCATAGAACAAGCCTCTCCTGAGTCAATCAGAAAGGCTTTATCTACATTACACGTAGAGTCTTTAGAATCATCCAACGAATTTACTATGGTGGACTTAGTGCGTCACGGACTGTCTGGTATGCCTGATAGTGCGGCTCGTCGAGCAGTTATTGGTGCTAAATTAGGTATTGGATACGGTAATGGTAAACAATTTTTGTACCGTTTAAATCATTATGGTATAACTCGAGATGCTTATGAAGAGGCAGTAAATTGTTAAAATAGGAGTTAAGATGTTAGAATCAGTAATTGCAAGCCCAGAGGTTGTGCATTATATATGTAAGCGCTTTGATATTAAAATGAGCAAAAAGCTAGGGCAAAATTTTCTTATTAAGCGAGGCATAGTTGATGAAATTGTACATGCTGCGGAATTAACCGTAGGGGAACCTGTCCTAGAGGTTGGCCCTGGCATTGGTACGTTGACACAAGGTTTAGCTCAAAGTGGGGCAGATGTAACGGCTATCGAGCTAGATCGTCGCTTATTAGAGGTACTAGATACGACATTGGCATCTTATGACAATGTACGCATCATTCATGGAGATGTGTTAAAGCTTGATGTGCCAACGATTATGAATCATAAACCATTTAAAGTGGTTGCCAATTTGCCATACTATATTACAACACCTATTATTATGTCTTTGTTGGAAAGTAAATTACCTATTGAACGGCTCGTTGTGATGGTGCAAAAAGAGGTAGCTTTACGCATGGTAGCAAAGCCGGGTACAAAGGATTATGGTGCATTATCTGTTGCTGTTCAGTATTATACGGAGCCAGATATTGTTCTAGATGTACCGCCTAAATCTTTTTTGCCAGCTCCAGCGGTAACAAGTTCTGTTATCCGTTGCGTATTGCGTGATAAACCACCTGTAGATGTGATTGATGAGAAACTATTCTTTCGCGTTGTGAAAGCAGGTTTTGCGCAACGCCGTAAAACATTCTCTAATACGATGAAAACAACGGGCTTAACAAGGGATAGAATTGAAGAGTTATTAGCAAAAGCAAATATTGATGGTCAACGAAGAGGTGAGACCTTTACCCTTCAAGAATTTGCCGATGTAGCCAACGCGTGGGCGACTTTAATCAAATAGTATAATACATAAAGAGCTTATTGGACTGATAAAATATCATTTCAATAAGCTCTTTTTCATGAAAAAAGGACCCCAATGGGTCCTTTTTAGTTAGTAAAGAATGCCAGCCATGGTTGTAATGAGGAAAGCATTTGCAAAGTCGATTAAGAAGGCACCTACTAAGGAAACTACGAGCCAGGCACGAGGGGATGGACCGTGTTTACTTGCTAAGGATAACATGTTAACTAATGCGTTTGGTGTAGCACCTAAACCGAAACCGATAGCTCCGGAACCAAGCATAACTGCATCGTAGTTGCGACCAAAGAGGAAGTAAATAAGGTATGCAAATACACAGATAAGTGCCATTTGTACAACTAAGATTGTAATAAGTGGTAAAGCAAGATCAATTAATTGAACTAATTTTAAGCTGTTGATAGCCATTGTTACGAATAAGGATAATGCTACATTAGATACTGCATCAAGAGCTGCATCGTTGATTTTGTATGCTTTAGTAAAATCACCAAAGTTACGAATTACTGCTGCACAAATCATAGCGCCAATATATGCAGGTAGTGGAGTAAGAACAGACAATCCAGCACTTACGATGGTACCGATGCCTAATGCAAGGCCAATCCACATACAAATTGTTAAAAGATCTTGAGAGTTGAACTGTTTGCCACCACTTTCAACGTGATCTTCGATCATATCGATGCCTTCATCCTCCATTAACTCAGGATTTTCATAAGGTGTTTTAACTTTATGCATTTTAATAATGCGTTCACCTACAGGCGCACCGAGGATTGTACCAGCTACCATGCCAAATGTTGCAGCTGCAACTGCTGCGGAAGCGGTACCAGGGATACCAAGTAATTGTTCGTAATATGGACCGAAGGCACCAGCTGTACCAAGGCCACCAATCATAGATACAGAACCAGCCATGATGCCAATAATTGGCTCAATTCCTAATGCTTTGGCAATCATAATACCTGCAGTATTTTGTACTACAATCCACACTGCACATGCTAAGAAGAAGAAAATAATGAAGATACCACCCTTTTTGAGGACTTTTAAGGATGCCATTAAACCGATAGTGGTAAAGAAAGCAAGCATTAGAAATGTTTGTAAGGAACCTTCAAAGGTAATGTTTAAGATTTTATAATAAGACAAAATAGCAGTTAAAAATGCAAATGGAAGAGCGCCTACGGCTGGTGCAGGCATACACATACGTTGTAAGAACTTGGAATGCTTATTGATCCAAGTACCGATGAATAAGGTAATTACAGCAAGACCTACAGTTTGAATCATGGACAGTTTTAAGGTCCATACATTGTTGACTAGGGCTAAGTCAATAAGTGGCATAAAATCACTCCTTTAAATAAAAAATAAATCTGAATTTTATGGTATCATGAATGGTCAAAAAATACTATAGAATATATAACGTATAAAAAGTTTACATTTTTATCTTTAAACACTCATAACAACACAAAAAAACAATAATATTAATAAAGCTATTTTTATGATTATACATATAAATATAGAAAAGTAATAGTATATATTACTTATGTACATAATCATACTATATGTATTCGACTTAAATCTGTGATTTTCCTTCTTGTTATAAAAAAATAAACTGGAATATATTTTTTATATTTATAATTATATAAAATATACTCCAGTTTTAAAATTTAATATTTTTATGTTATTTCGTAAGGCTCTAAATTATAAATGCGATAAATTCGTTCTATAAATGCATGTTAAGATATAACTAAAATATATATACCTAGCAATAAGCTAATTAGAGGTTATAGCTCATGGTGTAATTTAGGGGTTGTTAAGAATGTTACATCCGGATTACGCTCTTGAACCCAACCCATTTGCCATTCGTTAGAGATAAGAACTACGGTGCGATCCCGATTATCTTTTACAATCATCGCATTATCTATACCTTTCAAGGATGCAATATCAACTTCGCCGTCAATCCAACGAGCAACACCATATGGCAATGTATGATTTAATAAATCAACGCCATATTCATTTTTGAGGCGGTACTCAAGAACTTCAAATTGAAGCATACCTACGGCGCCGACTACGAAGGAATCAAGGGCACCTGGTTGTTCAAAGATTTGAACAGCCCCTTCTTGAGCCAATTGAGTCATACCTTTTTGGAATTGCTTACGTTTCATAGTATCTTTCGGGGATACGCGGGCAAAGAATTCCGGAGGGAATACAGGGAAGTCACCGAAAGTTACTTTGTGTTTTTGTGCACAAAGTGTATCGCCTACTCCCATAGTACCTGCATCAAAAACACCAATAATATCGCCTGGATACGCATCTTCCACAATTGTACGTTCCGTAGCTAAGAATTGTTGCGGCTGAGATAGACGGATTGTTTTATTAGATTGGCGATGTAATACGGACATACCTTTTTCGAATTTACCAGAGCAAATACGCATAAATACGATGCGGTCATGGTGATTTGGGTCCATATTAGCTTGGATTTTAAATACTAGAGCAGAGAAGTCTTCGCTAGTAGGCTGTACCATTTCCTCTACCGCTTGTCGTGGAGCAGGGGATGGAGCTAGTTCCAAGAATTTTTCTAAGAATGGTTTTACCCCAAAGTTCGTCATAGCAGAACCGAAAAACATAGGCGTTAATTCACCAGCACGAACCTTATCAAAATCGAATGGATCGCCAGCAACATCGAGCAACTCAATATCGTCAAGCAATGCTTGGTATACATCGTCACCTAATAACTCTTTCATACGAGGATCCGTTAACGCCCCTTTTTCGGAAGCTAACTTTTCTTGACCATGTGTTTCGTCTTTTGCAAAGAGCTCTATAGTTTCGTGTTCTCTATCGTATACGCCTTTGTATTCGCCATTAATACCGATAGGCCAGTTCATAGGACACGTACGAATACCGAGAACATTTTCGATTTCTTCCATTAGATCGAATGGGCTGCGACCGAAATGGTCAATTTTGTTTACAAATGTAAAAATAGGAATACCTCGTTCTTTTGATACAGCAAATAGTTTCTTTGTTTGGGCCTCTACGCCTTTTGCTACGTCGATAAGCATGACAGCACTGTCAGCAGCCATCAATGTACGGTATGTATCTTCAGAGAAGTCTTGGTGACCAGGAGTATCAAGGATGTTTACGCGACAACCATCGTAGTCAAATTGCAATACGGAACTCGTTACAGAGATACCACGTTGTTTCTCGATTTCCATCCAGTCGGATACGGCGTGTTTTGCAGTTTTACGAGACTTTACGGAGCCTGCTAAGTGAATAGCACCACCATATAATAGTAATTTTTCCGTTAATGTTGTTTTACCCGCATCCGGGTGAGATATGATAGCAAACGTACGACGACGTTGTACTTCTTCTAAAAATGTCATGATTCACCTCTATTAATATGTTTGTAAAAGCAGATAAATCTTTAGGTTCTACTTTCACAGTCTATATATCGTAAAAATTATACATGATTTTTCTAGTTATGACCACTAAATTGTAGTATAATGAGATTTCATAGAACGGCTTGGGGTTTAGCCGTTATCTTTAGGTTAAGGAGGGGGACCATGCGGTTATTTATTGCGGAAAAGCCATCCATGGCTCGCGAAATCAGTAAATGCTTGCCAGAAAATAAGAATATCCAAAAGAGGAATGGCTATTTTATCCAGGGTGACGATGTGGTGACCTGGGTAGTAGGTCATGTACTGCATCAGGCTGAGCCCGGAGATTACGATGATAAATATATCCGTTGGCGTCCTCAAGATTTGCCTATCGTGCCAGCTGAGTGGAAATTGCTTGTCACAGATAGCAGTCGTCAACAGTTTGAGATTGTAAAAGACCTTATCGACAAAGCTGATGTCATCGTCAACGCAGGTGACCCGGATCGGGAAGGGCAACTCTTAGTTGATGAAGTTTTGTACTATGTAGGTAATACAAAACCAGTACAGCGTATTCTATTAAATGCCCTCGATGAAAAATCCATTCGTTCTGCACTTGATGATTTGAGAGATAACAAGGACTTTCACAATCTATATCAATCTGCATTGGCAAGAGCACGGGCAGACTGGCTCATTGGGATGAATTTATCTCGGGCATATACATTATCTGAACGTTATAAAGGTCATAAGGTAACATTGCCAATTGGTCGCGTAAAGACGCCAACATTAGCTCTTGTTGTACGTAGAGAACGAGAGTTAGCTGCATTTAAACCAGTAGACTATTTTACTGTAAAGGTATTATATAACCATCCTAATGGGGTGTTTTGGGCGACTTGGCAGCCTACAGACGAACAAAAGGGGCTTGACCCAGATGGACGACTCATTAATAAAGCTATTGCTGATGAATTAGTAGAACGTTTACAAGCTGGACCAGACGGTTTTATTAAAGGTGTTACAAAGTCTAAGAAAAAAGATGTACAACGATTGCCTTTATCCTTATCATCCTTACAAGTATTGGCAGGTAAAGCCTTTTCTTATGATCCACAGACTGTACTTGATACAGCGCAAAAATTATACGAAAAGAAATTAACTACCTATCCACGTTCTGATTGTGAATATTTACCACCCAATCAATATGATGATTGCAATGCAATCCTCAACAATCTACAAAATGCAGGTGATGAGAGATTAGCACAGTGGGCTGCCGATGCAGATCGTTCTATTAAGAGCCGTGCTTGGAATGAAAAGAAAATTACCGCCCATCATGCTATTATTCCTACAACGGTGGCTTGCAATATAAATAGTTTGTCCCAAGAGGAGCGAAATATTTATTTCCTCATCAGTCAAGCTTATATTGCTCAATTTTATGGGGAGCATATTTATGAGCAAACTAAAATTGTAGTAGAACAATGTAAGGAAGAGTTTGTAGCTAATGGTCGTGTAGTTATCGAAGAAGGATGGAAATTGCTTTATAAACGACATAAGTCTAAATCTACGACGGACAATGACGAGCCCGATCTAACCGATGAGCGTGGGGCTGAATCAGACCCTAAAAAAGAGATTATTGAAGAAACGGACCACTTGCCAGCAATTAAAAAGAACGATACTGTTTTATATACGGATTCTTCTGTAGAGGCTAAACAAACAAAGCCACCATCCCGTTTTACGCCGTCCACATTACTACAAGCGATGAAGGAAATTCATAAATTCGTAAAAAATGAAGATTTGAAAAAACAATTAAAGGCTGTATCTGGTATTGGTACAGAAGCAACGCGGGCAAACATAATTGATGAGCTTATCAGTCGAGGCTTTATGAAAACATCAGGGAAGAAGCAAGTCTTATCTCCAACGGAAACGGGCTATCTCTTAGTAGATGCTTTGCCAGAAGAACTTCTTTATCCTGATGAAACAGCTGTTTGGGAAGAACGCTTAGCACTCATGAGTGAAGGAGCGGATACGTTAGATTCCTTCTTAGCGGATCAAATTAAGTTTTTACAATTATTAATTGATAAACTTGGTTTTGATAAAGTAGTAAGCTCTGATCAAATGATGCCCAATGTGGTGCGAACTATAACGAGTCAAAATCGTAAACGCCCTATGGATAATGAAAGCATAGACTTGTCTTCATTGCCTGTATGTCCTAAGTGTAAAAAGGGCCGTTTGCAACAGCGGAATGGTAAATTTGGTGCCTTTTTAGGGTGCACGAATTATCCTAGGTGTAAACATACGCAGCAAGTAGAAGGGGATACTTCTAGTGTTGAAGGTAATATTGAAGTATCTGATGAAGATAAACAATATAAATGCCCTAGATGTAAAGTAGGTTACTTTGTGAAACAAGAGGTGAGAGGTCGAACAAACTGGATTTGTAGTAATCGATCTCAATGTAAGACCCAATGTTCTGATGTAGATGGGGTACCGAGTATTTATGTTAACAAATCTAACATTACTTAGAAATGATTGTTTTTATTGTAAATAATAAAAAGACGCGTACAGCTTAGCTGTACGCGTCTTTTTTGAAAATGTTCTTGTAGAAGAAAAATTGTTTCATTTAGTTTAGGATATTAAGCCGAATTTTATCTGCGTTTGCCACGACGCCCCGTTTGGGAGGTAGAAGCACGGCGTTGGCGTGTATTTGAGCCTTTGTGACCTCGTGCCTTGTGAGCTTTAGCCTTAGTTGATTGGTAAGTGCTTGTAACCTTAGGTTTACTAACTAATTTTGTGCGCTTCGGAGCAGTACTGGCGTTGCCCTTAGTCTTAATCTGACCATCTTTTGTATATTTGGTAAGCGTAGCTTGAATAGCTCGTTCAATACGTCTTAACCAAGCCTCATCCTGTGGAGTTGCAAATGTTACAGCAATACCTGAGTTACCAGCACGACCTGTACGTCCAATTCGATGGATATAGTAATCTACATCGCGAGGTACGTCGTAATTATATACATGTGTGATACCTTCGATGTCGATACCGCGAGCCGCAATATCGGTAGCCACTAAGATTTGTGTTTTAGCTTTTGCAAAGTCTCGCAGAATTTGTGTGCGACGACCTTGTGTCAAGTCACCGTGCATTTCTGCTATATTGAGCCCCGCTGCAGTTAATTCGTAGGATAAACGAATGGCACCTTCCCGTTTATTACAGAAAACTATAGCTAAAAACGGATTATCATCTTCAATCATTTTGATGAGCCGTTGTGTTTTTTCTTCAGGATTCATCATATACACTCGTTGATCAATTGATTCGAGAGTGATGTGTTTTCCTTCTGCCGTTACTGAAACGGGTTTAGACATATATGCCTTTGCGAGATTTCGGATTTTATCTGGAATTGTAGCGGAGAATAGTAATAGTTGTCTATTGGCATCTGTTTGGCCGATGAGATTTTCGATATCTGGTAAGAAGCCCATGTGAAGCATTTGGTCTGCTTCATCTAGTACAACACGACGAATACAGTCTAGATGGAGAGAACCGCGCTTTGCATGATCCAATAGACGACCAGGTGTACCTAAGATGACTTGAGGTCGGCGGCCTAACTGTTGTAACTGTGCCTCGATTGTTTTGCCGCCGATAAGAGGGAGGATATCTACATTTAAAATAGAACCTATTTCCTTCGCTTCATCGGAAATTTGTTTAATTAGTTCTCGTGTAGGCGCAATGATAAGCACTTGTTCTTGATGAACATCAGTATGTACACGTTGTAGAATTGGCAGTAAGAATGCTAGTGTTTTCCCCGTGCCGGTTTGAGCTTTGGCTATGACATCATTCCCTTTAAAGACGACAGGAATGGATTGTTCTTGAATTGGCGTAGGCTCCTTTATACCTTGTTTTTGTAGGGCTTGGATAAGTTCATCACAAACACCTAAAGATTTAAAAGATTTCATGAATCGTCCTTTCTATAATACATATTATATTAATTATAACGTATGCACATATTAGGGGCAAATGAATTGAACTTGGAAGATGTATAGTCTTAACATACTCTAGGCTCAATAAATATTATAGTATTTTGGGTATATTTTTTTGATAATATATGGAAAAATACTGATATAACTAAGTAAAATGAGAAATGAAAATATTAAAATAGCTACATTTAAACTGTTTATAAACTATTAATTGAGAATGTGAGAGTATTTGTAAATGATAATCTTAATAGAGTTTATTGATTACAGTATCTAAATATATAGCTATGAAATATTAAATTTCAGCTAGTATTCAGTATTTTATTAGATAATTATATAGATAATCTCATATTAAATATGATAATAAAATATAGATATGAGATAAAAAATAACCATAAAAATGATAATAATTGTTGAAATTAATGCTTGATTTGATATAATAATTTAAGATATTAATACGCATTATTATTTGGTGTGTTTAATATGAGGTTGTTAGGTACAATAATTAGGAGGTGTCGTATGGCTATCAAAAAGTTAAAAGACATGAAACCAGGTGAGTCTGGTCTTATTGTTGCACTACATGGCAGTGGCAATGTTAAGCATCGTCTAATTGACATGGGTCTTGTAAATGGTTCAAAAATCCATGTTATGAAGTTTGCCCCTTTGGGGGATCCGGTGGAAATCAAAGTAAAAAACTTTGAATTAGCACTTCGTACAAGCGAAGCTGGCATGATTGATGTAGAGGTTCAATAGGAGGTTCACATGGCAGAGAATGGGCAAATTCGCATTGCCTTAGCAGGTAACCCTAACTGTGGTAAAACTACAATGTTTAACAATATCACAGGGGCGAAGCAACACGTTGGTAACTATGCCGGCGTTACAGTAGAAAAAAAGGAAGGCCATACGAACTTTGATGGCCATGAGTTATTGTTTATTGACTTACCAGGTACATATAGCTTAACTGCACGTTCCTTGGATGAGTTAGTAGCGCGTAATGTTATCGTAAATGATAACCCAGATGTTATTGTTAATGTTCTTGATGCATCTAACTTGGAACGTAACTTATATTTTGCTGCACAATTATTGGAACTTGAAAAGCCAATGGTTATTGCTCTAAACATGGCTGACGTTGCTGAAGAAATGGGCATCAAATACGACCTAAAAAAAATGGCAGAAATGACAGGGGCTACAATTGTTAGCACAGTAGGTCGTACAAACATTGGTACAAAAGACTTGTTAGAAGCAACAATTAGTGTAGCTGCTTCTCAAAAAGCTCCTGGTGTAACAATTAACTATGGTGATTTGTTAGAAGGTAAAATTAGTGAGCTTGTAGAATTGCTAAAACAAGCGGGCACTGTTACATATCCACTTCGTTGGATTGCTGTTAAGTTGTTAGAAAAAGATGCTGACGTTATTGGCAAAGTTATGCGCTTTGATAATACGGAAGCTGTTATTCAAAAGGCTGAAGCTATTCGTGAAGAAATTAAGGATCAAGTTGATCTTGATATTGTCTTCCAAGAATATCGTCACCGCTTTGCAGTAGAAGTATATAATACATGTTTAACACAAGCGCCAACTCAATTGGAAACACGCTCTGACCGTTATGACAAAATCTTAACGCATCGAATTTGGGGCTTACCAATCTTCATGGTTGTTATGTACTTATTGTTTGCGTTCGTTAACTTCGTTGGTGGTATTCCTCAAGGTTGGATCGAGGATGGTTTCGCTGCATTACAAGCTTATGCGGTTCAGACTATTCCAGAGGGCCAATTACAGTCACTCGTATCTGATGGTATTATTGCCGGCGTAGGTGCGGTACTTTCATTCTTACCATTAATTTTATTACTCTTCCTTGGCATTTCTTTCTTGGAAGATACAGGTTATATGGCTCGTGCAGCCTTCGTTATTGACCGTGTAATGCGCGCATGTGGCTTACATGGTAAATCCTTTATTCCTTTATTATTGGGTTTCGGTTGTTCCGTACCATCCGTAATGGGTGCCCGTATCCTCGACAACTACAAGGATCGAATGGTTACGATTTTGATTACACCATTCATGAGTTGTTCTGCACGTTTGCCAGTGTATATCTTATTTGCAAATGCGTTCTTCCCAAATGGTTGGGATAGTACTTTAGTTGTATTCTCTGTATACTTCTTGGGTATCATCTTCGGTATTATCTTTGCAAAAATTTTCCGTAAGTTCTTATTTGCTGGTGAAGCAGAACCATTTGTAATGGAATTACCTCCATATCATTTGCCTACATTGAAAGCTACATGGATGCACATGTATGAACGTGCTAAATTGTACATCATTAAAGCCGGTACTTTCATTATGGCTGCTTCCATCTTGATTTGGTTCATCACTGCATATCCAATGGATGTAGAATACTCCAAAGATTATGATGCAGTGAAAGAACAAGTTGCTCAAGAGTATGAAGTAAAAGATGCAGCTACATTATCTCAATTCGGTATTGCTACAGATGACCAAAAAGATGCAGTTGATAAAATTGTTGAAGATATGAAATCTACTGTACAAGATGCTACTGATGCTGCTAAGCAAGCAGGAGAAGATGAACCTGAAGTAGCAGTAGAGGATGATTCTGAAGCACCTGAATTATTCAATGATATTAAAGATGAAAATAAAGACTTGTTCCCAGCAGCATGGGCAATGTATAAAAACAGTGCTAACTTAGATGCTGAAAATGACAAACTTGATAAAGAACAAGCTGCTGAAAAAATTGAACAATCCTATGCAGCATCCTTTGGTAAAGCAATCAACCCAGTACTTGAACCATTGGGCTTCGACTGGAAAATGGGCTTATCTCTCGTAGCTGGTTTAGCGGCTAAAGAGGTAGTAATTTCTACATTGGGTACAGTATATGCAGTAGGTGGTGATGATAAAAATCCAGCTCCATTGACTGATTACTTACAAAATGATCCAAACTTCTCACCATTGATTGCATTAACAATGATGTTGTTCGTATTAATTTACCCACCTTGTTTGGCAACATTAGCTGTTATCAAACGTGAAACAGGTTCTTGGAAATGGGTTGCATTCATGTTCTGCTATGAAAATACATTTGCATGGATTGCATGTTTCATCTTCTATAACATAGGTCGCGCATTAGGTTTCTAATCTAAAATCGCTAAATAGGAGAGTTTAGCCACTTTTAGATTCTTTAAACAAAAATGAATTTAAAAATTGCGATTTTGTTATAAGTAATTTAAAAATAATACTTGATAATTATCAATATTCGTGGTTAAATGATAATGAGAAAAGGGAAATATCCTTTAGATATTGCTTTTATCTTGTTTATCACTAATACACATATTATAATTTAGTAGATATTGAGAAAGAGGCATAATAATGGATAATCTTGTTATAGGACTCATAGTTGTATTAGCATTAGCTTATATCGGTAATAAATTTTACAAACAAATGTCTGGTAAAGGTGGCTGCGGCTGTGGTGGCGGTAGCTCCAAGTCTGGCTCTAAAAAATCTTCTGGTTGCGGTGGTAACTGCAGCTGTGATGGTTCCAATAAAGCACTAGGCATTAAACGTACTGCTAAGTAAGCTAATACGAATTCTGAATTTGAATGAGGGGTCTCTATAATGGCTCCTCTTTTCAAATATAGTAATTAAATTTTTTATCATATTTAGTAGAAAGGAATATTATCATGTTCAACATCGATCAAAAAAATCTTAAAAACGCTAACTTATTCGCAGCAGGTCTTGCATTGGGTACTGTAGGTCTTAAAGTATTAACTTCTAAAGATGCTAAAAAAGTATATGCTGGTATCGTAGCAGCTGGTCTTCGCGCTAAAGAAACTGTATTAGAAACAGCTGAAAAAGTACAAGCATCCGCATCTGATGTATTGGCAGAAGCTCAAGAAATCAACGAAGCACGCAACGAAGAAATCTTTGAAGAAAACAAATAATTAGAGGATTGCACATATGTTACAATTTTCTGTAGTAAAAAAACTCAGAAATCGCTTGCATGTTAAGGTAACTGGTCATCACTTTACAGAGGCTGAAGCAGCTTATGTAGAGGATACATTACTCCTTAATGATGCAATTGTAGATGTAACCTTCTACACTCGTAGCAGTCAAATCGCCATTAAACATACTGGCGATGTTGATGCTGTGCGTGATGCAGTGCTAGGTCTACGCGATTTAGATTTGTCTGAAGCTCCTGCTTTAAACGAATATTCTCCTCGCTTGGTAAATAAAAAATACCGTGAAATGATGATCAACCGTACTGCACTTTACTTAGGTAAAAAAGCAGTGCTTCCTGCGCCTATTGCAGCTGCATGGGCTTGGTTTGATGGTATTAAATTTATTGGTAAGGCTATTAAAACATTGTGGCAACGTAAGTTAACTGTCGAAGTACTTGATGGTGTAGCTATTGGTGCTGCATTACTTCAAAAGGATTACCCTACAGCTGGCGCTGTTATGTACCTATTAGGTATTGGTGATATCTTAGAAGAATGGACTCACCGTAAATCTGTATTAAATCTCGCTCAAAGCATGTCCTTGAACGTAGATAAAGTATGGGTTTTAGTTGATGACATTGAAGTGAGCAAGCCAGTTAACGAAGTTGTGGCAGGTGATCAAATTATTATTCGCCAAGGCGAAGTGATTCCTTTGGATGGCGTCGTTATCGATGGTGTTGTTCTTGTTAATGAAAGCTCCATGACTGGTGAACCAGAAGCGGTTCGTCGCGATCAAGACAGTTCTGTATATGCAGGTACTGTTGTTGAAGACGGTAAAGCTATTGTAGAAGTACGTAGTACATCCAAAACATCTCGTTACGAAAAAATCGTTAACCTCATTGAAGAGTCTGAACAAATGAAATCCGGTATGGAACAACAAGCATACCGCATGGCAGATAAATTAGTTCCAATTAGCTTTATTGGTGCTGGTTTAACATATTTGTTGACTCGAAATGTAATGAAAGCATTGTCTTTCGTTATGGTTGACTTCTCTTGTGCTCTAAAATTATCCATTCCATTAGCAGTACTTTCCGCTATGCAAGAAGCATCTAAACGCGGTATCACTGTTAAAGGTGGTAAGTTCTTAGAACAAATTGCACAAGCAGATATGATTGTGTTCGATAAAACTGGTACTCTTACAAAAGCAGAACCTGAGTTTGAACAAATCATCCCGTTCAACGGTCATGATGCAGATGAAATGTTGAAATTAGCTGCATGTATTGAGGAACATTTCCCTCACTCCATGGCAAAAGCAATTGTACGCGCTGCTAAGGATCATGACTTGCCTCACAAGGAAATGCACTCCGACGTAGAATACGTTGTAGCTCATGGTATTGCATCTAAAGTTGGTCGCTACCGTGTACGCATTGGTAGTGCTCACTACATCTTTGATGATGAAAAGACAAAAATTCCTGCAGATGAACAAGAAAAATTCAACAATTTACCAAATTCATCTTCACATATTTACCTCGCTATTGGAGGTACACTAGCAGCGGTTATTTGTATTAAAGACCCTGTTCGTGAGGAAGCAAAACAAGTTATAGCTGATTTACACACATTGGGTATTAAAAAGGTTGTCATGATGACTGGCGACTCCAAACGTAATGCACAACGTGTAGCTGACGAACTCGGCATCGATGAATTGCATGCTGAAGTATTGCCAGAAGATAAAGCAGCTTATGTAAAACAAGCAAAAGCTGAAGGCTATACTGTTATGATGGTAGGGGATGGTATTAACGATTCCCCAGCAATTTCTGAAGCACATGTTGGTATCGCTATGAATGAAGGCGCACCAATCGCTCAAAAAATTGCAAATGTTACTATTTCTTCCGATCATCTACAAGCTCTTGTAGATTTACGCCGCATTTCTATGGCATTGATGAAACGTATCAAAGCTAATTACAATGGTATCGTTGGTTTCAACGGTGCTCTTGTAGGTGGTGGCGTACTCGGTATTATGCCGCCAAGCCAAACAGCATGGTTGCATAATCTATTCACATTGGGTATCGGCTTAGAAAGCATGACTCCATTGTTGAAAAAAGAAGAACCAAAGGACGCTGTTCCTACAATTGATGTAACAGCTGACTCTGTAGTAGCTTAATTAGAAACCTCCATATAAGGTATTCATTTACCTATATGGAGGTTTTTCTTTTTTGATGACATTTATCTATGATTATTGTAAAATACAAAGAGATTACATATCATAGGAGATCTTTATGAACACATTAATGGATATTTGTAAAAGATCCATCTACTTGAATCTATTTATTGTAGTCATTCCTATTATTGCGTATATGATTCATAATGGATCGAGTGCGATGGTAGCACTTGTATGGTATTTGCTTTTATCCCTAATTATGCCTTGGGCATATTTATCATTTAAAAGTAGTACCTTTGGAGATGGTAAATCGATTAGCCGTATTGCTTATGTTGTAAGTTGGATTATAATCCACGGCATTAGCTATAAAGGTATTTTTCTCGGTGTAGATTTATCGATGTTATGGGGCTGGCCTACAGCAGGCCGAGATGTAGCTTTCTTAGTAGCTATGTATATCGGTGTCACTATTAGCTTGATTCTAGCGTATGGTCTTACTCGCTTAGTGGGAGGCCGTAATGAATAAGAGTTTCTGGTTATTTACCGTTGTTTGCGCTTTATTTGTAAGTGCTGTAACAACAGTTCTTTCCTTGAGTGGAGCATTAGCGTTACCTATATTAGTATTCCCTGTATTGTCTCTTGTAATACCACTCATGGTGCGTAGACTTAAGAATGCTAAATTTAACGACGACCTACCATTGAGTATGGGCTATCATGCATATAGTTGGGCTTGGTGGACAGTATTTTCATTTCTTCATACGCCATTTAGCTTTACAACAGAGAATGGAATTGTAACAGCATTGCTTCTATTCGTGGTGTATTTTATCGTTCAAGTGCTCATTGAACTTTGTGGTCTGTTAGCAACTAAGTTTTTTGATCGAAAACATCGATGGGGCATGGTAGATGAAGCCCTTGATATAATCGGGTATACTATACCAATCCCATTTTTATACATTGGTTCGCTTTTGTATATTGATTTACAGGATCCGATGGTATACTTCATGTATGCATCATCAATGAATGTGAATATATTATTTGCTGAACTTGTATTATTACTAGTTTCTTTGTTGGTATTTGTATTTTATTTATATCCAAGAGATATAGCATATAGAGGTATACGATTATTTCGCATTGTTTTAACCGCTGCTTTATGGCTTGCTATGAATGCCCATATTTTATACGGTGGTTATATTCCAGAATTTATTGTATCTTTAGTTCCCACCGTTTTCCCAACGTATCAAGGTAATCCGCTCGTGTTTGTTACTCCCACTTTATTAGAAGCTGGTATGACAGGTATAGCGGTGATTATAGGCGCATTGGTAGAACGTGGTATAATTTCACGACGCCGTGAACGTATTTAATTTCTAGTTTCGACTTATATCCGTAAGGAATGAGAACGAAGGAGGATCTATGAACAACATTGAACGTCCAGTGGATGATAACTCAACTGTATCAATCCACGACAATGAAAAACTGAAGCAAGTTGAACGTAAAGAGGCCAAAAAAGAGAAGAAAAGTGGCATTACGATTCGAGAATTGACAATTATTGGTCTACTAGCAGGTATCACTATTGCATTAGGGCTTTCTGGTTATGGTATTATTCCATTAGGACCGCTAAATGTAACAACTTTACATGTACCAACTCTAATTGGTGCTATTGTAGAAGGACCAAAAGTGGGGGCCTTTGTTGGCTTTATCTTTGGTTGCTATAGTTTGTGGCAAAATATTACAGCTCCTAATATTTTATCCCCACTATTTATTAATCCAATCATTTCCGTATTACCGCGTATACTTTTCCCAGTATTAGCATATTTGGTATATCTATTATTGTGGAAAGCACCGCAAGGTCCGCGTATTATTGTTTCTGCTTTTATGGGGACTGTATTTCATACGATCATGGTTATGGGATTAATCTTCTTACTCTATGCAGATATGTTTGCTCTTAAAATGAATCTTAGTCCAGATCAAGTATTAGGCTCTATTGTATTCTTGTCTGTTACACATGGTATTCCAGAAGCAGTTTTTGCTGCTGTAATTGTAACACCAGTGGCAATGGCTTTACGAAAAGTATTGCGTAAGGATGCTCCTAAGAAAACTAAAGGTGAAGCTATGCGAGACGCAAAAGTTACAGACCATCAATTAGGAGAAACTGAAGTGGTAGAAACCAAATAAGCTGAAGTTGTAGACGAAAATATAACGAAATAGTATTTTACAGGCTTTTTATAAATATGATAAAATAAATATCATTCGATAAGTATTGAGGAGGATAATCATGGCTAAACGTATTCGTACTATCAACACTGAATCCTTACAAAAAACTGCTAAAACTGGCGGTTGTGGGGAATGTCAAACATCTTGCCAATCCGCTTGTAAAACAAGCTGCACAGTTGGTAACCAAGTTTGCAAACAAAAATAATGAAGAGGCTCGCTTAGCGGGCCTTTTTTATTTATGTTTTAAAGACATACATTGTATAGTATATCTTTATGACTCTTTTTATAACGTTTAGTGTGGAAATGTGGTACAATTATCTAGAAAGTTCTATATACTAGAGCTTTTACCATACAAATCAATTGGAGGTACCATGTTAGAATTAAAACCAATGATCCATAAGTTTCGGATGAAGGATAACTATTACTGCTTAGACGTAAATAGCGGTATTATCCATGTTATCGACGAACTCATCGATAGAGTTCTTGACATATATGATGGCACTAATCGCGATGCTGTACATGCTGCGTTAGATGCTAAAGAAGATGCAGTAGAACTAGATGAGATTATGGACGAGTTAGATGAGCTCATCAAAGCGGAGCAATTATTTGCACCGATGAGTAAAGAGTTTAAACTTGTAGTAGGTGAGAAACCTATTGTTAAGGCATTATGCTTAAATATTGCTCATGATTGTAACTTAGCATGCAAATATTGCTTTGCTAGTCAAGGTGATTACGGCGGTGTTAAACGAGAATTGATGAGCTTTGATGTAGCAAAACGAGCTGTGGACTTTCTTATTAAAATGAGTGGACCTCGCCAACATTGTGAAATTGACTTTTTCGGTGGTGAGCCATTGTTGAACTGGGATGTTGTTAAGCAAACGGTTGAATACATTGAATCCATTCAAGAAAAGCACAACAAAATCTTCAAACTTACATTGACCACGAATGGTATGCTTTTAACACAAGATAAAATTGATTATGTGAATGAGCATAAGATGAGTCTTGTATTATCTTTGGATGGTCGTGAATCCGTTCATAATGCGATGCGACCTGTAGCGGGTAGTGGTGCTGAATCCTATAAATATATTGCAAAGAATCTTGTCAATGCTGTAAAACAGCGTCACGGTCTTGAATACTATGTACGTGGTACGTATACACATAAAAACTTAGACTTTACTAAAGACGTTATGGCAATGTCTGATCTCGGCTTTGAGCATTTGTCCATGGAGCCTGTTGTCGGTGAAGAAGGGGACTATGTACTTCGTGAAGAAGATTGGCCAGCTTTAGAGAAAGAATATGAAAAACTAGCAGATATTTATTTACAACGCCAGTTAGAAGGCTGGGGTGAGAAGTTTAACTTCTTCCACTTCCGCATGGATTTATATCGTGGGCCATGTATGGCGAAACGCCTTCGAGGTTGTGGGGCAGGTCATGAATATATGGCGATTGTACCAAATGGTGATATTTATCCATGCCATCAATTTGTAGGCAAAGATGGATACGTGCTTGGTAATGTGTATGATGGTTTACAAAATACAGAGATTCCTAAAGATTTCCGTAATACACATGTATTCTCTAAGCCAATTTGTGCTGAATGTTGGGCGAAATTCTTCTGTTCCGGTGGCTGTCATGCTAACAACATTACATTGGGTGGCGATCTAGAGACACCTTATGAATTTGGTTGTCGTTTACAGAAGAAACGTATTGAATGTGCTATCATGATTCAAGCTGAATTAGAACAAGCTGGTATTGATGGCAGTATTCCTGTTGCATTAGGTTAATTACACTTGATTCTCCGAGTATAGTAGGAGTTTATATGAAACAAAATAGTAATCAAACTACAGAACGCTGGGGAATTCGCTATACCGGTATAGTTCAAGGGGTCGGATTCCGACCCCTTGTTTCTATGTTGGCCCATTCTCTAGGATTAACAGGTTTTGTATATAATGATAGTCAAGGCGTGTATGTTGAAGTTCAAGGTTTTCTAGGTGAATTGCAGTTATTTTTAGATGCTGTTCAAGAGGAGCAACCTCGTTTATGTCGTATTACTAGTCAAACTGTACAGCATCTTACACTTAATATGCATGAAAGTGATTTTGTTGTGCAGGCATCCCCTTTAGGTGAATCCGTGAGTACCTTTATTAGTGCTGATACTGCGCCTTGTAATGATTGCCTTAAAGAGTTACAACAAGATAAACGTAGAAAGGAATATCCTTTCATCAATTGTACAAATTGCGGACCAAGGTATACGATAATCAAATCTTTGCCCTATGATCGAGAACGGACGACGATGAATGAGTTCCCCATGTGTGAAGATTGTAAGGCTGAATATGAAGATATAGAGGGGCGTCGTTATAGAGCTGAACCAAATGCATGCACTTATTGTGGGCCTTGGTATACTTTATACAAGCCAAATCGCACGGCTGTAGATACGGTAAATGTATGGAATACTACGCGGGAATTGATCAATGAAGGTAATATTATCGCCATAAAAGGTGTAGGAGGGTATCATCTTGTTTGCGATGCTAGAAATGACGCTGCTGTACAACGATTACGTAAGCGGAAGAATAGACCGCATAAACCATTAGCAATAATGGTGGGATCTCTAGATATGGCGATTGAGTTAGTACATATTAACGATGTAGAACTAGATGTATTAACGGGGATGGAACGTCCTATTGTGTTATTAGAAAGGAATCATAATAGTTCTGTTCGGTTAAGTCCTCACGTTGCACCTGACAATCATATGTTGGGTGTGATGTTGCCTTATTCACCAATGCATGAGGTGTTATTGCCCTCTGATGCAGCCTGGGTTATGACCAGTGGTAACAGAAGTGGTGATTCCGTATTATATAATGACGACCAAGCGTTTAATGAACTAGGTGAGGTAGCAGACTATTTCCTCGTTCATAATCGTGAAATCTATGCTCCTCTTGATGATTCTGTGGTGGTGGTCATCAATAATAAACCTCGATTTATTCGTCGCAGTCGTGGCTATGTACCTGAGCCAATTCATTGTGACTGTTTAGAACAAACTTCGATATTAGCTATGGGCAGTGATTTGAAAAATGCGTTTGCTGTGAATAAAGGTAGTGAAGCTCTTGTAGGACCCCATATTGGAGATTTAGAGAATGCATCTACTCATAAAACCTTAGAATGGACCATTGAGCGATATAAAAATTTATTTTCTATACAACCAGAAAAGATTATTATAGATAGTCATCCCCAGTTTTTCTCTTCTCGGTTAGGTGAAAGAATAGGTGAAAGTTTCCATCTTTCTGTTATACCTGTTCAGCATCATCATGCTCATATAGCGTCTGTTATGGCAGAACACAATTTAAGGGGGCTGGTACTAGGAATTGCTATGGATGGTACTGGCTATGGACCAGATGGGACTATATGGGGGGGGGAATTTCTCCTTTGTAAAGGCAATCAATATCAGAGATTGGCACATATTCATGCGGCTCCATTGCCTGGTGGAGAAAAGGCTGTTTCTGAACCCTGGCGACAAGCCTTATGGTATATTCGTAATTATTATGGCGATGATATCCCTTTTGTATATAAAGAGTGGATGAAAGAACTTCCAAAGGGATGGGAAATTTTAGATAAAGCATTACAATCTACGATGCTCATGATTCAAGCTACAAGCTGTGGGCGATTATTTGATACTGTAGGTGCTTTATTAGGTCTTGGTATGGTCCATAGTTATGATGCACAAATTGCCATTTCCTTAGAAACTCTATGTGGTGATGAAAAAGGATCACTACTTGCTTACAATTATGACGGACATATTCTTGATTTTACACCTACAGTTCAATCTATTATGGATGGCGTTGTTCGTGGTGAATGTCGAGCTCATTTAGCCGCTTCATTTCATAAAACAATGGCAATCGCACTATGCGAAACGGCTGCAGACTTGATGGAGCGATATAATATTAGTGATGTGGCTATGTCTGGTGGTGTATTTCAAAATCGTAAACTATTAGAATTTATATATAAGACGTGGCATATAGGTAATTTATATATGAATGAAGCGGTTCCCTCTAATGATGGTGGACTTGCTTTAGGACAACTGTGGTTAGGAAATCAATTATAAATTGTCATATAGCTCTTATTCTTAGATAAATTTATTTAGTAATGTCCTGAATATTGTTTAATCTATGTGAGTGCCATAGCTAGTTTAAGTTCTAGTTGTTTGTGCACACTATCACTAAATAATGAGTGTAACTGTGATACAATAATATTAATTTTATTCATATATTTCGGAGCTGTTTTATTGAAGTAAATGTATATAAAACTTGTTATAAATGATATAGATAAGGAGATAATATGTGCTTAGCTGTACCAGCGCAATTGATTGCTGTGAATGATGCTATTGGTACCGTTGAATTGACAGGTGCTACCCGTGACTGCAGCTTGCTCCTCGTACCAGATGCAAAGGTCGGGGACTGGTTGTTAGTTCATGCAGGTTTTGCTGTACAAATTGTTGATGAAGAAGAGGCTCAAAAAACATTAGAGGCCTTTAAGGAGTTAGAAGAACTTGAAGAAGCTTACTTTGCAGGAAAAGCAGCACACAGCTGATGCTTTGTTAAGGCGCATCAATGCGCTTCATAAGCCCGGTGAAACTGTGCGGCTTATGGAGGTTTGTGGTACGCATACAGTATCGATTTTCCGAGAAGGTCTTCGTCAATTATTGCCAAGTGGCATAGAACTTGTTAGTGGACCAGGATGTCCAGTATGTGTAACTGATCAAACCTATATGGATAAGGCTTTAGCCTATGCAGAACGTGAGGATGTTATTATTGCTACCTTTGGGGATATGTTAAAGGTTCCAGGTAGCTATAGTAGTCTCAATGAAGCTCAAACAAAAGGAGCTCATATCCATGTTATTTATACGCCTTTAGAGGTAATAGAACTTAGCAAAAAATATTCAGAAAAGAAAATAGTATTCTTAGCTATTGGCTTTGAAACGACTATTGCGATTATATGTGCTACTGTGAAAGCCGTTCACGCAGCAGGACTTAAGAATGTATTCTTTTTAGTATCTCATAAATTAGTGCCTCCAGCATTGCGTGCACTATTAGATAAACAAGAAGGTCATATCGATGGATTTATTTTACCTGGCCATGTGAGTGTTATTATTGGTGAAGAACCATACCGATTTTTGCCCAAAGAATACGGTATTCCATCTTGTATCGCTGGCTTTGATGGCTTAGAAATATTGTCTGCCATAGCTAATATTTTAGAGCAACGTGAGTCTGGTAATATTGTGGTGGGCAATACGTATCATTCTGTAGTTATGCAGAAGGGAAACCCTGTAGCCCAAGCTATGATCGAGGAAGTATATGAAGTATGCGATGATGTATGGCGTGGTATTGGTGTGATTCCTAACTCTGGTTTAGCATTAAAGGGTGAGTATGCAGCTTATGATGTAGAGCTTGTCCTTCCTATTAACTTGGATAAACCATCTCTTGATCCTAAAGGCTGTCAATGTGGACGTGTTTTGCAAGGCCTTATTAAACCGAGTGAATGTCCGTTATTTGGTAAAAGCTGTACCGCAGATCATCCGGTGGGTGCCTGTATGGTATCTGTAGAGGGTAGCTGTGCTGCATGGTATAAATATGGTTATTCTAGTGGTGGATCGACGTGGGAGGATTAATATGGAACGAGTTCGCTTAGTCCATGGTAATGGTGGACGATTTAGTCATGAGTTGACGGACCGTTTTATTTTGAAATATTTTACAAATGATTTATTGGCGCCCCTACACGATGGTGCCCAGTTTCCTGTTACAGCCGGGCGCATGGCCTTCTCTACAGATTCTTATGTGGTGCAACCTGCGTTCTTTCCTGGTGGTAATATTGGCAAGTTGGCTGTTTGTGGAACTGTGAATGATTTAGCCATGAATGGCGCGATACCTCAATATTTAAGTTGTGGTCTTATTTTAGAAGAAGGTTTGGCCTTTGAAGAGCTAGATGAAATTCTTCGCACTATGTCAGAAATGGCAAAAGCCGCAAATGTTCAAATTGTTACAGGTGATACAAAGGTCGTTAAAAAGGGCGAAGTAGATAAAATCTACATTAATACTGCTGGTATTGGCATGATTCCAGATGGAATAGATATTGGTCCACATCGTGTGAAAGCAGGGCTAGATATCATTTTGTCAGGTGCTATTGGAGATCACTCCATTGCCGTTATGGGGCAACGGTTTGGGTTAGATTTATCTGACTCCTTAACAACTGACTGTGCACCACTAAATAAGATGGTTCAAGCAGTATTAGATAAAGTAGGAACTCAAGTTGCTTTGTTGAGAGATCCCACTCGTGGTGGCCTAGGTACCGTTTTAAAAGAGATCGCTGATCAGAGTCAAGTAGGCATTAAAGTTGAAGAAACGGCCATACCTATTCATGAAGAAGTGCAGTCAGTATGTAATATATTGGGGTATGACCCTTTATATTTAGCGAATGAAGGGAAAGTAGTTCTTATCGTTGAACCATCTGTTACGGACGAAGTTCTCAAGATTCTTCATAGTTTTGAAGAGGGAAGCGAAGCAGTTTTAATTGGTAAAACTTTAGATAAAAATATTGGTAAGGTTGGTCTACAAACGGCTATTGGAGGTGTTCGTTTGATTGATTTATTAGGCGAAGATCAGGTTCCACGAATTTGTTAAATTTATAATTAATAAAAGTAATTAAACTATATCATTTTGTTAATCTTTTTATTTCAATTTTTGAGCTTTCTAGATGTAGCTCGTATTAGATATTGACACGATTTATCGTTGATGATAGCATTAAATTAAGTTGCGTAAAATTCATTAAGAATTCATCGAAAATCTATATTATGTTAGTATCTTTATGTGTAAGTTCTTATACTTTCACTAGAATCTATGTATAGAATTTGTTAAAATATAAGTATCTATAGGAGGCTTATTATGAAAAAGAAGATTATTACAGCTGTTCTAGGGATTTGTTTAACTACAACTGCATTTGGTGGTATCTTGACAACTCAAGCTGGTGGACTTAGTAGCATTCTTGGTGGTGCAGCTAAAATTGGTGGTATCGGCATTGTTGTTAACAAATTTGGTCCACAAATTGACTCTTTCCTAAATAAATTATTGAAACAAAATAACTTGAGTACTGAATATACAACTAAAGTAGTTCCTATTATCAGTATTGGTACAAAAGGTTATATCGGTGCTGCTCAAGTTACTGGGCCTGCTTCTAGCATTGAAGAAGTTAAAGCTGTTGCTCAAGTAGAAGGTAGCTTTAATGGTATGGTTCGTGTCAAAGGCTTAGTTCCTGTTGATAGCACAAACCCAGTTGGTGCATCTCGTGTTCAAGGCGTAGGTGTATCTGCTATTATTGATTTGAAAATTTAATGGCCACTGAGCATATAAATTGATAGACTCAGGGAATAAGCACGGTCTTAGGCCCGTGCTTATTCTGTTGTATAACAGTTATACATTAGATACATTGTGGAGGAATTTATGAAGAAACAAGTACTTACACTTTTAATGGCATCCCTAATTTCAGGCACTGCATTTGCCGCTCCTGGTACAGTAACTGAAAAAACAAATGTTTTAGAAACTACTGTATATGGAACTGTACAAGATGGTGCTGTTGTGGATCGCATTAATCAACTTGATGAAACCGTGTATGGTACTGGTTTCAATGGTAATTCCGCAACATTGAGCAAACGTGTTGACTCCCTCTACAATTCCGTAGAAGGCAGTGGTACTAATATTTCTTTGCGCGAAGAAATGGATGCATTGGAATATACATATCAAAATAGCATTAACGCAGGATCTCTTGTAGACCGTGTAGAAAAGATGGAACGTAGTGTTAATGGTCGCATTGGTAGCGGTTCCTTACAAAAACGTATTATTTCTTTGAAGACAAAGGTATATGGTAGCAATGTGTCTCTTACTAACCAAGTAGGCACATTGTCTGGTAACCAAGTGTTCAAAGTGACTTTAAATGAAGCGGTTTCTTCTAAAACTAGTCGTGAAGGTGATACTGTATCCTTTACTGTTGCAGAAAATGTAATGGATGGCAATGTCTTATTAGTACCTGCGGGCACTGTAGGTTCCGGAACAATTACTTCTTTGAAAAAGGCTCGTTCCTTTGGTCGTAATGGTGCGTTAGATATTACATTTGATACAATCCCAGCTATTGATGGTACAGAATTTACTGCTGTACAAGGTAAAGAGGCTAAGGATAAAACTCGTAGTGAAGTTAAAGCAGCAGGTGCATCTGTGGCGGGCGCAGTTCTACTCGGTCCTGTTGGGCTTGTAGGGGGCGCTTTCATCAAAGGTAAAAATATTGAGTACCCAGCTGGTGCTACTGTATATGTACAACCTCAAGATTCCGTAACAATTCAAGGTCTTGTTATTGGTGGTGATGGTTTAGCTCATAGTGATGATGAATTAGCTGATGCTGTAACTGTACCTAATACAACAGGTGAATCTGAAGAATATGTAGAAAATAATGATACTGATGAAAATGCAGCTGTAGCTGAAGATGCTACAGCAGTTGAGGAGCCAGAAGAACCTGTAGAAAATGTTTCTCAACCTATCGTTGTTGTAAAGCGTAATCAATAATTAACAAATTCTTAAAGTAATAGGAGTTCTAGTAACCATGAGGAAACGTAAAGTACAATGGCTGGCAGCGGCATGTGTTGTTTGTTTAGCACAACCTGTATGGGCCGCTACTGAGTCAACTATTGTATATCAAGATACATTGGATAGCGTAGGTCAATCCTATGCAGGAGAAATTTCTAAAGCATCTACACCTGAATATAGTAATATCCGTGTTGTACGTCGTGGTGAAAAAGCGAAATCTGCTACTCCTGCTGAACAGTTGCCTACACGTATCGATGCTAACAAAATGTCTTATACTGGCTCTACAGGTGATGTATATGCTCAAGGCGATGTTGTGGTGTCTCAAGGTAATCAAACTTTGATGGCTCCACGTATTGAAGGTAATACTAAAACTACAGAGTATCGTACTGTTGGGGGCTATCGCTATTTGGAAGATGGCGGTAAAACAAAAGATATTACAGGTCAAAATATGACGTATCGCACTAGCGATCGTCACTTTGAGGCGGACCAAGCCATGGGATGGAGCGATCCCTATTATGTAAAAGGCAATAACGCTACTTTTGATGGACAAATAGGCCATATGGAAAAGGGCATGGTAACTACAAAACATGCAATGGCTTTTGTTCATACTCCAGATTATCGTGTGGAGGGTCAAGATATTCAGGTATATCCTGGTGATAAAGTCGTTATTAAAAAACCATCCTTTTATATTAAAAACTTTAAAGTATTATCCTTGCCATCTTATACGACTTCATTGCGTCATGACAAAGAAGGCAAATTTAGTATTTTTTCCTTAATACCAAAACCTACGTATAGTAACGATGATGGTATTGGCTTACATGGTAGTACAGAATATCCTATCGGTAAAAACGGTGAAGCTTATATTGACTATCGTTGGTATTCTAAATCTGGTTTTAAACCTCAGGTGGGATATCGTCATTATTTACCTTGGGGGACTGCTTCTGTTGGGTATAGCAAGGAGTCTAATGAATATAATGATGAAACAGTATGGGTAGAAAAAATAGGTGAAGCTCGTTTGGATACTCATACATATCATGTAGGGAATTCTCCAATTACTGTACGTGGTGGTATTAATGCTGGTTATTGGAAAGAGGGTTCTGTAAAAGGTTCTCATAAAGAATATTATGCAGAAGTTTCTCATGATCCTATTAAGCTTGGCAAAAATGCTGATTTGCGCTTCTTAGGTGGTTACCAACGTGACTACTATGGCTATGATGGTAGTATCCGTAGCATGCCTTATTGGGGGGCTAGATTCCAATCTAAAGTTGGTAATCGTGCTAATGTATGGGTTAGCTATAATCAACGAAATATTACCTACAATAATTCACCTTATCGTTTTGATACGACAGAGCTTCCAAAAGAGCTTATTTATGGTGGTACCTATAAATTGACTCGCCTTGATGATATTTCTGTAAGTGTTAAGAATAACATGATGAGTGGGGATATTGATTCGGTCTATTATACATGGCATCGTGATTTACACTCCTTCGATATGTACTTAACATATAAAGATGGACATAAAAATAAAAATGATCAATGGAAAATTAAATTTGTAGGTAAAGACTTTTAGTTAGGAGAATACTATGCAACGCATTAGAAAAGCTGTAATTCCAGCAGCTGGTTTTGGTACACGTTTCTTACCAGCTACCAAGGCACAACCAAAAGAAATGCTTCCTATTGTCGATACACCTGCTATCCAATACATTGTAAAAGAAGCTTTAGATTCTGGGATTGAAGAAATTCTAATTATTACAGGTCGTAATAAACGTGCTATTGAGGACCATTTTGATAGTAGTGTTGAATTAGAATTGTTATTACAAAGTCAAGGTAAAAATAAACCATTGGCTATGATTAAGGATTTGGCGGACATTAAAGTTCACTTTATTCGTCAAAAAGCACCTCGTGGACTTGGTGATGCTGTATTGTGTGCAAAAGCATTTATTGGTGATGAGCCATTTGCAGTATTACTTGGTGATGATATTGTTTACAATCCAGAAAATCCATGCTTAAAACAGTTGATTGATTGCTATAATGAGCATCCTGGTATTATTTTAGGCGCTCAATTTGTACCGGAAGATAAAGTTAGTTCTTATGGTATTGTATCTGGTGAAGCATTGGCTGATAATTTATATCGCGTTGATAACTTGGTGGAAAAACCTAAGAAAGAGGATGCTCCATCTCGACTCGCTGTATTAGGTCGTTATATTTTAACACCAGATATTTTCAATATCTTAGAAGCTACTAAGCCTGGTGTAGGTAATGAAGTCCAATTAACTGATGCATTGGCAGCCTCTAAAACGGATACGTATGCATTAGCATATGAAGGTATTCGCTACGATACAGGGGATAAATTGGGCTATTTAAAAGCCACTGTTGAGTATGCATTGCGCAACGAAGAATTGGGTGAAAGCTTTAAAGCTTACCTAAAGGAATTAGATCTAAAATAGATAATCTATGAGACTTCCATGTGAGGGGCCTATGATATATGTCATAGGCTCTTTTTATTTGTACGCCGAATAGGCATGACTAAACCCCCAGTTAAACTGGGGGTCGGTAAAAATTCTTAGAGAAAAGGAAAGAACCTCCTAGTGATAGAATGAAGT
>JAWETS010000010.1:0-91317 GCA_032480995.1 Veillonella sp. | reverse complement strand
GATCCACCTGTTCCCATCTCGAACACAGTAGTTAAGCTCATAAACGCCGAAAGTACTTGGCTGGAGACGGCCTGGGAGGATAGGAAGCCGCTGATTGACGTAAAGGCACACCTGAGGGTGTGTCTTTTTTTGTTGTATGGCTTCCTATCCTCCCAGGGTACCTGGTGAGCAGGGCAGTAAAAGCAGGGCAGTAGAAGATGGAGAAGTGAAACGACGACCGATTCACTGCATCGCTTTCTTCCGAACGTAAGATTTACCGAGCTGCAAAGCAGTGAAGGAAAATCCACAGTGAGGAAGCAAGTAGGACAAGGGAAAAGTAATTAGGATTAAACGACGTATGGGGCTCACACATCACCTTTTTCCGAACGTAAGCTGTACAGAACTGCGGAGCAGTGAAGGTAAATCTACAATGAGCATTGATAGGAATTTAAGTTTAGTTGTAGAAAAAATGATCTTTTTTTTATACGTCTATTTTCTTGATACTTTTATTAAAAATATGGTATTCTCATTGTGTATGTAAGTCGATGGGAGTGATTATTTTATATGTATAAATATGGAAAGAGCTGCATTAAAACGTTGTTATATTGTATTGCAATATGTATTGCAATCTTAGCGGTTTCTATTGGAGTTATGTGGGGTCTGTCTTCAGATTACAAGTTATATGGTGTACCAGTACTTAATTACCATCAAATAAATGATGAGAAACACTCCGCTTTAACATTGCATGTGGATCAGTTTAAGGAGCAGATAGAATACCTCCATAATCATGGGTATAATACGATTACATTGAATCAGTTGTATGATTATTTACAAAATGGTTCGGATTTACCAGAGAAGCCTATAGTAATAACATTTGATGATGGTTATGTGGATAATTATGAACATGCACTGCCTATATTAAAAGAATATAATATGAAAGCTACTTTGTTCATGATTAGTGACGCTGCCAATACGCCTGGTTTTGTAAATACTGCACAAATGCACCAAATGGAGTCTGCTGGTTTTGACATTCAAGGGCATACAAATCATCATAAGATACTAACTCATATGGATCCTACGGAATTGCCTGATGCCATTCTCGGTGGTAAAACATCTATGGAAGGTATCTTAGGAGAACCTATTAGTTACTTGGCCTATCCTGGTGGTTTTAATGATATGCTCGTTCAATATGTTACTAAACAGTCTGGGTATAAAATGGCTTTCACTGTCCAACCAGGGACAGTAAAGCCAGGGGATAATTTATATGCTCTAAATCGACTAGCTGTATTCCAAGGAGATACACCGTATTTATCTTTTTGGTTGCGCCTACATTGTGCACCGCTTATTAAGTATACATGGGCATTGCGTGATACATTACGCGACAATGGATGGCCGATATTAGCGTCTATTATGCCTTTATTTTAGGAGGAATTATGTCTTACGAAGTTGTAGCAAGACCATTACGTGTTGCAGTATTAACTGTATCTGATACTCGTACATTAGAAACTGATAAAGGAGGCA
Source organism: Veillonella sp. (assembly GCA_032480995.1). Lineage (GTDB taxonomy): Bacteria > Bacillota > Negativicutes > Veillonellales > Veillonellaceae > Veillonella. The sequence goes on along the minus strand of JAWETS010000010.1, from coordinate 89,817 downwards.
ACAAAGTTCAAGAATTTTTGGAAGCAGCAAATCATATTGTAGCAGATCGCAAAATTGTAATTGATGATTGTGAGTCTATAATAAATGCTATGACTCCATGGTGTAATGATGAGTCTATTGATGTCATTATATCTACTGGGGGAACTGGTATTGCTATGAGAGATGTTACCATCGAGGCTGTAAATAGCTTATATGAAAAGCATATTCCAGGTTTTGGTGAAATCTTTAGATATTTATCCTATACGGAGGATATTGGAACAAAAGCAATGGCATCTCGTGCAGAAGCTGGTGTTAAGAATAACACTTTGATGTTTTCTATTCCTGGCTCTGTTGGGGCCGTCACCTTAGCGATGAGCAAACTCATCATTCCTGAAATGGGCCATTTGGTGCGAGAAATTACAAAATAATATATATGGAGACTGTTCTTTTGAGAGCAGTCTTTTTATATATGATGACAATCAATATTTGATGGATATAAAAGTAGGTAATTGATCCAAAGAATATGAGCATGAGAAGTAAGTGAATTAATTTATCTTGTTTAAAACAATACCATTGCAGTATTGTTTTATTTCATTTATACTAGATTTAGTAATACGTTTGTCCGAGTGCACGAGAAAGGAGACTTTATGAAGTTAAATCAGGCCACGGATTATGCATTTCGCATGGTCTTGCATATGGCGCTATTACCTTCGGGATCGAAGATAACTGGTGCTGTATTGGCTGAGCATGAGTTGATTCCAGAACGCTTTTTGCTCAAGATTATGCGTAGTCTCATTGCAGCAGGAATTATGAAATCTTTCAGAGGGGTAGATGGTGGGTTTGCCCTGAATCGAAGCCCTCAAGAGATCTCGTTGCTTGATGTAATTAGAGCCGTAGAAGGGATGCGTATTTACAACGTTGTTTATATGATGTAGGTTCTTGCTCTAAGTCTTGTAAGGGGCATTGTGCTATAAATGAAGCAATGGGCGTGATTCAGCATCAATTGGTCAATCAGTTGGAAGCGGTTAATTTTAAGAATCTTGCCCAACGAGAACAGTTGATTATCGCTGAGGCTTGAGCTTTTTTTATAGTCGCAATGATGCAAGGTTTTTTGTAAAAGCTCGTCAAGTGATGTTAGTATTTTATTCTAAGGAGGAAAACACATGTTTGAAGCTGTAGATTTAGCCCGATTGCAATTCGCGCTAACATCTATCTATCACTGGTTATTTGTGCCGTTCACACTAGGTATGACAGTGATTGTTGCTGCTTTAGAGTGGACCTACGTGTCGACTGGTAAAGAAGTATACAAAAAAATGGCTAAGTTCTGGGGCAAATTGTTCCTAATTAACTTTGCTATGGGTGTGGTGACTGGTATTGTTCAGGAATTCCATTTCGGTATGAACTGGGCAGAATATTCTCGTTTTATGGGGGACATTTTCGGCGCTCCATTGGCTCTTGAAGCATTAATGGCATTTTTCTTGGAATCTACATTCATGGGCGTTTGGATTTTCGGTTGGGATCGCTTACATAAATGTGTTCACGCCCTTGTAGCTACATTTGTAGCATTAGGTACAAATCTATCTGCGTTCTGGATTCTTGTAGCCAACTCTTTTATGCAACATCCTGTAGGTTTTGTATTACGCAATGGCCGTGCAGAGATGGAAAATTTCCTGATCATCGTTCAAAATGGCTATGTACCTGGACAATTTTTCCATATTGTATTGAATGGTTTATTAACAGCTGGCGTAATTATTATGGCAGTCAGTGCATGGCACTTATTACGCAATAATGCGACAGAGTTCTACCGTCGCTCTGCTAAATGGGGCATGGTTATCGCTCTAGTATTCGGTACTTTAGGCGCATTAGCTGGTCATCACCAAGGTCAGTACATCACAAAAGTACAACCTATGAAAATGGCTGCTATGGAAGCGTTGTGGGAAACACAAGATCCAGCACCATTCTCTTTAGTAGCTAACATTGATACTAAGGCACAAAAGAATACAAATGCTCTTGAAATTCCTGGTGGTTTATCCTTCTTGACTCAAAACTCCTTTACGTCTGGTAAGGTAGAAGGTATCAAAGACCTTCAAGCAAAAGCGGAGGCTCAATATGGCCCTGGCAACTATATTCCAGATGTTCCAGCAATCTTCTGGACATTCCGTGTCATGGTAGCATCCGGTTCTCTTATGTTACTTGTTGCCTTTGTAGGTCTTATCCTAAATGCAAAAGATAAACTTGTTGAAAACCGCACATTCTTAAAAATTATGTTCTGGATGTTGCCATTGCCATTTATCGCTCACTCCACTGGTTGGTTTGTAGCGGAAGCAGGTCGTCAACCATGGCTTGTATATGGTTTGCAATTGACTGCAGATGGTGCGTCTAAATCCGTAACGGCTCCAGAAATTATGACTACAATCATCGGCTTTACACTTGTGTATATCGTGGCTGCTATCGCGGCTATTTATCTTGCTGTAGAACACATTAAAAAAGGTCCGGATGGCAACCCATCTCATGATGTAGTTGAAAAAGAGGAGGCGAGATTATGGAATTAATTTTTAATAACCTTGAAGTGGTATGGTTTATCTTGATTACTGTACTATTCGCTGGCTTCTTCTTATTAGAAGGTTTTGACTATGGTACTGGTATTTTGTTACCATTCATTGGTAAAACTGATGTTGAACGTCGACAAATGATCAATGCCTTAGGTCCTGTGTGGGATGGTAATGAGGTCTGGATGATTACTGCCGGAGGTGCATTATTCGCATCCTTCCCTCATGTGTATGCTACATTATTTAGTGGATTCTACTTAGCTCTATTCTTGATGCTTGCAGCTCTTATTATTCGTGGTGTATCCTTTGAATTCCGTTCTAAAAGCCCTAATTTGTTATGGCGTAAAACATTCGACTACTGCATCTTCTTTGGTTCCTTGATTCCTGCATTATTGTGGGGTGTTACAGTAGGTAACTTGATTCAAGGTACTCCAATTGATGCAAGTATGACATATGTTGGAACATTCTTTGATTTATTAAGCCCTTACACCATACTTTGTGGTATTGCGTTCATTTTAGTATTTACATACCATGGTGGCCTATTTACTTCTATTAAAACCGCTGGTGCTATTTCTGAACGCGCTCGTGCTGCATCCTTGGTAGTAGGTGTTCCTACAGCTATCGGTGCATTAGCATTGGTAGGTGCAACTTACCTATATACAGATTTGTTTAATTCTGTATTAGCTGTAGTTTGCTTTGCATTAACTATCGTGTTCTTCCTCATTTCTTGGGGCGCAGCACGTACTCGTAATACAAAATTGGGCTTCTTATTTAGCTCTTTATCCGTTATTTCTGTAACGGCTGCATACTTTGCAGGTTTGTTCCCTCGCATTATGGTTTCTTCTTTGAATCCTGAGTGGAGCTTGACTATTACTAATGCAGCTAACTCTACTTACACGTTGACTTTGATGACTTGTGTAGCATTCGTATTTGTGCCAATCATATTGGTTTACCAATCTTGGGTATATTGGACATTCCGTCATCGTGTAACAGAAAAAGATTTACACTATTAATAGAATAGCCTTATACCTCTTGTGAGTTATAAAAATTAAATCTTAATGTGAGGCGTGCCGTAGCGGCACGCCTCTTTTTTGTGGTAAGATGATTATAATATTGATAAATTTAGATTCGTTTGGACTTTTTAGGCCTATTTATAGGGATTTAAATTTGTTTGATTTTATATATTTAAGTAGATTTACCATAGAGGATAGTATGATACAGCATACCGCATTTAAAGCGCTGCTAGAACATAAAGGACAGCTTGGATTACTCGGTTTAACCTGTTTAATAGAAAGTCTGTCAATTGTTGGGCAAGCTTGGTTCTTTGGAACCTTAATAAATAACCTTATATTTTTGGAACATACACTAGCTGATGAAATGAACACCATCATTTATTTGTTTGTAGCTATTGTTATGAGATTGGTGGCACATTACGTTCAAGAGGCAGTGGCAAATCACTTGGGGAGTGCTGTAGAAGCATCCTTTAGAGAACGCTCTTTGGCCCATATGTTTAAGCTTGGTGTACAACATAAGGAACGTCATGGCGATGTCATCCATATGCTTACCGATGGTTTAGAGCAAGTTGATGCATATGTGGCTCGTTACATTCCGCAGATTTTATACGCTATTATGATTCCACTTATTATGGGAATCGCCATTGTAGATACTTTACCAATTATCGGTGTTATTTTGATCGTTACAGTGCCTTTAATTCCATTTTTTATGATCTTAATTGGGAAGCAAGCTGATCGATTAAATAAGGAACAATGGGAGCGTATGAGCTTCCTATCAGGGCATTTTTTAGACGTATTGCAAGGGATTACTACGCTAAAACTCTTTGGTCGTGCAAAAGATCAAATTAAGGTTATTGGCCGATTATCTCAAGAGTTTAAAGATTCTACTTTACGAGTGTTGCGCGTAGCCTTTTTATCTGCATTAGTACTTGAATTAGTGAGTACTATAAGTACTGCTTTGATTGCGGTATATTTAGGCCTAACCTTATTAGATGGTGAAATTACATTCTTTTCAGCCTTCTTTATTTTGTTGTTAGCGCCGGAGTTCTATACCCCATTTAGACAGTTGGGGGCTGCTTTCCATACGGGGATGGCAGGTAAAACATCTATTCTGAAATACGAAGAATTTATGAATCGTCCGCAGTCCTTACCATTAGGTGGTGATTCTAAACTCGAGAAATCTATACAAGAGATCGCAATTAAAGATTTAACTTTTACCTATGAAAATAGTGAGAATGGGGTACACCATATCACACTAGAGGCTGAGCGTAATGTACCTATTATGCTCGTTGGTGAAAGTGGAGCTGGCAAATCTACTATTGCCCATATTATTGGTGGATTTTTACAGGCTCCGAAAGGAACAGTTACTATCGATGGCATTGATATATGTGATTTAGATATCGACTGGTGGCGTCAGCAAATTACCTATGTGTCTCAACATCCACATATTATGAAAGGGACCTTACGAGAGGTCTTATCCTTTGGTATGGATGTAAGTGATGCAGAGATTCTCGATGCGTGCAAAGAGGTTCAGTTATTAGATGTTATTAATCGACAACAAGATGGTCTTGATGCAGTTATCGGTGAAGGTGGCTTAGGCCTTAGTGGTGGTGAGCGGCAGCGTATTGCTTTAGCTCGTGCATTCCTGCGGAAGGGTCAGGTATTGATTCTTGATGAAGTGACAGCACATCTAGACGTAAAAACAGAAGCTATTATAAGTACGGCTATTCAGCGTTTGATGGAAAATAAGATTGTCATCATTATTGGGCATCGATTACAAACTATGCATTGGGCATCTAAACTATATGTCTTGAAAAATGGATTAATTATTCAAGAAGGTTCTTATCACGACCTACTTCAAGAAGAGGGGTATTTTAAAGAACTTGTTACATCTGGGTTAGGTCAATTTTCAGCAACTCTTGAAGAACCATTGTATATTGGGAAGCAATTTGATTCAGAGAATACATTGGGCATAGATACACCTATCAATGGCACAGAGTATTTTGATAAATCTGTTAAATATACTGAGAACCTTAAAGATAATGCAAAAGGTTTTAATATGGGCATACAAGGTTGGAAGTTGTTGTTTTCTGTATTGAGTCCCGCTAAGTGGTCATTAGTATTGGCCTTGCTATTTACGTTCTTAACAGTGTTCATGAATGTGGGGCTTTTAACAGTATCCTCTTGGCTATTGGCATCTGCCGCATTGCAACCAGGGCTCACTTATTTGAGTCTTGCTATTGTAGGGGTTCGATTCTTTGGTGTTAGTCGCGCTGTATGTCGTTATTTTGAGCGCTATACATCTCATCGCATGGCCTTTCAAGGTCTTTATGGCCTGCGCTTGTGGTTTTATGCTCATTTGGAACCATTGGCACCTGCTATACTCAAAAGGTTTGGGGCGGGTGATATGTTGGGACGCATCATGGGGGATATAGAGGTATTACAATTCTTCTACTTGCGCACTTTGATTCCACCTGTAGCAGCTGTTACTTTGACTGTATTGATTGCATATGGAGCCTCTACGATCGACAATAGCTTGATTACGCCAATTCTTTTGTCGGCCTTCATATTAGGTGTAATACTACCTTTGGTCGTTTATGCACATAATAAACAATCTTTACGTGCAATTGGGCCCCAACAAGGTGATTATAAAGCGCTTTTAAGTGATACTATGGATAGCCTGGAAGATGTGATTAGTTATGGCAATGAAGAAATGGTATATAAGCGTATTCAGCATATGATGCGTAATGTAGATGCTCGAAAAGGTACTATTGAGCGTGGCATGAATATGGGTAATACACTATTCATAGGCGGTGTTCAGTTAACTGTAGTTATTGTAGCTATTATGGCCTCTAATGCGTTAACAGGTGCTTGGGCCAGTGTTATGGTAGCGGTGGCTGCCATTGGTACGCAGGCTTGGTTTGAAGCGTTACAACCTATGATCGCGGCAGTTCATCATGGTGCAGAAAGTAAAGTTGCTACAAGTCGTCTCATGGCTCTTAGTAATGAACCTATATCTATTGTAGATCCTATATCACCAAAATCGTTTAATCCTAATGATGATATTATTTTTACAGATGTATCCTTTGGTTATGATGAATATCGACATATTTATGAGAATCTTAGACTACATATTCAACAAGGACAATCTATTGCTATCGTTGGTGCTAGTGGATCTGGTAAGACGACATTGTTTAATATGCTTGAGCGACTATATGATTATGGTGGTTCCATTCGTATAGGTGCAGTGGAGTTGAAAGATATTTCAATTGATACTTGGCGTAATGCATTGGGAACTATAACTCAAGATACGTATATTTTTAATGCATCCTTTAAAGACAATATACGTCTTGCTAGACCTGAGGCGTCTAAAGAAGACTTAGAGCAAGCCATTAATCGCGCCTCATTGCGTTCCGTAGTCGAAAAATTACCAGAGGGGATGAATACGATTGTAGGTAGTGGAGGCCAAGGTTTGAGTGGTGGCGAGCGTCAAAGAATTGCATTAGCTAGATTGTTCTTACGCAATCCTAAAATTATTTTATTAGATGAACCTTTAGAGGGTTTAGATCAAGTAACACGAAAAGCCTTGCATCGTGATTTGATGCATTATGTAGATGGTAAGACATGTCTATATATTACGCATCAATTGGAAGGTTTAGAACAAATGGATCGAATTATATTTATGGATAGAGGTCAAATTGTTGAAGATGGAACGTATGAAGAATTGATAGTTCTTCGAGGGCGTTTCTATGAATACTGTTATTTATCTATGGCAAGTATTCAATAAAACTAAATATCAATAAAAGTATCTATTATAAATGCTTGATTGTAGATTGGATAATATTTTAATTTCATGTTGCAATTTAAGACCTATATTTAAGACTTATTATGAATATTAAATTATAATAGGAACAATATTAAACTACAGTAATAAAGCCCCTTTTGCTATGTAAAAAGGGGCTTTAGTTATATTTATATTTAATAGTATATGTAGTATACTTTTATCGATAAATCATGCAACATATGGTATAATTTTTATATTAAAACCTATTTTTTCACCCTTGGAGGGGTTATGACTAAAATCTTCACCAAATTACGAGCTTTGGTGGATGAAGCATTATCTGATCGTGATGCGGTGGTGGATAAGGCACCTGTATTAGAGAAAGCGCCTTTAGAACAAGATTTGTTTGACCATCGTTTGCTATATATAGAAGAAGATATGGTTAATCGCATGTTGCGTGCCGCTCTTCGCAATCATTGGTTCTTTTATGCTATAACATTTGAATTTGAACCAAACAATCAAATATTCCTATCCATTATTACAAAATGGGGGAATGTGATTAATGTGGAATTCACCTTAGAGGATTTATGGTTTGATGATTATTCATCATCTTTTGCAATTCGACTTGATACAAATAATATAGATACAGGTGGGTTTATTTTGAACTCCATTTTACACTTGTTGGGGAACTGGTGTCTCAGTCTCTTTGGTATATTCTTTAACCCTATTGCATTGGGAGAAAAAGGATCTACTGTACGCTTTGAGAAGAAAGGGATTATTCAGTTTGACTTATTACCTAATACGCAAGTGAAGAAATTCATACCTATGCCTGAGCGCCATATTGGTAGCAATGGACCTGTTTTGTTGGGAAACCCGCGTACCAGTCAATCTGTGTTGCAGTTAGATTACTATGCGTTCCATGATCCTGTAGATACTTTTACAGTACCGGATGTACCAACTCGCACTAGCTGGCTTCGATCGATTGATATTGCGGCTGTTCTTTTGTTGCCGATTGGTGTATGGATTACATTTGTTATCTTGCATCATTACTTGCCGACGGAAACACTGGAATTCTCATTTTCTACGTACTTTTTGATTTCCTTAGGGATTTTTATCATTTCCTTCTTAGTTATGAATATTCCGCGATATCTGTATATGTATTTTGATTCTCGCAAACAGTGGCAAAGTGCGTTTGTACATAACAATATCAAAATCCAAATGCGTAAACTACATCGTCGTATCTTCATGCAACAAGCTACATTGACATCTGATTGTGATGAGGATACAGCAAATGAAAGCCAGGAGCGAATTAAACACCTCTTGTTGCAAATTCGAGATAAACGATTCCTTGCAAATCGTCTTAAAATTGCAGATGATGATAGAGCGCGTAAACAAAAGGTTAAGTTTATTATTGCCTATATCGGGTGTACATTGATTGAGTTGATGTTACTAATGAATTAATGTTGTAAGAAATATAAAATATAAAAACGTATCTCTATGTGATATGTCCCACCTTTACTGGATATCCAATAAAATGGGTACATATCAATGAGAGATACGTTTTTTTTGATTACAAGTTATTAATTTTGGTTATCGTTTTTTACGACGTTTTCGAGCTGGCTTGCGGTTTTCTTGTTTTTTGCTTGATACAGGAGTTTGTACGGATTCATATGTTGGCTGATTTACAGGCATAAATGGAGGATTACCGTATTGGTTAGGCTCAGGTTGTCCTGGTAATACCCAGAATAGGAAGCCGATGAGCCATATAAAAAGCTCTAGCATGTAATTGAATGGAGAGACAGCTGAGTAAGTATTAATGAAGATCATAATTACCGACCAAAGAATTCCTGCCCATGCATTGAAGCCGATATCGTGAATACGACGGCCAAATAAGACACAAGATAAAGGAAAGAGGGTTGCCAATAAGAGCCAAATAATGACCCTAGTCAACCAATATGCTGGTAGTGATACAACAAAATCTAAGAATATGTTATCGATGTAGTGGACAATATGAAATAAAATCATTAAAGCGATGAAGCATATGATAAATTGTAGTCGATTTAACCGTCCCGTTAAGTTAAAAATCGATAAACCCATGCGACGTCCTTGGAATGCAATGAGCAAACCAATGGTACATATGAGCAATGTTCGTAATACAACATAAAGTAAATCCATAAGTTCCCCTTTATTTTTAGCTTATAGTTGAGTTAATTCTGGCAAGATGAGCTCAAATGCAACACCATGTTTCATTGACTTTACTGTATCTAACGTAGCTTGAATCGCTTTGGTAGTAAAATTCATTGCCAGTTCTGCCGCATCATAAGGTGAATATCCTCTCATTACTGCACCTGATAATACAGCAGTAAAAATATCTCCTGTGCCTGTAGCTTTTACAGGTACTAGAGGAATAGAGTATGTTTTTAAAAGGTCTGTAGGACCATTATAGACGGCAATGACCGCATGCGTTTCCGATGGAACACTGGTCATGATAACCATTTCAGGCCCCATGTGATGTAATTGTTTGCACCGTTTGCGCAATTCATCCTCACTAATAGGGTCTGTCGAGAATGGAATATCTAATAAGAAGCAAGCCTCAGTATAGTTTGGTTTAACGATGTGAGCCTTAGATACAAGTTGGCGCATAGCTACAACCATATCAGGAGTATAAATGGAATAGAGGCGACCATCGTCGGCCATTGCAGGATCGACGATAACCATCTGGTCATTAGAGGCAAATCGATTGATAGCTTCTTCGACGAGGTGAATTTGTTCTGGCGATGCCAAGAAACCACTTACGATAGCGTGAAAGTCAATTTCGTTTTTATCCCAACAGTTCATAAAGTCTCTCATATGAGCAGATAAATCTACGAATTCATAGTGTGGATACTCTAAGTGATTGCTTAGTACCGCTGTTGCTAAAGGAACCGCCTGGCAGCGCATAGCACTGATGATAGGAATCATAACGGTAAGGGCACAACGTCCGATGGAGCTCATGTCTTGAATTGTTAAAACTCTAGGTACTGTTGTCATAGATACCTCCAAATAAATATATATTTTATTGTACGTTATGTAAAGCTTTCTGTAAATGTAATGATGTTAATCATGAAATTAACTTCATAATGTAGTATAATAAAACGAATAAACTTTTTATGGAGGAAAGTGACAATGACGAGGTATGTATTTCGACGCCTAGGTGGCGCAATCATAATCTTATGGGTCATCATTACCGTAACATTTGCATTAATGCATGCGATACCTGGTGGGCCTTTTACAACAGAAAAGAAATTACCGCCTCAGGTGAAAGCAAGTATCGAGGCTAAATATCATCTCGATGATCCTGTATGGAAACAGTATGGAGATTATTTAGGTGGCGTCATTACAGGTGACTTGGGCCCATCATTTAAATATGAAGGCCGTAGTGTAAACGATATAATTGGTGATGCATTCCCAATTTCCGCACAGCTTGGCTTATTATCTTTAGTGGTAGCTATAGTTGGTGGTATTACAGCTGGTGCGATTAGTGCCATGAGACCTAATAGCATTGTAGATTATGCGGTAACTGTATTATCTACAATAGGGATTTCGGTACCAACATTTATTATCGGTGCTGTTCTTGTGTACATAGTAGGCTTTGAATTGGGATGGTTCCCGGTAGCCTTATGGCGTGGCCCCTCTTACATGGTGTTACCTGTGTTGACATTAGCAGCGCAACCGATGGCATTTATTGCTCGCTTAACGCGCAGTGGTTTACTTGACGTTTATCAACAAGAATACATTCGTACAGCTCGCGCAAAAGGTCTAGGTTCTTGGACCATTTTGACACGTCATGCCCTTGGCAATGCAATTTTGCCAGTTATTACGTACTTAGGTCCATTGGCAGCTAGTTTGTTAACAGGCAGCTTTATCGTAGAAACAATTTTTGCGATTCCTGGTTTAGGTCAGTATTTTGTAACATCTATTTATAACCGAGACTATACGGTTATTCTTGGTATTACGATTTTCTATAGTGCACTTGTAGTATTTCTTAATATTTTGGTGGACATGATTTATCCATTAATCGATCCACGAGTTACAACGGAGGAGGGGACAGATGAATAAGGAAGACTTTTTACCTATTGAACGAGCCCCTCAAGAAGAGATTACTAGCTTTATAAAACGTCCTAGTAAATGGGAACGATTTAAGGTAAATCGTTTAGCTGTAGTTGGTGCAACCATCATTATTGTGATGATGGTACTTGCTATTCTAGGTCCACTTATTTCACCTTATACCTATGCGGACCAATCCTTAATTGATGCGAACCAAAGTCCAAGCTTTAGCCATTGGTTTGGTACGGATACATTGGGCCGTGATATCTATACGCGTGTTATGTACGGCGCTCGTATTTCCTTAACCATTGGTTTTGTAGCAGCTTTTATTAATCTTGTGATTGGCGTTGCTTATGGCGGTATTGCGGGTTATATAGGTGGCAAGGTAGACCGTATCATGATGGGGATCGTAGATGTTTTGTACGGTATTCCACTTTTACTATACGTAATCTTATTGATGGTTGTACTTGGGCCTGGGCTAATCTCTATTTTTGTAGCGTTGGGGATTGCGTATTGGCTTAATATGGCCCGTATCGTACGCAGCCAAATTTTGAAAGTTAAAAACGAAGAATACATCATTGCAGCAGAAGCTATGGGTATTCCTAAGCATCGAATTTTATTGCGTCATATTTTACCAAACTGTGTAGGGCCGATCATTATTACTTTAACATTGGCCATTCCTGAGGCTATTTTTACAGAAGCATTTCTTAGTTTTATCGGTTTAGGTGTAAATGCACCTATGGCGAGCTGGGGCGTACTAGCTTCTGAAGGTATTAGTAGCATGCGCTCTTATCCGTTCCAATTGATTTTCCCAGCTGTTGCTATTAGTATTACCATGCTTGGTTTCGCATTTTTTGGCGACGGTTTACGCAATGTATTAGACCCTAAGGAAGGAGATAGATAATGAATAATGCTATTGTTGATGTACGTAATGTATCTATTACCATCAATACCTTCCAAGGTCCGTTGCGAGTTATTCGCAATCAAGATATTTCTTTATACCCTGGTGAGATTTTAGGTATAGTCGGGGAATCTGGGTGTGGTAAATCCGTTTTAGTTAACTCTTTAATGGGCTTATTGCCATATGGTAAAACTAAAATTAAAGCGGATACATTCATGATTGATGGTCATGATTGTTTAGGATTTACTGAAGATGATTGGAATGAACTTCGTGGTACGACGGTTGCCATGGTGTTCCAAGATCCTATGACCTCCTTGAATCCTATCATGACCATTGGAGAGCAAATGTATGAGGTTATTCATCGTACAAATGCGTATGGTGAAGATTACGATGAAAGGGCCATTGCCATCGATTTATTGAAGAAGATGGGTCTGTCTACACCGGAACGCCGGTTATCTCAATATCCTCATGAGTTGAGTGGCGGTATGCGTCAACGCGTATGTATTGCCATGGCAGTGGCCGGTCGTCCTAAGATTTTGATTTGTGATGAGCCCACAACAGCTCTTGATATTACTACAGAGGCACAAATTTTGCGCCTTATGCAAACATTAGCCGTAGAGGCTGGCATAGGGATTATCTTTATCTCTCATAACCTACGTGTTATTGCTCAAATTTGTGATCGGGTTATGGTTATGTACGCAGGTAAATGTGTTGAGTCTGCTACAGTAGATGGTATCTTTAGCGAGCCTCGTCATCCATATACTTTGGGGCTGTTGCTTGCATTGCCTCAAGGTAAATGGCACGGCGAATTGAAGGCTGTTGAAGGTCAACCACCTGATCTATTTGATTTACCTCGTGGATGCGCATTTAATCCTCGTTGTAAATGGGCTATGCGAATCTGCGGTAGTCGGGTTCCGATGGTTACAAATGTTGGTGAAGGTCACCAGTTTACATGTTGGTTAGCTAAGTTGGAGGGACTTTAATGAGTTACGTATGGGAGACTGACAATCTCGTTAAAGAGTTCACCCTGTCAGGCGGCTTATTTAAGCCAAAACAAACGGTACATGCCGTACAAGGCGTGAGTCTATATCAATCACCAGGGGAAACCCTAGGTATCGTAGGTGAATCTGGATGTGGTAAATCTACATTTGGTTACACTTTGATGGGTTTATATCAAGCTACATCTGGTTCTATTTATATGAATGGTCGACATATCAACCCTTATGTGGATAGAGAGTCTGTTCACCCGGTGATGCAAATGGTATTTCAAAATCCTTATGCATCCCTTAATCCGCGGCTTACGGTTAATGCGATTTTAGAGGAGCCTTTAGAACTGGATCCAAAGTATACACCTCGAGATCGCGTGATTCGTGTAAAAGAGGTGCTTGACCAAGTTGGCTTAAATATGTCATTTGGTGAGCGTTATGCTCATGAACTATCTGGTGGGCAACGTCAACGTATCGGCATTGCACGGGCTCTTATTATGGAGCCTCAATGTATCATCTGTGATGAGCCGATTTCTGCGTTAGATGTATCTATCCAAGTGCAAATTATGACATTACTAGAACGGTTACAAGAACAACATGGTATTTCGTACCTCTTTATTTCTCATGATTTAAATATGGTGCGCTACATTAGTCATCGCATGGTTGTTATGTATTTAGGTGCCGTCATGGAAGAAGGTCCTGCATTGGACTTATATGAATTCCCTCAGCATCCGTATACCCGTGCATTGACGGCCTTAAATGGTCCAGTTATGCCACATGCACCAATTGGGGCACCGCTTAAAGGGGATCCACCAAATCCATTAGACCCACCAAAAGGGTGTCTGTTTAGTGGTCGATGTCCAGAAGCGGAAGGTCGTTGTTTTACAGAACGTCCGCCACTTCGAGATTGGGCAGATCGCCGCATCGCATGCTGGCACATATAATGGGAGAATAGTATGGAAAAACTAATTGTTGGCAAGTCCTTGGAACATCAACTAGATAAAGTCATTAAAGAATTGGCACCAGCAGGGAATATATCTTATGCGGTGCTACAATTCGATGATGAAGAGGAACCAACACTCATCGCAGCTAGAGGTGAAAATACTGTACATTCTAGTGCGAGTTTAATTAAGGTACTTATCATGGAATATGTCTTTCATTTAGCTCGTACGGAGCAATTGGACATTAATGATACAGTTCCTTTATCTAGAACTCCACGCGTTGAAGGTGGCGGCGCACTACAAGAGTTAGTTGGTAAACATAGTTTTACATATCTTGAGTTATGCCGTCTTATGATGGTTCTTAGTGATAATATCGCAACAAATCTACTCATCACAGTGCTCGGCATGGAAAATATCAATGCTCGTGCAGAAAAGCTTGGTGTGGATGAGATGGAGCTTAATCGCATGATGATGGACTTTAACGCCCTAGCTGAAGGTCGTGATAATCACATTACAGCTATGTCGTTAGCTCGTTTGTATAAACACATTTTTGAATGTCGTGATAGAGATGCTTATGGCAGAGAAATGTGGAATATCTTAGGTCGCCAACAATTCCGTGATATCTTACCATTTTACTGGGGAGAAGGCATACGCTTTCACCATAAAACAGGATCCCTTGATCGTGTAGAACATGATGGGGGTGTAATAGAAACATTTAGGGGTCATTTTTGTTTTATCCTTTTAATGAGCGATATCGATAATGACCGAGGTAAAGAGTTAGGCGCTCAAGTTGGGCGCATCATGAAAGAATTTGTAGAGGAAGCATTGCCATGATGGATAAACGAAACTTGTTAAAACTCATGGTCCTCGCTCTAGGGGTGAGCGTACTCTTATTCGTATTTGGGTACCCTCGTGGTGTTCAACCAATCGATGAACACACAATCCGCTATGTTATTGAGCAGGAACCATCCACATTGGATCCCGCAAAGTCTACTACCTCTCCGGAGGCTACGGTTCAACTTCAATTATTCGATGGTCTAGTTCGTTTGAATGATGAAAGTGAACCTGAAGCAGCACTTGCTAAAAATTGGGACATCTCCGATGATGGTCGTGAGTATACCTTCCATTTACGACCTAATTTAAAATGGTCCAATGGAGAGCCTTTGACGGCTTATGACTTTGAATACGCTTGGAAGCGCGTATTAGACCCTGAAGTCCATGCGGATAATGCATATATGTTATATGTATTGGAAAATGGTGAAGCTTTTAATACGGGGAAAGCTGCAGCTGAAGATGTTGGGGTTAAAGCTATTGATGAGGATACATTGGTAGTTACCTTAGAAAATCCAACGGCTTATTTCTTGAAATTATTAGCGTCTCATAGCTATTATCCAGTGAGTAAAAAAGCAGTAGAAGCTCACGAAAACTGGGCGGCTAATGCGGAAACAATAGTATCTAATGGTCCATATCGTTTACTTTCTTGGAAGCATAATGGGGAAATGGATTTCATTAAGAATCCAAACTATTGGGATGCAGAATCTGTGAAGACCGAGAAAATGAATTGGCCTATTAGTGAGTCTCAAAGTACACGCCTTACCTTAGTTGAAGGTGGCGAAGCTGATATGACGGTTGAACCTCCTGTAGCGGATCAAAAACGTCTAGAAGAAGCCGGCCTATTACATATTGGACCTATGCTTGGTAACTATTATTACGTATTCAATGTTAAAGCAGAACCTTTCACAGATCCAGATGTGCGTAAAGCCTTTTCTATGGTTATCAACCGTGCTAATATTGTTAATAATATTGTTAGAGGCGGTAAAGAACCAGCTTATGCGTTCGTACCATATGGTATGCTTGAAAGCAATGGTCGTGAAGACTTCCGTGAAGCTGGTAGCTATCTCGTATACGAAGATGTAGAGCAAGCCAAGGAAATCCTGAAAAAGGCTGGCTATGGCAAGAATCGTCCATTGCCGCAAATTACGATTTTGTATAATACAAGTGAATTACATAAAGCTATTGCAGAAGCGATTCAAGATGCATGGATAAATGCATTTGGCGCAGATGTACGCTTACAAAATCAAGAGACAAAGGTATTCTTGGCAGACCGTGAAGCTGGCAAGTACCAAGTAGCTCGCGCTTCTTGGGTTGCCGATTATAGCGATCCACAAAACTTTTTAGAGGTATTCTCTGCTGAAGATAACGATGGTCAGTATCATAGTGATGAGTATAATGAGTTGATTGCACGTATTCGTACAACTCCAAATGGGGCGGCTCGTGATGCGTTGATGCATGAAGCAGAAAAGATGATTTTTGATGAATCTCTTGTTATGCCGTTGTACTTTACAACACAACCATATGTGACAAACGGAACAATTCAAAATTATTTCTGGACCACATTGGGACTTGTTGACTTTAAAAAAGCATACAAATAAGATACACTTAAGACGTACACCTTGTGTACGTCTTTTGTTGTATGGGAATATTAATATATTAGTCTTTTATTGCATGGGATTATTAATATATTATAAGTTAACAGGTATTTTCTGAGGATATATGGACTGGATTGAACCAAAACGTTTGGCACCGGGGATGACCATAGGTATTATGGCACCTGCTAGTGCTAGCGATGAAGATTTACATAGAATAGAACAAATTTGTAAGGCTAAAGGCTATAAGGTGCTTGTAGGTGAAAGTGCAAGGAGAAAGGGGCTATATGGAGGCACGCCTGAGGAGCAAGCCGTAGAATTTCAATACATGATGACTACAGCTCCTTGTGATGCGGTGCTCGCTTTACGGGGTGGTTATGGAACGATGCGCTATTTAGAACGACTGGATTATAAAGCGATTCGTAAGTATCGTAAGGCTTTTATTGGATACAGTGATTGTACGGCGCTCCATATGGCTATCAATCGATACAGTCGCCTTATTTCGTATCATGGGCCTATGGGGGTAGATTTTAAAGCAGAGCGTAAGGCAGATATTGATGCATTATTTAATGTTTTAGAAGGTAAATTAAAAGTCATAGAACCTTTGCCAGAACCTCCTAGAGGTGCGATTGGTACCGAGCTAGGAGAAGGGATTTTGCGTGGTGGTAATATGACGATATTATCCGTTCTGTCAGGAACACCTTATTTTTTAGAGGATGAATCTTGGGAGGATACCTTACTATTTATTGAAGATGTAGGGGAGGCTCCTTATAAGCTGGATCGTATGTTACAACAATTTCGCCTCAGTGGTTTGTTGAGCCGCATTAAAGGCTTAGTGATTGGCACCTTTACAGATTGTGAAGGAGATGAAGATGAACGTGATTATGACTTAGGTTATGAAGCATTGCGCTACATGGAGGAAAATAGAAAACCAGAATTACCAGATCCTTTTGTATGCTATGTGCCAACGGGACATGGTTCACCACATCAAACCTTACCGCTAGGAGCGACGATTAGCTTTAGATATATTTCTAATACCATCATCGTTCATCCTTATACGAAATAGATAAGAGCTTTTAGGTGAATGATTTTAGTTAACAGACAAACAGATAAATAGATATTAGATAAAAATAGTAGTTACCGAGATATTAGGTAATAAAATATTAGGGAATAAGATATTAGATAACAAAGATATTAGATAATAATAAGGGGAGTTATGACACTACAAGAACGAGAGGCTCGTGCCTGTGCCATCATAGATAGTATGGCACAGGAATTACGTGCTGTTTCCTTATATTTACACGATAATCCAGAATTGGGCTTGAATGAGCATAAAGCAGTAAAGGCAATTCACCAATTCTTAGAAAAACAGAATTTTATATCTCAAGTAGGGCTCACCGATATACGTGAGTTACAAACCGCGTTAAGAGCCGACTATAGAGGTAATGCTAAATATAAAATCGCATTCTTAGGAGAATATGATGCCTTACCTGAGCTCGGTCATGGTTGTGGTCATAATCTTATTGCCATGATGAGCTTAGGTGCTGCTGTTGCTTTCAGTCAAAGTGCACCACAGGATTGGGGAACGACTTTCTTTGGTTGCCCTGCAGAGGAAACTATCGGTGGTAAGGTATATATGGCAGAGGCTGGTTTATTTAAGGGCTATGAGGCGGCGCTTATTATTCATCCTGGCGGTGAAAATGAGGTGGGGGGCACATCCTTAGCGACACACCCACTAGAGGTTACCTTCCATGGGCGCTCCTGTCATATTGCATCCTTAACAGATTCAGGAATTAATGCCTTAGATTGTGCGGTAGAATTATATCAAAAAATAAAAGAGTTAAAGAGAACCTTTCCTAAAGGGGCTATTGTGGGGGCCATTTTTACCGAAGCAGGTACAGCGCCAAATGTGGTTACACCAAAGGCTACGATTCGCATGACTGTTCGTGGTAGTACAGTGGATGATTTAGAAGGTATTATTTTGCCGGCTATCAAAGCGGCTGCTCAAGAGATTGCAGCATCCTATGGTGCTCAAGTTGAAATGCATCATTATGAGCCACTCTTTAAGGATATGCGTCAAGATAAAAGATTATTAGATCTCTTTAAGGATGTGATGACTGAGTTTGGTGAAACACCTCGTATATTGCCTGATGATGAGGCTGATGGTAGTACTGATGTAGGTAATGTGTCCTATGAAGTGCCTACGGCGCAGCCTACGTTGCAAATTGGTTTGGGATTAGAAGCGCATACGCCAGAATTCACTTGTGCAGCAGGTTCTGACTATGGATTGGCACAAGCTATTAAAGGAGCTAAAATTATGGCTGTTGTAGCCTTGCGATATGCCTTGCTACGTGATTACCTAAGTTTTGACATATAGAGGTCAAAAAGGTACAATAGATATAATATTTAAGTAAGTATGAAATAAGCCGTCTTCAACAAGACGGCTTTTATTCCGGTGGAGATAGATATGAGTGTGTTAACCGTTTCAAATGTAACCCATGGTTTTGGAGCGCGACAAATTTTAGATGATGCATCATTCCGTTTGTTAAAAGGTGAACATGTAGGCCTCATTGGTGCTAATGGTGAAGGTAAATCTACATTTCTTAATATCATTACAGGTAAATTGCCGCCTGATGAAGGCAAAATTGAATGGTCCAATCAGGTAACGGTTGGTTATTTGGATCAACATGCTGTTCTTGAAAAGGGCATGACCATCCGCGATGTGTTACAGAGCGCTTTTGACGATTTATTCGTGATGGAGCAAAACATTAATAATGCGTACAATTGTATGGGCGATGTATCCGAAGATGAAATGAATAAGCTTCTCGAGCAAGTTGGGGAGTGGCAAGAGATTCTAGAGCAACGTGGGTTCTATGAAATTGATGCGGTTATTGAGCGTACGGCTGCAGGCTTGGGCCTTGTGGATATCGGTTTGGACCGAGATGTAACAGAACTCAGTGGTGGTCAACGTACAAAGGTTTTGCTCACAAAGCTTCTACTAGAGAAACCGACTATTCTATTGTTGGATGAACCTACAAACTATCTTGATGTAGAGCATATTCAATGGTTGCAAAACTATTTGCAAAATTACGAAAATGCATTCATCTTGATTTCTCATGATATGGAGTTTTTAAATTCCGTAGTTAATGTTATTTACCATATCGAACAAGCGGTGCTTACGCGTTATACTGGTGATTATCATCAGTTCCAAGCTGCTTACGAGGTGAAAAAAGCGCAAGCTGCTAAGGCGTATGAACGTCAACAGCAAGAGATTGAGCGTATGGAAGACTTTATTCAACGTAACAAAGCTCGCGTTGCAACGCGCGGTATGGCGAACTCTCGAGCTAAACGCTTAGAGAAGATGGAAATCTTGGAAAAACCAAAAGAGTATATTAAACCTAGCTTTGGTTTTAAAGAAGGCCGTACACCAAGTCGCTTTATCGTAGAGGCTTTCGGATTGCAATTAGGTTATGATGAACCATTAACTAGACCAGTAGACTTTCAAA
Organism: Veillonella sp.; assembly: GCA_032480995.1. Lineage (GTDB taxonomy): Bacteria > Bacillota > Negativicutes > Veillonellales > Veillonellaceae > Veillonella. The sequence continues at coordinate 69,649 of JAWETS010000010.1, read as the reverse complement.
TTGAAAGAAATAAAAAGATTGCTATTCGCGGTGTCAATGGTCTAGGTAAAACTACGTTGTTAAAAACTATTTTAGGTTTATTGAAGCCTGTTAGTGGTGAGTTGGTAAAAGGTGAGTTCTTACAAGTAGGTTATTTTGCCCAAGAGGATACGCCATCTAATTCTGAAACAGCGTTAGACTATATTTGGAATGAATATCCTGCTATGACCAATGCAGAGGTGCGTGCAGCATTAGCTCGTTGTGGCCTTACTAATGAACATATTACGTCTCAAATGCGCGTATTATCTGGTGGTGAGAATGCAAAGGTTCGCCTATGTAAGCTCATGCAGAATAAGTACAATGTGTTGGTGCTAGACGAACCGACCAACCATTTAGACATATATGCGAAGGAAGAACTGAGCCGAGCATTGCGTGATTTTAAAGGTACGATTGTACTGGTTAGTCATGAGCCCGAATTTTATCAAGGTTGGGTTACGGATATTTGGAATATTGAGGATTGGACGACAAAGATCGTTTAGGAGGACCGATGAATCAACGTGCAAAGGACGGGATAAAGCAATTCTTAGAGGCTTTATCTGTTGATACAGAGGCACCAGAATTAGAGAAGACACCAAGTCGTGTAACAGAATTATATAGTGAATTATTCAGCGGTGTAGGATTAGACACGAAAGCTGCATGGGGAGAGACTTTTAGTACAGACTATAAAGGTCTCGTAGCAGTTACAGGGATTCCGTTTTACTCCATGTGTGAGCATCATTTATTGCCTTTTTTTGGTACCGTAGATATCGTGTACCAACCTAAGGATGGATGTGTGGCAGGACTTAGTAAGTTTCAAGATATCGTGAATATCCTCAGCCGTAGACCGCAATTACAAGAGCGGTTAGCATCTGAATTAGCTGATGCGATTATGAATGATTTATTTGCTCATGGCGTATTTGTACGCATTACATCGACTCAGTTGTGTATGCTCATCAAAGGGACCATGCAGCAAGATTCAAAGGTTATTACATTAGAAAGCCGAGGCGTATTAGCCGAAAAGGGCACATTAAGAGATGAAGCGTTGGCAATGTTAGGCGGAGGACAGGTAAATGTTTAAACGTAGAAATTATACATGGAATGATGGCAAAAGCTTATCTTTGTGTAATCGTACCCTTATCATGGGTATACTGAATGGTACACCTGACTCCTTCTCTGATGGGGGGAATTTTAATACACCAGAAACAGCTATTGCTCATGTAAAACAAATGATTGAAGATGGTGCAGATATTATCGATTTAGGCGTTGAATCTACACGCCCTGGTTCTACACCTTTGACCGCAGACGAGGAAATAGAACGCTTATCTCTATTAATAGAGCCTGTCTTACAGGCCTCTACAGTTCCTGTGTCTATCGATACATATCATGCTAAAACCGCAGAATATGCCTTCTCAAAAGGGGCACATATTCTAAATGATGTATGGGGCTTACATTATGACCCTGACATGGCCGCAGTAGTGGCTAAATATAAGGTACCTGTTATCATCATGCATAATAGTAATGATACAAATTATGGTGATATCATTGAAGATATGAAAGCATTCTTCTTCTGTGCTATCGATAAAGCGTTGAAAGAGGGGGTAACGCCACAACAAATCTGGCTTGACCCAGGTATTGGCTTTGGTAAAACTGAAGAACAAAATATTGAAGTTATGCAACGCTTGGGTGAGTTAACGGCTTATGAATATCCTGTTTTACTTGCTCCAAGCCGCAAGCGTTTCATCGGATCTATGTTAGGCGGATTGCCTCCAGAAGATCGCGATGAAGGTACGGTAGCTGCTTGTATTACAGGTGTATTCCAAGGCGTTGATATGGTGCGTGTTCACAATGTGAAAATGCACAAACGCGCCTTAGCTGTAGCAGACGGCTTGTTACGAGGTGAATAATGGATAGAATCGTTTTAAAAAATATGGCATTCTACGGATACCACGGAAATTTGGCATCTGAGCAAGAACAAGGGCAACGATTTTTTGTAGATGTAGAAATAATAACTGATCTTACAAAGGCCGGTCAAAGTGATCAATTAGAGGACTCAATCAATTATGTAGAGGTATATGAAATTGTAGAATCAATTATGACTGGTGAAAAGTACAATCTTTTAGAACGATTAGGGGCGCTTATCGCCGATTCCTTGTACCAACATTATCAAGGTATTGTAGGTCTCTCTGTAACGGTGCGTAAACCATCTGTACCGATTTCAGGCATTTTGGATTATGTTGAGGTTATCACTACAAGAGGACAAATTTGATGTATACCTATTACATCAGTGTAGGCTCGAATATGGGGGATAAGAGAGGCTACATCAGTTCTGCTTTTCAATCCTTACTACATCATGAGGCAATTTCCAGGCTAGTCACTTCTCCTCTGATTGAAACTGAGCCGTGGGGATATACGGAACAAGACACTTTTGTTAATGGCGTATGGTCTTGTGAAAGCACTCTAGATCCACATCAAATGCTCAGCCTTATTCAGCAATTAGAGCAGGAGGCTGGACGAAAACGATTGATTCATTGGGGCCCTCGCACATTAGATTTGGATATTATTTTAGTGTACGATATAGAGGGGAAGATGATTTCTTTGTGTGATGAAAGTCTTGTGATACCGCATCCTCATTTTTGGAATCGTAATTTTGTACTAGAACCGCTATCTCAGCTATTACCAACATTCACATATAAAGGGATTAAGATTGCTGACCGATTAGCTCAATTGGGTGCATAAGCTAGAATCGTATATAATCTAATGTTAGATACACTGTAAACACGATACATATTGTACGCATGCTTTTACGTTTTATGATTGGAAAGTCGTGGAGAGCGTAGATGAATATAAAACGTATTGGATTATTTGTACTGGCACTTATTATAATGGGGATATCTTACTGGCTTGCTGTAGGAGCAAATTATGATAGTAAAACAGTACGTATTGATCCAGAAGCGCATACACTGGTTAATTCTAGTGATGCCATTATTTCAAAACGAATATTAGCTATGAAGACTAGTGGATCACAAGTGTATTTCTTAGGTTATGAAGGACTAGGGATTTATAATTTATCTGATAATGCACTTCGTTTAATGCCAATAACCTTTAGGGGGCAACATATAGAGCCAACTAAATCGGATGATTACCAACGAGGTTTACGGAATATAACAAAGCTAAAATCTTTATCCGATTTCAGTGCTGAAGAGCAAAAAGAATTTAAAGGCTTGTTGGAGTCTACTGATGGAGGGGCCCATTATTATGGTGACTTTTACCATTCTGGTTATGAGTCGTCCCTCATTGATTTGAAGGACCAGTATTTTATTACGAATACAGTACGTGCATTAAAACGTGTTAATCATACATTATATGTGTATGATGGATCAGGTTTTATTATTATAGATTTAGATAATCGTCGTATCCAAGGGTTCTTTAATAACCGCATTAGTGGTGAAGGCTCTAAGGGTGTACCTGATAGCTTACGTGGGCACTATGGTTCTGACTTTACTATGATATATGCATTATCAAAATTGGATCCTACAGATTTGGATATTTTATGGTCCATGCGTAAACAATATTTAGAAAAATCTCCTCAAGCGATGGAAGGAAAAGATTTGTTCCCACTCAATTTGGATGAGATGAATTTAAATGAGTTATGATTCTATTAAGATAAATCATATACAGATATACGTGATTTAAATAATTGGCATTTGAGGATATGCTATCGTTTTATGCTAAGGTATGGAGGCTCTTATGAAGTTACGTAAGGTAGGTATTATTGGCACTGGCCATGTAGGCTCTCATGTGGCATTTTCTTTAGCCTTGCAAGGTGAGGTTGATGAATTATATTTGATGGATATTGACGAGAAAAAAGCTCAGGCGCAAGCTATGGATATTAATGATGCCGTTAGCTATATTCCACATCAAGTAACTGCTACCTCAGGCCCTATTGAAGAATGTGGAGATTGTGATATCCTCGTTTTTAGTGCGGGGCCTTTGCCGAATTTGTATCAGGATCGCCTTGAGAGCCTTGGTGAAACAGTGGCTGTACTAAAAGACGTTATTCCACGTATTAAGCAGTCTTCTTTTCAAGGTTTCATCATTTCAATTTCTAATCCTGCTGATGTGGTAGCTACCTATTTATGTAAACATCTTGAGTGGAATCCTAAGCGTATTATTTCAACGGGAACCGCTCTAGATTCAGCTAGATTGCAAAAAGAATTAGCTCATATCTTTACTATTAGTAATCGCTCTATTACGGCCTACTGTTTAGGTGAACATGGAGGTAGTGCCATGGTGCCGTGGTCCCATGTCTGTGTACAAGGTAAACCACTTTTAGAATTATATCGAGAGCTACCTCATAGATTTCCTAAACTTGACCATACAAAAGTACTAGATGATGTTAAAATTGGTGGCTATCATGTACTAGCTGGTAAAGGTTCTACGGAGTTTGGTATTGCGAGTGCTACCACAGAATTGATTCGCGCCGTATTCCATGATGAAAAGAAGGTATTGCCTTGCTCCTGTTATTTAAATGGACAATATGGAGAAGAAGGAATATTTGCATCTACTCCTGCTGTTATTGGTAAAGATGGCATCGAAGATGTTTTTGAACTGCAACTAACCAATGAAGAGCTAGCCTTATTTAAAGCTTCTTGTGCTGTCATTCGTGAACATGTTGCAAAGGCTGAGACTATGTAAGTGGATATTTACTTTTGTATATAGAAAGTTTACATTGCATATGGAGTTTTAAATTTATACGGATTTATGTTATCGTTCTTAATGAGAAATATCTGTAATTTTCTTTAGTCCCAAGCTCTGTTATGTGGTATAATCTAAAAATGACAGTATACAGATGATGAATATTTGGGGGACATTATGACTCAGGACACTATGGATGTACAACGCCCAAAAAGGCCACGCAAACGGGTTCGTCCTAATCGCAAAGCACAGGATCAGCGTATTATCCTCATGTGGATCAAGCGGATTGGCATAGGGATTATGGTGCTGTTACTGTTAGGGCAGGCTTATCGCTTGGTGGCTGTATATCAAGAAAAACAACATATAGAGCAACAATTGCAAGAGTTACAGCAGCGAAATGAAGAGTTAGAACAGGAAAAGGCTAGGTTACAAGATCCAAAGACCATAGAAGGGGTTGCTCGTGAGGAGTTAGGATTGGTAAAGCCTGGTGAAGTACCATATGTAAAATAGAGTGTATTCTATTATTTTTTCTTTGCATCAGTTTGTAGTTTAAGGTTTCCGCATTAATTAGGAGGTTGCATGGCAATCGAAGTTGGTAACATTATTGATGGTACCGTATCAGGTATTACAAAATTCGGCGTATTTGTTGATTTAGGAGAAAAGCAAACAGGGTTAGTTCATATCTCTGAAGTAGCTCATGGATATATCGAAGATATTAATACCCTTTTAAAAGTTGAGGATCCGGTAAAGGTTAAGGTTTTATCTATTGATGGTAATAAAATAGGACTTTCCATTCGTCAAACACAACCTAAAGAGGGGATGGACGAAGAAAAACGTCCTCATCGTGTTCAATCGAAACAAAGCATAGAGTCTTTCGAAGCGAAGATGAAATCATTTTTGCGCGATAGCAATGAACGATTACACGATTTAAAACGTAATACCGAAGGAAAACGCGGAGGCCGAGGTGGTCGTCGAGATTAATAGTGAGAGATGGCATCTAGCCATCTCTTTACTTATGTATAGAGTATTAACGCTATAATAGTATTAGGGAAAATCATTTATATGTAAGGAGCAATTATGAAGTTAGCAATTATCGATATTGGCTCTAATTCGGTGCGTTTATTATTGGCTACCTATGAGAATAATGAGTGGCGTTATGAGCCTAAGCAGTTGTGGACTACCCGTTTAGGTCAACGAAATACAGATGGTACCTTGCGAGCTGAATCCATGGAAGCATCTTATCAAGCTTTTACAGATATACAAAAAATAGCAAACCAATATGGTGCTGAATATTGCTTTGGTTTTGCGACGAGCGCTGTTCGTGAAGCGTCTAATGGACTTGCATTTATGGAACGTATTAATACATACTGTCCTATGGAGTGGCGAATTTTATCTGGTGCTGAAGAGGCCATGTATGGCTTTTATGGCGCTTTAGGAAATCAATTAGAGGATGGACGTCATTATACGACCATTGATATTGGTGGAGGTAGTACAGAACTTGCATTAGGTAACAAGGATAGAGTGTACTGGAGCCGTTCTTATCCTGTGGGAGCGGTACGCCTTCAATCTATATCTGACGAAGGGCCTCAACGAGTGTGGGAGGAAACTCGTTTTCTTTGGGATCCGATGATGATTGAAGGTGAATTTGGTGAATTTATCGGTATTGGAGGAACCCTAACAACCTTGGCTGCTATTGATTTAGGTTTAGACCATTATGATGGCACAAAGGTACAAGGTCATAAATTGAGCCGTGAAACGGTGGAAGGCATTATTATGAAATTGCGGTATATGAGTCGTGATGAGAGACTACAAGTAAAAGGTTTACCCGCTGGGCGTGCCGACATTATTGTTGCTGGGGCAGAGATTTTAACGTCCTTTATGGATTCCTATGAGGTCCCTCATATATTTGTGAGCGACCAAGATGGTATGGAGGCGATGGCCCGTGAATGTGAAAGCACTCATTCGAACCGTTAATCACACTTTAAAATTACATGATATATTTCCTGAGAATTGTCGTATCTTGGTAGCTTGTTCTGGTGGTCCTGATTCGATGGCTTTATTGCATTTATTGCAAGATATTGCTACACATCGCCATACAGTATATGAGCTTGGAGTTGCTATCGTAGATCATTGTATTCGTCCTGAAAGTAAGGATGAGGTCCTATGGTTACGAAATCAAGCGGACGTACTAGGACTGCCATTTTATACGGCTGTCTTTGACGTGCCTAAATTGAGTCAAGCTCAAAAGCTATCAGAGGAAACTATAGGCCGCCAAGTTCGGTATCAATGGCTAACCGGTATAGCACAGTCTGAGGGGTATGACTATATTGCAGTAGCTCATCATAAAGATGACCAAGCAGAATCAATTTTAGCACATCTTATTAGAGGGACTGGACTTAATGGTTTGACAGGCATGGCCGTTGTTAGTAATGATTATACTGTTCCAGTAGTAAGACCTCTGTTAGATGTCACAAAAGAAGAATTACTTCTATATTTAAAAGAGAAAGATATTTCTTACTGTATAGATAGTACAAATGAGGATGTACGATATCAAAGAAATAGAATTCGTCATCGCATTATACCTGAGTTAAAAGCCATTAATCCTATCGTTAGCGATGCCATAGTAAGGCTAGGGGCTTCTGTACGCGAAGACATTTCTTTTATTTCTAATTTAACGGATATGGCGTTTGATGAGTTAGTAACTATCTCTGATGAGGGCGCGTTTATATCTCGTAGGGGGTTACGTAAGAAGCCGTTGGCTATCCAACGTCGATTGTGGCAAAGACTGGTGAGCATCTTTGATCCTGAAATCAAGCTTACCACTGCTCATCAAGAGCAATTACTCGACATTGTTAACACTGGGGAAAAGAAAACTTTCAATATAAAAAGTATAAAAGTAAGTGCTCAATGTGATACAATAAAAGTATATTGCAAACATTAATATGAATTGCGGAGGTCATATAGATGCATCAAGATGCAAAAGATATTTTATATACAGAGGAACAATTAAAGGCTCGTGTGGCTGAATTAGGTCGTCAAATCAGTGCTGACTATAAAGGGGAATCCGTAGTTCTCGTAGGTGTATTGAAAGGTGCTATCGTTTTCTTTACAGATTTAGCTCGCTCTATCGATGAGAATGTGGATGTAAGCTTCGATTTTATTTCTTGCTCTAGCTATGGCAGTGGTACAACTAGTACAGGTGTAGTTCGAATTTTAAAAGATTTGGATCGCTCTGTAGAAGGAAAGCATGTACTCGTTGTAGAAGATATTGTAGATACGGGTACAACATTACATTACTTGCTAGAAAATTTACATGCTCGTGGAGCTAAGAGTGTACGCCTTGCAGCGTTGTTGAATAAGCCTGAACGCCGTAAAATGGATGTAGAAGTAGACTATGTGGGCTTTGTCATCCCTGACTACTTTGTTATCGGCTATGGTTTAGACTATGCAGAAAAATATCGTCACTTACCTTATATAGGTATTTTAAAGGAAGAAATGTATCAAGATTAAAAATATGATATAATATATGAGTGCATCTCTCAACGAGATGTACTCAATTCGTTTATGCCACTAAACTATTATTGAAAGGGGTAATATTTTGGGTCGATTTACTAAAAATATCGTCCTTTATTTACTTATCATTGCCGCTTTCGTTATCGCCATTGACGCTTTCTCTGGTCAAAGTGCGAATAAATCTGAACTCAGTTATACAGGATTTATTCAACAAGTACAACAGAAAAAGGTTGAGTCCGTAACGATTACCAATGATCATGGTATTAAAGGTAAACTAAAAAATGGAACAGAATTCAATTCTTATGCGCCAACTGATGAAACATTAATCAAAACTTTACAAGATAATGGTGTAGAAATTACTGCAGCTCCACCTGAGCAACCTGCTTGGTGGATGAGCTTGTTAGGTTCTGCTATTCCGATTATCATCTTGGTAGTATTATTCTTCTTCATCATGCAACAAACGCAAGGTGGCGGTGGCCGAGTGATGAACTTTGGTAAAAGCCGTGCTAAATTGATGGGTGAAGGCAATGTAAAGGTTAGCTTCAAAGATGTAGCTGGCGCTGAAGAAGCAAAACAAGAATTAGAAGAAGTAGTAGAGTTCTTAAAGGATCCAGGCAAATTTACAACTATCGGTGCTAAAATTCCGAAAGGTGTATTATTGGCAGGACCTCCAGGTACAGGCAAAACATTACTTGCTAAAGCTGTTGCTGGTGAAGCAGGGGTACCATTCTTTACGATTTCTGGTTCTGACTTTGTAGAGATGTTCGTTGGTGTTGGTGCTTCTCGTGTGCGTGATCTTTTCACACAAGCGAAAAAGAACGCCCCATGTATCATCTTTATAGACGAAATTGATGCGGTTGGTCGCCAACGTGGTGCCGGCCTTGGTGGTGGTCACGATGAACGTGAACAAACATTAAACCAATTGCTCGTTGAAATGGATGGCTTTGGTGCCAACGAAGGTATTATTACTATCGCTGCAACAAACCGCCCAGATATTCTAGATCCTGCACTTTTACGTCCAGGTCGTTTTGACCGTCAAGTTATTGTAGGTCGTCCAGACCTACGCGGCCGTGAAGCAATTTTGAAAGTTCATGCTCGTAATAAGCCTTTGGCTGATGATGTAGACTTGAAAATAATTGCGAAGAAAACTCCAGGCTTTACTGGTGCAGACTTGAGCAATTTGTTAAATGAAGCAGCTCTTTTGGCGGCTCGTCTTAACAAAAAAGTAATTACTATGGCTGAAGTTGAAGAAGCCAGTGAAAAAGTTAGTATGGGACCTGAACGCCGCAGTCATATTGTGAGCGATAAGGATCGTAAATTGACAGCATACCATGAATCTGGTCATGCTATCGTGGCACATCTATTGCCTCATGCAGATCCTGTTCATAAGGTAACAATTATTCCTCGTGGTGCAGCTGGTGGCTACACTATGATGCTTCCTACTGAGGAACAAAACTACAAAACAAAATCTCAATTATTAGCAGATATTCGAGTTGCTCTTGGTGGTCGAATTGCAGAAGCCTTGATTTTAGATGAAATCAGTACAGGCGCTTCTGGGGACCTTCAAAGTGTAACTAATACTGCTCGCGCTATGGTAACGCGTTGGGGGATGAGCGATGAGCTTGGTCCTATCGTGTTTGGTGAACAACAAGAACAAATCTTCTTAGGAAAAAACCTAGGCCATGAGCGCAACTATAGTGAAGAAATCGCTGCGAAAATCGACTCTGAAATTCATCGTATCGTAGAAGAAGCTTATAAAGATGTAACAAAACTTCTTAGCGATAATGAAAAATTCTTACATGACATGGCAAATGCTTTGTTAGAAGAGGAAACAATCGATGCGAAAGCGGTAGATAATCTTTACAAATATGGTACAACAAAAGAACCTGAAGCTGAGGAGCCTAAAGTAGCTTCTGAAGTAGAAGGTAGCGTAGTACCAGAGAGTGTTGATGCTAAAGAAATAACTAGTACTGTAGCAGATCCTAGTGAAGCATCATCTAATGAAATTAAATAATGGATTTTGTCCAAATGAAAAAGAGCTAGCCTTTTTAGAAGGCTAGCTCTTTTTTACTGTCCATCGTTTATATGACGTGTGGCAAGAAGTTCTGTCATGCGTTGTTCTTTTAGTTTTTGCAAATATTTTTGTGCCAAAACATTTGGTATAGCTACACCGATTGCTATAGCTATAGTTGTAAATGTGCCAGTTACACCATTTTGTATCATAAGGATTAGACTAGCATCATTTAATGCATTGATGTGTAACATGTCGAAGAGAAATCGGTAGTACAGTATACCGGGCATTAATGCAATGGCAGATGGTACAATAATGATAGTGCTAGATGTTTTTAGCCAAGTAGAAACTTTTACAAAAATAATACTCATTATGGCAGCACCAATAAAGGTAGCACCTGGTGTAGAAAATCCTAATTCTACGGATAGTATATTGCGAATACATACACATAGTACCCCACCAATACCAATGGATACTAATAGTCTGACAGGAGCATTAAAAAGAACCGCAAAAGCGGCTGCAGCTGTAAAAGAACCGATAACTTGCTCTATGGAAATAACATGAGGTTTAATATCAACGAAATTAAATGCCGGTGCAGGGCTAAAATAGAGTGCCATGGCCATACCTAAAGTCATGCTACCCACGATGAGTAGCGTTCTAATGGCTCGTGTCATGCCCGATAAAATATGATTATTAATGATATCGATGACACAATTGATCAATGGTACCCCAGGAATCATGAACAAGGTGCAGCAAACGAGTACATATAGTAAGGATTCATTATTTACATGACTATAAAAAGCATAAGCCGATATCATGGCAGCAAATCCGCCTAATGCGATTCCTACATATTCATTAAGCCCTAATCTACATGATAGGGTGCGCGTAAAATAACCAATACTAGAACATATGATAGTAACAATGAATGCGATAATATCGCCACTGTAAAGGTATGCAAGACCTGCCGATCCTAGTGCACAAGCTAGTCCTTTTATCCAGTTTGGATACGTCGGTATAGTTGTATCCAGTTTGGCAATTAGTCGTTCATAGGTCGTTAGTGAGTAATGTCGCTCAAAGGCGCGCCATGTGAGCTTTGATACGGCATTGATCATAGCCATATTCGGAATATGAACCGGTGTTTTTCTGAAGACCGTTATGGATCGTTCTTTGTGTAATAGATTGACCATAATAGTGGTATATGAAATATGGATATTTAAGTAATCATGAGGAATTCCCATAAATGTTGCGGCTTTTAGCATTTCCTCAATGATTCGATTTGTATTTGCCCCACATTCCATTAGTAACTTCCCTATGTTGAGTAGTACATCCAGTTTTCGATGAATATGGATAAAAGGGTTCTCTAAAACTTGATTTTTCTCTTCTAATGTAAACTGTTTCATATATCTCTCCGAAGGATAATAGATAGCATTATTGTTATCTATTTTTTTATGTATACCTTTATACTATATACATTATAACATTAATTATTTTAAATAATCCTTGCATTTTACAAGGTACACTTGTACAATCGAATTGTAAACCTAGGTTGACAAAGAAAGGGGCTCTAAACTATGCGTGATGAAGTGCTAGAATTCTTGAGACAAAACCAAGGTAGTTTCGTATCGGGACAAGATATGTCCGAAGCCTGCCATGTTTCGCGCACAGCTATTTGGAAACATATCAAGGCGTTACGTCAAAAAGGCTACAAAATTGAATCTTATACCAAGAGAGGGTATCGATTATTGGAAGAACCTGATTTGTTGAGCCCCTTGGCAATGAAACAAATCTTAAAAACAGATGTATTTGGTAAACGATATGTTTATATGGATACCACGGAGTCTACGAACTTAGAAGCTCGTCGTTTAGCTCAACAAGGTGCAGAAGAAGGTACGGTTGTGGTTACTGAGGAACAGGCTGCTGGTCGTGGGCGTTTATCTCGCGGTTGGTATTCTCCATTTGGCAAAGGCTTGTGGTTTAGCTTGATTTTACGCCCTGATTTTCCACCTGTAGAGGCTCCAAAGTGTACTTTGATGGCTGCAGTGGCTTTAACAAAGGCCTTTCATAAGATGGGGCTCACTGATGCGGGGATAAAGTGGCCTAATGATATTCTTGTGAATGGTCGTAAGCTAGTAGGTATTTTGACAGAAATGTCTGGTTCTATGGAAGAAATTTCTCATATTGTAATGGGCATTGGGGTCAACGTAAAAACAAAACAAGAAGAACTACCAGAAGAGTTAAAATTAATTGCTACATCCCTTGCGATGGAAGATATTGATATTGAGCGCACAGAAGCATTTAGACTTTTATTAGAAGAATTAGAACATCAATATTATGAAGTGCTCGATAGTGGCTTTGACGAAACCCTTAATGAATGGCGGCAATTATCTGTTACTCTCGGTGAAGAAATTGAAGTGCGTGCTCCTGGCAATACCTATGAAGGGGTGGCTACAGATATTGATGAAGATGGTAATTTATTAGTAAGAATCTCAGATGGGACAATTAAACGTATTGTGGCAGGGGACGTATCAATTCGTCCGCGTAAATAGGAGGCATTAATGTTATTAGTAATTGATGTGGGAAACACCAATATTGTTCTCGGTGTATACGACAAGACAGAACTTGTGGGTCACTGGCGTATTTCCACAGATCGGGTCCGTACCACCGATGAATATGGCATGCTGATGATGAACTTATTCTTTCACGACCGTAAGGTTGATGTAAAAGATATTAATGCTATCATTATTTCCTCGGTTGTACCACCATTAATGCCTACATTAGAGCGCGTGTGTTTGCGCTACTTTAATGTAAATCCTCTTATTGTAGGTCCAGGTACTAAAACTGGCATCGCTATTAAGTATGATAATCCTCGTGAAGTAGGGGCTGACCGTATTGTAAATGCTGTAGCAGCACATGAGCTTTATAAGGGCGATTTAATTATCATCGATTTTGGTACGGCTACAACTTATTGTGCGGTACAAGGTAATGGCGATTATATGGGCGGGGTTATTACTCCAGGGGTAACAATTTCTGCAGAGGCTTTATTCCAACGGGCGGCCAAATTACCTCGTATCGATGTGAGAGACCCAGGGCAAGTCATTTGCCGAAATACGGTGTCTTCTATGCAATCTGGTATGTTCTACGGTTATGTAGGTCAAGTAGAAGGCCTCGTGTCTCGTATGAAAGCGGAAATGGGAAATCATGTAACTGTAGTGGCTACAGGTGGTTTGGCACAGCTTATTAGCAGTGCTACAGACTGCATTGACCATGTAGAACCTATGCTTACATTAGAAGGCTTACGCCTTATTTACGAAAGAAATAAATAATGCTACTATAATATAGTTACGTATATGTAACGAAGTAGTGTACATTCGGGTACAGCTTATGCTGTACCTTTTTTATTAAGGGAAATAGAATTATATGAATAATAAACAGTGGCAAATTGGGGCTGTCAAAATTGATGGTCAAGCCATATTAGCGCCTATGGCAGGGGTTAGCGATATTGCGTATCGACTACTGGCTAAAAAACATGGTGCAGCCTTGGTATGTACCGAAATGGTCAGTGCTATGGGCATTAAATATAAGAATGAACGTACTCATGAATTATTGCGCATTGAAGAGGCAGAACGTCCTGTATCCATGCAAATTTTTGGCTCTAATCCAGAAGCAATCGCTTTGGGGGCTAAGGTTGTGGCCGATGCGGGTGCCGATATTGTAGATATAAACATGGGCTGTCCTGTAAAAAAGGTAGTTACCTCTGGCGATGGTTCGGCACTTATGAAAAATCCTGATCTAGCGGCTCGTGTTGCAGAAGCCGCTGTTGAGGCTGTTGATGTACCGGTTACTGTAAAAATGCGTATTGGTTGGGATAGTGACTCTATCAATGTCGTGGATTTTGCAAAGCGCATTGAGTCTACAGGTGTGGCTGCTATTGCTGTACATGGTCGTACAAAGGAGCAAATGTATAGTGGACATGCGGACTGGTCTTATATTAAGGCTGTGAAAGAAGCGGTATCTGTACCTGTACTTGGCAATGGTGATATTGTGGAGCCTGAAGATGCTAAGCAAATGCTTGATGAAACAGGCTGTGACGCTGTAATGATAGGTCGTGGGGCACAAGGGAACCCTTGGATCTTTGATCGCATTCACCACTATCTAGCTACTGGTGAAGTGTTACCTGCACCGACCGATATAGAGCGTCTAGATATGTTATTAAAGCATTTTGACTTGTTATGCCAATACAAGGGTGAAAGTATGGCCGTTAAGGAGATACGCACTCATGCGGGCTGGTATATGAAGGGACTTCCGGAATCTGCATATTGGCGCAATCGAGTGAATACAATTCATACTGTAACGAGCTTTCACAATGAGCTAGAATCATATCGCAAAATACTGTTCGAAGGGTAGTCAGATTGACAAATAAATAGTATTTTTATATAATGATTGAGATAATTTAGAAACAAGAGATAAGGTGTCATCTTATTATGACACTTTTTCTTATTATTTATATGTAGAAAGAGTGGGGTACCCATGGCAGACGTAAAAGAAACATTACTCACCGCCGAAGGTTTAAAGAAGTTAGAAGAAGAATTAGCGTACTATAAATCTGTACGCCGTATTGAAGTATCAGAACGTATTAAAACTGCTATTGAATATGGCGATATCAGTGAAAACTCTGAATATGATGATGCAAAAAATGAACAAGCTTTTATTGAAGGTCATATTGTAGAGTTAGAGAATAAGATTAACACTGCGAAGATCATCGATGAATCTGTAAAAGGTGACGTTGTATCTGTAGGTAGTAAAGTTACTGTACTTGACACTATGTACAACGATGAATTGGAATATGTTATCGTTGGTTCCTCTGAAGCGGATCCATTTAACAATCGTATCTCTAATGAATCTCCTGTAGGTAAAGCTATTTTGGGTAAACGTAAGGGCGATGAAGTAGAGGTTTCCACACCAGATGGTCCTGTAACATTCAAAGTGTTAGCAATCCAATAATTTACAATTACCGACAAAGAGGCGATAACATGAGTGAAGAAATTAAAAATATACAAGAAGAGCTGAATGAGCAAATGCAAATTCGCCGCGATAAATTAGCCGAATATGAAGCTGATGGTATTTACCCATTTGGACAACGTTTTGTCGTAAAAGATTACGCAAAAGATATTAAAGAAGACTTCTTCTTGAAATATGATGGCCAGCCTGTAGTTATTGCAGGTCGTTTGATGACAATCCGTTCCCATGGTAAAACGGCATTTGCGAATATTCGTGATAAATCTGGTGATATTCAAGTATACTTCCGTAAAGATGTATTGGGCGAAGAGGCTTATAAATACGTTAAAATGCTTGATATCGGTGATATCATCGGCATAGAAGGTCACGTATTTAAAACGCATACCGGTGAAGTTACCATTAAAGTTAACAAATTAACATTGTTATCTAAGTCTTTACGTCCACTACCAGAAAAATGGCATGGATTAAAGGATACAGAACTTCGTTACCGTCAACGTTATGTTGATTTGATTGTAAATCCTGAAGTGCGTGATACATTTGTAAAACGCTCTCAAATCGTTGCTAAGATTCGCGAATACATGATGCGTGATGGCTTCATGGAAGTGGAAACACCGATGATGCATGCTATCCCTGGTGGAGCTGCTGCACGTCCATTTATCACTCACCATAATGCGCTTGATATCGATATTTACATGCGTATTGCACCAGAATTGTATCTCAAACGTTTAATCGTTGGTGGTATGGACCGCGTGTTCGAAATGAACCGTTGCTTCCGTAACGAAGGTATCGATAATCGTCATAATCCAGAATTTACTACTATCGAATCATACCAAGCCTATGGAGATGTAGAGGATGCGATTCGCTTAACAGAAAATCTTGTGTCCTACTGTGCTCAAGAAGTACTTGGTACACAAGAAATTACATACCAAGGTACAGAAATTAATTTGACTCCTCCTTGGAATCGTATCACAATGGCTGAAGGTGTAAAAAAATACACTGGTGAAGATTTTGATGCAGTCACAACTATAGAAGAAGCTCGTGCTATTGCTGATCGCTTAAATGTAGAATACACAGAAAATGATGGTATTGGTAAAATCTTAAATCTTTGCTTTGAAGATTATGTAGAAGAAAACTTGATTCAGCCAACTATCGTATATGGTCACCCTAAAGAGATTTCTCCACTTGCTAAAGCAAGTCGTGAAAATCCATTGGCTACAGAACGTTTTGAAGCTTTCATCTATGGTCGTGAATTGGCAAATGGCTTCTCCGAGTTAAATGATCCAATCGACCAAAAACAACGTTTCTTGGATCAATTGAAAGAACGTGAAGCGGGTGACGATGAAGCTCATCGTATGGATGAGGATTTCGTTACTGCTCTTGAGTACGGCTTGCCTCCAACAGCTGGTCTTGGTGTTGGTATCGACCGTCTTGTTATGTTCTTAACAGACTCTGCATCTATTCGAGATGTATTATTGTTCCCGTTGATGAAACCAGAAGCTCCTAAGCATTTTGAAGCTGAAGAAGCAGAATAATAATCGACACTATTAAGGCTCCCTATTCTTTGAGTAGGGAGCTTTTTATATATTTATGAAATAGTTAGTATCATATAAAAATCATTTTAAACCTGTTACTACGATACTGCCTTTAAATATGTATTGAAACATGAATGCTATATGTAATTTTATACGATGGATTAATGGAGTGGTTAATATGTTGAGCTCCTGTACCAGTCTATAAGTATATAACAAAATTAACGATATAAAGTCTATAGAAAATAATTTCTAGGATAAAAAAATAGTTTATGATTATTCATCAATTGTTATTGACAGTGTATAAAAATAATTTTATACTAAGTGTGAGATGTGGTATTTACATAATATATATGATATAAATTCATGCATATAAAGTTTTTCTTATTTATCTTTGCTTTATCGAATCTGAATGTGATGATATAGATTAACTGTATAGAACTACTACATACCTTGTATAACCTTGACGGGATGGGTCAAGTCTCTCTAGCGTGAACCGAGATTTACGGCTACAAGAGCTTATTTATGATGCTCTTGTAGCCGTTTTTTTATTTAACTAAATTTATATTTCTAAAAGTTTAGGAGGTAAGTGCGATGAGTTCAATGGATTATGAAAGAGGTAATCAAGCCAATGGTTGTCTTGATCGGTTTTTCAAGTTAACCAAACATGGAACATCAGTAAAGACTGAGATTTTTGCGGGTATTACAATGTTTATTGCATCAGTATACATTCTGGCAGTAATACCCAATCTATTATCTGTATCAGGAATGCCTCATGGTAGTGCTGTAGCGGCTGTAATTTTAACAACTGCCTTTGCGACAATGCTAATAGGTTTTGTTGCTAATGTTCCGGTTATCGTAGCACCTGGACTTGGCCTAAGTGCATTTTTCTCGTATACCATTTGTGGTGCTATGGGCCTTAGTTGGCAAACTGCATTAGGTGCCGTTTTTATTTCCGGTACAGTTTTTGTTATTTTAACAGTTACTAAAGTTCTTAATAAAATAGTAGATGGTATTCCACAAGTGCTGAAAACCTCTATTGGCGTAGGTATTGGTTTATTCGTTGCCTTCATTGGCTTTAAAAATGCTCATATAATTATTTCTGATAATGCTACATTTGTAACCCTTGGGAACATGAAAGATCCTGCAGTACTATTAACATTGTTAGGCTTGTTTATTACAAGTATTTTATTAGCTAAGCAGGTTAAGGGTGGATTGTTAATTGGTATGGCCTTCACTACGATTTTGGCTATGGTGTTAGGTTTGACTAAGGTTCCTATATCTAGTTCGGATATCTTTAACTTGGTACCACCATTTCCAGTAGACACATTTGGTCAACTTGATGTAATGAGTGCTATTGGGTATGGCTTTTTCTCCATTATCTTCTCCATTACTATTGTGGATATGTTCGATAATATCGGTACATTGATTGGTGTAACGAGAAAAGCAAACTTAGTAAATGAAGAAGGGAAATTTGAAGGTTTGAATCGTGCCTTGCTATGTACGTCTATTGGTGCCGCAGCAGGTGCCGTTGTAGGTACCTCTACAGTTACTTCTTATATTGAAAGTGCGGCAGCCGTTGCTGATGGTGGTCGCACAGGTCTTACGGCAGTAGTAACTGGCCTTTTATACTTGGTATCTTTATTCTTTGCACCATTGTTCTTATTGGTACCGGTACAAGCGACTGCACCTGTACTGATTACTATTGGCGTATTTATGATGAGTGAGGTAACGCATATTGATTTTACTGATTTCACGGAAGCATTGCCTGCGTTCTTAACAATTCTTCTTATGCCATTAACATTTAGTATTGCTCAAGGTTTATCCTTTGGTTTTATTTCTTATACATTAATTAAATTGGCAACAGGTCGTCATCATGAAATTCATCCTATTATGTACATCATGACTGTGGCGTTCATCATTCACTTTGCTATTTAAATAGCATATACTATGAATCATATAGCATAGTCTTTAAACGAAAATCTAGCGTAGTATATGGGCGCAGTACTTTAGGGCTCTAATCACGCGAGGAGGTTATATGAATTCAACGATTATTTTAAAAGGAAATATATTATATACACCGAATCCATCAGCACTTGTATCTATTCAACAGGGTTATGTTATTGCTGTAGATGGGGTGGTTGTTCATTGTGGTGAAAGTATTCCTACAGTTTATACAGAGTATGATGTTGTTGATTACGGTGATAATCTCATTATTCCTGGTTTTGTGGATACCCATGCGCATGCACCACAATATTGTAATCGTGGACTTGGTATGGATAAGGAACTGTTACCATGGCTTGAAACTTATACATTTCCTGAAGAGGCAAAATTTATTGATCCTGACTATGCTCGTCTAGTATATGGTGCCTTTGTTCACGATTTATGGCGCAATGGTACGACGAGAAGTATTTTGTTTGGCACAATCCATAAAGACAGCACATTGGTGTTGATGGAGCTTTTACAAAAAGCAGGATTGTCAGCTTATGTGGGTAAGGTAAACATGGACCGTAATAGTCCGGAATTTTTGATTGAAGAAACGAATCAATCATTAGCTGATACTAAAGTATGGTTAGATACATCAGCTCAATTTGGACCTTTAGTTAAACCTATTATTACACCGCGCTTTGTACCATCTTGTACGAGTGAACTCATGACAGGACTTGCTAAATTAGCGAAAGAATACGATGTTCCTGTTCAATCTCATTTGTCGGAAAATCACGGCGAAATTGATTGGGTCGCATCATTACATCCTGAGTCGTCAAACTATACAGATGTGTACTATGAACATCATTTGATGGGTACCGTGCCAACTGTAATGGCCCATTGCATTCATTTGAGTGACGTAGAAATGGATCGCATGGCTGAAACGCAGACCATGGTATCTCATTGTCCATATTCGAATGTAAATCTTTCTAGCGGAATTGCACCGATTCGTAAGCTGATTGAGCGGAATATACCAATTGGTTTAGGCTCCGATATTTCTGGTGGACATATTGTATCGATGGCAAAGGTCCTTACTGAAGCTATTGGTCTATCGAAAATGAAATGGGCTGAAGTAGACCCAAACTATGCACCTCTTACCTTGAGTGAAGCCTTCTATATGGCTACCAAGGGTGGTGGACAATTTTTTGGCCACGTTGGAAGCTTTGAAAAAGGCTATGAGTTAGATGCCCTTATTATCGATGATACGTCCTTATTTGACCCAAATGAACGTTCTTTGGAAGAGCGTTTAGAGCGCTGGCTATATGTAGGGGATGATCGTCATATTATTGAACGCTATGTAGCTGGTCGCGTAGTTCCGAGTCCAAAAGGGTAAAGTTTATATCTTACAGAAAAAAATACTGATATATTTAAAGCAGCTAGTTTGTATACCCTTCAAACTAGCTGCTTTTCGGTGCTTCTTTTAGAACCTGACCGAGGTGTTAGATAAACTTTGGATTATGATTTATAGTAGGTTTTATAGCTTTTCTGTTTATATTACTGAACAGGGCGATTTTGCTCATCAATTCACTTGGTGTATAATAAAAAAATGTACAAATTAAGAAAGTGGGGGGCTTAATGGATATATTAGGAGCAAGACGCTCTATTGAACAAAAGCTATTAATGCAATCTGTTGCTTTGATGGCGCTAGTTGCGGTGAGCGGCACTGTGATGGGGATTGTAACGGGATCTAGTGCAGTGTTGTTAGATGGGGTATTCTCCTTCGTTGATGTTGTTATTAAGATTATGATGCTTATGACAGCTAAGTTAGTTGCTAGAGAAACGAGTAAGCGATTCCAATTCGGTTTTTGGCAATTTGAACCTCTGGTGCTCGCCGTGGAGGGCTTTTTTATTCTTCTCATAGTAATTTATGCCTTATCTAGTGGGATTACAGATCTTTTGTCTGGTGGACGTCACGTAGACTTCGGGCCAGCTATTTTCTATGCTATATTCTTTACTGTTGCGGATACTGCTTACTATCTTTATGTACGTCGTATTAATAAAAGTTTGCAGTCTAACTTGATTAAATTTGATAATGTAAGCTGGTATGTCGATGCTTTGTTAGAAGCGGCTATCTTGATTAGTTTCGTTGTAGCTACTATGCTAGAAAGTACTGAATATGCTAGATGGGCTACTTATATTGACCCTATTGTATTAATTATTTTAGCGGTACAGATGATACCCTCTGCATTTCGTATCATTGTGCCATCCATGAAACAAATATTAGGATGGGCACCAACTTCATTGCATAATGAAGTGCAAGAAATTATGGATCGATTTATGGAAAAGTATAATTTTAAAGATTATGTGACGAGCGTGCAAGTATATGGCAATACTCGAATCATTGAAATTGATATTTTAGTTCCTAAAAGTTTTCCATATCAAACCATTGCTGAAATTGATGCTATTCGCAATGAAATTGACCAAGAAATCGGCGGTAACCCAACGGAAAAATGGGTGACCATTTCTTTTACAGGCACGCGTAAATGGATGGCAAAAGATTATTTGCTAGATGAAGAAGAGGATGAATAATATAAAATATTGGTGAGAAGTCTAGTATATAGCACATAATTTAATGATAAATACACCAATATATGGTATACTTAAACGTATTGAATATATTGTGCGTAACATAGTTGGAAAATGAGGTTTATAGTATGTTAGATTTAAAATTTGTCCGTGAAAATATTGATTTAGTGCAACAAAATTTAGATAATCGTCATACAAAAGGCGATCTGAAAACCTTTGTATCCGCTTATGATGAACGTCGTCAATTGATCGGTCGAGTAGAAGAATTAAAAGCGCTTCGCAATTCTGTAACAGAAGAAATTAGCAAATTAAAACGCAACAAAGAAAATGCTGATGAAAAAATCGCAGAAATGAAAAAAGTAGGCGATGAGATTGCTGAGTTTGATAACCGTATTCGCGAAGTGGAAACAAAATTGCGCGATGCGGCATTGATGTTGCCAAATATGTGTGATGCATCTGTTCCTGTAGGGGCCGATGAAGATGAAAATGTGGAGCAACGCAAATGGGGCGAACCACGTCAATTTAATTTTGATGTACAGGCTCATTGGGATTTAGGTGAAAGCCTCGATATCCTTGATTTCAATCGTGCAGGCAAAATGAGTGGAGCTCGCTTTACTGTGTATAAGGGGTTAGGGGCTCGTTTGGAACGCGCTCTTATCAACTTCATGGTGGATCTTCATGTAGATAAACATGGCTATACTGAAATGATGACTCCATATATGGTAACGCGTGAAACTTTGACGGGCACTGGGCAATTGCCTAAATTTGCTGAAGATATGTACCATGTAGAGGGAACGGAATATTTCTTGATTCCAACTGCTGAGGTTACATTGACTAATTATCACGGTGGTGAAATTTTGAGCGAAGAGGAATTGCCTAAATACTATACTGCATTCACCGCATGTTTCCGTGCTGAAGCGGGTTCCGCGGGGCGTGATACTCGTGGCCTTATTCGACAACATCAATTTAACAAAGTTGAAATGGTTAAATTAGCTAAACCAGAAGATTCTTTCAAAGAATTAGAAACATTAACAGATAATGCAGAAGAAGTATTGCGCTTATTAGAATTACCGTTCCGTGTTATCACTCTGTGCACAGGTGATATGGGCTTTGGTTCTGCTAAAACCTATGATGTAGAGGTGTGGATGCCTGCACAAGGCAAGTATAGAGAAATTTCCTCTTGCTCTAATATGACTGATTTCCAAGCTCGTCGTGCTAATATTAAATTCCGTCGTGGACCTAAGGGTAAACCGGAATTCGTTCATACATTAAATGGATCTGGCCTTGCAGTAGGGCGTACAGTAGCTGCTATCTTGGAAAACTATCAACAAGCCGATGGGTCCGTTGTAATTCCAAAAGTTCTCGTGCCATACATGGGTGGCGTTGAAGTGATTTCACCGGCTAAATAAGAGGGGGCATTTTATGAGATTCTTTATTGATACAGCAGAATTTGATGAGATTAAAGAGGCCTATGATTTTGGTTTTATTGATGGCGTAACTACAAACCCATCGCTTATCGTGAAAGCTAAACGCGATTTGAAACAAGTTATTTCTGAAATTGCAAACCTTGTTGATGGACCTGTTAGCGCAGAGGTTATTTCCTCTGATGCTGAAGGCATGGTGGCGGAAGCACATGACCTTGTGAAATTAGGCTCTAATGTGGTTATTAAAGTTCCTATGACTCCAGAAGGTCTTAAAGCCGTTGCTATTTTGAGCAAAGAAGGCATTAAAACGAATGTGACTTTGATTTTTTCTGCAAACCAAGCCTTATTAGCTGCTCGTGCAGGTGCAAGTTATGTGAGTCCATTTGTGGGTCGTATTGATGATATCAGCATGGATGGTCTTACATTGATTCAAGATATTGCAGATATTTTCGCTATTCATGAAATTGAAACTGAAATTATTGCTGCAAGTGTGAGAACTCCGCTGCATATTATTCAATGTGCTAAAGCAGGTGCTCATATTGCAACTGTTCCATTTAAAGTACTCATGCAAGCTATGAAACATCCGTTGACTGATGCAGGACTTGCAAAATTTATGGAAGATTGGAAACAAGCTAATCAATAAGTTAGAGACTCTAGGTAAGAGTCATATCAATACATAGAGGACTTATAAGGAGGCCCATTATGGATCGTACATTATCTTTGGAATTTGCTCGTGTCGTTGAAGCCGCAGCTTTGCGTAGCGGTCGTTTGCTTGGCCGTGGGCAAAAGGATGCAGCCGATGGTCTTGCTGTAGATGCTATGCGTCAAGCGTTTGATTCTGTTCGCATTTCTGGTACTGTGGTTATCGGAGAAGGCGAAATTGATGAAGCTCCTATGCTTTATATCGGAGAACACGTAGGTGCTGGCGGACCAGAAGTAGATATCGCCGTTGATCCTATTGAAGGGACAAACTTGATTGCTAAAGGTCAAAATGGTGCTATTGCAGTTATGGCGATTGCAGAAAAAGGTGGCTTGTTACATGCACCGGATATGTACATGGAGAAACTTTGTGTTGGTCCTCGAGGTGCAGGTGCTATCGATATTACGAAATCTTTGACCGAAAATATCAAAAATGTAGCGGCTAAAATGGAACGTAATGTAGATGAAATCACGTTAGTTATGCTTGAACGTGAGCGTCATCAAGGCTTGATGAAAGAGGCTCGTGAAGTAGGGGCTCGTATTATGCTCATTTCTGATGGTGATGTTAATCCAGCTATGGAATGTTGTATCGAAGGTTCTGGGGTGCACATGGTTGTAGGTACTGGTGGTGCACCTGAAGGTGTATTAGCGGCTGCAGCCTTAAAATGTGTAGGCGGCGATATGCAAGCTCGCTTAAAACCAGAAACGGAAGAAGAAATTCGTCGTTGCCATGAAATGGGCATTGCCGATGTAAACCAAGTGCTCACATTAAATGATTTAGTTCGTACTGATGATGTTATCTTTGCGGCTACTGCTATTACACGTGGTAACTTATTAAATCCAATTCAATATTTCCCAGGTGGTGCGCGTACTCATACTATTGTGATGCGGTCTAAAACTGGTACGGTTCGTTTCCTTGATACAGTGCATATGGATCATAAACTTAAAACATTAAAAGCTAAATAAGAATAAAGCCCTGAAATATACTCAAAAATTGGGCACAAATTTTTGAGATATATTCAGGGCTTTTTTTTCTTTGTATTTTCTCTCATTCTCTTGATGAGATATATCGAAAAATAGTATAATAACATTTAGTATATGACGTTATAAATACAAGGTCTTGTAGCTTATACAAGATGAACGATATAAAGTGTAGGAGGAATTCTGTTGGAAAAGTTAATCATTCAAGGTGGCAATCGATTGGAAGGACGTGTACGTGTTAGTAGTGCCAAAAATGCAGTACTCCCTATTATTGCCGGTACTTTGCTAGCATCAACGCCTAGTAAATTGCTTGAAATTCCAAATTTAGAAGATGTAGGCACGATTTGCCAAGTTATCGAGTCTTTGGGGGTTAAAATCACTCGTAATAATGCAGATGGTGAAATTGTTTTCGATGCTTCTACATTGACTGCTACGGAAGCTCCTTATGAACTTGTGCGTAAAATGCGTGCATCCTTCCTTGTCATGGGTCCACTTTTGGCTCGTAAAGGGGAGGCTAAAATCTCAATGCCTGGTGGATGTGCTATCGGTGCACGTCCCATTGATCTTCATTTAAAAGCATTTGAAGCATTAGGTGCAAAAATTGAAATTACTGAAGATTATGTATATGCTCATGCTCCGGAAGGACTTAAAGGGACTCAAATTTATTTGGATTTCCCAAGTGTGGGGGCTACAGAGAATGTAATTATGGCTGCTTCTATGGCGGAAGGTAAAACCATTATCGAAAATGCTGCAGAAGAGCCTGAAATTGTTGATTTAGCTACATTCTTAAATGCTATGGGTGCTAATATTCGCGGAGCTGGTACAAATGTGATCCGTATTGAAGGTGTACCTCAATTACACGGTGCTATTCATACAGTTATTCCTGACCGCATTGAAGCTGGTACATATTTAATTGCTGCTGCTATGGCAGGTGGTGATGTATTCGTAGAAAATGCATTGCCAGAACATCTAAAACCAGTAGTGGCTAAATTAAAGGAAGCTGGTGTAACAGTAGAGGAAGAAATCGACGGCATCCGCGTTATCAGTAGTGGTAAAGGCATTAAAGCTGTCGATATTAAAACCTTGCCATACCCTGGATTCCCAACAGATATGCAAGCTCAATTCATGGCTCTTACTACGATTGCGGAAGGCACTAGTACAGTAACAGAAACTGTATTTGAAAATCGTTTTATGCATGTTGCTGAACTTCGTAAAATGGGGGCGCATATTGACATCGATAATCGTCAAGCTATTGTCGAAGGTATGCCAAGCTTACACGGGGCTATAGTGAATGCTACTGACCTGCGTGCTGGAGCGGCGCTGGTATGCGCTGCATTGACTGCGGAAGGTAGAACAGAAGTCGGTCGTTTACATCATATTGACCGAGGTTATGATGATTTTGTAGGTAAATTGCAAAGGTTAGGTGCTGATATTGTTCGGGTTGACGAATAAGAGTACACAGCCAAAACAAAATAAAAAGAAAAGAAGCCGGCGCTCTAAAGGGCCGGCTTTATACAACGAGCAACAGAACTTAGGTGCTGCAAAGGTTGAGAATTCGAAAGCGAGTACTACACGCAAACCATTGAGAAGGACAAAACGTAAGTCCACTAAGCTTTCAAATGGCGTGGCAAAGCAAGCTAATCATTTAGCCTCCAATATGCGCGAGACCATGATTAAAGTTACAAAAATGCGCCGTGCTGAACGACGTAGTCGTGAGACTGTAGCGATTGCTAAAACAACGCCAGCCATGACATTAAAACGTTTAGTTCGACCTGAGCAAGTCGGAGATTTTATGAGTCGTTTAAATCGATCTTTAAACTTCGATTTGGGAATTGATTTAGGGACTGCAAATATCCTCATTTTTGCAAAGGGTAAAGGCTTGGTATTAGATGAACCTGCGTATATTGCACGGGATGATAAAACCGGTGATATTCTTGCTTTAGGTGAGGCTGCACGTTCTATGGTAGGTCGTACTCCAAAAGGGATTTCCGTCATCCGTCCAGTTCAAGCGGGCGTTATTGCAGATTATGATATGACAGAGTTCATGTTGAAGTACTTTATTCGCTCCGTTGTACCTGCCTCTAGATTGATGAAGACGCGTATTATCGTATGTGTGCCATCAGGCATTACACCTGTAGAGAAACGCGCCATTTTAGAGGCCTTACTCAGAACCGGTGCAAAAAAGACGGTCCTTATTGAAGAGCCATTGGCTGCTGCTATGGGGACTGGTCTCAATGATGCTAAGCACGTAGGGGCGATGGTTGTCGATGTTGGCGGTGGCACTACGGATATTGCCGTTCTTTGTGATACGGGTGTGGTTGTAAGTGAATCACTTCGCATCGGTGGAGATTCTTTTAACGAATCTATTATCCGTTATATCCGCCGTAAGAAGCGCCTCGTTATTGGTCCGCTAACGGCAGAGAAAATTAAAATTTCTGTAGGGACTGTGGATCGTCGTGCAAAGGAGCGTACGATTGAGGTACGAGGACGAGATGCAAGTTCTGGATTACCAAAGATGGTTGCGGTGAATTCTTTAGAGATTCAACGTGCTCTAGAAGCACAAGTGATGAATGTTTTGGAAGGCGTTAAGTCCATTCTAGAGAAAACTCCACCAGAACTTGTGGCCGCTATCAATGATCATGGTATCATTCTTACTGGTGGTGGCGCGCTCATCGATGGATTAGACCGTGTTATTACACGGTCTATTGGAATCGCGGCATACCTTGTAGAATCTCCAAGATATGCAGTAATTAAAGGTGTTGCAAAGGCTTTAGATGAAATGTCACAGCTTCGTGATACATTAGATGAGTTACAATAATATAGTTATAATAATATACCATGATGAAGTAAGCTTAAATTGACGAGGTTATGGTCTACAGTTATTCTATTTTATGTATGGAGTATCTTTAGACTGTAACCTCGTTTTTCGTTTATTTTTTGAATTTTTCATCTTTATGCTGTATACTATAGTAAAAGTATATTGCGTAAAATTGATGTAATGATATAAGGCCATTATTATGGTTTGTAGCTATAGAGGAATTAAAGATGAAACGATATCTGTATATGACTTTTGCTGTTTTAGGTCTACTGGGTAGTACCGTTCCTCATGCTGAGGCCGGTAATTTAACAGGGGTGCGCGTATCTAATCATGAAGGTACAAGCCGAATTGTTTTAGATGTATCTGAAATGCCTGTATCTTGGACTCAATCCTATAATGAAGAAACACATGCTCTTACATTGAACTTAGGGGGTACTACAAATGGTTTAACTGGCCCCATATCACAAAATGATAAAAAAACGGGAGTTCTTAAAGGCATTGGCTTACAACAGGTTAATGGGGCCTTACGAGTAACATTAACAGCGAATAAGGATGTACAACATCATGAGTTTGCATTAGAAAAGCCTTCGCGTATAGTAGTGGATTTATTTTCTGGCTATGCGCAACAGACTACAAAAGATGTAAATAAATCTGTAACGTATAGCAAAATTAATAACACCGTAGCTGAAGGGAAAATTCAAGCCTTTGCATTGACCGTAGATAATGATTCACCTATGGTGGTGGCGCATGTTCCAGAAGGTAAACCATTATCTTCTGTTACTCAAGCTCATACAGCTATCATTGGAGCAAAGGTAAAAGGGGGCAGTTTTGAACGACCTTACTCAGTGGCGAGTGATGGAGCCATTGATTTAGAGCGTATTTCTAATCGTGGTACGTTACGATATACGCCTAATAGAGGATATTTTATAGAAGAGAAAAAACCTTTACTTCAAGCTAAAACAAAGAATGAGAGTTTTGTAATCACCTCCGTTGATACGGTTCGTAAAGAGAATGCCTTGACCCTTTATACGTCAACTTATGGTCCTTCTACAAAGACCAATGAATATGGTTATGAAGTGACTGTAGCTAATGGCAAGGTTATTAGTAAACAAAAGGGAAATTCTAAAATTGGGGAAAACCAATACGTATTGTCTGGTCATGGCGAATCTGGAAGTGCTTTACGTAAATTAAAAGTTGGAACACCTATTACGATTCAAAATAGAGAAGAACTTGCTCAAGTTAGTACTACCGGTGGAGCTAGTTTAGAAGTGGGCACTATGGTGATGAAAGGCGGTCGCTATGTAGGAGCTGATGAATCTAATAACAAAGGTCGTAGTTTCATTGGAACCACAAAGGAACATGATTTAGTTGTGCTAACAGTTGATAAATCCGAACTTCAATCTGTAGGTGTGACTCAAAAAGAAGGAGCTCAGTTATTGTCTAAATTAGGTGTTGTTGATGGCGCTGAATTATCAAATCAAGGTAGCATTGATATAGTTATCAATGATGATTATGTACACAAATCTTCTGCACCTATGAGTTATGAGGATATAGTAATCATAAAATAGATTCGTTGCATACAAATTTGTTTGAAATATTACTAATAATTTAGTATACTATAAATACATAACTAATTTTGTAAAAGGAGGGATCGTTATGAAAAGAGTAGTGTTAGCTTTAGCTGCATTAGGCATTTTAAGTGTTAGCTCTGTAATGGCGGCCCCTGTATCATACCAAAGTGTATTAACAGGTAAAGTTGCTTCTACAGTTTCTGTTGGTACTTCTGTAACAGAAGGCCAAACATTGGTGACTGTAGAGACATTGGCTGGTCCTATGGCTGCTGCTAAATCTACTGTAACTGGTACTGTAACGGCGGTTAATGTTACAGTGGGTTCAGACGTTTCTCGTGATCAAATCGTTGTCACTGTAGAAAGTAAATAAAGGAGAGAAGGAATGAAGTTTTCTCATTCTTGGCGTCGGTATAGAAAAGCGATACTGGCGCTTTTCTTCTGTACTTCACTTACAACTGCACAGGCTATTGATTTTATGCCTGTCAATGATGTAACAACAGGTATGGAAGGTATTGCAAAAACTGTAATCGTAGGGGATACTATTTCCACTTTTGATGTAAAGGTACTGGGTGTCATGAAGGATAAGGGACCATCTGGCCATCTTATTTTAGCCAAGTTTTCCGGACCCGTTATGGATCAAACTGGTGGCATTGCGCATGGTATGAGTGGTAGCCCTGTATATATAAATGGTAAACTCGTTGGGGCTGTTGCTTATGGCTGGGGGTTTGCGGATGGTACGATAGGTATGATTACTCCTATTGAGGATATGGTCAAACTATGGAATATACCATATGAGAAAAACTTATCTAAACCTTGGGATGATACACAATTGATTCCTTTAGGTACTCCACTTATGGCGTATGGCTTCGATGCGGCATCAATGGAATACTTTAAATCGAAGTTACCACAATATAAATATGAAACATATGACACCGCAAGTGCTAGTGGTGATGAAATTGCAAAACCTTTAGAAGCTGGTGGCTCGGTAGCGGCTTTGCTAGTTGATGGTGACCTTAAATTGGGCGCTATTGGTACTGTTACTCATGTAGATGGTGAAAAGGTTGTTGCCTTTGGTCATCCATTCTTAAAACATGGTTCTTCTAACTATTTTATGCACAATGCAAGTATCTTTACCGTTGTAAAAAGCTATAATGCTGCCTTTAAGCTTGGCTCTATGGGTAAAGAGATTGGTTCTGTTACCGAAGATAGAGGTGCCGGTATTGCAGGTGTATCAGGCGTGATTTCGCCAGGTATTCCATTGCGATTCCATTTAAAGGATATTGATATGGGCCGTGATAGAACTAGTTCCGTCAAGGTTATTGAAGATGGTGAAATGACACCAACTTTAGCAGCTACAGCCTTATACAATATGTTGAATAAAACATTGGATCGCAGTGGCTCTGGTACGGCTACAATTTCTTATACTATTACGCCAAAAGGGAAAGAACATAAGCCATTAACGCGGACAAATATGTTCTACAGCTCTGATTCCATTAGTGAAAAAGCAGTTGATGAATTTTATAATGTCATTGATATTCTTATGAACAATCGATTCATCAACTATGAAATTTCGGATATTTCGGTTGAAACAAACGTAACGCAAGATAAGAAAACAGCAAAGCTTATCGATGCTTCTGCTTCGTCTACTGTAGTTTCTCCTGGGGATACTATCGTAGTAGATGTAACATTAGAGCCGTTCCGCGGTGAAAAGGTTATTAAACAAATTTTCTTTAAGGTACCTGAAGATCAAGCTATTGGTAAGTATACCTTAGAGGTGCGTGGCGGTGGCGAGATTCCATTGCCATACGTATTGGAAAAACAGAAATATAATTTAACAGATGAAATTTTACGCCGTTTGAAAGTTCATAAAGATTTTGATGAGCTTTATGATGAAATTCAAAAGACAGATACAAATAATCAAATCGTTGTAGAATTTTTGGAAGATGGTATCAGCTTAGTTGATGAAGATGGCTCTCAATCTGTTAAAAAGGCTAAGCTTAAAGATGTGGAATCAAAACCTATGCCAGGGGATGTAAAGAAAAAAACTGGTCAAGAAGATTTGAGTTCTAGTAAGGATGATGAAAAGAAACCTGAAAAGACTGCTGTTGATACTGAGTACATTGTGCAAGGTGATGGTCAATTTACGATTCATGTAATGAAGCCTGCTGATCGGGATAAAGAATTAGCAAAACGTGTCAAAGAAGCGAAACATCAGATTAAGATGGAACGCAAGTTAGAATTGGAAGATCAATCTAAAAAAGATAAAACGGATAAAGCTGAGTCTAAAAAGGATTCAAAAAAAGAGTCGAAAGAAACCAATAAAAAAGATGAGGCTAATGCTGGTGGAACAAATATAGCTGAATAAGTTGAAACTGTAAGGGAAAGGGATAGACTGTTGAGTTGGCTAGAATCGATAGGTCGAGTCGTCATAAACGGCTTATCGCAGATGGGTAGTGCTACATTATTAGTGTGGCAAACAATAAAACAATTAAAAATGATTAATCTGTGGCATGTATTTCAACAGATGGCTCACTTAGGGGTAGACTCCTTGCCTATTATTAGCTTAACTCTACTCTTTGCTGGTGCCGTTATGACCTTACAGATTACAGATGTACTAATTACCTATGGTGCTCAAAGTACAGTAGGTGGCCTTATGGCTGTAGCTATGGGCCGTGAATTGGGTCCTATCTTAGTTGGTGTAGTATTAGCCGGCCGTGTTGGCGCAGCTATCACGGCTGAAATTGGTACAATGAAGGTAACAGAACAAATTGATGCCCTACGTGTTATGGCTGTTGATCCTGTTGGTTACCTCGTGGTACCACGTGTAGTAGCGTGTATGATTATGGTGCCAATTTTGGCATTTTATGGTGTTGTTATCGGTATTGCCGGTGGTTACTTTGTAGCCACTGTTATCAAGGGTTTGGCGCCTAGTACATATTTAGACTCTATTCAAATGTTTTCTACCATTTCAGATTTCACCTTAGGACTTATAAAGTCTAGTGTGTTTGGTGCTGTCATTGCATTGGTAGGTGCTTATAAGGGCATGGAAACTAAAATGGGCGCAGAAGCTGTTGGTTTTTCCACTACTAGTTCTGTAGTAACTAGTATTATTCTAGTATTTGTATTAAATTACTTTTTATCTACATTGTTATTTTAGTGGATATTTTTAGAGGGATTTATGATTGAACTACGTAATGTTGTAGTTGCCTACGAGTCACGTGTGATTTTAGACTCTGTTAATCTCACTATTAATGATGGGGAGACGTTAGTTATATTAGGCGGCAGTGGTAGTGGTAAAAGTACATTACTTCGCTTATTAATAGGTTTACAACGTCCTACATCAGGGCAGATTATCGTAGATGGCACAGATATAACTACATTATCTGAAGATGAATTTAATACGGTACGAAGAAAAATGGGGATGGTATTCCAATATTCAGCTTTGTTTGATTCTATGTCGGTAGGTGAGAACGTAGCTTTTGGTTTGCGTCAACATACGAAGTTAAAGGATGACGAAATCAAACGCATTGTGGCAGAAAGACTTGATTGGGTTGGTTTAAAGGGATATGAGTCCTATATGCCTAATGAGTTATCTGGTGGTATGAAAAAGCGGGTTAGCTTAGCTCGTGCTATAGCACTAGATCCGAGTTTAATTCTTTATGATGAACCTTCATCAGGGTTAGATCCTATTACATCAGGTACGATTAGTATGCTAATTAAGGGGATGCAGAATCGGCTTGGTTGTACTTCTATCGTGGTAACACATGATATGCAGTCAGCATTTTATGTTGCTGACCGCATAGCTTTACTCGATCAGGGGCATTTTGTAGAAATTTCTGATACAATAGAATTTAAGAATTCTACAAATAAGAAGGTACAACAATTTATTCATGGTGAAGCAGAGCCGATTAACGAATCTGCGATGGGAGATATATAATGAAGTGGACGACGGAGGCCAAGGTAGGGGCTTTTACAATAATAGGTATAGTTCTATTTATTGCAGGCATACTATTTGTAGGCCGTATCGATATTTGGGCTAAACCGCAAATGACAATTACAGGTGATTTCACTCAAGTAAATGGCCTAAAAAATGGGAATCAGGTTAAATTTTCCGGCGTGGCCATCGGGACTGTTTCTGATATTGAAATTACACCGCGTGGCGTTGTGGTTAAGATGAAACTTGATGAAAAAACGCAGATTCCAAGTGACTCAATCTTTTCCTTGGGGTCAGATGGTTTTTTAGGTGATAAATTTATTCAAATTTCACCAGGACAGTCTAAAGTATATTTACAAGATGGTGACTCCGTTAAAGGTGAAGGCGTTGATGCTGTGGATAAGGCCATGCAGAGTGCACAAAAATTAATGGATGGTACTGAGAAGATGCTACAGTCTATTAATAGTATTATTGGTGATCCTGCAACTCAAAGTGCACTTAAATATTCTTTGCAATCTACAGCTGTGATGGCTGATAATGCGGTAGCTATTACACAAAATATGGCGGATGTAACGGCTCAGCTAAATCAAGCAGCACAACAGTTTAATGCTGATGGTAATGCAGGCAATGATATGCGTGCTATTTTAACTAATTTAAAACAAACTACTGATCGTGTAGATAATATGGCTCGTACCATGGAATCAACTGTAACAGATCCTAAAGCACAAGAAAATATTAAGGAGACTTTACATAATACGGCACAGATTTCAGCTCGCATCAATAAACTGATGGGCGGAAAGGCGTACCAAACGGATGTAAATGGAAATAGTGTAGAGGTTGGTATGACTGAAAAAAAGTCATCTACCAAGATTGAACCATCTGTAGATTTGTTGTATAACACAACGGATAATGAATTCCGTGTCAATGGTAGAGTACGTGCCTTTAACAATAAAGGAATGGCTGAAATTGGCCTTTCTAATATGGGTGATGATACTACTTTTGATCTGAATGCAGGTCGATTTATTAGTTCTAAATGGTTAGTGCGTGGTGGTATTTTTGAAAGTGAATTGGGTCTTGGGGTGGATTATAACTTCCGTGGTCCTGTGTCCTTATCAGCCGCGCTATATGACCTTAATCATCGTAAATATCGTATTCGTAGTGATATACGTTTGCATAAAGATACCTATGGCGTTATTCAAATGACCAGACCGTTCAGTTCTACGAATGGAGGTACCTATTTCGGTATTAAACAAGTATTCTAATGACTAACACATTTACTCTATATGAGTATGGAGGTACATATTATGAATAAAAAGGTTCTTTCCTTAGGTGTAATGCTTTCTTTAGTTACTACTGGTGCATTCGCGGCTGATGTAGTAACTACATCCGTTAACAACGGAGACCAATTAAGCAAATATCAAAAAGAAGCTATTCAATTAACACAAAAGCAATTAGCAGAAAAATCTGTTTTAGACAGTAAAACCTATGAACGTACATTAGCTTTAAACGAAGCCCGTACGGTTGATTTAGCATTAGCTAATAATCGTACAGCTAAGCAAACTAAATGGGGTTATGAAGCTGCTAAATCTGCAGTAAGCCAAGTAGCAGCTGGTAAGAATCCAAGTGTTAGTTATGGTTGGAGTGCTCAAAAAACGGGCGGTGACACAGGTAGTGGCAAATCTGGTAGTCATAACTTCTC
The DNA here is from genome assembly GCA_032480995.1 of Veillonella sp. Lineage (GTDB taxonomy): Bacteria > Bacillota > Negativicutes > Veillonellales > Veillonellaceae > Veillonella. Next base: position 35,229 of record JAWETS010000010.1, on the reverse strand, counting down.
CATTAGTGCGCCTGTATTCAATCCACAACTCGATGCAAGCATTGATTCTGCACGTTATACTCGTGAAGGTACTGGTGCTAGCTATGAAGAGGCTTTACAACAAGCAAAATATGATGCTCTTAACGGTTATTATACATTGATTATGAGCCGTAATATGGTAGATGTAGCACAACAAGCTGTTAAAGATTATCAAGGTCATGTAACTAATGTAGAGGCACAGTATAATGTTGGTTTAGTGGCGAGCTCCGATGTATTGGCAGCTAAAACAAATCTTGATGATTCTCAAACATCTCTTGTAAAAGCGCAAAATGCTGCAAATTTAGCAGAGGCGAACTTAAATCAAGTTATTGCATACCCTGCACAAACAGCTATTACTACAGCAGAGCATGATTTACAATATAAACCATATAATGTAACCTTGGAGCAAGCGAAAGCATATGCTATGCTTCATCGTTCCGCTCTTGTTAAATCAGCTCTTGATGTAAAATCTGCGGAAGAAGCTGTAAAATCTGCTAAGGCGGGTTATTTGCCTACGGTTGCTGTAAAAGCTGGTCGTGGCTATGGTGATCCAGATGGTTACTTTGGTACAAGTACAAAGTCCTGGAGTGTTGGTGCTAGTGCTACTTGGAACTTATGGGATGGTGGTGCAACACAAAATGCTATTAAAAAAGCAAATGCACAACTTGAACAAGCAAAAGAAGCTAACTTGGCCACTGTTGATGCTGTATTGTTAGCTGTACAAAAAGCATACTTGAATTTACGAGCTGCTGAACAAACAATCCAAAGTACACAAACTGCAGTCGCACAAGGTCAAGAAAGTTTCCGTATTGCTACGCTTCGTTACCGTGCAGGTGTTGGTACGAACCTTGATGTACTTGATGCAGAAACTAAGTTGACAACAGCTCGTAATAACTATGTAGAAGCTCTTTACAATTACAATATTAGCATTGCGGCTCTTGAACAATTAACAGGCGTTCCATTGTCTACACCTGTAGGTCAAGGTGCTGAAGTTATCGCTAATAGTGGTGCTGTTGAACAATTGTCAAAACTAGGCGGCAATCAATAATATGATCTTTAAAAAGACGACTTCGGTCGTCTTTTTTCTTGTAATGGACATTATAGACAATGAGTGTTCTTGATAGGTTTTATAAAATTCACTCTGAAAATACTATAGTTATTACTGTGTCTGTGGTAAGATTAGTATATATATTTATATTATTCATAATGTGTATGGGAGTATCATTATGACCCGTAAAAAGTGGCTCCTTATCGGTGCAGCGATTTTAGGTTTGTCTGGTATTGTTGGTGCCAGCATTAATCCTATGGCTCAAACTTACATTGCACCTATGGTTAAAGAACAAGTAAATAATGTCATAAACGGTTCTATAGACTATGATTCTCTCCGAATTAATTGGAATGGTGATGTTGTTCTAACAGATGTGATTATCAAAGATAGAGATGGACATTTAGTTGGAACTGCTCAAGAGGTAGCTGTAGGAGTTAAATTATCTTCTTTACCGAAGATTATTGGTGGCAACACATCAGGGGCTACGGCTATTTCTAGTGTAATCGTCGAGGCGCCAGATTTTCATATATGGCAACTAGCTGATGGGTCGTGGAGTATAACTAAATTAGTAAAACCATCCGATCCAAATAAGTCGGGTACTTTTGATGGCGCTGTGACTGTTAATGATGGTCGCGTAGCGCTACGTACTAAAGATGGAATAAAGAGGAATGTAGAAAATCTTGATGGGACTATGGCGCTTGATATGAGTGGCATGTCTAAAGGTGCCTTTACTGCTGATGTAGATGGTTCCGCAATTACCTTGAATGGCAAAATTGATATGAACAATGTATCTAATTTTGATCTCTTTGTACAAGCTGATGAAATTGATACTGCTGGTATTATGAGTTTTGTTCCACTTCGTAAGGATCTATCTGTAACGAGTGGTAAGTTACAAGATTTACATTTAAATCTTAAAAGTGAAGATGGCAAATACATTATGAGTGGTAATGTAGGCTTTAAAGGTTTAACAGGCACTTATAAACGGGGTAATACAATTTATAATATTACCGATGGCACGGGTCGCATTATGCTTAATAATGATCAAATCGTTATTAGTCGTAGTTCTTGGAGGGTAAATGATCAAGTAACAAAGATCAATGGCTTAGTTACACTAGGCAAAGATGAAGAGTATTTAAATCTTAATGTTGTGGCCGATAAAGTAGATTTAGAGGCGATAACAGACGTCGGTGTTTCTGGTATTGTAGGTGGGCGTGCACATATTGGTGGTACGACAGTAGCTCCTCGTGTAGATGCAACGATTGCTAGTGATGGTATTTCTTATAATGGTTACTATATTGATCGTTTACAAGGTGATATTGTATATGATAACGGTTTAGTTCGTACGGATGATGTGCGCCTATCAGTAGGCGAAGGTAGTGCAAAGGTTAAGGGCCAATATGTGGTTGATACAGGGGATTTTGATGCTACTATAAAGATTCAAAATTTACCTTTAGGCACTTTCACAAAAGATATGATCTCACCGGTTACAGGTAATATCGATGGTGAGATGCGTATCTTAGGAAAAAATAATCAAGTTACAGATGTTGTAGGCTCTGTTGAAGGTCGCCAAATAGGCATTCGCGGTGTTGTAGTTGATACTGCAAAAGCTAACTTTACGCATGCTGATAATAGTACAAATATGACCGTTGTAGGCACTATAGGAGATGGGGCGCTAAGCGGATATGGCTATATCCAAAATGGTAATATAGATGCCACTATTTCCGGTAATGCATTGCCATTGACCGCACTAAGTCCTATTATTGGTCAAGATGTTGATGGCACCTTGAATACCTCTTTTGCGATACAAGGTACATTGGATAATCCAAATGTAATGGGCACTGTATGGGGGCAAGAGGTACATTATAAAGGGGCTCGATTCAATAATATCCATGGAGATATTAAGCTAGATAACCATATTCTCACTATCACCAATGGACATATTGGTGATGGCGATGGGGGCTATGATGTTAATGGTTGGTATAATCTTAATACAGATGTGTTAGATCTAAATGCCAAGGCTCGGGCTGCTCGTATTGAAAATGTGATTCGTACTGTTACAGATGTTCCTATTACAGGTTGGTTTGAAACAGACAATCATATTACAGGGACGGCTGCAAATCCGATTATAGAAGGTCGTGCTCATTTGTGGGATGGTTCTGCTTATGGCAAACTCGTGACCAATGCGTTTGCAAAATATAACTATCAGAATGATACATTAGAGCTTTATAGATTTGATATTGAAGGTTATGGTGCAACTATCACAGGTGGCGGTACAGTATCTAAAGAAGCAATTAATATTGATTTTGAAGGCAAAAAAATTGATATGGGCAGATTGCTCATTAATACGGATTACAAAGTTGATGGTTTGCTATCTGGTCGAGGACAAATTACTGGATCTGTGGATAACCCTCAATTCAATGGCTATATTTCATCCGATGCCTTATCAGTTAATGGGGAATTATTGAACGATATTCATGGTCGTGTTTATGCAGATAAATCGGTTGTAAATGTGCAAGATTTCACCTTTGCTGAAGCCGATGGTGGTCGCTACACTGCTAAAGGTGGTATGAAGTTTGATGATAGTAGACAACTATTTGGTGTATTAGATGTTACTAATGGTAGCGTAAAGAATTTGCTAACCTTGCTAGACCGGTCCAATGAACACATTGATGGCAAATTAAATGGTTCTGTTGAAATCGGAGGTACACGCTACAATCCAAGCGTTAATGTAACAGGCAAGATTAATGATGTAAGTATTGATGAAAAGATTGTTGGTGATGCAACTATCGATGCAAGTCTTGCTAATCGTAAATTCAAAGTTACAACTTTGAAACTGCCTGTTGATGAAGGTCTCATTGCAATAGGCGGTACGATGGATCTTGATGGTCAAGCGGACTTACAGGTTGCATTAAAGGATGTTGATATAGTACCGTTCTTGCCACTTATGGGTAAGGATATTCAAGCTACTGGTTGGGTGACTGGCGTTGTAAATATCACTGGGGAAACTAAGAATCCTAAAGTAGAATTATCCGGTGCTGTAGAGTCGGGGTCCTTTAATGGTGTTGGTATTGATGAAGGTTTTGTATTGGCTACAATGCAAGATCAAGTTATTCAGATTCAACGAATTCAAGGTGCCAAAAGTGGGTATAAGCTAAGTGTCTATGGTAAGATTCCATTAGCGGCAATCTTTACGTCTGGGTATATTCCAGCAAATGATAGCAAATCTATGGATGTAACTATTGATTTTAACGAAGCAGATATGGCTGTTATTCCTCTTCTTACAACTAGTGTTAAGGAGGCAACAGGTCCGTTAAAAGGCACGGTTCACATTACAGGCACTATTGATCAGCCTGAAGCATATGGAACTGTATCGGTACGTAATGGTACGATGAAATTGGCAAGTGTAGAAAATCAAATTACTGGTATTGATGGTGACTTAATTTTCTCTGGTCAACAAGGTGATTTCCAATCCCGTATTAATATGGGCAAAGGCTCAGCTGGTTTGGCTGCTAAAGTAAATTGGTCCGGACATACTCTTACTAATTACAAGGCGGCAGTTCAGCTAGAAGATTTAGAGGTTCGCAGTGAATATGTAAGAGGACCGTTGAATGGTGAACTTTATATTGCTGACCGAGATGGATTGCCGACCCTTATTGGTACTTTAAATCTTGAAAAGATTCAATTCAAAATTCCTCTTTCCTTACAATCTAGTGAAAGTACCAAAGATATGGGGGTGGATGTTACTGTTCATGCGGGTAAAGGTGTACGTTTATATGATCGCACCTTATACAACATGTTTATCAGTGGCGATGTTCATTTTGGTGGATCCTTACAAAATCCAACTGCTAGTGGTCAATTCGATGTTAGAAATGGCACGTTTAAGTATTTGAGCCATGTATTTAATATTACAAAAGGGAATGCCCATTTCGTAGGTGGCTCTTATTTACCAAACTTACAATTAGAGGCTGAAACAAATGTAAGTAATTACACTATTATGCTTGGCGTAAAAGGGACAGTGGATCATATGGACTTATCATTGTCCTCTAATCCTACATTGTCTAGAAAGCAAATCATTTCCATGTTGACCTTCGGCCGCGGTGCAGATTCAAATAGTAGTACTTTGACAAATGAAGATGTGAATGCTGTGGCTACAGCAGGGCTTCAAATGTTTGCTTTTGGCTATGTACAAGATGCATTACAAAATACACTTGGGTTAGACCGCATCAATATTACAACAGGGTCAATTGATCCCGATGAGCCAACCAATAGGGATACGGCAAGTAATTATAATATTGAAATCGGTAAATATGTATTACCGAGAGTCATGTTGACTTATTCTCAAGGTATTAATAATAAACAAAATAAATATGGTATAGAATATTCTGTTAAACGAAACCTTAAGTTCACGGGATGGCATACATCAAAAGGGAACAATTATATAGGTGGTCGTTGGACACGTAGCTTTTAAGAGTATGACTAGAATGTGTAAACCCCTTAGGTATGCACATTCTAGTCATATTAATTTCATAAAATTTGTTTAATATAGTACTCATTCCAAGCAATTTATGCTATAATGATAAAGATTTATTAGTCTTTATAAATAAGATGTAAACTCTTTATGGGGATGAGTTCTAGGAGGAATTTATGTTTAAACCAAAAGCTTATAAAAGTATGCTTGCAGCGTCCGTGTTGACCGCTGTCATGGGGACAGGCAGTGTATTTGCTGCTGAGGTACAAGCTGGCTATACTCCAGATTTAAATAGCACAACGACGACTAATGCTGCTACAACAAATGATGCAGCTACTACACAAGCTGTTTATAATGCTGATGCAACTACTACAACTATACAAGATGAAACTGATGCAGCTATCTTAGCTGCTCGTGGTGATACGACTATATCTAGTGACGGCACTGTAGTAAAAGGTTCTGATGGAACTGTTACAGTCAATAATGCTGCTTTAAAAACTGATGATAAACAAGTAAAAATGGTATCTAAAACTACTGGTGGTACTGATCTTGATAAGGCTGCTGAAAATGGCCAAACTCAAGCTGTTACAACAGTAGAAGCACAATATGTTACATCTGCTAGTGCAGAATCTGTTAATCCTTACGTAGGTAAATTGATTACCGGTTTATCTATATCTGGCGTTACAGCTGAACAGCAAGCAAATTTGTTGCCAATTTTAACTGAAAAAGTTGGCGATGCCGTATCTGTTGATGGCGTATTTAAAGATGTAACTAATCTTGGTAATACTGGTTACTTCTCCGAAGTAAATCCTGTATTCACTTCCGTGCCTGAAGGCGTAAAATTGGACTTTGCCGTAACAGTAAATCCAGTTACTACTGGCGTTTCCTTTGAAGGTAATACTGTATATTCCTCCGAAGTATTGACTAAGTTCATGGACATTCAACCAGGTCAAGTTCTTAACTCTGTATCCGTAGGGCAAAAAGTTCAAGGCATTAATGCTGCATATGCTCGCGATGGCTATATGTTAGCACATGTTGATGGTGTCCGTGTAGATGACCAAGGCGTACTTCATATACACATTGTTGAAGGTATCGTAGAAGATATCATTCCAGCAGGTAACAAGAAAACCCGCAATAAAGTTATTACTCGTGAATTTGTTCAAAAGAAAGGAAAACCTTTTAATAAATTCTTGGTACGTCGTTCTGTAGAACGCGTATATAACTTAGGTTTCTTTGATGACGTAAACGTTCGTATGTTGCCAGGTGAACAAGATCCAAATAATGTAATTATTGAAATCGATGTATTGGAACATAAGACTGGTACCATCACATTAGGTGCTGGTTACTCTAAATCTGATGGGTTGATGGGTATTGTTGAATTCGGTGAAGATAACTTCCGTGGTACTGGCGATAAATTTAAAGTTCACTGGGAAATCGGTGGTAAGAAAAAATATAAGAACTACCAAATCTCCTACTTGAAACCTTGGATCGATAGCAAAGGTACATCCCTTGGCTTCTCCTTCTTCAACCGCGAAGATGAATACACAGATTACAATGAAGATGGTAATGAAGTAGCAGAATACAATAAGAAATCTCGTGGTTTCAATATTTCCTTCGGTCGTCAAACTGGGGAATATACTCGTGATTACTTGACATTAGAATCCCGTAAAGATTCTTATAAATGGGATGATGATAGCTCTGGTTTCCGTTATGATAAAAATGCGGGTAAAGGTACAAACTGGGATAATGGTTCCTATAACTTCGCATCTGACAACTATGTAAAAAATAACTTCGGTCGCATTAACTCTGTAACATGGCAAAAAGTATACGATTCTCGCGATAATATCTATGAACCAACTCGTGGTCGTCGTATTTCCTATACTACACAATGGGCTGGTCATGGTTTAGGCGGTGACTTCGACTTCTATAAATTCACAGCTGAAGCACGCATGTATAAAAAACTTGGTGCTAAGAATGTATTGGCATTCCGTGCACGTGGTGGCTTTATTCAAGGTGATGCTCCTTATAGCCAATTGTTCACATTGGGTGGTGCTGATTCCTTACGTGGTTATGAAGATGATCAATTCCGTGGCAAGTATATGTACAATGCTACATTGGAATTCCGTTTCCCAATCGTTAAAAAGGTTAGTGGCGTATTGTTTACTGATATCGGTGATGCATGGGATGCACCAAATGTTACATGGTATAATAGCAAGAAAACCTTTAACTATGGCGTTGGTGCTGGTGTTCGTATTACGACTCCAATTGGTCCAGTTAAACTTGACTATGGCGTGGGTAAACACAAAAATAAATTCCACTTCAGCTTCGGTACACAATTCTAATATAGTAAATGTATATGGTGAAGGCCTCTTTTTAAAGAGGCTTTCACCAATATCTCTATATGGCATCCTTTGATGCAGTGATTTAAAGAAATGAGGGCACTCTATTATGATGCGAATGATGAACAACAAGGCGAATGTAAAGATTTTTTCCATCGTCATTGCTGCAATTTTTATTGTTGGTATTGGTGCGTTAGCTTATACGCAAATGGCTTCGCCTAGTAGTAATAGTGGGACTAGTACTATTGGGGTTATTGATACATCTCGTATGTTGTCTCAAGATAATCCAATTTATATCTCTGCAGCTCAAGAATATATGAGCTATCAAAGCCAATTACAACAAGAAACGCAAGCTAAAATTGATGCAGCACAAGATGATGCTACTAAACAAAAAATCGCTGAAGAAGCGCGTCAAAACCTAGCAAAAAAAGATCAAGAAATTGCTAAATCCGTTCAAGATAAAGCTATGGAGGCTGCAAAAGCAGTTGGTGATGCTAAGGGTCTTAGCGTTGTTATGACTAAAGATACTGTACTATATGGCGGTGTTGACATTACAGATCAAGTATTGAAAAAACTAGCTACTGATGCAAAAAAATAAACTGTAGTTCTATGTAAGGGAGAACGACAATGAACGGGAAACAACGATATATAGGACTAGTCATATTTCTCGTTGCTGCAATAAGTGCTATGGTTTGGGCCTATGGTTTTGTAACAAATCGCCAACAGGGTCCTGATGGTATGTCAATAGGTGTTGTACGCATTGATGATGTACTAGAGTTTAATCCATCCTATGAGGATTATAAACAAGCCAAAAATGAACTGGAACTTTTACAACGTCAATATGAACTTGAACAACAAGCCTTAAATGCCAAGTCAGAGACACAAGATAAACAGTTGAAAACGCTTGCACTGGATTCAACCTTGTCAGATGCTCTTACGGTCGAATTGCAAACTCGTATTGCAACAAAAGAGAATGAACTAAATCAGCAATTAAATGCAAAACGCAATGAATTGACTCAAAAGTATTTAGCTGAGTTAAAGGTTAGTACTAATGAATATGATCTGGAAATCGTAAACCTTCAACTAGACTTATATGCCTATGATGCACGTGTATATATAGATGATGCACAAAGAGCAGCGGCTATGGCTGAAAAAGCTAAAAAAGAAGAAAGATTAAAGGACTTATTAGCTAAGAGAAAACCATCGGATTTCGATGTAGATTCAATTAAAGCAAAGGTACAGGCTGAGCTTGCTCCAATGCAACAAAAAGGGCAGGAAGAGCTCAATCAATACGCTGCATCCCTACAGAAGGAATTAGCTGAGAAACGAGACTCCATGGTACAACAACAAGCACAATCCATCATTGCTAATAATAACCTGCCTGTGGCGCAAGAGTGGAATGATACATGGGCAAAAAAGCTTTCAGATAAAGAAGCTGAGGTGAGTGCACTTCATGAGGCTATTTTAGAAGATGTTCGTATGCGCGTAGCAATTATTGCTGAGGAACAACATTTGGATTTAGTCATCATCGATGATGGTGGTAATATTAAAGGGCTTGATATTACTGATGCAGTGAAGGCGTCTTATCGAGTTCAATAAGGAGTTATATTATGAATAAACGTATTAAATCTTTAGTATTAGGTGCATCTTTAGTAGCTTCTATGGCTATCTTAGGTGGTTGTGGTTCTAATAATGTTGGTTATGTTGATAGCGTGAAAGTGGCAAACAGTACTGAAAAAGGTATTGAAATTACTAAAGAAATCAATGCTAAAAAAGCGGAATTAGATGCTAAAATTGCTGCTGCCGATGAAGCATCTAAACAAAATGTATTTAATCAAGCGAATCAAGAATTAAATGCCTTTGCGAATGCAAAAGCGCAAGAATATCGTCAATATCAAGAACAAAAAATCAATGAACTTGTGAAAGAGAAAAAACTTGATGTTATTATTGAGAAAGGCGCTGTTGTTGGCGGTGGCTCTGATGTAACTGAGGATTTGATTACAAAAATGGGTAAAGCTTCTGACGACCAAATCAAAGAAGTTGAAAATGCAGCTAAAGCCCAAGAGCAACAAGATGCTCAGCAAAATGCACAACAAGCAGATCAAGCTGCAACAAGTACAACTGAAGCTGCACAATAATTGAAGATTACCACGGGGGAGGAGTTTGCCTTGGAAAAAACTTTACAGGAACTCGCAAATTTAGTAGGCGGTCAACTTATAGGGGATGAGTCTATTGTCATTACTGAGACACGTAGCTTTGAACAAGCGGTAAAACAATCCATAACTTTTGCAATTGGTGAATATGTTGAACATATTGCGTTATGCCAAGCGGGTGCTGTTATCGTTGAATCAGAAGTAAAAAATGCACCGATGGCGCAAATCGTAGTTGATAATGCAAAATCTGCATTTGCCCAAGTGCTAGAAGTATTCCATCCACCTGTTGTAGTTCCCCGTGAAGTGCATAGTACTGCTATTATTGGCAAGAATGTTACACTTGGTAAAAATGTAGCTATTGGTGCCTATTGTGTTATTAATGATAATGCTGTTATCGGTGATAATGTAACGATTCGACCTTATGTATATATTGGTCATAATGTACGAATTGGGGAAGATTCTGACATCTATGCGGGTGCTATCGTACATGAGAACTGTATTTTGGGTAAACGCGTTGTATTGCGTGCTAAAGCAGTTATCGGTGGTGAAGGTTTTGGTTTTGCCACAGAAAATGGTATTCATACGCATATTCCTCAAGTAGGCAATGTTATTCTTGAAGATGATGTAGAAATTGGCTCTTGCACTACTATCGACAATGCTACAATGGGATCTACCTTGGTACGCCGCGGTACCAAAATTGACAATCTTGTTCACCTTGGCCACAATGTTGAGATTGGAGAAGATTGTTTCTTAATCGCACAGGTTGGGATTGCAGGTAGTACAAAATGTGGTAACCATGTAATCTTTGCAGGACAAACAGGCTGTACAGGTCATATTACAATTGGAGATAATGTACAATTTGCAGGTAAAACAGGAATTACTGGCAATGTGCCTTCTAATTCTGTTATGGCTGGGTATCCAATGAGACCTCATAAAGAGTGGTTGAAATTGGCTGCTTACGAGAATCATTTGCCAGAAATGGTGAAAACTGTAAAACAATTACAAAAAGAAATTGACGCTTTGAAAGCACAGCTTAAGGAGAGCTAATAATCCATGTATAGGTTTATGAAAATCTTTAGTGCCTTTATTTGCTTATTACCTAAAGGTTTGCAATATGCTATTGGTACATTGCTTGGTGAAATTGTGTGGTTAGTGGTGCCACCTAAACGCAAGCGCCTGGCGATAGGCCAAATTTTATTCTGTAATATTACAGATGATCCTAAAGAAGCTCGACGTATTGCGAAAGCTAGTACTACACGCTTTGGCCGTATGATTATTGATGTATTGCGCTATCCTGAAATTAAAGATGGCGCATACAAAGATATGGTGGAGTTTATTAATCGAGAGTACTTAGATGATGCCTTAGAAAATGGTCGAGGTGCAATTTTAGCTGCTGTTCATAGTGGTAACTGGGAACTTTTAGGTGGCGTTCTTGCTTCTGAAGGATATCCGCTGATTTCTGTGGCTATGAAACAGAATGGTGATGCCGATAAGTTTATCAATGAATATCGTCGGATTATGCATCAACATGTGACCTATAAAACAGGTGTTCGTGAAATGATTAATGAACTAAAAAAAGGTGCATTTTTAGGCCTTATTATGGATCAGGACCCTGGTGATGATGGCGTTCTTGCACCCTTCTTTGGCTATGAAACATTGACGGCTGCTGGGCCAGCTGTACTGGCTCGTATGCAAGATGTGCCTATTATTTTTGTAACCATACATTATAGTCCGTTTTCTGAGAAACATGAGATTGAAGCACATCCACCAATTTATGTGGAACGTACAGATGATAAAAAGCGTGATATAGCGGTAACAACAACTCGTCTAAATGAGTTTATTGAAGATTATATTCGGCGATATCCTGAAGATTGGTTCTGGCTTCATAACCGTTGGAAATGGACTCGTCGTTTTTATGGTGAACAAATAGATACACCACCTGATGTTTTTCAATAGTTAATAATTTTAAAGAGATTTTGTTTATGCGATTGTGGAATCTTCAAGATGAAACTGATTCCTACTAGCATGGATGAAATCTCTTTTTATTTTATAACTTATAACTTAGTGTTTAAAAATAGTCTATTAAAATTTTAAAGACTAAGAATAGTCTTTCCAATTAGCGTAATATATGGTAAATTTCTTGTAACGCCTATGCAAATAGGGTATAATACATATTGGTGTATAGTAAACGTGAATTCGGATTATGAAAGGACATTCTTATGAGTAAGCCACAACAAACAATAAAAAAGGCTGTTTCATATCAAGGGATTGGCCTTCATAGCGGTGAACCAGTATATATGGTTTTTAAGCCTGCACCTGAAGATACAGGAATTGTGTTTGTCCGCACGGACATTGAAGGGCATCCTTCTGTGCGAGCACACATTGATAATGTGACGAACACTATGCGCGCTACCACGCTGGAAAATGGTGAAGCAAAGGTATTTACTGTTGAACATGTGATGGCAGCGTTCAGTGCTATGAATATTGATAACTGTTATATTGAAATGGATTCTCCAGAACCTCCTGTAGGTGATGGTAGTAGTGCTATTTTTGTCAATCTTATTGAAGAGGCTGGCATTGAAGAACAAATAGCATCGCGTCATATATACAAAGTGACTCGATCTCATGCTGTTTATGATGGGGATCGTTTTATTGTGATTTTGCCATATGATGGCTATCGCATGACTTTTACATCAATTAACAGCCATCCGTTACTTGGTACGCAACAATGTGATTTTGAAGTATCGCCTGAGTATTTCAAAGCACACATTGGACCGGCTAGGACTATCGGATTTATGAAGGAATTGGAACAATTACAGGCCATGGGGCTTGCAAAAGGCGGTAGCCTAGATAATGCATTAGTCTATGATGATGAGAAATGTCTATCTATACCACGCTTTGAGGATGAATTAGTTCGCCATAAAGCATTAGATGTTATAGGGGATTTATTCTTGTTAGGACCGATTGAAGGCCATGTAATTGCTTTGAAATCGAGTCATGAATTAAATTCAAGATTGGCTCGCAGTATAATGGAAGAAATAAGGGAGACACGGCCATGATTCTTAATCACGAAGATATTTTAGAAATTTTACCTCATCGTTACCCAATGCTTTTGGTTGATCGCATTGTTGAGTTAGAACCTATGAAACGTGCTGTGGGTATTAAAAATGCTACATTCAACGAATTGTTCTTCCAAGGTCACTTTCCAGGGAACCCAGTTATGCCAGGTGTATTATTGACTGAAGCTATTGCTCAAGTCGGTGGTATTGCATTATTATACCCTGAGGAAAATCGTGGTCTTACTCCTATGTTTACAGGTATTGATAAAGTGCGTTTCCGCCATCCTGTAAAACCTGGCGATCAAGTTCGCATGGAGGTAGATATTGTTAAAATTAAAGGTAAAATGGGCAAGGTTGAAGGCCGTGCCTATGTTGGCGACAAATTGTGCGCTAGCGGTGAATACATGTTTGCCCTTGTATAATAGAATGAGGAGTGATTGTAGTGATAGTTGTAGGCATGGAAAATGCGAAATCCAACATCCATAGTACAGCCATAGTCCATCCAAATGCTAAATTGGGCAAAGATGTAATCGTAGGTCCTGGCGCTGTTATCGGCGAACATGTCGAGATTGGCGATGGCACACAAATCGGTGCACATGTTGTAATTGGTGGTTGGACAACCATTGGTAAGCGTTGTGAAATTTATCCTAACGCATCTATTGGGTTGGAACCGCAAGATTTAAAATTTAAAGGCGAAAAAAGCTATTGTAATATTGGCGATGAAACGGTTATTCGTGAATTCGTAACTATTAGCCGCGCTACTGGTGAAGGTGAAGAAACACGTGTAGGCAATAATTGTTTACTTCAAGCCTGTACACATGTGGCTCATAACTGTATCGTTGGTAATAATGTAATAATGAGTAATTGTGCTGGTCTTGCAGGGCACGCTATCGTTGAAGATCGCGTTGTTATTGGTGGCCTTGCAGGTATTCATCAATTTGTTAAAATCGGTCGTAATGCAATGGTTGGCGGGATGGCTAAGGTGGTACAAGATATCCCACCTTACGTAATTGCTGATGGTCAACCGGCACGTGTTATCGGTCTAAACTCTGTAGGCCTATCTCGTGCAGGGATTTCCGAAGATGTACGACGTGATTTGAAACAGGCATTCCGTATTATTTATCGTTCTGGATTCAGCTTATCTAAGGCGATTGAAGAAATGGAATTACAATTGGATTCTTCCGTAGAAATTGAAAATTTATTACGCTTCCTACGCAATGCGGATAGGGGAATTATGCGTACTCGTCGCGACTAATTATGAGGACCTCGTACAATGTACGAGGTCTTTTTGTGTGCATTATTACTAGTTGAGTTTTATATCAATGATAATTTACATTATATTTTTATATTTATAGAAAAGTTTTGATAGATATAATCGTAGATTTTTTAGTGCTTAAAAGGAATAAGGGAATTATAATAAAATGATGAAGAAAAGGGCATAAACCATGGCTTTTTAATGGTAAAAAGTAGCTATTTATAGTACAATATATTGTATATGATTATGTCTATTTTTAGGCCTTTTCATAGGGAACTTGAAATTACTAATTGATATATAGGCCGTGAGGCCATCTAGGAGGTATAGTCTTGGCAAAGGTAGGATTAATTGCGGGCATAGGTGTTTTGCCTGTAGAATTCATGCGTGCCGCTCATGTATTGGGCCACGAGGTGGTTGTTATCGGTGTGGTACCTGATATAGACCCGGCTCTAAAGGCTGAGGCTGATGCTTTCTACGATATTGGTGTTGCTAAACTAGGTAAAATCTTCAAAACCTTGAAAAAAGAAGAGGTTGAAGAGTTAACCATGCTTGGGAAAGTTACTAAAGAGATTCTTTTTAAAGGTCTTACGTTTCCTGATTTAAAAACATTAGGTGTTTTAAAGCGTCTTAAAAATCGTAAAGATGATACGATTATGCTTGCCATCGTTGATGAAATCGAACGAGAAGGCTTTAAAGTATTAGATCAAACAGCATACTTGAAACCATTTATGCCAAAGGTAGGAGTGCTTTCAAAAGCACAACCTACAGATGAGCAATGGGCTGACATTTGTTTTGGTTTTGAACTAGCTAAACAAATGGGGGCCCTTGATATTGGTCAAACCGTTGTTGTTAAACATAAGGCGGTCATGGCAATTGAAGCCATTGAAGGGACTGACAAGTGTATCTTGAGAGGTGGAGAACTGGGGCGCGGAGATGCGATTGTTGTTAAAACAGAAAAACCAAATCAAGATGTACGCTTTGATGTGCCGGCAGTAGGTATAAAAACGCTCATGTCTATGATTGATAGTGGTTGTAAGGTACTAGCTGTAGAAGCGGAAAAGACTATTTTCGTACAACAACAAGATGTGCTTGATATGGCAGATCGTCATGGTATTGTTATCTGTGCTGTTGACCAAGAATTTGTAAATTCCAGAAAGGATGCATAATGAAAGTCATGTTTTCCGCCGGTGAAGCTTCCGGCGATACTCATGCGGCAAGTGTAGCCAATGCATTGAGAGAAATAGATCCTTCTGTAGAAATGTTTGGTATGGGTGGCACCTTGATGGAGCGTGCTGGTGTTCGTATCGTGTATGATATTAAGAATCTTGGTGTCATTGGTATTGTAGAGATTGTGAAATCATTGCCAAAATTCTTTAAGTTGCGCACGTATTTGAAACGCGTCATGATGAAGGAGAAACCAGATATTCTCGTTTGTGTAGATTACCCAGGTTTTAATATGAAATTAGCTGCGGTGGCTCATGAACTGGGGATTCCTGTTTTGTATTATATTGCTCCAACGATTTGGGCATGGCATAGTAGTCGAGGTAATACAATCCGTAAGTATGTAACTAAGGTAGCATCTATCTTTCCATTTGAAGCTGAAGCATATCGCAAGTATAAATGTAATGTAGATTTTGTAGGGCATCCTTTACTCGACATCGTACATCCTACGATGACTAAGGATGTGGCCGAAGCATACTTTGGGGCTCGCAAAGAGGCTAAAAAGATATTGCTCATGCCTGGCAGTCGTAAACAAGAGGTTTTATCCTTACTTGATACGATGTTAAAAAGTGGTGAGCAATTGATGGCGAAGCATGAAGATATTCAATTCTTCTTGCCTCGAGCACATACAATTGATCGAAGTGAGCTAGAAGAGTTTATCGATGTTCATAAGGTGCCTGTTACGATTACGGAAGACCATACATATGACTTGATGCAGATTTGTGATGTGTGCCTTGCTGCATCAGGAACGGCTACATTAGAAACGGCGATGATGGAATTGCCAACGGTATTATTGTATCGTGTATCTCCAATTACGTATGGTATTGGTAAGATGGTTGTGAATGTAACACATGTGGGCTTGCCTAATATTGTAGCGGGTAAAGAAGTCATTCCCGAATTATTACAAGATGCTGTCACTCCAGACGCAATTGTGTCTTTGGTAGAACCATTGCTCAGCGATGTAGACAAAAATGAAGCTATGCGCAGTGAATTGCGCGAAGTACGTCATAAATTAGGTGAGCCGGGTGCAGTAAAACGGGTAGCACATCTTGTATATAATCTCGGTAAGGAGAAATGTAATGAATAGTTATTCTAGGCTCTTATACTTTGTAAAGCCTTATTATAAGCGAATGCTTTTTGCAGTATTCTGCATGATTGTCGCTGCTGCTGCCTATTTGGTAGTACCTTGGCTAATTAAGAATGTAGTAGACCAAGTATTAGATGAAAAGAATATGTTTATGTTGAACCTTATTGTAGGTGCTATTATACTCATTTTCCTAATTCGTGGCTTTGCTACCTATGGTCAAACTTATAACATGTCCTACATCGGACAGCGCGTGATTATCGATGTACGTGAGGCTATTTTTAATCATCTACAAAAATTAAGCTTATCCTATTTCGATCGTCGTAAGACGGGCGTTATCATGAGTAATCTTACAAATGACGTAGCTGCATTGCAAACGGCCGTGGTAGATAATTTGATTTCTTTTATCACTGAATCTGTAACACTTATCGGTTCCTTGGTGTCCATGCTTCTCATTGACTGGAAATTGACGTTAGTTACTTTTATTACGGTTCCCGTAGTTTTAGTGATTATCAATGTTTTTGGTAAGAAGCTTCGCGTGGCAGGGCATGATGTCCAAGGGCGTGTAGCTGATATTACGGCACTTTTACAAGAGGTAATTAGTGCAGTTCGCGTTGTAAAATCCTTTGCTCGTGAAGATTTTGAGCGTAAGCGCTTTGAAGATGAAAATGATCGCAATTTTAAAGCAGTTATCAAAGCTACTAAATTGACTAGCTTGTTAAGCCCAATGGTTGAGTTTTCTGCGGCAATCGCTGTAGCGGTCATCCTTTGGTACGGCGGTTACTCCGTAGTAACAGGTGCTATTACTGCAGGTTCTTTGATTGCTTTCTTGATTTATGCTATTAACTTGTCAAATCCCGTAAAACGTTTGAGTCAAGTATATGGTAATATTCAAAAGGCGTTGGCTGCTGCTGATCGTGTATTTGAAATTTTAGATACTAAAACAGATGTTGTGGAGAAACCTGATGCTATTACATTGCCTGCTATTACCGGCAATGTGGAGTTTAATGATGTTTCTTTCTCCTATGATGGAGAAAAGGCTGCCTTAGAAAATTTTACCTTGTCAGTTAAGGCTGGCGAAAGTGTAGCCCTTGTTGGTCCATCTGGTGCAGGTAAGACAACTCTCGCTAACCTACTACCTCGTTTCTATGATGTAACAGGTGGCTCTATTACAATAGATGGTTATAACGTGAAAGATGTTACTTTTAAATCTTTGCGTGAACAAATTGGTCTTGTACCACAGGAAACCGTATTGTTCAATGCTACAATTAAAGAGAATATCTTGTATGGTCGTTTAGATGCTACTGATGAAGACGTGTATGAAGCGGCTAAAGCGGCTAATGTACTTGAGTTCGTTGAGAAAATGCCTGATGGTCTCGATACGATTGTAGGTGAACGAGGCAGTTCGCTATCTGGTGGACAACGTCAACGCGTTGCTATCGCACGTGCTATTTTAAAAGATCCTCGAATTCTAATTTTAGATGAAGCCACATCTGCTTTAGATACTGAGAGCGAAAAGCTTGTACAAGAGGCGTTAGATCGTCTCATGAAAGGGCGTACGGCATTTGTCATTGCCCATCGATTGAGCACCGTTCAAAATGCTCATCAAATTGTTGTACTTAATCAAGGTCGCTTGGTAGAGCAGGGGACTCACCAAGAGCTATTAGCTGTTGACGGCGGATTGTACAATCATCTTTATTCCGTTCAATTCTCCAATAAAGGATAACCATGTACTGGATATATAACGTATTGCTCATATTTTATTGGATAGGCTTGATTCCGGTTATTTTATACCGACTTGCCTTTGAAGATGGCTTTTATGAGCGTATCAAACAAAGTGCAGGCTATATGCCCGCTTCGCTATTAAAGAAAATTGAAGGGCGTCGTGCTATTTGGATTCACGCCGCTTCCGTAGGGGAAATTGTGGCTACCAGTCCATTGGTAAAAGAGGTTAAAAAGGAATTTCCTGAAGCTGTTGTGGTTGTGTCAGTAGTTACTGCTACTGGTCATGCTATGGCTCATCGTATCATTCCTGAAGCAGAAGGAATTATATTCTTTCCCCTTGATTTGCCGTATTTAACTCGTAAAATTTTACATATTATTAAGCCGATTACTATTTTACTCGTAGAAACTGAAATTTGGCCAAACTTCTTGCGTATCGCCGAATCGGAAAACATTCCAGTTATGATGGTTAATGGACGCATTTCAGATCGCAGTATGAAACGTTATAAGTATATCAGTGCTTTTACGCGTGAAATGTTACGCTCTATTGAGCGTTTCTGCATGCAGTCCAAATTTGATGCGGCGTATATTGAAAGTTTAGGTGCTCATACACCTGATATTACCGTAACAGGTAATATGAAATACGATCAAACATATGCCACCGTATCATATGAAGAAAAACAAGCTCTTCTCGATGAATTTGGCTTTGGAAATAATCATCCTATCATTATTGCAGGTAGTACTCACAAAGGTGAAGAAGAGGCTATTTTTGAAACCTTCAAGCAAGTATTGAAAGAGTATCTACAAGCTCGTTTATTGATTGCGCCTCGTGAAATTTATCGCGGTCATGATGTGCAAAATATTGCAAAGCGTTATGAATTGAGTGCTATTTGTCGTAGCGATATGAAGGAGCCTGTTCATGAAGGTATTCCCGTTGTCGTTTTAGATACCATTGGTGAACTTGGCCGACTGTATAGCTTAGGCGATATTATCTTTGTTGGTGGTTCCCTTGTTAAAACTGGAGGCCATAATATTTTGGAACCAGCTGCACATGGTAAGCCAATTTTGGTTGGGCCTCATATGTTTAACTTTAAAGAAATTTTCGCCTTATTAAACTCTCGAAATGCTTGTGAGCAAGTGAAGAATGGAAAAGAGTTAACCGCTATGGTCTTGCGTTTATGTAAGGATAGAGACTTGGCTAAAAAGATGGGGCAAAACTGCCTGGATATCATTAAAGAAAATCGTGGTGCTACGCGGCGTAATACACAAGAGTTACGTTTGCTATTTGAGAAACATCAAATTATTCCGTAGTAAGACTAAATTTGTAGATTAGTTTACTGTATTACATAATAGGAGGCGTCACCTATGAGTGGGGAAGCATTATTCAAATCCATCGTTAGTGGTGAAGATCAATCCGTATTAGGTGATATAGCTCGCTCCAGTTTAGGCCTTTTGAGTAAAGGTTATGAGAAAGCTGTATCAATACGCAATGCTCGATTTGATGAGGGTAAAGGCGTTACGAAAGTTACAGTGCCTGTAATCAGCGTTGGCAACATTACGGCTGGTGGTACTGGAAAAACACCGATGGTGCGATTTATTTGTGATGTGCTTACTCAGAAGGGCCTTCATCCTACTGTTCTTAGTCGTGGATACCGTGCAGAAGATAATAACAAAAATATTATTATTTCTAAAGATGGAACAATGCTTGTAGAGCCATCTATCAGTGGTGATGAGGCTTGGTTACTGGCTAAGGTTTTACAAAAATCTAATGTAATCATTGGACGTGAACGTTCCAAATCTGCAGAAATCGCTATTAATGAGCTAGGTGCCGATTGTCTTATTATGGATGATGGCTTTCAACATCGTGCACTAGCAAGAGATATTGATATTGTACTAATCGATGCATCCAATCCGTTTGGCTATGAACATGTATTGCCACGGGGACTATTACGTGAACCCCTTAGTGGTTTACAGCGTGCGGATATTATCGTTCTTACTAAGGTTGATCAAGTAGCACCAGGTATTGTATCCGGCATTCGAAAGCGATTAACTCAGATGATTCCCAATATACCTGTCTATGAAACAACACATAAGCCGCAATTTATGTACACCTTAGATGAGTGGGCTAATGGTTCTGTTGGGGCTTCTGTAGATGCTTACAAGGAACAACGCATTATGGCTGTGAGTGGAATTGGAAACCCTCAATCCTTTACACAAACGTTAACTGATGTAGGGTATAACGTTGTTCATACCTTGCCATTTGGAGATCATCATGACTTTTCAAATGATGATGTAGTTGAGATTTGGAAACAAGCATTTGCTCATCAAGCTGATGCTATTTGCATTACAGAAAAGGATGCAGTTAAGTTAAGTCAGTTGCATGCAATTGAAGACTTGAAAATACCGATTCTGGTGCTATCTATAGGGATTGAATTTGTTTCTGGAAAACAAGAATTCATAGAAAATTTAGAGATTTAGTGTATAATAATAAGATACACGAATAACAGAAATGGGGTTTTATCGTGAAGTTTGGATGTGTTATTCCTGCGCGTTATGGTTCTACAAGATTACCGGGCAAACCATTAGCTGATATTGCAGGTAAACCTATGATTGAACGGGTTTATGCAAGGGTATCACAAGCTACAAAGACAGTATGTACAATTGTAGCCACTGATGATAACCGCGTATATTCTGCAGTACAACAGTTTGGGGGAACTGTTATGATGACAGATCCTAATCACCCTACAGGGACGGATCGATTAGCAGAGGTTGCGAGTCATTATACAGACTTGGATGTTGTTATCAATGTCCAAGGTGATGAACCGATGATTGATCCAAATCTTATTGATGACTTGGCACGTCTATTTGAGGAAGATCCAAACTTGCAGATGGCCACAGTAGCTACTCCTTTATTAGAGGAAGAGTACGAGGAGCCATCAGCGGTAAAGGTCATTTTAAATAATCGTAATGATGCGATGTATTTTTCTAGATCTTTAATCCCATATCCTCGTCATGACTTTGTGCGTCCGCCACTAAAACATATTGGCATCTATGCATATCGTAGAGAGTTCTTATTAAACTACGCTAAGATGGAGCCAACTCCGGCGGAGCAAACAGAATCTCTAGAACAATTACGTGCTCTAGAAAACGGTTATACAATTCGTGTTATTCTAACAAATAAACGATTTATCGGTGTTGATACACCTGAAGACTTAGCTCGTGTTAATGCAATTTACGAGCAAGAGGAGAAATAAATGAAAACAGTTCAAATTAAAGATATTACTGTGGGTGGCGGCAAGGGTTTATTTGTCCTTGCAGGTCCATGTGTTATTGAGGACTATGACCGCACATTAGCTATCGGTAAACGAGCAAAAGAGATATGCGAACGTTTAGGTGTTCCTTATATCTTTAAAGCTTCCTTTGATAAAGCTAATCGCTCTAGCTTTAGTTCCTTCCGTGGACCAGGTCTTGAGGAAGGGTTAAAAATGCTTGCTTCTATTAAGAAGGAACTCAATGTGCCCGTTGTCAGTGACATTCACTCTATCGAGCAAATTGAACCTGCAGCTGAAGTATTAGATATTCTACAAATTCCAGCTTTTTTATGCCGTCAAACTGATCTTGTTTACGGCGCTGCTAAAACTGGTAAATGCGTAAATGTTAAAAAAGGTCAATTCATGGCTCCTAAGGACATGGAAAATGTTCTTAATAAAATGAAAGAAACAGGTAATGAAAATCTTATGCTTACCGAACGTGGTTTTAGCTTTGGTTATAATAATCTCGTAGTTGACATGAGATCCTTCCCAATTATGCGTTCTTTCGACTATCCAGTAATCTTTGATGCTACTCATAGCGTTCAATTACCAGGTGGTGCAGGGACTAAATCTAGTGGTAACCGTGAATTTGTACCAAATTTGGCACGTGCGGCTGTGGCTAGTGGCGTAGATGGGTTATTCTTTGAAGTACACGATAATCCTGAGGAAGCATTGTCTGATGGTCCTAATATGTTGTATTTAGATCAATTTGAAGCTGTGCTTCGTGATTTAGTAGCTATTGATAAAATCGTAAAAGGTTAGGGGCGGTATTTGTGACTATTTTAGAACAAGCGGCACAGGTGCTTCATGAGGAAGCTCGTGCTATTGAAGAATTAAGTTCTCGTTTGGATCACAATTTTGTAAATGCTGTAAATATGATTTTGGCTTGTAAGGGCCGTGTAGTATGTACAGGAATGGGGAAATCTGGTCATATTGGTCGTAAAATTGCGGCTACCTTGGCTAGTACAGGGACACCGGCACTTTTTATGCATCCTGGTGAAGGCGTGCATGGTGATCTTGGTATGATTACTGAAGATGATGTAGTGTTAGCATTTTCTAATAGTGGTGAAACAGGAGAAATCATTAGTATTTTGCCGTCTCTGCGCCGCATAGGAGCTAAATTAATCTGTGTTGTAGGGAAACCAGAGTCTACATTAGCAAAAAATTCTGATATTGTATTGTTGGCAGAGGTAGAACGAGAAGCTTGTCCATTGGGTTTAGCACCTACTACAAGTACTACTGTTGCTCTAGCACTAGGTGATGCATTAGCAGTATGTTTATTGGAACGCCATCATTTTACTCCAGAAAACTTTGCTGTATTCCATCCAGGTGGTTCCTTAGGTCGCAAATTATTGTTGACTGTAGAAAATATCATGCATGGTGGCGATGATAATCCAACAGTATTTAGAGGGGCTACCGTTCGTGATGCACTCTTTGTAATGACAGAAAAAGGGTTAGGTGCTACAAATGTTATTGATGAAGAAGGACATTTGTTAGGTCTAGTGACTGATGGTGATGTTCGACGTGGACTTGATTCTGGCAGCAATTTTTTAGAATGGCCCGTAGAGGATATGATGACGTCTATGCCGCGTACGATTACAAAGGATAAATTGGCCGCAGAAGCGCTTCATTTGATGGAGAAAAATCAACCTCGCCCTATCACCGTATTACCTGTGGTTGATACTAATAATGTATGTCTTGGCATTGTTCACATTACGGATTTATTGCGTAGAGGCATTGTATAATGAATATTCAATGGATTGTTCTCGATGTTGATGGAGTTTTATCAGATGGCACTCTAATTTATACATCGACTGGAGAAGAGCTCAAAGCCTTTTCTGTAAAAGATGGTTTAGGCTTGACTGCGGCTCGTAAATCAGGGATAAAGTTAGCAATTATTACGGCTCGTGTATCTCCTATGGTAGAGCGCCGTGCAAAGGAATTGCATTTTGATGAACTTCTTATGGGGCATGCTAATAAAACTGAAGTATTAAGAGCTCTTTGTAAAAAACATCAAATCGACTTAGCTTCGGTTGCTTACATGGGTGATGATCTTAATGATTTAGGAGCTCTTCAACTCGTAGGTTTGCCGATGGCACCAAATAATGCGGTATTAGAGGTTAAATCAATAGCTAAATTTATTTCTACCGTCAATGGTGGACATGGTGCTGTTAGAGAGGCTGTAGAATATATCCTGAAGAATCAAGGTTTATGGGATTCTGTTGTTGCAGATTATGCGCGAGAGGCCCATGCTCATGGACAATAAAGGAGGTGGGCAGAATGAATAACGAATGGCAATACCATTTAGTTAAAGGCATTAGTTGGCTTGTTTGTCGACTACCATACAAGCTCATTTTGCTCATAGGCGCTTGTTTAGGTCCTGTATATGGGCTAATAGCGAAGAAGCAAAAGCTTAGAGGCATAAATAATATTAAAATTGGCATGAATATGAACGATCAAGAGGCGGAACAATTAATTAATAAGTTGTTCAAAAATCTTGGTCGCAGTGTTATGGAAGTATTATACATGCCAAACCTGACGAAATCCTTTATCAATAAACACATAGAGATGCGTGGTGTTGAACATTTAGAAAAGGCCATTGCTGAAGATAAGGGAGTTATCGTTCTTACCGGCCATGTAGGCAACTGGGAATGGATGGGGGCTGCTATGGCGGCTCATGGATATCCTTCCACTACAATTGTTAAGAAACAACCTAATGCTCAATTCACACGCCTTATGAATGAATATCGTGAGATGGTGGGGCTTGACGTATTTGCTAGTGGTGGCAACGAAATCGTTTCTGCTGCTAAGGCTTTAAAAAAGAAAAAACTTCTTGGATTCTTAGCTGACCAAGATGGATATATAAATGGTTTACCAGTTCCGTTTTTGGGACAAGATTCATCAGCTGTTATGGGACCAGCAACATTTGCAAAGAAATTTGGCTCTCCTGTAGTACCTATTTTTGCATCTCGTAAGCCTGAAGGAGGACATATCGTTCATATCTTGCCGGCATTACATTATGAGGAAACTGGCGATGAAGATGTTGATATGTATCGTCTAACTGAAGCCTGTGTACGTGTTACGGAAGAATTTATTCGTGAACATCCAGATGAGTGGCTTTGGTTCCAACATCGTTGGATGACTAAGATGGATCAAATTATTGATTACGATAAGAAGATAGCTATACGGGAGAGAGCGCATGAAAAACAATAAAAAGTTAATTGCCATTGTGGTCGCTATAGTATTAGCTCTAATCGGTCTTATTGTATTTATTATGAAAGACTCTAATGAGGCTAATTCCACTCAAAATCAAAGTGGACAACTCGTTAATTTCCAAGGTGCGGACTTGCAAGAGGAAAAGGATGGCAAGTTAGTATGGGCATTATCGGCTGAGAAGATTGAATATGACCCGCGTACAAAAGCTATCGTTCTGACCAATTTGAAAGGTCTGTTCTATCAAGATGATGTGACTACTACGATTACAGCTCCTCATGCTGTACTGACGGGTGATCGAAACTCTCTTGATATTGATCAAGGCGTTACTGCTACCAATACGGAAGGTGCAGAATTTAAAACTGAGGCCCTTCATTTTGATAACAAAACGAAAACATTGACATCTAAAACGGCTTTCACTTATAACAGTAAGGATGTAACCCTCACAGGTGACAAGCTTGAGGGCAATATGTCTTTAAAAATTATTAAAGCCATTGGACATGCGAAATTAATAAAGAAGTAATTGAGAGGAAATATGATGAATAAGAAAAAACAGATTGGTATGGCTATATTAGCTGTACTCATGACCGCATCTGTTACAGTTTGGGCTGCAAATGATCCGTTGACTATCAGCGCTGATACATTGTCTTATGATGGCAATTCAGGTCGTGCAGATGCAACAGGTAATGTTGTTATTACCCAAGCGGATAAAACTATGACTGGTGCCAAGGGTTGGTACAATACAAAAACTCAAGAAGCAAATCTTGATGGTGGTGTATCTATGATTGGTTCTGATATGGCCATGTCTGCTCAAGCGGTTCACAGTTACAATAATAATAAATTCACTGCTAATGGTAGCGTTCATTTACAACGTGCTGATCGCCAAATCTTTGGCGACAGTGTTGAGTATAGTACTGACTCTGAATACGGTCTTGTTACAGGCAATGCCCGTTTGATTGCTAAAGGGACAACCTTAACCGGTGATAAGGTAGAAGGATGGATGAAGGAAGTTCGTGCTGTAGCGCAAGGTAATGTTACCTTCTCTAATCCTGAACGAAACGTGTCTGGTTCTGCTGACCGAGCTACATATACACAAACGCCAAACCAAAATGATGGAGTGGTACTCTTATCGGGTTCTGCGCATGCCGTTCAAAATGGTAATGTACTGAATGCACCGGAACTGAAAATTCGTTTAGCTGATGATTCTGCTGAAACATTAGGTGGACGTAGTACACTCGTCATTGTTCCGAATAAATAAGGATAATATATGTATATAGAAACCAAAAACTTAGTTAAAACCTTTAGCGGACGCAATGTGGTAGATGGTGTAAGTCTACGCGTTGATAAAGGCCAAGTTGTAGGTCTATTAGGGCCTAATGGGGCCGGTAAAACTACGTCATTTTATATGATTGTAGGCATTGAAAGACCAAGTTCTGGTATCATTACCGTTGATGGCAAGGATATAACAAATATTCCTATGTATAAGCGGGCGGCTGAAGGGATTGGATACTTACCGCAAGAGGCATCAATCTTTCGTTCCATGTCTGTAGAGGACAATATTCGTGCCATGCTACAGATTACGGCAAAAAAATCTGATGAGATTGAAGCTATCGTGGAATCATTGATTGAAGAATTTCATATTGGACATGTCCGTGACCGTATGGGGATGCAATTATCTGGTGGTGAACGACGCCGTGTAGAAATTGCGCGTTGCCTCGCCTTAGAACCTAATTTCATCCTTCTTGATGAACCTTTTGCAGGTGTCGATCCAATTGCGGTTGCTGATATTCAGCAAATTATCTTACACGTTAAGAACCGAGGTATTGGTATCTTGATTACAGACCATAATGTTCGCGAAACATTGGGGATTGTAGATAAGGCTTATATTTTGAGTAATGGTAAAATCCTCCTAGAGGGTACTCCTGATGAAATTGCGAATGATCCAATCGCTCGTGAACATTATTTAGGGGATAACTTTAAATTATAGGAGGGGCTATGCGATTATTAGATAAATATATTTTAAAAGCTTTTGTAGGCCCATTCCTATTTGGGGTTTTTGCTTTTACTAGTATTTTTATTGGTACAGGCACATTGTTTAGGATTGCTCAATATATTACTGAATATGGAGCACCATTGTTGCTTGTTATGCAAGCATTTGTCTTGGCTTTACCAAGTATTGTTATTTTAACATTCCCAATGTCAGTACTATTGGCTTCTCTTATGACTTTTAGTCGTTTGAGTAGCACTAGTGAAATCGTTGTTATGCGTGCTGGAGGTCTAAGCTTTTTACGCTTGGCCATGCCCGTATATATTATTGCACTCATCATTTCCATTGGGGCTGTAGCATTTAATGAATTTGTTGTGCCTCGTACAAATCATATGTATCAAACGATTGTGCGCGAACAAATCATGAAAAATGCATCACCTCAAACACAAAATCATATCGTGTTAAAAACGATGAATGGTGATGAGCTAGGCACATTGATGTATGCTAAGAGCTATGATGCTGAAACCAAACAGTTGTCCATGATTACGGTTCAACAATTTGGGGAGGGTGGCAAGTTACAACAAGTTGAAAATGCAGATACGGCTATTTGGAATGGTCAATATTGGGTGATGCAGAATGGTATCATCTATGATTTATCAGCTGGTAATGGTGTTGAACGTACCATGAAATTTAAGGAGCAATCCTTGCCGATTAAGTCTGCTCCAAAAGATATTCAACAAGATCAACGTAAGCCTGAGGAATTGACGATTAAGGAGTTACGTCACCAAATCAGAGCTTATAAGGCTGCTTATACTAATGCTAATAAACTTGAAATGGAAATGTACCAACGCTTCACAATTCCGTTGGCAAGTTTTGTATTTGCTCTCGTAGGTGCACCTTTAGGCCTTCAAAAACAACGCTCTAGTTCATCTATCGGCTTTGGTATTAGTATTCTCATCATCTTTATTTATTATGGGGTGATGACCTTTGCTGGTGCTTTAGGGAAAGGTGGAGCATTGCCAACCTTATTGGCTGCATTAATACCGGATACATTAGGTATTATTGCAGGGCTGTATTTGAATTGGCGTGTATCGAAATAACAGATTGTATTCTTAGTAGAAAGGAGGGACATGATGTTAGTAGGTGTTAAAATCTTAATAATTATCGCTCTTATGGGTGGTCTCATTGCTTACATGGGGGATAAGCTAGGCACTAAAATTGGTAAACGTCGTATGTCCCTCTTTGGATTACGACCTAAGCACACATCTATTATAGTTACTATTGTGACAGGCCTTTTAGTTTCAGCAGCTACGGTTGGGGTATTAACCTTTACGTCTCAAAGTGTACGAACCGCATTGTTCGGTATGGATCAGTTGCGAGCTGATATGAAGCAGCTGAATAATGAGGTTGCTGCAAAGACGCAAGAACTGATTCGTGGGCAGGCTTTGTTAGAACAAAATAAACAAGAGCTTGAAGAACGGATGGCTGAGATCGAACAAATTCGCCGTGAAGTAGAGGCTACAAAAGCTGAATTGGCGAGTGCACAAGCTGCTAAAGACGCAACAGAAGCCGAATTGGCATCTTTACAAGCCTCTTATGCTGAGGTGTCTCAAAAGGTAGCTGAGCTTGAAGCAACACGTGCTAAGATGGAAGCGCATATTAAGAATCTACAAAATACACAAGAACAATTGCAGAATGGCATCATTCATTTACGGGAAGGAACCATTCTCTTCCAAGTAGATCAGTTATTAGCACAAGCTGTTGTACGACCTGGTTTAAGTGAAGAAGATAGTAATAATGCTATTAAACATATTATCGATGATACAAATAAACTTGTTTTACGTCGCTTAGGTATAGAAGATAATGGTCAATCCGTTGTGTATGTAGATCGTCAGAATATTGAGGTAGCTACACAAAAGCTTAATAGAGCAAAGACTCCAATGGTGGTTCAAGTGGTTGCTGCTGGAAATATTATTGCTGGTGAACCAGCGGTAGCAGTTATCCAAGTTTACCCACAACAATTTATTTATAAAAATGGAGAAGTAATCCATTCTGCTATAATGGATGGTGGCCCTAACGCTCAATCTGCTATGCTTCAATTCTTAAAGCAAGTAAATGAAAAGGCAAGAGAGAAAGGGATTATTCCGGATTCCTTATCTGGTGATATCGGAACGATACCAGGGGATGATTTGTTTACTGCTATTCGTCGTATTGCTACAATGCATGGCAAGGTTCATGTGGAAGCGTATGTTGATGGTGATACATATTCATCTGGTCCTGTGCATCTTAAGTTACGTATTACTCAAATGCCTGTTTTTAATGATAAGGCTAAAATGCCAGCTTATTAAATTGAATAGTATTTTGGTTTATATACTTTAAACGAAGGTCTTATGTAAATTTTTACATAAGACCTTCGTTTTGTGTTAAAATATAAATGCTGTATTAGAAATGAGGATAGTAATATGACTGATACTACGTACATTTTGGCTGTAGATCCAGGCAATGAAAAAACAGGTGTAGCAATTGTGACACCTTCTGGTACTATGGTATGTCGTAAAATTATTATGACAAAACAGTTCAATGGTGAAATTGAACGTATATTAACTGAATATTATGGTATTGTTCATATGGTATGTGGAAATGGTACAAATCATAAATATTTATATCCATCTCTCCAACAAATTGGACGAAATCACAGAATTACTACTAGTTTAATTGATGAATCGCATAGTACTGAGGAGGCTCGAAAATTATATTGGCAATATAATTCACCTACAGGGTGGCGTAAGATTATCCCTACGTCTATGCAATTTCCACCAGAGCCTGTAGATGATTTAACTGCTTTTATTATTGGTTTACGTTATACAAAACAGTTAAACCAAACTGCTAATGATATACAAAGTAATATGATGGACTCTGGTGAGTTAGAAGAAAAGAGACTACATGCTATGGAGCAGTTGTACGGTAAAGGAGAAGTGCATGAAAAATGAAGCTTCAACGCATAAGTGGTCAAATTTTATTATGCGTTGCTTAATGATGATCTTAGGGGCTCTAATTTATACTATAGGCTTAGATTTATTTTTAGTACCGAATAATATCATCGATGGTGGTGTAGTTGGTATTTCCTTGATGGCTGCAGAGCTTTCCGGAATTTCTTTTAGTATTTTCGTCGTACTCTTTAACTTGCCTTTCTTATATATTGGCTATAGAGCTAATGGCAAAAACTTTACTTTCTCTACACTATTTTCTATCGTATGGATGGCAATTTTCTCTACCTTTGCTCATAATTTTACACCTATTACGACAGATCCATTTTTAGGATCTATCTTTGGTGGTATCATTTTAGGTATTGGGGTAGGCCTCATTATACGTAATGGTGGTTCTTTAGATGGCTCTGAAATTGTGGCAATCATCTTTGATAGACGTTCCACTTTCTCCGTTGGTGAAATCGTAATGGCTATGAATCTCATTATTCTTGGTGCCGCAGGTTTTGTATATAGTTGGAATAGTGCTATGTATTCCTTAATTGCTTATTTCATTGCTTATAAGATGATCGATATTACAATTACAGGCCTTGATGAATCTAAAGGGGTAATGATTATTACAGATGCAGAGAACTCTAAGAATCTTGCAGATGCATTAAATGCGAACCTTAATCGTGGTGTTACAATTATGTATGGTGAAGGGGGCTATTTAAAGCAACCTAAGCATGTTTTATATTCTGTAGTAACAAGACTTGAAATTATGAGGTTAAAAAATACTGTTTATGAAGTAGATCCATCGGCATTTATTACGATTCAAGATGTACATGATGTATTTGGTGGTAGATTTACAAAGAACGGTCATTAAGGGGTTAATATGAGTAATAAAATAGTAAAAGAAATATTAGATTGGATTTATGCCATTGTATTGGCATTAATTATTGCCATGGTAATTCATATTTTCTTGATTCAACCAACACGTGTATCTGGTGAATCAATGGAGGATACATTACACAATGGTCAATATTTAATTGTAACGAAATGGCATCATATTATGAATGAAATGCCAAATTATGGTCAAATTGTAATCATTGATAGTCGTGTTAATCGCGCACGTACTTGGGTAGATGATGTAGAAGAACCATTGATGAACTATGCATCAGTCTTTAATAAAGCTGCTCAAACAAATGATGTATGGGTTAAGCGCGTTATCGGTCGTCCTGGTGATGTATTAGAGTTTAAAGATGGTTATGTATGGCGTAATGGTGAACAATTACAAGAACCATATACCAAAGATACAAAAATGAATTATACCCGTTCTACATCTGTTACAGTTCCTGAAGGTCATGTATTTGTGATGGGGGATAACCGAAATCATTCTAGTGATAGTCGTTTCATTGGCCCTGTTCCAGTTGATCACGTTCTAGGTTTTGTATCCTATGCAATTTAATGCTTCTAAAAGCCTCTCTATAGTAGTAATTACTATAGAGAGGCTTTTTGTATTTAAATAATGGGGTATTTATAGCTTAATATTATTAATTACATATTTTAAGAGATAATATATGATGAATGGCATTGATAAGGTTATTACTAATAGAAATTAGAGAGACAAAATAAAGGTATTAATAATAGAAAAGAGGAATATAATTATATTTTAGGTCTATATATTAGTATTAAATATTAAATAATATGATATTCATTATTTTTAATAATTAAAAGTTGTAGGTTTATTATCTAAAATACATGAATTTTAGATAAATAAAATGAAATTGCGCAAAATTTAATTTTGAAAAATGCAGTAAAAATCTATGTTTATAGGTTTATTTTTATTCATGAAAGAAATTTCATCAAATTAAGTTGTATAAAATGCTTTACAAAAAATTTGGACGGTGATATATTCTAATCACAGTAAGGCACCACTAATAAAGAGGTGACGCTGTGATAGATAATATAGTCGAGGAAACGTGGACACTCCTAATATATCTTTCATAGTTATACCACTTATACAGTGAATGTCTTCTGATACTATAAATTCTTATTTATAAGAAAGAAGGAATTCATTATGAAAAAACAATTCGCAACAATTTTTGCAGCAACAGCAGTATTAGGTGTAACAACAGCATTCGCTGCAAACCCATTCTCCGATGTAACTCCAGATAGCTGGGCATATCAAGCAGTATCTCAATTAGCACAATCTGGTATCGTTAATGGTTACCCAGATGGTACTTTCAAAGGCCAAAACAATATCACTCGTTATGAAATGGCTCAAATGGTAGCTAAAGCAATGGCTAACCAAGATCGTGCTAATGCAGAACAACAAGCAATGATTAACCGCTTAGCAGATGAATTCTCCAACGAGTTGAACAGCTTGGGCGTACGCGTATCTCGTTTGGAAGATCGCGTAGGTAATGTAAAAGTTACTGGTGATGCTCGTATCCGTTACCAAGGTTCTGAAGATAAAGGCGTTTATAAAACAAACAGCAAATCCTTAACAGATGGCCGTGCACGTGTTCAATTCAATGGTAAAGTAAATGATAAAACTGAAGCTGTTGTTCGTGTAAAAGGTAATTACGAATTCGGTGACTCCACAAAAGGTGCTGATGCGACAATCGATCGTGCTTATGTAGATCACAAATTTGGTAATAGCGTATCTGCTAAAGGTGGTCGTTTCCAACAAACAATTGGTGGCGGTTTAATGTACGATGATACATTTGATGGTGCTCAATTGAACGTAGGTAATGATAAAGTTCAAGTACAAGGTGCTTATGGTTACATGATGGCAGGTGCTGCTGATGGTAATTCCAAATCCGATAACCCTTCCGTAGCTTATGTAGGTGTTAAAGGTAAAGTTGGTCAAGAATCCACAGTTGGTGGTTTCTACTCTAAATTGTCTAGCGGCAACTTGAACCATAATGGTTCCACAGTAAACTCTGATAGCCAAGACGTATACGGCTTCAATGCAGATTTACGTAAAGATAAAGTTTGGGTTGGTGGTGAATGGTTAAAAGCTTCCAACGTAAATGACTCCCAAGCTTGGACAGCAGGTGTTGGTTATGGTAATTACGACATCGCTAAAAAAGGTACATGGGATGTAAAAGGTCAATACTTCAACCAAAAAGCTAACGCTCCAATCGTAAGTTCCACTTGGGATCAAGCGTATGACTTAACAAATACATCTAATGGTTATAAAGGTTACATGGCTAGCGTAAACTATGCAGTACAAGATAATGTAGGCTTATCTGCAGGTTATGGTTTCAACTCTAAAGACCAAAAAGGTAACGATCTTTCCGATTTCTACCGTGCAGAATTAAACTACAAATTCTAATTCCCTCACAAACAAAAAAGACTTCTTCGGAAGTCTTTTTTGTTGTATATAAAGAGATAATATTTTCTTTTGTATATAATATTATATATATAGTAAAATAAATCTATATATAGTAAAAGGTAAAAATTTATTTGATTAGTATGTATATTGATCTATTTCACAATATATTGTATGAGGTATTTATGAACCAATTATGCATAAAATAGCTATCGATTAATTAATAGATATGTTATTAATTAGTATAACTTAATAATATATGTGATAATAAATCTCATTTAGTGTAAAAAAAGATAAATTTGATATTTTAATAAAAAAATATATATCGCATAAAAGTAGATAATAAATGCATTTTAGGGCATTTTAAATTATAAAATTTTTATAATGAGAATGAAATTGAGAAAAAAGGGTTTACACGAAAATTTGGTTATGCTAATATCACCCTACAAGAAGTAACAAACACATGAAACGAAGAACTTCGATGTAGAATGTGGCGAGGAAACGTGGACACTCCCAGTAATTCTTATTCTGAAGAACAGAGTAGAATGTGAATGTTATGACTTGTAACCTTTTATATTTCTATTTTTCAGAAAGAAGGAATTCAACTATGAAAAAACAATTCGCAGCAATCTTCGCAGCAACAGCAGTTTTGGGTGTAACTACTGCATTCGCAGCTAACCCATTCTCCGACGTAACTCCAGATTCTTGGGCATACCAAGCAGTTTCCCAATTGGCTAACGCTGGTATCGTTAACGGTTACCCAGATGGCACTTTCAAAGGCCAAAACAACATCACTCGTTACGAAATGGCTCAAATGGTAGCTAAAGCTATGGCTAACCAAGACCGCGCTAACGCTGAACAACAAGCTATGATCAACCGTTTGGCTGATGAATTCTCCAACGAATTGAACAACTTGGGAGTTCGTGTAGCTCGTTTGGAAGACCGCGTTGGTAACGTAAAAGTTACTGGCGATACGCGTATTAAATGGGAAGACCAAGAACATGCTTCCTCCAAAACTGATGCTCGTGCTCGTATCCAATTCAATGCAAAAGTAAACGATCGTACTGACGCTGTAGTTCGTGTTAAAGGTGCGTATGAATTTGGTGATGCATCCAAATCTTCTACAGTAACAATGGACCGTGCTTATGTAAACCACAAATTTGGCGAACGCGTATCTGCTAAAGCTGGTCGTTTCGGTCAAACATTCGGTGCTGGTTTAGCTTATGATGCACAATTCGATGGTGCTCAATTCAACGCTGGTAACGATAAAATCGGCTTCCAAGCTGCTTATGGTTACTTGACTTCTAGCAATCTTATGACTGCTTCCCATACACCAGCTGGTGCGACTGCAGCAACTACAACTGTAGAAAAAGATGCTAACGCTGAAGTAGTATACTTAGGCTTAAACGGTAAATTAGGTAAACATGCTGATTTAGGTGGTTTCTATGCTCGTTTCAACGGTAGCAAAGAATTAGGTGTTTCCGAAGATAATGGTGGTTCCGATAAACTTAATAAATTCAAAAACGTTTACGGTTTCAATGCTAACACTAACTTCGACAAAGTTTGGGTTGGTGGCGAATGGGTAAAAGCTTCTAATATTGAAGACTCCACAGCTTGGACTGCAGGCGTTGGTTTTGGCGACTACAGCATTGCTAAAAAAGGTTCTTGGGGCGTTAAAGGTCAATACTTCAACGCTAAAGAAAACGCACCTGTACTCGATTCCACTTGGAACCACAAATACATCCAAAACGCTAAAGGTTGGATGGCTTCCGTTGATTATGCATTACAATCCAATGTTGGTTTGTCCGCATACTATGGCTTCGACTGGAAAACAGCTGACAGCGCTAAAACTGACAAAGCTGACTTCTACCGTGCAGAACTTAACTACAAATTCTAATTTGATAGTTAATCATATAAAAGAGACTCCTTCGGGAGTCTCTTTTTTTATGATTGTACGCCGAATAGGCATGACTAAACCCCCAGTTAAACTGGGGGTCGGTAAAAATTCTTAGAGAAAAGGAAAGAACCTCCTAGTGATAGAATGAAGT
>JAWETS010000009.1:0-96361 GCA_032480995.1 Veillonella sp. | reverse complement strand
TAATACACTATCAGAGAAAGCGACCGCATCCGGTGTATTCGGCCAGGGCGAATACGGTAAAACAGCTATTGATGCAGCCAATTCTTACAGTATAGGTAATTACAACCACATTTCTGGAGAAAACACCTTTGTTCTCGGCAATAATGTGACTACCTCTCTAAAAAATGGCGTTGTCCTTGGCAATGATTCCGCTGACGGCGATGTAGTCGGTACAGCAAGTCATACCTTTGAAAATGGTACTACCGTCAACTATGCCGGCACCGCCCCTGTATCAACAGTATCCGTAGGGGCTAAGGGCAAGGAACGGACGATTACCAATCTCGCAGCAGGTCGCGTAAGTGCTACCTCTACAGATGCGGTCAACGGATCCCAACTCTACGGCGTTCATCAAATGATTGATACCCTTGGTAAAAGTACAAGTCAACAGCTTAATAATTCTATCATCACTATTGAAAAATCTGTACAACATGTATCTCAAGAGGTACAACGTGTTGAATCGGAATCCAATAAAGGTGATGCTCGTGCCGCTGCATTAGCTGCATTACATCCATTACCATATGATCCGGATAATCGCGTTCAATACATGGCGGGCTACGGTCATTATAAAAATGCAAATGCAGTAGCTCTAGGTGTAGGCTATTATCACAAAGATAATCTTTTACTCACCACAGGGTTTACGATGAACAATCACGTTATGGCCAATGTAGGTATCACCTATAGACCAGGAAAATCTTTGTCTACTGCTATGTCCCCTGCCTCTTATAACGCACTAGAACAACGCGTACAAGCATTAGAAACTCAAAATAAAGATCTACAAGAAACAGTAAAACGCTTGGTAGACAAACTTGAAAAATAATAAGATCACTTTATGGTAGTCCTATGACTACTTTCACAAAAACACACTAAAACCAAAAAGCTGTACACACAGTCGATTTTTGAACCACCTTTGATGTTACATTGGTTTTGACATCAAAGCCGTTCAATCTAAACTATGTATGTACAGCTTTTATGATTATTTATATGTAGTTATTATAATAATGTATTTCATCTCAATTTGACGATATATATTTTTATCCCTATAATATAGGTAGATAGCCAAGCGAGTAGTCACGTCGGGCTCATCTCGAAACTTAATAGAAATTAGGAAATGGCCTTTTCGTTTTATCTAGCTACCAAGCGGTAACGAAGGGCTATTTGCTTTTTCCAAAACAAATAAGTGCTACTAGTGCTCCGAAAGCGATGACAACAGCCATTACTTGAAGCAGGAGCATGATTAGTTCATAATCACTCATAGACACCCCTCCCTTCATTAACGAAGAGAGGCCCAACCTCGCTGACTATCCTAATCCAATTATATATCGAACATATAAGCGAGTCCATAAGAATCTATAAATAGAAATATACAAAAATATATAATAAAAAGCAAAAGAAAAGGCAGAGATTATATAACATGTCCTCCATTACTAGATGTTCAGTAATGGAGGACATATCAATAATTCCTGCCTTTTTTGTTTATCTACGGGCCACGCGCATGGCTGCCATCATGCCTGGCGACTTCCAGACGGATTGGACATTATCCGATACGAGTTTATTATTATCGTAAAACACGTCTGCATTGTAATAGTTATCATCACTAGATGTCACTTTGTAGCTAAGACCTGCTGTTGTGTACACCGTAAAGTTGAGTATATCTCCCACTCGCTTTACAGAGTCTTGATCTACATACCAGTTATTACCGAGATATGTCGTAGCATACACATCTTGACGAGCTTCTACATCGTTTGTGCTAATGCCAATTAATACAAGCAACGCCGCTAACATATATAAGAATTTACGCATTATAATTACCTCCCGTTTTATGGTAAGAATACTTATATATTATACCAAAAAACACCGATAATCGCATTATAATGGCAGTACTTTCTCAACCCTTAACTGAATTCGCTCGAGGCTCGGCGTGATTGCTTTCATCACAGGTTTTTCTATGAAAGCTAACCGCATATAGTCTACAATCATACCGATAACAAAAATAAGCGCCACTACAAGAATTGCATACAGAGGTAATAGTATTGAATCATAGTACTGATACGTTGCCAATACATTATCCCACATGTAATGAAGGAATAGCTTATTATCATGCAATAGGTATATACCAAAGGTAGTAGATGCTACCGCATTGATCCAAGGACGATAAGTGATCTTTACTTTCAAAAAAATAATAAATAAGCCAATGCCTAATAGCAATTGAAAGAAGCCATAATCATTTTGTGTAAAGTAGAAAATCTGTTTCATATACACTGGATTCGTCATGGCTAGTACATCAACGAGGATGTCCCCTAGAAAGGCCCCTACAAAGCCTATGGCGCTAAAAATAATACCTATTTTCTTTGTTATATGTGAGCCGTACAGCTTGATGTACGCCCCCATCGAATAGAATACGATAAAGGAAAAGATATGTTTAAATCCAAAAGTGGTATGCGGTACATTAGGCCACAAATTCAGCACCGTCGGCATTAAGAACCAAATTACCGTGGAAACCACTAGGAGTATAACGTAGTATGTATGCTGCAGCCAATGAAGTACTCGATTAATAACAGGCGTTAATAAATAGAGTACTAAAAAGTTCTGGGCGAACCAACTCATGGCACCAATGGGCAATAAGGCTAACATCATATTTCGTGATGTCACCGTATCGAGTCCTAAACCCATAGCCATGCCGAGCATGGCAATGCTGTAAAACCATATTTGCCCAACTAATTTGGCAAACTTGTGCAACTTCAAGCTACTAGAAATCATAAAATAGCCTGTTATCATAACAAAGGCGACTACACCAGCCTTACCTCCAAGTCCAAATACTTGGAGAAACACCTTATTAAACGTTAAATCTGGTGTAAAGGGGAAACAACCGTGCACGCTGAAATGATGCATAATAATTAGTATCATCGAAATGATACGCAACAACTCAATATTGCTCGCTCTCATTCTCTATACCTCATATTCTTCCTCTCAAACTATATGAATACTACGCCAACTGGTAACTACCTAGATGACTTGTATACATCATAAAACATATCAGAATATTATGGTATTTTTACGTAAATTACATTAACAATTATTAAAATATATTAAATTTCAGCAATTTTTGAAAAAGCTTAATTGTAGAATGAAATTGAACAACTAAAAAATCCATAGTGAACCTTGTGTTATGATTTAAGTGACCAAACATAATCTAACCGAGGTAATCACTATGGACTATATTAATCATAACACGACATTACGTACAAACATTTAAACTTTGAAGAACGCTTTTATGTAGAAAAGAGAATCACCGCCGGTGATTCTGTTACAGCTATTGCAACTGTATTAGGACGCTCTAGAACCACTATTTATATAGAACTAAAACGTAGTTCGGTTATCCAAATTCGACACCGTAAAGCTCGTCTTGTATATTCAGCAAATTCAGGGCAATTAACATATGAACAACAATGTCTTGGCTCATTTAATACAATGAAGTTAGGATCCATAGAGTCTTTCATACTCTGGGTTGAAGAAAAAGTATGTAAAGAACATTGGTCCTTTGATGCTACTGTTGGATATGCTAAACGTCAGTGTATATTTGCACGTAATGAAATGGTTTGTACTAAAACTTTATATAATTATCTTCATCAAGGACTACTTGGGGTAAAAGCTATTGATCTACCTTTAGTAATACGTCGTTCAAAAAAAGTCTGTATCGAGTAAGTATAAACGTGAACTAGGAAAATCAATAGAACTTCGTGATGCTACGATTGAAACTCGAAAAGAGTTTGGTCATTGGGAAATAGACACTGTTCGTGGAGCAAAAGATAAAACAGATGATGTATTGATTTCTTTAATAAAACGAAAAAGTAGATTATATATAGCTTTACGCTGTCCTTCTGCACGTTCTCATGATGTAAAAGGAAACATTAGAAACGTAGTTAAGTACATTTAGAAACAATGTGGAGTTAAGATTGTTATGTAAGACGATAACCGCTGATAATGGTTTAGAATTT
Source organism: Veillonella sp. (assembly GCA_032480995.1). GTDB lineage: Bacteria > Bacillota > Negativicutes > Veillonellales > Veillonellaceae > Veillonella. The sequence continues at coordinate 92,327 of JAWETS010000009.1, read as the reverse complement.
GCGGATATATCTGATCTTGAAGATGAGATACTATCTATCTATTTGGCAAGGCCCTATTCAGCTTGGGAACGAGGCTCTAACGAAAGACATAACGGTTTACTTCGTCGTTTTATTCCGAAAGGAAAACGAATAGAAAATATCTCAGAACATACACTACGCCGAACTCTTCACTGGTGTAATAATTTACCACGTAAGATATTACATTACAAAATACCACAAGAAGTCTTTTAGAAGAAGTTAATAAAATAGTGGATTTAGATACTGTTCAGTTTCATATTACAATTTAAAAATTTTTGAAAAACTTAAATGCATAACTTGAATTGCAATAAGTAATGCGACAAAATTAAATTAATTTTCTAATCTCATGTTTTAACATATCAAATGGTGTTTTAAATCCAACGCACCTAGGTCGATTATTAATCAGCATTAGTGCTTCTCTTAGTTTATCTAGTGTTACTTTAGCTAAATCAGTTTTCTTAGGGAAAAACTCTCGAAGTAAACCATTACTATTTTCATTAGTGCCACGTTGCCATGCTACATAAGCATCGGCAAAATACATTGGTATTCCAAACTTGGTTTCAACCTGTTCATAGCATGCAAATTCTTTACCACGGTCTACCGTAAAGGTTTTACGTAGTTTACTTGTTAATGTATTGTATAGAGAACTAATAGCTAAAAACATAGGATCCTTAGTTCGGTCCTCCATTTTTACTGCTATATAGAATCGAGTTTTGCGTTCAACAAATGTAGCTAAACAGCCTTTACTTTGTCCTCTGGATGAAACCATTGTATCTAGCGCCCAATGACCAAAAACATTCCGGTCTTCAACTTCTTGAGATCTTTCTTTAATGGTTCTTTTAATAGTGAATCGTCCATGCTTTTCTTGGGTACCAGGCTTTTTCCCTTTCCGTCGAAGTACAGCTTCTGTTACAGTAAAAAAAACATGATGGATCCAAGAATATATTGTCTTAAAGCTTAGAAATCCAACTAATTCAGCACCAACTATTTCTTCTGGAGACCAAGTTTGTTGTAATCTAGATTCAATTAAAGCCGCTAATTGGGGTGTTAACTTTGTTGGTCTGCCTTTATTAGCAGACTTACTAATTGCTAACTGTTGTGCTTTAATCGCAGAATATTCGCCTTCAACGCGATTTAATTCTCTTGCTACGGTAGAATGTGGACACCAATTAAGCTAGCAATTCTGCGAACAGAGTAACCTTCTTTTCTTAAAACTTCTATTTGACTTCGTTTTTCTATGGTAAGATGTATATAGCTCATATTAGAGACCTCCGTGTCATGTATTTGTGGTTATTTACATTTTACACGAGATCTCCAATATGAATTTTTTATTTGTCGCAATATATTTTACAATTCATCATAAAAAATTTCACCTTCAAAAATTACTTCTAATTTTGAGGATGAAATTATTAATTTTTTATTATTTTATTCTCTTCATACTCTAAAATTAAATCCTCAATAACAGCACATTCAATTCCTAACTCTTGTTTTTGTTTATCTAAAAAAGCTACAACTACCATAAATATATTCAAAAATAGTAAAACTATAATAGCATTATTAACAAATGCTTCTAATGATCCCTTTTTTGCAAACTGTGCTATTATAAAAACTGATATAAATAAGAAATAAAATATACGTGTTTTTATAGTAAATATCCTTTTAATAGAAAAATAAAAATATCCAATTAATGGAGCAAATATAACTATAATAATCACACCCCAACCTATAAAGTCGACTATAGATTGATTTAGATTTATTGATATATCAGAGGATATAAAATTAATTACATTAATTATATTAGATACAAATGTAACTAAAACGGCACTTATAAAAATAGTTGTCCACGGATATGACATGTTTACATTATAATCAACAGACCTAATACTTTGTAGTCTTCGTAGCTCTTTAATACTTAAATTTCTATACTCTTCATAAAATTTATCATATAGCTTATCCCAATATCCTAGCTGGTTATTACAATTAATACATGATTTTATTTTCATAAAACCCTTACATATATACTTATAGAAAACGTTTAATTTAGACATATATGCTCCACTAACATAGAGTTTTCATCTAATATAGTTTTATACTCGATAATTTAACTCTAACTCATTACTATAGTTATTTAAATACCTTTCTTTAGTATTATATTTTCTCAGCTATTTCAACCTTAAATCAATCAAAGCTATATAATATAAATGATATTTAATTGTCAAAAATTTTATAAAAAATATAAAAACATATCGTACACTAAAAGATATTAGGAAGGTCTACATTTGATTAATTTATTAATCACACTATTGCAATAATTAGTAGACCTTCCTTTTTTATCATGAATAATACCATAAAGTACATAACTCTTACATAATAGACAATTTATGGCGAACAAACTGAAACCAAATGATATTAGTTATACTATTTATATTCCTTATATCTTTTATTAATTATACCTACTAAATAATCTTCAAGTGGCTTATACAATTTTTGTATAATGTGCGATATTAATATAATTAGAATAACTATAAAATAAAATAAGAATACTATACCATATTGACTGACCTGATCAATAGGAATATGGTGCATTACAAGATAGATAACAACATGCTGAATTAACATAATAGCATATCCTATTATTGCCAATTTATTAATATGTCCAATACCTGGAATAACTTGAAATATACGCACTAAAATAAATAAAAAATATATACTAGGCATAGTTACTAAAAATGATAAAGGATTTAAAGAAATAATACGCCATAAAATATGTGTATCTTGATTAAATTGGTAATTTACTATAAAACCAGCTAAACCTATAGCTAAACAACCATATATAATCTTTTTCTGTATTAAGACTTCTTTATATTGATATAAAATCATCCCCAATACAAATTCTGGCAAACGTGTAACCCATAACCACCAAACATAATCACCTAAATGATGTAAAAGCATATATGATCCAATTGAAATTGCTATTACTCCTATAGATGTAGTAAATACAGATTTACTTAATCCTTTTTTTATAAATGGTGCAATAATATACATAATAACAAGTGTCCCTAAAAACCACTCGCCAATAAATAGATACTCAAAATTATAAAACTTAGCTGCTAGATAGGTCTCATAAGGAACCATAAATAGAATTGATTCAAATAAGCTTCCATTTTGAAATATCACCTTATAAAAAGGAACATCAACATTATAAACAGGACTTATAAACCCTATGCAGATAATAATAAATGTCAATACCCAATAAGAAATAAACCATGGAATGACAATACGTATGAATTTTGTAGCATAGAACTGTATAAGACTATCTAACCTTTGTAGACTAATAGATGCTAAATATCCAGAAATGGCAAAGAATAGTGATACACCTAATCTTCCAGTTAATCCACCAAATATACCAGCTATATTCAAGTGAACTGAACCTTCATATGTATATGAATAGTGAGATAAAATTACCAATAAACATGCCAAGACTCGTAATGTATCAATACTAGAATCACGATTTATAATATTTATCATAATTGCTGTATCCTATTTACATATTAATCTATATACTCTTCGTATACTACGATAAATAGATTCTATAGATTCTAATAAAAGTTTCTTATGTTTTAAACGATAACGAACTCGGTCCTTTAAGAACTCTCTATCTAAAAAATATAAACAGATAGCACGTTTCCATAATGGGTTAATCCAATACGCATAACCTTGCCCCCCACCTACACTAAAACTATTAACAGCAGCAATCTGCCCAGTCCAAAAATGGTTAAAGTTCACATCTTCACCAATACCTAAATTATCTTCAAACGAAATACTAGAAAATAAAGACTTATCTAACTCTTTGGGGCTATGATTAAAATACTCATGAACCAAAGCTAAATCTTCACGCTGATAGTGTAAAAACTCAATATCCGTATTAAAAATTGTTACAAAATCATTTACAAATTCAAGAGCATTCTTTTGAATTAAATCAACAATATAATACTCATCATAATCAATAGAATATTCTTTATATTCATATATAAACTCATCATTTTCATCTACACTTAAATGCTTTAGCGATGGTTCCATTCCACTAACCAATAATTCACGCAATAGACCTGTTACACCTGGCGTATGGGCAAAGAATGTCTTAACATCCATTTGATTCAACTTTCCTCTAGATAAAGCTATATCATTATTAATATGAATATAATAAGGAGTTATATCAAATCCATAACAACGGTTTAAAGCACTTTCAACTCGGCAACTGTATCCTACATCAAAGGTAGCCGATTTTCCTCCAAATATTTTTCTAAAACTATTAAACATTTTATGTTGATACGTTTTAGTAGCCTCCTCACTCCATATATCATTGCCAAAAATAGTAATAAATTTATACCAGCTTTCATAAGTACCAAAAGGTCTGTCTAATAGAATATTAGCATTCAATAAGATAGCTTTTGCCTGTTCCATGCTAACCTTCAAGAAATCTTTGAATATTACTAATACCTTATTAGGCGTTAAGTTACGTATATTAATATTTGAGTTATAAATTTTATCAAGATCACTCCGGTTAGAAAGTTGCAAAGGCAAGACCGCATCACGAGAAAAACGAACATAGTTGACTTCAGTATCTATTGGATAAATCTGTTTTAAGATATTAAAAGCTTTTAGTGGTAAGTATCCATCTCTAGCTAAAAAATTTAACGTATCATATTTTAAAGTCTGAACATCTTTAATTAGCCAATGCATTAAAGAGAAAATATATGGTCCTAATGCATAGTACCCTATTATCTTAGGGTCTGCATTAAAGTCTGATCCTTCCATAAATTCTGTATATGGATTATCAAATAATGTATTCGCTACAAGCCCTAATACTGCTTTCATACCTAAGAATCGTTCAAAATAATATGCGTTTCTCTGCATATAGGATTGTTCAAAAATAATATTAAAGGCATTTCCTGTAAAGTTTTCAGGAATTCGGCCTTTAAGTAAATCAATAGCCTTTGGCAAAAAGAAGGAGTTCCAACCACGCTCTCTAGCTCTGTTAACATCAGAATGCATTGTATCACCAATATGAATAAACTCTTCTGATTTATAGCCTAATTCTTTTTGTATATAAGAATATAAATTTCCAGATGCCTTCGTTAGATTTAGCTCACTAGACACATATATATTTGAATATCCATTAAAATTTTGCTTTTCAAGCAATAATTCTAATGTATCTTGATGCAAATACATATCAGAAGTAATAATAATCTTTTTCCCCATATATAGAGCAAGGTCAAATAATTCTTTTGTAAATTTACGTTGGTAACAATACTTTAATTCTAAATTAATTTCTTCATTTTTTATAATATCTATAGTTTCATCATCATAATTGGATATTTCTTTAAATGCATCATAAATATCATCGATTGTAATATCTTCTAATGAGGGATTCTTGATATGTTGTAATTCTCTAGCCCTTTGTTCTGCATCAATACGTAACTGCTTTAATTCTAAATGATCTTTACTTTGTAACTTAAATGCAATTCGTTCTGATAAAAGTGAAAATAAATCTGTAGGTTCACAAAAAGGCCTAAATACCAATGTATCAAAAATATCAAAGCTAACAACTCTAATATTATCATTGATAATGGCGAGCTTTAATTTCTCTCCAATTAATTTAGTATTTGGTGTATGTATAGTAAAGAAATCTATTTTATTCAACTCTTTTTCAGAAATACCAAATTTTGTCTTAATATGTTTATACAAAAACACTGTTTCTATTTTTGATAATTTACTTTCATATCCTTTTAAAACTGATTGAATTGTATGTAATATCCACTGTTTTAAATCATAAGAAACATCTAAATGAGATTGACTGAAAATCTTATTAATAACAGTAATAATAGACTCAATACTATCTATATTCTTCTTATATTCCTTCAAAGATTTAGAATAGCTACCTATTTCATGATACACAAAATTATTCTTAATATTGACAATTTTATTTGTATGATAAAATGCTAATACATTAAATATATACCACAACGCAAAATTAGTGGTAATAGAAATATTCTCAAGTTTCCCTACAACAATTGATAATAAGGACTTAGATAAAAGCTTATTAAAAGTATAGAATAAAGAAAAATCAGATCCACTTTGCTTTAATAGAAACTCTTTACATGCATCTCCTTCTAGATTTAAATCAAGTAATCTATTGTGAGCATATAATGGGTACTGAATATTTTCATCATTTATAAAAAGATGCTCCCCCATTACAAGATTAGATTTAGTAGATATACCTCGCTGTACCATAGTACGATAAAAATCGCAAGATACATATTCATTAGATGTTAAGAATGAAATATAATGTCCATTTGCCTGTTTTAATGCTATACGTGCCAATTCTAAAATAGAATCACTTTTATCACTAATAGTAACTGATACATTATCATATAAATCAACATATGTATCTAAAACTTCTGATTCAGTTGATGCGACTACAATTAATTCAATATTTTTATATGTTGAATTAATAATACTATCAATTACTTTTTCTATTTGTTTCTCTTCTTTTTCTTGTAAAGATACTATTACAGATAATAATGGTTCTTTCATATTATAATTACCCTTAACTTACTTTATATGCTTCACAGATTTCATCAGTATTGCCTATTCCTTTAACTTTTCCATGATCTAACCACAAAACTTTATTACAAACCTCTTCTATTAAATCTATTTCATGAGATACGATAATAATTGTTGTACCCTGATCAATCATTTTCTTAATACGTTTAATACATTTTTCTTTAAATCTGTAATCCCCTACTGATAGTACCTCATCGACAATTAAAATATCAGGATCGACAACAGTTGCAATAGCAAATCCAAGTCGTGCATACATACCACTAGAAAAATTCTTAATAGGAACATTAACAAAACTCTCTAACTCAGCAAATGCAATAATTTGATCAAAATGTGCATCTAAAAATTTTCTACTATATCCTAAAATAGCCCCATTTAAATAGATATTTTCACGAGCCGTTAGCTCTGGATCAAATCCTGCTCCAACTTCAATAAGAGGAGCAATAGAACCTTTTACTGATACACTCCCCGCTGTTGGCTTTAATACACCAGCTAAAATCTTAAGCATAGTACTTTTACCAGCTCCGTTAAACCCAACAATACCAAGAATATCTCCTTTATCAACAGTAAATGATACATCATCAAGACTTACAAATTCATTATAAAATAATTGTCCTTTTATGAATCTCATTACATACTCTTTTAATGTATCAACGCGTTCCTCCATTAGATTAAAAACCATACGAATATTTTTAACCTCTATGACTGGCACCATATATCCTCCTCCCTATTATAAATACATAACAAAGGTGTTTTGCTTTTTATTAAAATAATAAGTCCCGACTAAGAGCGCACCAACTGAAAACAAAATACAAATACTAAGCAACTCTATACTTGGTAATGTATTATTATACGCTACCTCTCTAAAAGCGCTTAAAAAATAATATAATGGATTATATTCCACTACAAACTTATATTCCTCAGGAATAATATTAACAGGGTAAAAGATTGGTGTCGCATAATTTAAAACAGTAATAAGTACACCATATAGATGGAATATATCTCTAAAATATACTGCTAATGCTGATATAAATAGACCTACACCAATACAGAAAAAATACAGTAGCACAAGGGGTAATATACAAGCTATTAATGTTACTGTAATTTCATGACCAGTATATAGCATAATTACTAACATAGCTGGCAGTGAAAACAATAGGTTCACTGCACTTGAGGATACTCTAGATATCGGAAATAAATATTTTGGCACATATACTTTTTTTATAAGTGATCCATTTTCTAATATAGATCCCATTGCAAAACTAGTAGCTTCGGAATAAAATGTAAAAATTAATTGACCTGTCAATAAATACAGAGCAAAATTATCAATTTGAAACCGAAATAAGTTAGAAAATACCATTGCTGTAATCAGCATAGTAAGGAGTGGGTTTAACATACTCCACAAATAACCTAATATACTTCGCCTATATTTCTTTTTAATATCACGCATTACTAACTCAGATATTAAGTTTCTATACTTAACTATATCTAGATACACTATTATTGCCCCCTTAATGACTCTATAATAAATTGTATAAGTAATAAAAATATATCCTGTCTAATATATCTGTCCAGTATTCAATAATATATTTTCAAATTTTCTCCGACTTATATTTCAAAAGTAATCGTAGCTGATTACTATGATTTAATACGTCTAAGAACAGATTAGAATTACCTAAAGCATGCAAGAAACCCGAAGGCCAGATACTATTCTTAAAATCCTTAGCCAATTGTTTTGGATTGCCAAAATAAAAGTACAAAGACTTATTCTTAACCATCGGCTCAAAGAAATCTATATATACTGGATACGGCCCCCAATAAGCTACGTCTTCATCATCAGGATGCAAGACGAATCGGCTAAAGTTCGTCATCACCATACCCGCCTCCACAGAACCGTATTGCATCATATCTAAAGGATAGAACTCGCAGAAGTCCTTTGCCCCTTGATGAAGCTCAGTTAAGCGCTTTTTATATTCCTCAGGTATATCGCTATATTCGTACTCCTCTAATAGAGGTACTGCCTCACCTTTTTCACTATACTTATAACCCAAGGTTGTACCATGCGGTGCCGTGAAGAATACCTCCAAGAACATATAACCTAAACGCAAGGCTGTTTGCAATTCATAGTTTTGAGAAACATCAATATACGAATCCTTAGGTTCATGACTATTTTGTAAGTACAAAGGAATCCACTCGATGTCATAGTTTTTGATTGTACTATATTGTTGGAGTGCCGATACGATAGTACCTGCACCGAGATCTACAACACCAACTCTACCGTAATCCTTATACTGTTTGAGGTAATCAGACAATAACTGACCTTGCTCTTGTGAATTATAATATATCTTCGGATGCACTTGACTATAAAGAGCTTGAATACGCTCATCTTGAGACAATTCATCGCGCGTAAAGGTAGAACTTTCACTTAAACCAACGGAACGAACAACCTCCGCATCATAAGGAATGCCCAATCGATTAAATAAAGTATTCAGCCTTATATTTGGCTGCCAAGATTTATATAACCGCAAGATGTCCTCTAAGGACTGACGATACTGAATCATAGGAATGACCACGGAACGACGGGACAAATAGGAGTAGAAGCTAGTAAGTTCCCCCTCTTGATCGCTAATCTCTTGCAACACATACCCATCTCGCGCCAAGAACAGAATCGCATCAAGATTATAGCTATCCTTATGCACCTTAATCCATTCCATAAAGCCCTTAACGATAGGGCCAAACACATCAAAACCTAAGCGGTACGCCAAAGACTCAGGCGTTTGAGAAAAATTATGTTTTTTGATAAAACCATATAATAAAGAATAATCTAAATCGCCCTTAGCCTTGCTTTCATTCACATACGATTTATGGCTAGGAGGCTTAATTAAGTACGCATCTAAACCAATAGCTTTAGACTGTTGAATATCTGCCTTAACATCATTCCCGATGTGTAACACATCCTTAGCTTCTGCTTGGATTTCCTCTAATACAGCACTAAACAAGGCTCCCCCTTCATGTTTAGTTTTGTGATATATACAGGACACAAATAATTTGTCGTAGCCTGTAATCTTATTATGCTCTAACACCTGTCCTATGATAGTATCCGTCAAATACATATCAGAAATAATATATACTTTCTTGTTTTGCTGCAATGCGTATTGATAGGCCTCTATGACCTCATCATTAGGAAAGGTTAAATTAATTTCTAATTCGATTTCTAAAGCCTTACATGCATCGGCTAATTCCTGACCGTATAAATCAGCGAAGACTTCGTATATTTCATCTAGCGTTACCTCTCGGTACGAATAGGTTTTACGCGCCTTGTGGTCAGCTGCTTCCCGTTTCTTATAAAAACCAATAGGCTTTGCATGATTTCTCTTTTGGTATTCCCGATCTACTAAATGCCATAGATCTCTATCTTTATAGATAACACGAAATACTAGCGTATCATATACATCAAATGTAATGACCGGATGTACATCGATGGCTTGTTGTAATGCTAACTCCATTCCTTCTCCCCAATTATTATGCTAGCTCATGATAAGCTTCTAGTAATAACTTCTCTACACGTTCTGTTTCGTTTGTAATATCATAACCTGCTGCTTTTAATTCTTCATAACGGCTTTGTCTGCTATGTTGTTTACTATTTACAATTATCTCACCCCAGGCCTTAGCACCTGCTTCTAATGAAATGAATTGAGTAGATGGTAAAAGTCCCAATTCCCTAGTCACAGTGGCAGATAAAAGCAGTGGCAAATCCGATGCTTGTGCCTCTATGCCCACAACGGTAAGGCCTTCAAAGAAAGATGGCATCACCAGTATATCTGCAGCTTGCATGATTTTATTTACATCATCTCGTCTGCCTAGTAAACGAATGGAATCCTCTAACCCGTATTCTTTGATTTTTTGTTTAACTTCCGTTAAAAATACACTCTCTTCGCTGGTGTCCCCTACGAGTAACAACACAGAATCAGGCTGATTTTGATGTACTTCCTTAAATATATCTAGCAAAAAACTGTGGTTCTTTTGATACGAAAAACGCCCTACATGTAACAAGGTTAATTCCGAATGTAATCCTAAGGATTGACGAGTTTCATTGCGAACCACTGGATTTGCATCATATTTTCTAATATCGATAGCATTGTAAATAACGTGATATGGATTGTCTTTAAACATCCATTGACCTGCAAATTTACTACATGCAAAGCGCAAGTTCGCACTCCAAGCAAGTAATTTCTTGTTCATCCCTACCAAAAGACGACGTGCCAAGCCTTGTTTGTTTTCAAAGCCTGAATTATGGCTATGGATAACCCGAACAGGTATGCCAAAAACCTTCCCCAATACGAGAGGAAACACGTATTCCAAACTATTAGTATTCAAGACGATTACATCATAAACGCCTTTATTTTGTAATAGTATAATAAACCACTGCCAATAATGGAGCAGTGGATTTTTATGTCTAGAAACAACCTTAAAAATCTTGCTACCAGAAGCTAAGATTTCATCTTCATAACAAATGGAGTACTCCCCCGTGATGTTCACAAAATCATAATCGATTTTACTTTTATCAAGATGTCTAAATTGTTCTATCAAATATGTTTCTATGCCACCTAGATTACGTGTCATCCCCACTTGTAACACACGTAATCCACGGGATTCTCGGTTTATCATAATCGTGCTTCTTTCTAATTAGATTTGATCTTCGCAAATAGACCTTTTAAACGATGGCGAACAAAAGAAATACACTCTGTGCAGGCAATAATTCCTAAATTGCATTTATATTTTAATAGTCCAGATAATACACCAATAAGAGAGGCTCCGTCCTTCATGTGAGGCTGCATATACTTATATATATCGTCATGCCACAGCTCTTGTAGCCATTTATATTTGCCATATAGCGAAGAAACAGTGCCCATGCGCTCTAGTGCAGAATATATATACTTAACATATAATACGCTCAACAATTGGTAGCAGTACGCATCATCAATGCCTTCATCAAGCATATATTGATGAATAGTTTGTATCTTCAAACGATACATTTCGTAGTACTTAGGCTCCCATTTCTTAGAAAGACTAGTCTTATCTAAGTCGAGCATATAGTGATAATACACATGAGGAATAGTCCCCATGGACTTTGCATAGGTTAAGTATTCAAAAGAGAACATAAAGTCCTCCATGATGTATTCTGAGGAAAATTTAATATGGTATTTTTCGATGGTAGACCGCTTGTAAAACCCATTCCACACATAACCAAAGAGTGGGATATACTCCATTTTAAGGACCATCCGCAAGATATCTATAACATAGTCAGATACGAAATTTCCAACGTCGTTTATCTTGTCTCGAAGGCTTTCACCATGCTCGATATAATGCTCTACAGCACCGTATTTCCAAAAGTCTACATTTGGGTGCTGATTATGTTTCTCGAAAAAAGCGGAAAAGATATTTACGCCATAGTAATCATCGGAGTCCATAAAGGTAATATATTCACCGCTTGCAATGGATATACCATAATTGCGAGCATTACATACGCCACCATTAGGAATGTGCTGAATAATGAGACACATATCAGGATAGGTACTCGCTAAGGAGTCGAGCAATTTCCCCGTTTTATCCTTTGAACCATCGTTTACGATGATCAATTCGTATAAAGCTTTATCAACATCCTGTGAATATACACTGTCTATAACTTGTTTAATTGTCATTTCCGCATTATACGCTGCAACAATAATAGATAGTACTGGATTCACAACGATACCTAGCCTTTACTATGTAAACCAAATTTACGCAATACAAAAGAACTACCCTTTTTCAACCAATTTTGTGGCTCCATAAAGGATACATTTTGCTCTTTATAATTAATGTTATTCGCTTCAAGCCATACGTCGAGCAAGATTTCACTGACAAAGCCAAAAATACGCGCTTCATACGCATCATAATCGGAAATATCAACGCGTTTCTCTAATTCCTCCAAGATGGAGAACATCCACTCGCAGTATTGATTAAACAAATCGCGGCGCATGACAAACATATTAAACATATGCGCCCAATTACGGTTACAAACCTTTGTAAAAGCTCCACTATATTCTGGATATTTTTCTGCAATGATTTGCTCTGCCACATCTAGTCCTTCTGCATGATGGGCGTGATTATAGTGAGAGCGATTAGATTCAATATAGTATTTACGCTTGTCTGCAACTACTACAGGATATTCAGAAAGAAGTTGTTCCCACTCTGCACCTGTAAGGATTTGTTCCTTTTTTGCTTCTACGGAGTGCACCTCTTTACGTGTAAAGTAACGTCTGTAATGAACGAGACCAATATAGTCTGCATCAAGGTTTTTCCATGCCCAATAGAGGCCCGTCAATTCACAGTAATTAGCATTCTTTGAAGATATATTATCTCCTGTATGATCCCCTGTATAACCAATATCTGCCTTACCTTCTCGTCCTACATGAATCGGCATATAAACAGAATCTTCAGGCATCCAATATTGTTTATGTGTTACTACTAAAATCTTTATATTCACTAGTACTCTCCTACATGAGTTGTATATTATTAACACTCTTCTAGTACAGTATGAGAAATTATCTATGCTAACTCTTTTTCTACCAAAGTTAAAGCACTAGCAATGACCTTATCCATATCGTAATATTTATATTCCCCTAAACGACCACCAAAGATAACATTGGAAATTGTTTCAGCCTTTTTAACATATTTTGCATATAGATCCAAATTCTTTACGTCATTTACTGGATAATACGCTTCTTCACCGATTTCCCAGTCCTTTGGATATTCTTTTGTTACATACGTAACAGGCTGTGTACCAAACTCAAAATGCTTATGTTCAATGATACGAGTATACGGAATCTCTCCTTCCGTATAATTCACCACCGCAACGCCTTGATGGTTTTCCTCTTCGAGACGTTCTGTTTCAAAGTGAAGACCGCGATATTCTAATACCCCTTCAGAATAACCAAAGTATTCATCTATAGGGCCTGTGTAGATAATCTTATCTACCAAAGATTCGTATTCGTTCCGATGTTTGAGAAAGTCTACACCTAAACGGACTTCAATGCCTTCTAACATGCGTTCAATCATCTTGGTATAACCACCCATAGGAATCCCTTGGAAGCGATCATTAAAATAGTTATTATCGTATGTATAACGCACAGGTAATCGTTTAATAATGAAAGCTGGTAACTCTGTACATTTACGGCCCCATTGTTTTTCCGTATACCCTTTGATGAGCTTTTCGTAAATATCCGTACCTACAAAACTAATAGCTTGCTCTTCTAAGTTCTTTGGCTCCCCTGATATGGCAGCTCGTTGTTTAGTAATGATATCTTGTGCCTCTTTTGGAGTTCGAATATTCCACATTTTAGAGAATGTGTTCATATTGAAGGGCAAATTGTACATCTCGCCTTTATAGTTTGCTACAGGACTATTTACATAGTGATTAAACTCGGCAAATTGATTGACATAATCCCACACATGTTTCAAGGATGTATGGAAAATATGAGCACCATAAACGTGAATATTGATATCCTCTTTACTTTCACAATAAAGATTCCCTGCTATGTAATTGCGACGGTCGATGACAAGTACAGATTTACCACGCTTGTGCACCTCATGAGCAAATACAGCACCAAATGGGCCTGCCCCAACTACCAAATAATCGTATTTCATTAATAGGCTCCCTTTGCTTTACATACAACTAGTACTGTTTTCAAGAGATATACAATATCGATCCATACGGACCAGTTATGCACATACCAAGAATCCATTAACACCCGTTCTTCATAGGTGGTATCACTGCGACCACTTACCTGCCAAACACCAGTAATCCCTGGTGGTACAAGGTAAAAGTCATTAATATAATCGCCGTATTTTACAATTTCATCTCGAACAATAGGTCGTGGACCTACGAGGCTCATGTCCCCAACGAGAACGTTCCACAACTGCGGCAATTCATCAAGACTTGTCTTTCGAAGGAATTTTCCGATTCTTGTAACGCGAGGATCATCTTTCAATTTAAAATCTCGCTCCCATTCTTCACGGGCAGCAGGATTATTTTTTAGATATTCCTCCAAAGCCTCTTGTGCATTGGGCACCATGGATCGAAATTTGTAACAAGAAAATGATTTCCCTCCTTGACCAACACGTTTATGACCAAATACGATAGGCCCTGGAGAATCCAAGTAAATCAATATAGCAATGATAGCGAGAATTGGTAAGATCAAAATACCGCCACATACAGTAGCTACTATATCAAAAATACGTTTGAAAATACGGTTAGACTTGCGTGCTAGGTTATTTTGTACACGCAATATGACGGCTTGTTCTTCCATCATGCCACGAGCACTGATATTACTAGTAGATAAACCAAATAATTCAGGTACAAATGCTACTCGTTTTACCAATAATTGTAATTGATTAATCAAGGATACTAATCTTTTAGACTCAAGTCCGGGAGCGCAAATCAGTACAGTTTGAACTCCTGTATCTTTAATAACGCTTTCTACATCTTTAAAGGCGCCAAGGCATGGGTATTCTTTAGCGATGGATGATGATTTAGGATTATCATCTACATAACCAATAATCTTATAGGTAGTAATCGGCATGCGATCTAAAGACCTCTTTACAAGTTCTGCAGTCTTCCCCGCTCCAACAAGAAGAATCGGAATTGTTAAATATCCTGTTTTTGAAAGTATTTTTCCTACGATAAAACGCTCGCTAAAGATAAATACGAGCATACATATATAAGCAAAGGCAACAAATAAACGAGACACATCATTAATAACATGTCCTGTGTACATGAGAACAATCGATACGACAACCCCTATGGTAATGCTGCGAAACAAATTTTTCATCGTATCCCAATAAGGTGTTACCACAGAATAGACATTATTAAGCAACAAGATAGTTAAAAATACGATAGGCACAATACCATATACGTAAATTTCTTCTACCTTAAAATTTGAACTTACCGGTAAAATTGATAAGTTTAAACGCAAATAATAGGCTGCTAATGTTCCCAAAACAATAGCTATATAATCTGCTATAAGCACTATGAGCTTACTAATAAATAACTTTTTATTATTGTTATTACAGATGGAACTATTCATACTAATACCCCAAATTATAAGAAAAGGTTGTTTTCTCAATCTCAAAATATTAAGAAAACAACCTCTCTATCATACGAATACAATGTACCAATATTTACATATATTGTATCATATTTAAATATGTAAAACTATAAAAAAACATAGATTTCACCTATCTTTTATGTAGTTCTTTGTTTTTTATGCCTATTTAAATCCTACTTAATTGTCTATTAAATAGTAGTTAGATGCCTTCCAATACAGCTATATAATTCTCAATTATCCCGCAATTGAAGCATAATCCCCATAACAACCCAAAAAATGCGAATACCCGATGAATTACCCCAAGTATAATCAATAGATCCAAATAAAAATAAATAACTAATAAAACCTACAATGATTGATAAATCATAAGGATTTGTAGATATAATATAGCTTTTTACTGATTTATAGATTGTGAAAATTGAGAATCCTAAAAACCCAATTAGACCTAGTATGCCAGATTCAGAGGCTATTTGTAACATATTATTATGAGAATGACCTAAGTCTTGGGTTTCTTTTTCTGATTTATACTGCTCTCGATATGTTTTCTGCCACAAACCTGGACCAACACCAATTACAGGATGATCCATAATCATTTTTCTATCCGACTCCCATACATAGATACGGCCTAAATTTGAGCCATCAGTAGTTACATTAAAGGTGCTTTCAAAACGAGCCATATAAGCTTGATTACTAGTAAATATAAAACTGATTCCTATAGTAGCCACAAGAAGTACCAATAAATAACGAATGTTAACAAAGGAATAGCGCAATGTAATAAGTACACCATTAATACCATTAAATAGCCAAGAACCACGGCTTTGATTGCCTAACATTCCCAACACTATACTAAATAAAGAGAATACAGCTGATTTTTTTACATAAGAAGGAAATGTTTTATCATAAACAGTAATTAAAGCTAATGAAAAAGCGAGCGTTAACAACATAGCTAGCCCCATCATAGAGCCATTAATGACACCACCTGCACGACCCTCTGTTCCTACATTATACCCCAGTAAATATTGTACAAAGGCAGATAGAGCATCGATGCCTATATACACAAAAAATATTGATAAAATAGTATATAATTTGCGAGAACTCTTGATAAATAGCAAGATTGGTACGATAATTAAAATCTTCCAAATCCAAATATTAAAGAAGTACTTAGTCGTCACTCGTATATTATCACTAATAAATGCAGACGGTAATATACATAACAGCATACCTAAGTACGCCCATCCATATTGGCGTATCGAATTTGGTATAGAAACTTCATCTCTTTTATACCACCATGTTAAAAGTGTAACGAGTACTATAAGTCCATAAATAAAATTACCAAAAGCCATAGATGACCGCGTCGTACATATCATAATTGAAATGAGTACAGTAAGTATCATTTCATAATTCTTAAGTATCCAAGATTTCATACTAACACCCTTATCCCCTTATTGTTATTATCTAATAATTAAGTATAGTTACGACTTACATATAACGTATAAATGTATACTTATTTTATTAAATTTTTCATATGTTCTTGAATTTCTTGTTCATATTGATCGAGTAATTCATAGCGTTTACGATATTGGCTACGTTTTTGTGACTTTATCTCCTCAATAGGCTTACGATATTCCTCTAAAGGAATTTTGAAAAAACGTTCATCACTACATAGTACACCGCCAGATTCCTCCCACAATGAATCTAGCTCAGCTACCTTTGCACGATGACCGCGAACTAAATGAGTATTCGCATAAAAGCCTTCATCAGATACAGCGTAAATAGATTCTACCTTACAAATGGCTGCAATATGACGTAATAGGAACATGATAAAGTTTTTTGGACGATAGCCAAACATCTTTTTTGTAACTATTTTAGCATTATCAAGACCATCTTTATAACCTTGAATCGTACCAATCCACATAGCAGATTCCCCATTAAAACCTTTACCAAAACGGAAGTTAGCATGGTATACCCCTTGATTACCCAAGGTGAGTAACAAGGTCAAAAAACCTTCTTTACGCTGACCAGGTCCATAATATAAACGAGCTACCATATCAAGGTCTACCGATTCCCATACGATATAGCCACGATTCATCCGACTTACGTCATCATAAATATTATCAGGATCTACAGAGTACATCTCACGAATTGCTTCATCTGTAAATATATCTTTCAAATAATCAAAATGATTAACAATAGCCTCTAATCGTTCCTGAGGTGTAGAGCTTTTAAACAAGAAAAATCTTGTCATCAACTCAAATAAACCAACTTGTCGGTCTAATAGTGTTAAATCAGGCGTGTAACTTGCAAAGTAGTTCTCTAGCGCCTCTATTTCTCGTTTATTTCGTATGGAGCGCATTGTATGTAAGAAGGTACGACGTGTTTCCCTCCAACTACGCTTGCCGTAAATCTTACGACCTCGCTGCCATTGTATTTGTAAATATCCCATCTCATACTCCTATCCACTAATACAACTAACAAACTTTATCATTAATGATTAGTGGAGTGTAAATTATCTATAATCGCAACTAATTCATCAGCTACACGATTAACAATGAATCGTTCCTCAACAACACGTCGTGCATTTGTGATAATACTTGATAAATCTACCGCATCACTCATCACATGCTCCACTGCTTGTTGTAATGTATGTTCATTCAAAGGATCAACAATAAATCCAGATATACCATCTTCTATAATTTCTCTCTGAGCCCCAGATCCACTCGTAATGACTGGTACACCGCAATACATAGCCTCACAAATAACAAGACCAAAGGCTTCACGCGTTACAGTTGGCAATAACAAGCAATCAATTGATCTATATAAACCTTCAATATCAGGTGTAAAACCTATAAATTCAACATAAGAATGCATGTGATGCGCATCTATATAGTCTTTAAGTTTTTTGATTTGATCCTCTGTACCAGCCCCCGATATAATCAACCGAATATCTGGATTGTTTTGATGAATCTGTTCAAGAGCACTTAAAATCAGATATAAACCCTTACGTTCTGTAATACGCGCACTATATCCAAATGTAGTAACTTTAGATTTCATTGGCACATTATCTGCAAATGAAAGAAATCTATTTGGATCAATACCATTATAAACAATATAATATTTACTAGTATTCTTAATAATAGGTGTCATAAGGTCATCATAAACGAGTTTAGATACACATACAAAGGCATCTACTTGTGAATTGATCCATTTATGATACATATCTGTTTTACCAGGTACAAGATTATGTTTAATAAACATCAATTTAGCACCCGTTAACTGCTTAAGAGCAATACAGAATAAGATATATTTACCAGAGTGGCATACAATTGTATTAATTCCTTGTGCTTTCATCTGTTTGGCTACTGCATTAACAGATAGAAAACCCTTCAAAGTATAGAGATTGGCAGTCATCACATGGCCGACTTGAGCATAGCGAGATTGCATCTCTTCATTTGATTGGTCTACTAAGGTATAAGCAGCCCTATGTCGTTGTTGTAATTGTTTACAAATATCATATACATATTGTTCACCACCGCCCCAAATTTTGGCGCCTACAATATTGATTATAGACATAGGTTCCTCCTATCATATACAGATCAATACACATATAGTGGCATCCATTGATGTATTCGAAATAATGTTTACATATACATCAATAGATATCATCGTCTAATTATACTACGACTTATTCATACTGTCCTCATGATTAATGAGCCACATGGTCAACAATGTCCAATCACGAGCATCATCCCCATGATTATCAATAGGCCGAATTGGCTCAACCGGTTTATAGGACGGTATGTTGCTTTCACCATAATCCATGCGAACATCGCCCATCATATGCGGCGTAATCCACTGGTACGGCGTAACTAAAGTTTCTGGCTGCTCATCAAACAAGGACGGCACAATGGAATAATATTCAAAACCCTTTGGTGCAATGGTTTCAATAATGGTAGGCATGAGGCTCATATGCGTGCCAATGGGCACCGTAATCACATCCTTAGTGAAAGCAGGATGTTGTAACAACCCTACGGTACAGAATGTATCGCGCAAGGTATAGTCCCGTTGAATTAAAGATGTATTATTCAATGAGCCAAATAGATTAGAGTGATCACCTGTAACAACAAATAAACTATCTGGAAAGGCCTCTTTCATAGCATTTACAAAGTTAAATATTGCCTTATCACTATAGCGATAGGTAGCCAATTCTTTATTGCGTTTCTTATTAGATTTTAGATCATCCCCAAGATTCGGCATGACCTTTTCAGGATCATAATCTAATAAGGAATCCTCCATTTTATAAGGACCATGATTGGATGTAGTGTAAATAAAATGGAATGTCGGATGATCTAATCCTTTAATTTGTTCCGTTATATTCTCTAAAAATACGTGATCGTATACGCCCACCCAAGTTTTAGGTGCATCAGGACCACAGAAAACAGAAGCGCTTTCCACACGGTCAAAGCCTTGAGCCTTACCGAAGTGATTAAAGTTGCCGTACGACGCATTACCACCATACCAATAAATCGTATCATAGCCTAATCGCTTCATTTGAGCTGCCAAAGAGGTCGGCAACGGTTCATGCCAAAAAGCTTCCCGTTCATTGATTTCCATACCCGCATCATAGACGCCGGATAATAGACTTACAATGGATGGACGAGACACATTACCAGCAGGCAAGAAATTAGGTACTTGCACCGTATGAGGATTATCTTTAAAATCCCATAAACCAGGACATATATTGAGATCCTTATAAGGTTCATCAAGAGACCATTGAGGGATACTTTCACCAACAATAAAGAAAATATGCTGCGGTTTATCAATACGAGGACCTGATGCAACACGTTTAAATGCATGAAGCGGTGTGTGTAGATCCTGCCATGAATCTTTGTATTCGTTAGGAACAATACGATAAATGGCGTCATCAATATCTTCAGGAGATGCGGTATATTCATCACGTAGCGGATGTTTAAACACCGTTTCTAAGGCACATAAATCTGGCACTGTAGCACGAGCAAAGAATATATCTTCTTTTACCACTGTAGGAATCGTATCCCATTCTGGTTTATCATCATGAGATAAGGTACCACCGTAGCGGAACCAATAGAATCCTAGAACAGATGCCGCCACAAGTCCTATATTCCAAGCTACAGTAGGCCAGGTTCCTTCAATGTTTGGATATGGTATAGATGGCAAGGATAAGAAGAAACCTCCCATGAACCAGGATATAACTGCAATAGGAATCAATCCTAGAATGACAAGAATTCCTCGGTCTTGATTAAAGAATACATCAATCAAATTCCGTTTCTCTGCATGATTTCCATAATGAACCATATAGTTGTACGTATCATGGAAATGCTTGTAGAAGATCATTTTTCCTGCAAAGGCTGCGTACAGTACACAGGAATACATCGTTAGACCTACTAATCGTATGGAATCTTCTATTTGATGGTACCCTTCAAACCATAGTGCAGGGAGTGTCACCAAGACTAAAGGTAATAAGAATACATAGGCATCAAAATCCATGCCCCACCAAAAGCCGTAACGCAATGAACCTAGAGCTGATTTCCAACGACCTTTCCATGTTGGATACGGATTATAAATAATCATAAAAATGATTCGAAAGATACTACTCAATATGGGTGCCCAAATCATTAATTTTATATTTTGTTGTAGGGATAGAAAAAATTGTTCACTCATTTATACTTCCATATCTACTTAAAGAACAATACTTCCCCATAGCAACCTACTTATACTACATTACTGATTATAATTGTCCATTAGATTTATTCAAATAATACAATTTTACATACTTTGTCATGGTGTACATCATATGATAGATCGATAATAGAAAACCTATTTTTCCGTCTAATATGCCACCTTGCAAAATATATATCTTGAAAAATGCCCATGTAGGGCGCAATATAATATCCCCTAAAAAATTACAAGACTTCCCTTGTGCCTTGTATTTATTAGCTGCTACCGTCGTATACTTATTGAACTTCTCAAAAAATTGATGCCAATTATCATACGTATAATGATACAATTTTCCCTCTAATGTATCTTGTGGATACGGACTGATAAAAGCTTCGTGAACAGCCCCTTCCACAGTTGCTCCCTCTCGAGGCATCAATCGTAATACCTTATCAGGCCTCACCACACCATGGGTTGCCTGATTATAATGGAATAGATTATATCTGCGTAACCAATACGCCTTCGGTTCACCTTGAATAGCTCGTTGAATAGACTTTGCTAACTCTAGTGATACACGTTCATCAGAATCGACAAATAGAATCCATTCACTCTGGGCTTGTGAAATACCAAACCGTCGTTGTTGTGACCAATCTCCATTTAAGGGATGTGGTATAACCTTTGCACCCAATCCCGTAGCAAGTGATACTGTCTGATCTGTACTGCCATCATCGATGACTAAAATTTCATCAGCAAATTGAATACTCTTAATACAATCTACAATATGTTGTTCTTCATTGCGCGCTAAGATAATAGCCGTCACAGTACTCATAGATAATCCTTTAACTTACAAATCAATTAAATTTAATGGATAAAAATGTATATTTCTTTATTTGATGACATCCCCATGTTTAATGCGCCATGCCGCAAGTTCACGCATGTTTTTAATCATATCCCCATAGGATTGAGGCATGCTCGCACTTTGTTCTAACACTTTGCCACTTTTATCAAGATATAGTCTATGATTAAATACAAATTCCTCTTGTGTAAACAAGCTTGGTACCATCGCTTCATAGGTTTGACCAGGTCGGCCTACCAATTCCGCCAAGGTTGGAATGATTTGAATGCTCATGCCGAACGCATTAGGTGCAAGCCAATCTTTATGAATACCACGACCATAAAAAATAATAGGAATAGTAGATGCCACATTAGGACCTACTTCACGAGCAAAGTTAAAGCGTTCGCTATGGTCACCTGTAATGACGAACAGTGCAGACGGATCTGCTGTTTCTTCGCGAGCGATAAAATCACCCATTACGTGGTCTGCGTACCAAATATGGCCCATTTCGTTCAATTGCTTATCGTTTTCTTCGATAGAATCTGGCAAATGCCCTTTTACCTTATTCACATCGTAGCCTTCCTTAGCCACATTGATGCTATACGGTGGATGATTAGAGGTGGTCATAATCACATTGAGGATTCTTTCCCCTCTATGCTGATCCATGTAGGCAGAAATAGCTCTAAACAAGTCTTTATCGCCTACGCCCCAAGCATTGCCGTCTTCGCTTGGCATTTCGGAGGCATCGTGGAATTCATCGAAACCTTGAGATAAAACAAAGTTTTTAACATTTTGCCATGTGCTAAAACCACCATACCAGAATACAGTCTTGTAGCCTAGCTTTTTCATAACAGGACCAATGCCTAAACCATAAGGCTCTTTGAAACTTTCACCTTCATAGTTAGGATATAGCCCTGTATCAGGCATCCCCGTCAACAAACCATTGATGGCTGGCATCGTACCGGTGCCTTGGGCAAGGGCTAGTTGCGTGCTCATCGCTTGAGGACTAGAAGCATATTTACGACCTTGCTCAACGAGGTACGCACCAGGCTCGTTATATTCAGCGAGGAACGGCCACAAGCCATAGGATTCTCCAAGAACGAGGTTTATGGACTGCGGTTGATCCGCTAATCGTTGTGTCGTAATGGTTCTCGTGAAAGAACCGTCAAAATTTGTACCGTTAAACTTACCACCAACGGCAGTGATTTTTTCGTTTAGCTCTTGAGGCGTTAAGTTAATGACCTCAAGCTCAGCCGTCCGTTTCGCAATGCTTTTAACACGATAGAGAGCCTGTACATCATCGAGGATATTTTCGTTTAACAGATTGGAACTAAGACGGGCCGCACTTTCCCAGTTGATAGAATTTGTATAACTGAAAGTACCGCCAAATCTAAAGAATAGACCTAATACGCCAATAGCGACAGTCAATCCAATGCCCGTCATCCATTGCGTTTTCTTCGTCTTAGGATACCAAGTAGTACAAAGTCGTTGATAATCTGCAGAATCACTATTTCTTACATTATCCGCATCATCACCATTCCTTAGGTCAACAGCGTAGTCACTATATTTCTTCGTGTTCCACGCTAGGAAACGAACTAGAAAATAGCAAAGCGCTGCGCTCAATACAACGGCCCCTATGATGTACATGAGGGCATTATATTCATTGATAGCGGTATTTACAATGGCGCCGATATCATCGTTTTTACCGTTGATGAGCATCGCATTGTAGGAGGAATTGAAAATTTTATAAAACGGAATGCGCCCCAAAAACAAGAAGGTCAACAGTACAGTCGCAATGGAGTAGAGGACCTGTTTAATGCGCAAGGACGGCCATTTTGGCACAAAGGTATGTACCAACGTCCCCCCTAAAAAGCCTAGTAAACACAAAGAACCGACGGTCTTGAGACTCAATCTAAATCCTAGCCATAAGGATGTGAGGATATTCTCCATCGTCACAGAAGCCAGTTGTGATTGAAATACTGCAAGAAACACGATTCTAAATGCAGTCAACAAAGCAGAGAAAAAGATAAATACCTTAATCTCTGTTCGTATGCCTTCAAATAATCGCTGCCATCGGTTCATCATTAACCCCTAACTGTTGAATCTTATAACCTAATTGGTATATCACATAATCCAACTATATTGTTACAAACGTAACAAAACTACATAACTATACTGCCTAAATGAGTAATAAAATTCATAAACTACATATATATGCTATATATATTCTACATAATATACTACATATATATTCTACGTAATATGTTACATCATATTCTACTAATTACATAACTATCAATTATTTCGGATATTTCTTACATTTAGGACCTTTACATCGTTTGCATTTACCGCATCCACGGTCGATAGTCTCAGCACCTGCTGATTTCTTTGCACTAGCACTCTCCATGACCATCTTTTCAGAGGCCTTACTATTCCATACGGAAACTATCGATTCTACTTTTTTACGGATTCATCCTTTTTAGATTTTTTATCCTTTTTCTTTTCTTTCTTCTTATCTTTTTTCTTGAAAGTATCAGTTAAGAAGACTGTTTTTAACTTATCATTTAAGACTTTAAGCTTCTTTTCAGCCTTGTCTTTCTTTTTCTTTAACTTTTCTTCGTCTTTAGAGCGTTTTTCTTCCTTAGACTTCTTGTGTTTTTTCTCTTTTTTATCTTCTTTAGACTTTTTATCTTTCTTAGATTTTTTATCATCCTTAGACTTTTTGTCTTCTTTGGATTTCTTATCCTCTTTAGATGTTTTATCTTCCTTGGATTTTTTATCGTCCTTAGATTTCTTATCTTCAGAACCGTTGATACGCGCCCATTCATCATCAACGCGTTTTAATTGCTTTTTAAGAAGCTTTTCCATCTTCTTATTTGTTTTATCGGACTCTAAACCGGCTTTACCAAATAACAAAGCATTCACCGCCGTGTATGGATCGATAGACGACATATCCTCATCATCCACTTTAGCCGCCTCTGATTTCTTATCTTTCGATAATTCATCAAAACCATCTACATTTAACGCTTCATCTTCATCTAAATGATGAATTGCTAAGCTTTCAACGCCTTCTAATGGTTTTACATCAAGGTGCTCAATCGCAGTATCTTCAAAATCTGCCATTTTCTTACCGGAGCTTTCACCAAAACCAGTAAAAAGACCACCTATAGATTTTAATTCATTCAATTTAATATGATTCATGCCCACCGTAGAATCATGATGCACAGGAATGTCAGATAATTGTACCTGTTCCATAGCATATGCATCATCATTATAACTAGCGCCCTTGCCAAGTTCAGATGTATTAGAAATAACGATATCTTCCTTATCGTCACCTAACACATCACCAAATAAATCTTCTTCTAAAGATTCGTAAGAATGCAATAAGGCCATACGTTTTTGAACATCTTCAATTTGATTCCACAAATCAACGAGAGAAGATGTATAGTACACCCGTTCTTTTACCTCTAAATAAGCTTGGTAAACGATAGATAATTCGGTCTCATTAAGACCTTCCTCTGCACCAATTTCTTCAATCATTTGTTGAATCTGTTGATCTCGGTCATATCGTTTAATTAACGCTTTACGAATGCGTTCAATCAACATTGTATCGATGAGTTCCATATGCACCTCCTGTATTCAATACACTCAGTCCTATCCGCTACATTAGCGTATACGAATCAATGTATAGAACCATAAAAATGAATTGATTTTATAATCTCTAATATATTATTATAGCAGAATTTATCTGCTTTTTCCTTAATAATATGTGTAAAAGTTCCTTAAAAATAGAATAAAACCTCAATTTAAATACGTCCCTAATAGTATGCATTTCATACTACTAAAACACTATTCAAACCGAGGTTATTTAATTAACTGTTACATCAAAATATATCTAATTGTTACATAAAAGTCTTAAATTACTGCACTAAAACAAGTTAACTGAATAGACGAGAATTCGTTCCTTTGCATCGCTTCCTTCAAAGAGGTCACTACAATCAATAGGTTCCTCTTGTTCCAAGTGCACATGGTTATTTAAAAAGTTCTCCACCTCTTCATTAACATAGTAGAAAAATAACTTAATCTCCCGAGGATTATGATATAGCGAATCAAAGATATTCCCTAATACCCGCTTAATCGTATGGAGTGCAAAGGGATTAAAGAAAAAACATCGATCAGCCTGATCTGGCAATTTATACAGCGCCGCATCACCTAGTACAAAGCTTACACGATTGCGAGTTGCCGGGCTTTCACTATTAATTAAAGCCTTTTCATAGAGCCGTTCATCGTATTCGATGCCTATGGAATGACAGCCCGTTTGGTAAGCCATGAAAATACTCACTCGGCCCTTGCCACTACCATAATCGATGAGCGTATTTTTCTTGCGAATATGACCGCTATTTGCCAAGCGCTCCAGCACGCAATAATCTGTCGGCTCGTACGGATGATGCTCCGTATCGGAATGACTATCATCGCGACCAGAGGTTTTAATTTGTAATAAAATTTCCCACTCTTGCTCTGTTGCCATCTATATAATCCTATTATGTGGCCTAAATTATATAACCTAATACTGATACTAATCTTAATTTCTATACATACTATACCCTTATTAGGGTACTATTTACAAATTAAAATCAATCATGATAGATAACGAAGGAAATACATATTTTTGTAGCATTTAATGCATGCAAAAGGAGAAAATGAGGGCGGCAACCCTCCTTTTTCTGTACTGGAAACACTTATTAATGTCGATATGGTATACTAGGAGTAATATTTCTATTATTCTCATGTGCAGAATTATATGTCATTAAAAAGGAGTATCTACTTACATGGACAGTGATCTGACCTTAGATTTTATCATTATCATCGTATTAATCATCGCAAATGGTTTATTCTCTATGACGGAGTTAGCCATTGTAAATGCGAAAAAACGTAAACTTGAAGAGTTAGCAGAATCAGGCAATGAACGCGCGAAAACAGCCTTTGAATTATCGGAGAACCCAAATGAAATGTTCTCTACCATTCAAATCGGCATCACCCTCGTAGGTATTTTAACTGGTTTGTATTCTGGTGCCACCTTCTCTAGTCCATTAGAAGAAATTTTAGTATCAAATATTCCAAGCATCGAACCATACGCAGCCTCTGTGAGCTCCTTCATTATCGTTGCCATCATCACCTATTTATCCCTCGTTATCGGCGAACTCGTGCCTAAACGCTTGGCCTTAAATAGCCCTGAAAGCATTGCCGTTGTAGTAGCAAAACCAATTTACTGGCTATCTGTGGCGTTAAAACCAATCGTTAGCTTCCTCGGCGTTTCCACAGAATTCCTCTTAAAAATTCTAGGCGTTACTGTAAAAGAAGAAGCCCCTGTTACAGAATCTGAAATTAATAAAATGCTTACCGAAGGCGTTGCCATGGGTGCTTACGAAGAGGAAGAACCTATCCTCGTAGAAAATATCTTCCATCTCGCAGATATGAACGCAGGTGACATCATGACGCCTCGTACACAGCTCAAATGGATTGATCTTAACGGCACGGAAGACGAAATCATGGAGGTTCTCAAGAATGCCAACCATTACCGCATTCCTGTAGGTACCGATTCCTTAGATGAATTAAAGGGCCTCGTTACCGTATCCGATGTATTAGTTCAAATTATGCAACGTCCTAGTGAAAGTTCCATTCATGATATCATCAAAGCTTGTTTGAAAGAACCTGTTCTCGTTCCTGAATCCATTTCACTCATGAAATTATTGAACGTTCTACGTACAGAAGGCGTTCATGAAGCAATTATCCTCGACGAATATGGTGGTTTTACTGGCCTTGTCACCTTGCATGACATCATGGAAGAAATCGTAGGTCTGATGCCTTCTGGTGAGGAAGAAATCAAGGAAGAAGAAAACAAGATCATCGAACGCGATGGAGCATGGCTCGTAGATGGCCTTCTCAATGTAGATGAATTTAAAGAATTCTTTCACATCGATCAAGAATTACCAGGTGAAGAAGACGATTTGTACAAAACTATGGGCGGCCTCTTAAACGTCCTCTTCGGCCGCATTCCAAAGGAACTAGACAAGGCAAAATGGAACGGCTATACCTTTGAAGTCATTGATATGGACCATACTCGTATCGATAAAATCCTTGTAACCTATGAAGAACCTATTGTAGAACAAGAAGAAGAAAAATAAAGTTCAAATTATATAGACAAAAGCTAAAGAAGTGAGTTCTCTTACTATGAACTGTACCCCCAAAATTGGACATATTTTGGGATACAGCTCAATCAATAGAGGACTCACTTTTTTGCTACATTTTTGTATTCATAAAATAAGTAATACATATACTGGCAAAATATAGATTACTTTTAAAAATTATCGTTAAAATATATCATCAATTATATAAATTAATTATATAATTCTTTTATTTTCTGCATAAAGGCTAGAACTTTCAATATAAATATAGTATTATTAAATTGTATAAAATATATAATTAGTTTTTTCTATAAAATATATAATTAGAAATTAGAGTTTTCTAATATACATATAGAGTCCTATGATTACTACCTATGTGTAGTTCTATATCATAGGGCTTATATGCGGTAGTCAAAGGAGAGATTCTATGAATCAACGAATCATAGCAACCATAGGAGCCCTATTAATAGGGACCGCCATCATAAGTGGTTGTGGATCAGAAAAGCCCCCTGAAGATACAAGTCTCAAGGTGCGCACCATCACTATAGGTGAAGAGTCTGGAACTACTGATGCTGGCTATGCAGGCACCATTCATAATAAAACAGAAACAAATTTAGCCTTTCAAATTGGAGGGCGTGTCATCAATAAATTTGTAAATGTTGGTGATGTAGTGCAAGCAGGCCAAGTCATTGCTCAAATCAATGGTTCAGATACATCAGCTCAGTTGCAAAATGCTGAAGGTGCTGTAAAAGCTGCTCAATCGGCCTACGAATTGGCAGAAACCAATGCTAAACGATACCGCGAACTCTATGCACAACAAGCGATTAGTAAATTGCAATTAGACCAGGCTGAAAACCAATTGAATGCCACATCTGCTCAATTACAACAAGCACAGGCAAGCCTTAATTTGAGCAGCAATCAAAATAGCTATACTAATTTAACGGCTCCTGATACAGGTATTATTACAGCTTTAAATATTGAAGCAGGACAAGTCGTAGCAGCCGGTCAAAGCGTTGGTACCTTAGCGGCCGGTCACGACCCAGAAGCAGTCATTGCCCTTCCTGAACAAGAATTGAGTAAAATTCATGTAGGAAGCCCTGCTACTATTACCTTCTGGGCTCTACCTAATGTAACCGTGCAAGGTGTAATACGTGAAATTTCACCAGTTCCTGACCCTGTAGCCAGAACGTATACCGTAAAAATTACCTTACAAAATGCGCCTAAAGAGGTACAACTAGGCATGACAGTCAATGCTAATCTATCTACCACAGATAGTACCAATATTTCTATCCCATTGACAGCTCTTGTGAAAGACTCTAACGGTAATAATGCGGTCTATATCATCCGCGATAAGAAGGCTCATCTCGTGCCTATCAAAACTGGTGAATTCGGTAAGAACTCCGTCATCGTCACATCTGGTTTAGCTAAGGGCGACATTGTCATCACCGCAGGCACCCAACAATTACAAGAAGGGACGGCGGTTAGTCAATGAAACAATTTAACTTAGCCGAATGGGCTCTTAAACACAAGTCCATTATCTACTACTTCATGGCTGTGCTCCTCACCTTCGGTATTTTCTCATTTACCCATATGGGACGCATGGAAGATCCTGATTTTACGATGCGCACCATGGTGGTCGGTGTTGCTTGGCCGGGGGCTTCTCCACAAGAAATGTCGAATCAGGTAACGGATAAACTCGAAGAAAAACTACGCGACCTTCCTGGTGTAGATTATACAAAATCTTTCACAGATGGCAGCAAATCCGTTATTTATATCAATCTAAGAGAGGATTTGCCATCCGATAAGATTCGTCCCGCTTGGGAAGAAGCGCGGAATATGATCAACGACGAATGGAAATCATTGCCTGCAGGCGTTCAAGGACCGACCATCAACGACAGGTTTGACGATGTATATGGCATTATCTATGCCATTAGTGGTGATGAATTTTCTTATGAAGAAAAGCGTCAACAAGCAGAAGACTTAAAACGTCAGCTTTTATCTGTTCCTAATGTTAAAAAAATCAGCCTTATTGGAGTTCAACAGCAAACCCTCAATGTAACCATAAACAAGGATAAACTCGCATCCTATAAAGTCAGTACACAACAGCTGTTAACAGCGCTTAAACAGCAAAGTATGATGGTTCCAGCTGGTGTGATTACAACGGATACAAACAATGTATATCTCCGCGTCAACGGCCTATTCGATAGTCCTCAAGCGGTGCGAGATATGCCGATCCGCATCAATAACCAAACCTTGCGCCTCGGTGACATGGCTGATGTAACCATGACCTACCAAGACCCTAGCGATCCACAGTTCTATTACAAAGGCAAGCCAGCCATTGGCATCGCTATCTCCATGGACGCAGGAGCTAATAATATCGAATTCGGCGAAGCCATCGACAAAAAACTCGGGGAATTACAAAAAACGATTCCTGCCGGCCTCGAACTCAATCAAGTATCGAATCAACCGCATATCGTTAAGGAATCCATCGGCGATTTCTCTCAATCCTTATTTGAAGCCATCGCCATCGTATTGCTCGTAAGCTTTGCATCTCTCGGCTTACGAACAGGTATCGTTGTAGCCCTCACCATTCCAGTCGTTGTGTCTACAACGTTCATCTTGATGTATGAAGGTGGCATCTATCTACATAAGGTTAGCTTAGGTGCCTTAATTCTAGCTTTAGGGCTCCTCGTAGACGATGCCATCATCGTTGTAGAAATGATGAGCGTTAAGCTTGAAGAAGGGTGGGGTCACTTTAAATCAGCTACCTTTGCTTACCAATCTACAGCATTTCCAATGCTATCGGGTACGCTCATTACCTGTGCAGGCTTCTTGCCATTAGCATTGGCACAAGGTATGGTAGCAGAGTTTACAAAATCCCTATCCATCGTCGTATTTATGGCACTCATCCTATCTTGGTTCGCCTCTGTTCTCGTCAGCCCTGTATTGGGTTATAAAATCATCGAAAACAAGGCTCCCAAGCCAGAATCGGAATGGACTAAACGAGACCGTATCATGCACAAGCTCAATGTGACTTTCTATGATAAATTTGAAAAGCTATTACATTGGGCTCTAGGACATCACAAGGTAGTCTTACTAGCCACCCTAGGTGCTTTCGTTTTATCCTTGCTTTCACTACCATTGATCAAACAGGAATTTTTCCCATCATCAACGCGTAATGAAATCATCATATCCATGCAATTTCCTCAAAGCTCGTCTATCGAGTATACTGCTAACCAAGCAAAACTCATCGATGAACATTTGAAAGATGACGAACGCATTGCAACCTTCACCTCCTACATTGGGCAAGGTTCTCCACGTTTTGTCCTCACCTTGGAACCGGAATTGCAACGGAATAACTTCTTGCAATATGTAATTGTTACAAAATCCTTAGAGGATCGCGATAAACTTTATGCTGAATTGACTCCGTATTTAAACGAGCAATTCCCATCGGCCCTTGTAAATACGCAATTCTTACAAATCGGTCCACCATCCAAATTTCCAGTCATGCTTCGCGTTGCTGGCCCTGATCAAAAGGTGGTAAAAGAAATTGCGAATCAAGTAAAAGCTAAAATGCAAGACGATAAAGACTTACAAAATATCGCCTTTGACTGGCCAGATACAGAACCTGTAGCCAATATTCACATCGATCCAAACAAGGCACGTTTACTCGGCATCGATAGCTATGCTGTATCCTTGCACTTGCAAAGTCTATTGTCTGGTACTAAATCTGGTGAATACTACGAAGGGAACCAAACCATTCCTGTTACCTTCCGTTTAGGTGACAACGAGCAACATAACTTAAGTGCTCTTTCATCCTTGCCAATTCAAACAGGAAATGGCTCCTATGTACCACTTAGCCAAATTGCAACCATTACCATGACACAAGAGGATGGTATTATCTGGCATCGCAATATGATGCCAACCATTAGTGTGCATGCCAATGTAAAAGCAGGTATATTGGGTAATGCGAAAACGAAAGAGATTTACAAATCCTTACAAGACATTCGCGATTCCTTGCCTACAGGCTATTCTATTGACCTAGACGGCGCCGCTGAAAAGAGTGAAACAGCCGTTCAAAAGCTATTAACTCCAATGCCGATTATGCTCTTTGTAATCATGACCATCCTCATGTTCCAATTAAAGCGTATCGCCCTCATGATAATGGCTCTACTCACTGCTCCATTGGGGCTAATCGGTGTTGTATTAGCACTCAATATTACAAGAACGCCATTAGGCTTTATGGCTATTCTAGGGATCATCGCCCTCTCGGGTATGATCATCCGTAATTCCATTATCTTGTTAGACCAAATTGAAATCCACAAGGCAGAAGGCCAAGAACCTCGTGAAGCGATTATCAACTCCGCTACACTTCGTTTCCGCCCTATCATGCTTACCGCTATCGCAGCGATTTTAGGCATGATTCCTCTCATGGGATCTGTATTCTGGAGCCCATTGGCCATCGCCTTTAGCGGCGGCTTAATAGTGGCGACGGTTCTAACACTCATCGTATTACCAGTCATGTATGCAAGCTGGTATAAGGTAAAATAGGATACCATAAGGCAAGATAAGATAAAACACAATACAAAAACCCCCTATAAAAAGTATTAGAAACTTTTATAGGGGGTTTTTTAATAAATATCATATAAAAAACAGCAGGGCTTTCCCCTGCTGTTTTTTCAGTCACAATAATACATTACGACTTACTTATTTCCCTTAGGATTATATTAATAATTATATCTGACTTAGTCTATTATTTATTAAACTACAACGGCTGTACCATTGCATGTAATCATAAGCATGCCATTTTGTGCACCTACTGTGCTGTATTGGAAGGATACGCCAATAATAGCATTAGCACCCAATTTAGAAGCTCGTTGAGACATTTCGTCGAGAGCTGCTTTGCGCGCATTCATCAAAGAATCTTCATAGCTGCCACTACGACCACCAACAATGTCACGAATACCGGACATGAAATCTTTTACAAAGTTACGGCCTTCTACGACTTCACCAAATACAATACCTTTGTACTCTTGTACAGGTTTGTTTTCAATATGCATAGTTGTAGTAATAATCATTATTGTATCCTTTCTAATTGATTACAATATATTTTAATTTATTATAACAAGACTTTTAGATAAAAACAAATATAGCTTTCACATAAAACAATTACATAGTATATCTCCAAAAATTACATACTATATATCAAAAATTTACATATTATACATCAAAAAAAGACCTGTTCACTACTTTCATAATGAACAGGTCTAATTTTATGTTATCTATCGAAGTCACGATCAAGGTTAACTTCTTTCAACGGCACAACTTTAGTTTTGTTGATGTATTTGTAACCAATGTACACTGCGAAGAAGATTGGTAAGCCAATGTAGGCAACGGATACGCCGTACCAGTCGATGGTATCACCTGTGAAAGCGGAGTAGTTTTGACCACAGATGATGATGACGCAAAGAATGAACGCCAAGATTGGGCCAACTGGGAATAACCACGCTTTGTATGGCAATTCACTAAGATCTCTGCCTTGTGCGATGAAAGCACGGCGGAAACGATAGTGAGATACTGCGATACCAACCCATGCGATGAAACCACATAAACCAGAGATATTAACAATCCATGTATAAGCTGTACCTTCGCCGATAAAGCTTGTTAGGAACGCAAATAAACCGATTGCTGTCGTTAAGATTAACGCAGGCACTGGAACGCCACGTTTATTTAATTTAGCAAAAATTTGAGGTGCTTGACCTTCCTTAGCGAGTGCGTACAGCATACGCGTAGAAGAGTATAGACCAGAGTTACCAGCACTCAATACAGCCGTTAAGATGATAGCATTAATAAAGCTAGCAGCAAAGGCAAAACCAAAACGGTCAAATACGAGTGTAAATGGAGAAATAGATACGTTCTCTACACTAGAGTTCAACAAATTTGGATCTGTGTACGGAATCAAGAAACCGATAACCGTGAAAGCACCGATATAGAATAATAGAATACGCCAGAAGATTGTATTAATCGCTTTTGGCACATTCTTTTCAGGGTCTTCCGCTTCACCAGCGGCTACACCGATCAGTTCAGTACCTTGGAAGGAGAATCCTGCCACCATAAAGATAGCAAGAATAGATTCCCAGCCACCTACAAATGGAGCCTCTCCTACAGTCCAGTTTGCAAATCCTGGAGATGTACCACCGATACCAAAGATGAGCATAAAGCCACAGAATAGAAATACGAATACTGTAATAACTTTGATGCTAGAGAACACATATTCACTTTCACCAAAGGAACGAGTAGATAAATAGTTCAAGCCAAATAAAATGAGCAAGAACAGAGCAGACCATACGATGGCAGGTACATCAGGGAACCAATATTTCATGATGAGCGCCCCTGCTAATACTTCAGCAGCCAAGGTAATAGCCCAGTTAAACCAGTAATTCCAACCTAAGGCAAAACCAAAGGCAGGATCTACATAGCGTTTTGCATAAGTCCCGAAGGAACCAGGAATTGGCAAGTATGTAGCCATTTCCCCAAGAGATGTCATGAGGAAATAAACCATGATACCAATGAGGCCGTAAGCTACAAGAGCACCACCAGGGCCAGCTGTACTTACCACTTCACCACCAGCAACGAATAAACCTGTACCGATAGCACCACCTAAAGCAATCATATTCATATGACGAGCTTTTAGGGACCGTTTTAGGTGTTGATCTTTGTTAGACGTAAACTCTACGTTACTATTATGATTTTCAGACATGGGTCACCTCTTACAAATCTAGATTACGCACGTATTTCGCGTTATCTTCAATAAATTTACGACGAGGCTCTACCTTATCACCCATGAGAACCGTAAAGATTTTGTCAGCTTCGATAGAATCTTCTAAGCTAACTTGTAAAATCGTACGATTATCAGGGTTCATTGTAGTTTCCCATAATTGTTCAGGATTCATTTCACCTAAACCTTTATAACGTTGAATTGTAGTACCATCGCGACCTACTTCATCAAGTTTAGCAGTCAACTCTGCATCAGAGTATACATACCAGTGAGATTTACCCTTCTTGATTTGATACAAAGGTGGTTGAGCAATATAGATATGGCCTTCCTCTACCAATGGTTTCATATAGCGATAGAAGAATGTTAATAACAAGGTACGAATGTGAGCGCCGTCAACGTCCGCATCTGTCATGATGATAATCTTGTTATAACGGGATTTTGTAATATCGAATTCATCGCCAATACCTGTACCAAAAGCGGTAATCATGGAGCGAATTTCGTTATTAGCCAAAATCTTATCGAGACGTGCTTTTTCTACGTTAAGAATTTTACCACGCAATGGCAAAATTGCTTGGTAACGACGATCGCGACCTTGTTTTGCAGAACCACCCGCAGAATCACCTTCCACAAGATAAATTTCAGTCATAGATGTATCTTTTTCGGAGCAGTCCGCCAATTTACCAGGAAGGCTAGATACTTCCAACGCATTTTTACGGCGTGTTAAGTCGCGGGCTTTACGAGCAGCCTCACGAGCACGGCTTGCCATCGTTGCTTTTTCGATGATCTTCTTTGCATCTTGAGGATGTTCTTCGAAGAATGTTTTAAGACCTTCTGTAACGATAACGTCTGTAATACCTTTTACTTCACTATTGCCAAGTTTAGTTTTTGTTTGGCCCTCAAATTGAGGTTCCAACACTTTTACAGATACGACAGCTGTCAAACCTTCACGTACGTCTTCACCGGAAAGATTAGACTCACTTTCCTTGATCAAACCAGATTTACGGCCATAATCATTGAGGGTACGAGTCAAGGCAGCACGGAAACCAGATAGATGTGTACCACCGTCAATCGTATTGATGTTATTTACGAAGGACAACAAGTTTTCACTATAGCTATCGTTATATTGCAATGCTACATCTACCACAACATCGTCTTTTGTATTTTCAATATTGATAACAGTTGGATTAATTGCTTCTTTATTTTCGTTCAAGAAGGTAATGAAAGAAACCAAACCACCTTCATAGTGGAAGCTTTCAACACGAGGTTCCTCTAAGCGCAAATCGCTCAATGTAATGCGAAGGCCTTTGTTAAGGAATGCCAATTCTTGTAAACGCATTTTCAATGTATCAAAGCTAAATACGGTAGTTTCAAAGATTTCTGCATCTGGCTTGAAAATAACTGTAGTACCAGTGCCTTCGGCCTTGCCAATTTCGTGCAACTCGGAAGTTTTATGACCACGAGCAAAGGAAATTTCTTGAACAATACCATTTTGAGATACTTGAACCTTAGTCCATTCACTCAATGCATTAACTACGGAAATACCTACACCGTGAAGACCACCAGATACCTTGTAGCCACCACCACCGAATTTACCACCGGCATGCAATTTCGTTAATACTAGCTCTACCGCAGACATACCAGATTCATGCATCCCTGTTGGAATACCACGACCATCATCGACAACAGTAACACTATTATCTGGATTGATGGATACTTCGATATGTGTAGCATAACCAGCAAGCGCTTCGTCCACAGAGTTATCTACAACTTCGTATACGAGGTGATGCAAACCACGAGCAGACGTACTACCAATATACATCCCTGGGCGTTTACGCACCGCGTCTAGACCCTCAAGAACCTGAATATTCTGAGCGCCATAATTTTGTTCAGGCATGAAACAAACTCCTCCTAACAATCTATCATACTGCACTTGATTGAAATAAAGTAACAAAACATGTACAGGATTAAACTTTATCTCTTTATTATACTATAAAACTCATCAATCCGTCTCATTAAAGTCTTAATACTGATACCAGATCCATACACACAGTCATCTGTGACCACATATGTCTTGATTTGCTCCTCTGGCACCATGGCGATATATTCTAGCGTTTCATAGTGATGAATAGGACTTTTATGGGACTTTCCGCCCTTGGCATGCACCATCGTAATAATGGATTCTATGGGCACGGAAATGGTATCTCCAATATGAACGTACATAAGAATGCCCCCTCTACTTATCTAATGTCCCATTAAGGGCATCGATTTTGCGCTGTTCCTCTTCAGCGAGGAACTTTGATCGATATTTATTACACAAATTGATGACGTGCTGATCTGTCAACTCATCAGGCTTTTTGTGGGTGATGAGCATGGCCACCATAAACATATGACGGCGATTGATAGATCCTTTATAAATCTTATCTAGGTAAAAGTATATGGATTCTCGCATCGCTTCTGCAAAGTTTGGAAAACTACACTGTATAAATTGCTGGCAGTCGCTATATTTAAAGTACGGATATTTTCGAATAACAGCTTTAATCTCCTTAATATGTTTTCGATGCAATTCATATTCACAGGTTGGACAGATTTCCTTTTTAGATTTCATATGCATGCCACATCGCTTACAACGATGGTATCCATGCTGCTCTAAATAGATTTCTCTCTTACGAGCCGTAATCTGTACTTTCCGGAAAGCAGCTTTTAATGCTTCGTTATCCGTTTGTTTCAACGATGTATCAATGGCATCTACGTCTTCTTTTGAAAGCACGATATCTGCAAAGTTAATATGTCTTGTAATAATTTGTTCATCAGGAATCGTGAGAGACGTGTTATTTTCTACTTTCACATAGCTCTGACGTTTCATGATGAAGCGAATATCGGTGATTACATCTTGACGGTAATACTTATTGATAGCCTCGATGATACGTCGTTTTTGCATTTGTAATTCCTGCATCCACATGGAATTATCTGCACTGATAACCATGTCTGGAGGCTTAATAGACACAATTTTTGTATGATCTGCGATAACATCGCCCACTACATCACGCCACTTGTGAACGAGGGTATTTAATTTGTATTGTTCCAGTAAATTTAGTTCTGCTAAGGCCTTTGGTAAACAAAGATCAAGGCTGTCCATACTGAACCTGTCCCCCTTCACAAGAAATAAATTGAACGGATTTCAAATCTTTAAAATCGTGAATATCTGTAGTGGTAATAAATGTTTGAATTCGTTTATGAATAAACTGCAATAAATTCGCTCGTCTCGACTCATCAAGTTCGCTCAATACATCATCCAAGAGAAGAACTGGATATTCTCCTACCTCTGACTTGATAAACTCAAGCTCACTCAACTTTAAGGACAATACAGCGGTTCGTTGCTGTCCTTGCGATCCAAATTTCTTTAAATCCATCGCATCGGAAAAAAATCGTAAATCATCGCGATGAGGACCCACACTAGTGCTTAAACGATGACGATCCTGCGGCAACGCTGCTTTGATGCGTTCGTAAAAGCCTTCCTTTGTATATTCCAATGAACCATTGTCCATATACGGCTGTTCATAACCAATGGTTAAATTCTCAAGGCCACCTGTCAATTTACGATTCATCAAATCGATAAGCAAATTGATTTTCTTTAGGCTTTCTAATCGTTTTTTCACAATAAAGCTCGCCATATCTGCTAGCTGTAAATCCCATTCTTCAAGAGGAATAGTATTCTTTCCTCTATATTCTTTTAGGACTGCATTTCGTTGCTGTAACAGCCGATTGTACTGCATCAATTGATGATAGTATATAGCACTGGTCTGAGAGATTTCCATATCGAGGAAACGCCTACGTCCAGACGGAGTCCCCTTGATGAGCTGTAAATCTTCAGGACAGAAGATAACTGTATTTAATGTACCAATCAGTTCTTTTTGAGATATTTTTGTGTCGTTTAATCGAATATCCTTAGGGCCCTGACGGAATAATTTAATATTTACCTTTTGAGGCGTATCTTTTTTCTCGAATTTTACAACTATGCCTGCTTCTTCGGCATTGAACATGAGCATATCTGACGTATCGTTCGTACGATGGCTTTTACCAATCGTACCAACATAGATAGATTCGAGGATATTCGTCTTACCAGCCCCATTAGTGCCATATAGAACAATAATCTCAGGATTAAACTGTATCTGTACATCCTTATAATTACGAAACTGAAATAACTGCAGTGAGTCAATTCTCACCGATTATGCCTCCTCTTGTTTAATCACGAGGTCTACATCGAGACCTTCACAAGAAATCACATCACCAACGCGGCATTTCTTGCGTTTTTCCGTTACGACCTGACCATTCAAGGTAAGGATGCCTTCATCGATGAAAGATTTTATTTGACCACCTGTTTCAATGATGCCTTCTAACTTCAACAACTGATCAATTTGAATGTACTCCGTATGAATGGGTACCTGCTGTTGCTCTTTCATAACGTTCTCCTAAAGTGATAAAGGTTAAGCATTTGTGCGAACCGGTGTTACTACGTATGTATAGTTTGGATTATTGTCTTGTCGAATGACAACAGGACCATTTTGTTTTAAGAACAAGTGAATATTATCGCCTGTGCTGTGACGCAAGATGTCAGAGATGTAGCGACCGTTGAAGGAGATTGTGAAAGGTGTGCCTTTAAATTCAACAGCTACGTCTTCTTTTGCCATACCGATTTCAGTATTTTGAGTAGATAATGTTACATTGCTTTCAGACCAATCATAACGAATTACGTTATAACTGATGTCTTTAGCCAATAAGGATACGCGATCAACAGCACCAGCAAATTCGCGGCGGTCAATAACAGCGCTAGAGTCGAATTGGGAAGGAATTACCTTTTCATATTCAGGATACGTGCCTTCGATCAAACGAGAAATAATATAAATAGATTCAAAGTTAAACACGATTTGAGTGCGGTTCCAAATAATGTTGATCATGGCTGGATTATCTGTTGGTAATAAACGAGATACTTCAGCCAATGTTTTTGTAGGAATGATAGCACGCATTGGCGTAGTTGCTGGTTCATCGATGGTAATTTTCTTAACAGCCATACGGTGTGTATCAGTAGCAACCATTGTTACTTCGTTTTCTTTGATTTCAAGAAGAGCACCAGTAAATACAGGACGGTCTTCGTCAGTAGCAGCTGCATAATTTGTTAAATCGATGAGTTCTTTCATAGCAAAGCTATCAATGTTTACATGATCTTGGTCGTGAATTTGTTCCACCAAGGAGAAATCATCTGGGTGTAATGTAACAAGGTTAAATTCGGAAGATCCAGATGTGATGGTTAAAGAATTTCCGTCTTCTGGTTTGTAAATTTCGATAGTATCGCCAGGTAATTTGCGAATTAATTCTTGGAAATAGCGGGAACCTACTACTAAAGTACCAGGTTCTTTAATGTCTCCATCGATGGTTAAGCGAATGCCGAGTTCAAAGTCGTTACCTTGCAATTCTACTTGACCATTTTTTGTAGTCATGTAAATAGCGCCTGGTAAGTTGGAACTTGTTTTATTTTGAGATACCTTTTGCAATACGTTGATTGCTTTTTGGAGATTTGCTTTAGGGAATGTAATATGCATATGTTACTCCTTTATAATTTTTATATATTGTAAAAGCACTAATAATTACTTGCTTTGTTTGTAATATTCAATGTTTACTATCGTAGATGCTCTATAGATATTCTACGGTAGATCTATTTCTACTGGTTTTTTGATTGTTTGTTAGTTTTAGTAGTAGTAATAGTAGGGGTCTGTTTATATGTGTAAAAGTGATTTGGCGCCACTAACTGTGTGAATTATGGGTTGTGTATAACTATGTTGATAGTTTGTACTTACTTATCCACATATTAACATCAAAGTATGAGTTTTAGGATATCCACAAAGTTATTCACCGTATATCCACAGAGTTATCCACAGGTTGTTAATTTCTGTTTAATTTCTGCAACCATTCGTTTAGTTTCTTCGTTTTTTTCAATTTCCTTCGTTATTTTATCGTACGCATGGAGAATTGTCGTATGATCACGAGAAAAAGCTGCTGCGATTTGAGGATAGCTTTCATTGATCATATCGCGGCATAGATACATGGCGATTTGCCGTGGAAATGCGAATTGGGCTTTTCGTTTCTTGCCGAGTAGGTCTTGCTTTTTAATATTGAAATAAGAACTTACAAAATTCTGGATGCTTTCAATATTAACCATATTCACCTCTTCGGTATGAACGAGGCCCGCCAAGGCGTGTTTTGTGTATTCTAGGTCGATAGATTCGAGACGTTGATCGATGGATGCTGTACCGATGAGTTTGGTGAAAGCACCTTGTAATACGCGGACGTTTTCGCTAAATTGCAATGCTACGTAGTTAATTGAATCATTATCGATGCGAATAATGCGATTCTTTTTATATTCTCGTTCGAGCAGTGACCTGAAGATGGCAATGCGCGTTTCTAAATCTGGATTTTCCATTGTGGCAATGTAGCCAGCTTGGAAACGAGAGCGAAGACGATCTTCGAATTGCTCCATATCGTTTGGCATCGTATCAGAGGTAAGTACGATTTGCTTGTTGTTATTTAATAATTCATTGAACGTATTAAACAGCTCAGTTTTCGTACTTTCACGGCTTTCAAGGAACTGAATATCGTCAATCATGAGAACATCGATATTGCGAAACGTGTTGCGGAATAATTTACCTTGGTTGCGCTGCAATGTTTCGACGAAAATATTCATAAAGTTTTCGCTCGTAATGGACATGACCTTCATATGTGGATGATTTTCCTTGATAGCATTACCGATGGCGTGCATCAAATGTGTTTTGCCGAGGCCCGATGGACCATAGATAAAGAGAGGATTGTAGTCGCCGCCTGGAAATTCAGCTACATTTTGAGCAGCTCC
Source organism: Veillonella sp. (assembly GCA_032480995.1). GTDB lineage: Bacteria > Bacillota > Negativicutes > Veillonellales > Veillonellaceae > Veillonella. The sequence goes on along the minus strand of JAWETS010000009.1, from coordinate 50,149 downwards.
AAAAGGAATGCGGTTGGCGTTGCCCGTTACGTAGTTATCAAAACGGTACGCCGGATTGAGATTAGATAATGACAAGTCTACAGGAACATTATCAGACTGTAATGTTGACATTGTTTCTGTCGGTTTCTTTGGTGTCGCTATCATTGGTTCGTCTGGAATATCCACAGGTGCTGGCGCGCGGTCGATATAGACAGGATCTTGATAGACTGGTGTGTAAAATTCCTCTTGATGAGCCTTTTCCTCTACTATAGGTGGTAAAGGCATTGGAGGTGCTACAACTGGCGTATCGATGAGACTTTCATCAACAAAATTAGTATCTATACTCTCTTGATTAAAATCGAATAACACCATATCTCGATGGGAACCGATGACCGTGGTAATCGCATCCTGCAAAGCCTTGCTAATTTGCGGCTGCTGGTCGATTAAGTTTTTTACAAATGTTTGCATGACCCCAATATGGATCGAATGACTTTCGAGAGACATGGGAATCAACGATGACGTGACGCGCAAATACAATGCATCAGGTAAATGTTGCATATTCTTTTTCGCCTCAAGCAATATATGTTCCCATATATTATTTAAATCAAATGATTGCATGACGTGCCTCTTGTGAATAACTATTGCGATAAATGTGTATAACTTTAGGAATAATGTGTATAACCATTATAAAAGCTGTGGAAAAACCTATTATTCCTGTGAATAACTTGTGTATAACCTGTGAATAAGTAAAAATAAAAGCCTATTCTAACCAGATATTTACTGACTTTTTAGTTTTTATAGGTTAAAAGAGAAAAAATGTGGATAACCTCGAAAGTTATCCATCAAAAACTTATAAAAATATATAATTTTCCCTAATTTCAAGTATGATTGTACCAAAAAATAAGTAATTTGTCATTCAATCTGTGGATAACTTTTGATTATCTGAAGGAAATGTGTTAATAAATCAATAATTATCTTATCATTTGTTCATCAATTACTTTTGGGGGAGGAATGAAAACTACTTTTATCGCTCCATTCTAACGCAAGTCGCTCAAAAAGTAGTTTTCATTCCCCTCCTCCAATAAGATAATTTTTATGATTATTATACACATAGATGGAAAAGTAATTGATGAACATAACAACATCAACCTTCAGATAATCAAAAATAAATGATAGATAAAAATGACAAACTAGTGATTTTTCTAAAAGGGAGTCTTAGGAGCAGGAATAGATGTGGATTTTTGACCGACTTACGATGAGTATGGAGGGAGAAAACCACATCTATTCCTCCCCTCTCTTCAACTAGAGATCAAAACATAAATTTGCCAAAGTATAAAAAGATTTAAATTGTGAGTTCTTATATGTTGATAAATTGATGTTACGTTTACATCGTGTAGTGGTATTGAAGGTGACATTAGGGTTGCCTTAGGGAGGGAATATAGGGTCCTTTTGAGCGACTTTACGATGAGTATGGAGCGATGAAGGAGCCCTATATTCCTCCCCCTGGAAACGTAACATCAATTACAGGATAAAATGTGTAGTAGAATTATTTTCAGAAATACAAGAACTCACAGTAGAACCCCTTTATTATATTGACAAATTTACGTTTTACCTCTATAATTACCCTGTTATGGTATAAGTAAAACAATACAGAATGACGAGGAGGTGTTTTACTAATGAAACGTACTTACCAACCAAATACTCTTTGGAGAAAACGTACCCATGGTTTCCGTGAACGCATGAAAACTATTGGTGGCCGTCTCGTTTTGAAAAGAAGACGTGCAAAAGGCAGAAAACGCTTATCTGCATAATATAATAGCTGTTAGGCAGGAGAAAAAACTTGGCGCTGCTGCCAAGTTTTTCTATTCTTAGGACTTAAGGACAATGCATATGGATTATTGCCTTGATAAAGCAAGACGACTGACGCACAATAATGAATATCGCCTTGTGTATAAGCACGGAAAATACGAAGTAGGCCGTATGTGTGTACTGTATCGTATGCCCGTGGCAAAGCAACCTACGCGCATTGGTTTTGTAACAGGTAAAAAGGTTGGTTGTGCAGTGGAGCGCAACCGAGCTAGACGCCTTATGAAAGAGGTATATCGCCTCAATCAGCACGCCATTCGCGAAGGGTATCATATCGTAATTGTTGGACGTGGCCCTCTGAAAAACGCTACCTACGAAAAAGCGGAAAAGGAGATTTTGTATCTCTTGCGGAAAAGCAAATTATTGATACAAAATGATAAATAGGACCACAAGTTAGAGGCTTTGGTCCTTTTTGTGTATATGGAGGTTTCCATGAAACGCTGTATAACCATGCTTTTACGACTTTTAATTAGGTTTTATCAGCTCGCCATATCTCCCTTAAAACCTGGATGTTGCCGTTATTATCCGACATGTTCCACATATACTCTGCAGGCCATCGAAAAATATGGTCCTTTGAAAGGTAGCTGGATGGGTTTAAAACGCATTCTTCGCTGTCATCCTTTCCACAAGGGTGGCTACGATCCAGTTCCCTAACCCACGTGGGATTAGGCTGGATGTGTTCTGTGAAAGTAACTTTCACCATCACCATCAAGCACAGTTTTGGAAATACCTGAGCATCTGTATGGATGAAATTTAGACCATACCATAACGATATATAGATGCGCAAAGGACGATTTCGGACTGTATGAAAAAGGAGAAACAATGGACTTTTTAAGTGGTATTTTCCAACCTATCGTTGATTTAATGAGCACATTGGTAACCTATGCGTTCCAATTGACTCAAATGGTAGGCTATCCGAGCTACGGTGTGGCTATTATCCTTTTAACAATCGTTATTAAAGCGATTTTGGCACCACTTACTGTTAAGCAAATTAAATCCATGAAAGCAATGCAAGAGTTGCAGCCTCGCATGAAAGAATTGCAAGATAAATACAAAAATGATCCTGCAAAACTGCAAGCTGAAATGGGTGCATTGTACAAAGAAATGGGCGTTAACCCATTGGCTGGCTGTTTGCCTCTATTGGTGCAAATGCCATTCTTGATCGCTATCTTCTATGCTTTACAAAGCTATCCATACGATCAAAATTATGTACAGTTCTTATGGCTTCCTAGCCTTGGCGAACCAGATCCAATGTACATCTTGCCAGTTTTGAGTGCATTATCCACATGGGTTATGTCTCGTCAAACTAGTAGCGGTGCAACTGGTGCTGCTGCACAACAACAAAAGATTATGACAATCTTTATGCCTCTATTCATTGGTTACATTTCCCTTAACTTCCCTTCTGGCTTAGTTATTTACTGGATCGTATCCAATGTGTTCCAATTTGTACAACAACATTTTATTTACAAAGGCTTAGAAGCTAAATAATAGGAGGCACTATGGAATTTATCGATGTATCTGCTAAAACCATTGAAGATGCCATTGCTAAAGGTGTAGCTCAATTAGCTGCTGAAGGCCAAGAATTGGTAGAAACTAAAGTCTTAGAACAACCTTCTAGTGGATTTTTAGGCATTGGTCGTAAACCAGCAGTTGTTCGCTTATTCTTCACCGCTTTAGCTAAATCTGCTACTGCAGAAGAGGCAACTAATGCGGAAGAACAATCTGTGGCTGTTGCTTCCGAGCCGGTGGCAACAAGCGAAACAGAAGTACAAGATACAGCAGTTGAAACTTCTGAAGGTACTGTAGAAGAAAAACCTTCTAAAAAAGAACTTTCAAAAGAAGATCAACAAGAAATTGCTGAAAAGGGTAAACAATTCCTTGATGATATGTTTACACAAATGGGTCTTACTGTCGTTATCGAGAAGATGATGACGAAAGATAAGATTACATTCCAAGTACACGGCGAAGAGCTAGGTATTTTGATTGGTAAACATGGTCAAACATTAGATGCTATTCAATACTTAACAAATCTCGTGGCTCATAAGGATGTATCTGGCCATTGCCATATCGTGGTAGATGTGGAAAATTATCGTTCTCGCCGAGAAGAAACATTGGTGAATCTCGCGAAACGCTTGGCTTCTAAGGTGAAACGCAATCATCAAAAGGTTTCCTTAGAACCGATGAATGCTTTTGAACGTAAAATCATTCACACTGCCCTTCAAGGCGATAAAAATGTTATTACTAACAGTGAAGGGGACGAACCGTTCCGTCACGTTGTGATTTCGTACAAAAAATAAAATATAGTGGTGCAGCTTTCAAGTAACTAGGATTTTCCGTTACTTGAGGGCTGTTCCCTTTATTCTTTAGGTTATGGTGAAAGCTAACCTAAGTTAATCTTCGCGCGGGTAAGATTGGTTTAGTTTAACTTTCACAGGCGAAGAACATATACAAAAGCAAATACTAGATAATCGAAATATGGAGATATGTATGTATATAGATGATACAATAGCGGCCATTGCGACGCCGCCCGGCATCGGCGGGGTTGGTATTATTCGGGTCAGCGGCAAGGATAGTTTTCCTATTGTAAATAGCCTGTTCAAGAGCATTGGCACCGTTCCTTTGATGGACCGCCAAAATAGAACGATTCAATACGGGACCATTGTGGATCCAGCGACGAACAAGACCATCGACGAGGTTCTTGTGTTATTAATGAAAGGCCCTCATTCTTACACGGCGGAAGATGTGGTAGAAATTCAGTGTCACGGCGGTATTGTGCCGGTTCGACAAATTCTAAAATTGCTTGTAAATCACGATGTGCGCATGGCTGATGCCGGTGAATTTACGAAGCGTGCCTTTATGAACGGACGTATCGACCTCACGCAAGCGGAGGCGATCATTGATATTATTGAAGCGAAAACGGAGGACTCTCTCTCCCTCGCTGTGGCACAGCTAGATGGGACTGTTTCATCCTTTGTGAAAGATGTGCGAGAACAGCTCATCGCCATGATTGCTCATTTAGAGGTAACCATCGACTATCCTGAGGAGGATATCGAGGACGTAACGAGCCAAGAGGTTCGTGATCAATTACAGCCTATTTTGAAAGCCATGGATGATCTCTTGTCCACAGCGAATACAGGTCGCCTCATTCGAGATGGTATTACGACGGTTATTGTGGGTCGTCCAAATGCAGGTAAATCGAGCCTCATGAACGCTCTTTTGCGCGAAAACCGCGCTATCGTAACGGATATTCCGGGGACGACGCGGGACAGCATTGAAGAATATATGACCGTAGAAGGCATTTCTCTACGCCTCATCGATACGGCAGGTATTCGGGATACACAAGATACGGTAGAAGCCCTTGGCGTGGAGCGTGCTCGTGATTATATCAACAAAGCAGACATCGTGCTCTGCGTTATTGACGGATCTACTCCGTTAAATCCTGAAGAAATCGAAATTTTGACCTCTGTGAGCGGTTTAAACACCATCGTACTCCTTAATAAGTCCGACGTGGCACAAGTCGTTACAGATGAAAATATTAAAGAACATGGGAATTTTACAGCTATTGAACGCATTAGTGCTAAAGAAGGGGAAGGCTCTGCAGTTCTCTCTAAATGGGTACAAGAACTCGTCTATGGCGGTCGCGTAAAACAAGACAACAGCGCCATGATTAGTAACGTGCGCCACATTAGCCTTATGGAACAAGCAAAGGCACAAGTCGAACAAGCCCTCTCCTCCATCGACATGGGCATGCCAGTAGACTTTGTAGCTACCGACCTGCGCAGTGCCTGGGAACTACTAGGCGACATCACAGGCGATACCATCCGAGAAAGCATGATAGATGAATTGTTTAGTCGTTTTTGCCTTGGTAAATGATTTAAACTTTCACAATAAGATAAGTAACAAATATAAGGAATTTAATTGATATGTACACAGTAGATAATTATGATGTCATTGTCATCGGCGGCGGTCATGCTGGTTGTGAGGCGGCTCTCGCTACTGCCCGCATGGGTCATCGCACGTTGCTGGCGACCATCAGTTTAGATAATATTGCGCTTATGCCGTGCAACCCTGCCGTGGGTGGTCCTGGTAAAAGCCATCTTGTTTACGAAGTTGACGCATTAGGCGGTCAAATGGGTATTAATGCGGATGCTACAGCTATCCAAATGCGTATGCTCAATATGGGCAAAGGACCTGCCGTTCATTCTTTGCGTTGTCAATCCGACAAGATTAAATACCAACATTTGATGAAACAAACATTGGAGAATACAGATAATCTCAATGTTAAGCAAATCATGGTGACAGAGCTTAAGGTTGAGGATGGCAAGGTCACAGGTATCGTTACGGAGCTTGGTGAATTTTATGGCGCTAAGGCGGTAATTCTTTGTACAGGTACCTATTTGAAAGGTAAAATCCTCATCGGCGATATCGATTATGTGGGCGGTCCAAATGGCCAACGCGTAGCGGAACATTTCTCTCAATCTTTACTCGATAATGGTGTTGAATTGATGCGCTTTAAGACGGGTACACCAGCACGTGTAGATAAACGTACTTTAAACCTCGAAAATATGGTAGTTCAAGAAGGCGATGCACATCATCACGCATTTTCCTTTATGGATGAATGGATTAACCGTAATGAAGATGTATGTTGGTTGACCTATACTAACAAAGAAACGCACGAAATCATTCATAGCAATATTCACCGCGCTCCTATGTATAGTGGCAAAATCGAAGGCGTAGGCCCTCGTTACTGCCCTTCCATCGAAGATAAAGTAGTGCGCTTTGCCGATAAAGAACGCCATCAATTATTCGTAGAACCAGAAGGTACGGGTACAAATGAAATGTACGTTCAAGGCATGAGTACATCCCTTCCTATGGACGTACAATATGCATTCTTGCGTACTATTCCAGGCCTTGAAAATGTAGAAATTATGCGCCCTGCCTATGCTATCGAATACGATTGCTTGAATCCAACGCAATTGACACCAGCACTTCAAGTGAAACATATTGAAGGTCTCTACTCTGCGGGTCAAGCCAATGGTACATCTGGCTATGAAGAAGCGGCTGCTCAAGGCCTCATGGCTGGTATCAACGCAGCATTGTGGCTTGAAGGTAAAGAACCGTTTATCCTTGCTCGTTCTGAAGCGTACATCGGTGTTCTCATCGATGATCTTGTAACAAAAGGTACAAATGAACCGTACCGCATGATGACAAGCCGCAGTGAATACCGCTTATTGCTTCGTCAAGATAATGCAGACATGCGTCTTACGGAAAAAGGCCGTGCAATCGGTCTTGTAAAAGATGATCGTTGGGATAAATTTACAGCTAAAAAAGCTGCTATCGAAGAAGCAATGGACATGTTACGAAATACACCTGTCAATCCATCCAAAGAAACACAAGCTTTGCTTGAAAGTTTAGGTACAGCACCTATTAGAACAGGTATTCACGCTTATGATTTAGTAAAACGTAACGAACTCTCTTATGCCGTCGTAGCCGATGCATTTGGTTTGAAACGCTATACACCTGATGTAGAGGAAGCTGTCGATATTTCCATTACCTACGAAGGTTACATCAAAAAGCAAATGGAGCAAGTCGATAAGGTTCGTAAACTAGAAGAAAAAATTCTTCCAAAAGAATGGGACTATACACAAATAAAGGGTATTTCCCTTGAAGCTCAACAAAAGCTCAACAAAATTCGTCCTCACTCCATCGGCCAAGCAAGCCGTATCTCTGGTGTATCACCTGCGGACGTATCTGTTCTGTTGATCCAACTCGAACAATACAATAGAAGTAAATAAAAATAGCATGTAATAACATGTATTTTATATGAACTTTTTAGAAGCTATTTCTTATAGATTTTAAAAGATATTTCCTATAGATCTTATTGTCCTATACATATTAGACAATTCATTAGGTGTACTTATGAAAGAAAAATATGATGTGCCTATAGCACCTCAGTCTGAATTTGTTTCGTACATGATGGAGCAAATGAGCCATTTTGGCTTGCCTTGTACGGAAGAGCAAGCCAAAGACTTTTACATGTATTATGCGCATATGATTGAAACAAATAAATATCTCAATCTAACGGGTATTACGGATATGAAAGAGGTCGTGGTTAAGCACATGATTGACTCCCTCTCCTGTTATGATTCTGAAATTATCAAATCTGACATGACGATTATCGATGTTGGTACCGGTGCAGGTTTCCCTGGTATTCCATTGGCTATCTATGACCGTAGCCTCAAGGTTACCCTGTTTGATTCTTTGAAAAAGCGGCTTACCTTTTTGGAATCGGTTATAGATGAACTAAAACTGACGAACTGTACTACCTTACACGGACGTGCGGAGGATTTGAGTCATCAAGATTACCGTGAAAGCTTTGATATTGCTACGAGCCGTGCCGTGGCACGCTTGCCGATTCTTTTAGAATGGACTGTGCCATACGTAAAAGAAGGTGGATACATAGTTGCTTTAAAAGGAGCTATCTACGAAGAAGAAGTGAAAGAATCTAATAAAGCCCTTAGCACACTAAAAGCTACTATCGAAGAAGTAAGGACCGTTACTTTGCCAACCTTAGAGGATAAACGAGCAATCGTGTATATAAAGAAAATTGGAAAAACACCAAAACAATATCCACGAAAACCAAAAGAAATCAAAGACAAACCGTTAGTATAGCAGTTAATGATTTAGGCGTAGAAACTAATATAAATAAACTCTATGCTATATTGCTACATAAAGAAAAAGAGGATGCAAATCTTAGATCTGCATCCTCTTTTTTTTCTTAGTAACGAATTAGTTCGCATTCCCTCCCCTACCCTATATCTATTAAATGATATCGTTTACAACAAAATTATATATTTTGTTCACTATATGAGGCGGAGATAAAGATACATATAACACCTTTCCCTAAGAACGACTTAGTTCACTATGGAGGTCGTGGGAAAGGTGTTATATGTTAATCTTAGAATGACTTTATACGTGGTCAATAATATATAATGTTGTATCGATATCATTTAAAGGCATAATATGTACGCCTGCTGCCATTTTTTTGATTTGTTCAAGTGTTTCGATTGCAATTTCTGTACCCGCCTCTTTACCACCTTTTTCCATGCGGTCCAAGATTTCTTGAGTAAGATTGATTCCAGGCACTTTTTCATGGAGGTATGTAGCCATTTTAAAGCTTTTAAGTGGAATCAAACCAAGCATGATAGGTACATCGAATTCAGACATCTTGTCAATGTAGCGTTTTGCCTGTTCTAAATCGTAAATTGGTTGTGTTTGTACAAAGTGAGCGCCATTTTGAATTTTAGCAGCTAATTTTTGGCGTTCAATCTCTAAATCTGGAGCACCAGGATTACCAGTTGCACCGATGTAGAAGTTCGTAGGTGCGTCTAGGTCATTACCTGCAAGGTCTTTGCCTGCATTTAATGTCTTAGCGATGTTGAGTAGTCCCATACAGTCGACTTCAAATACGGATTGTGCAAATGGATGGTCCCCATTATCTGGTTTATCACCAGTGAGTGTTAAAATATTATGCACGCCCAAAGCTGCTGCACCGAGTAATTCAGATTGCAATCCGATAATATTACGGTCGCGGCATGTAAGGTGGAAAATAGTTTCAATTTCTTTGTTATGTTGTAATAAATAAGAAAGAGAAATTGGGCTCATGCGCATTTTGGACATAGGGCTATCAGCGATGTTGATAGCATCCACCTTCCCTTTCAAACGGGCTGCTTGTTCGAAGGTCTTTTCTGCAGAACTGCTTTTAGGAGGATCCAATTCAACAGTAATGGTGAACTGCCCTTGTTGATGTTTTTCTCGTAATGTCATCATGTACCTCGTTACTATACATTATTTTTCTAGTGTTTCAAAGAAATCGTTAGCATGGTTAACAGCAGCGATGCCGTCCTTAGCGTAGATATCCGCGCCTGCTTGGTCTGCGTAGTCTTGAGATACTACGGCGCCACCAACCATGACCTTAGTTTTAAGGCCTGCTGCACGGATAGCAGCGATAGTATTGTCGATTTGTGGCATGGTTGTCGTCATCAAGGAACAGATGCCAACGAGGGCAGCTTTGTTATCTTTAATAGCTTGTACGATAACTTCTGGGTCAACGTCCTTACCCAGGTCGACGATTTTGTAACCATTGTTTTCGAGCAATGCTGCTACGATATTTTTACCTAAATCGTGAATGTCGCCTTTAACTGTAGCCACGACAACGGTGCCTTTATCTAAGCTTTCACTAGCAGGAATAATTTCTTTAATGGTGTTGAAAGCAGCCTGCATTGTTTCAGCAGCAAGCATTACTTGTGGTAAGAATAATTTACCAGAACCAAACTTATCCCCCACTACGTTCATCGCTTCAGATAAGCCTTTTTTCGTAAGATCTAATGGATCGATACCATCTGCTAAGGCTTTTTTTACAAGATCAATGATAGCTTCTTTTTCGCCTTGTTCTACACATGCGCGAATATTGGCTAAAGGATCATTACTATCGAAGGACTTTTTATCTGGCCCTTTAGGAGCAGAGTTACCAGGAGCGGTAGTTTCGTCTTCATAGCCGTATTCTTTAATAAATTCAGCAGAACCTGGGTCCCAGCCTAGTAAGGTAGTACTAGATACAAATGCTTTTTTGGCTGGATAATTGAGTGGATTCATAATCGGTGTTGTTAAGCCACATGCAAGGGCCATAGTTAAGAATTGGCCGTTCAAATATGGACGTTGAGGCATGCCGAAGGAGATATTGGACAAGCCCATTACTGTTGGGAAGCCAAATTTTTCTTTATATAATTGTAGCGTACGCAATGTTTGGCGTGCACTATCTTCCCCGCTGGCAAGTGTTAATACTAATGGATCGAGTAATAAGTCATGTGGTTGAAGACCATAACCATAAGCGCGATTTATGATGCTTTCAGCTAAAGCAACGCGGTCCTCTGCTTTTTCAGGTAAGTCACCACTACAGATTGGCAAGCAAAGCAATGCTGCACCATACCGTTTAGCCAATGGCATTACGTGAGTAATAGACTCCTCCTCCCCATTTACAGAGTTGATGAGGGCACGACCTGGATAGTTTTTAAGAGCTACTTCCATAGCTGCTGGGTCTAATGTATCAATGGATAAAGGTGTTTCTACGAGCATCGATAATTCGAAAATAGCGCGTTCCATTAAAGGAGTTTGATCCATGCCAGCTACGCCCATGTTTACATCGAGGATATCTGCGCCTGCTTCTACTTGATCTAATGCATCCCGTTTAACACGGATGAAAGAACCATCGCGTAATTCTTGAGCAAGTACTTTACGGCCCGTTGGGTTAATACGTTCACCAATGATAAGTGGTTTTGTATGATGGCCCAACTCTAAAAGTTTAGTACGACTTGTAATAATTGTTTTAGGTGTAATGTGGGTACGTTCTTTTGGCGTATGAGCTTTCACAGCATCGGAAATAGATTGAATATGGGCTGGTGTTGTACCACAGCAGCCACCAATATAACTAGCACCTGCATCAACGATATCAAGCATTAATGGGCCCATTTCTTCTGCTGTAAGTGGAAATACAGTTTGCTTGTTGATTAATTGTGGCATACCGGCATTTGGTTGGCAGCTTATAGGTAAATTTGTAACGCTTGCAATCTCCTCGATAAGAGGTGTAATTTGTTCAGGTCCAAGAGAACAGTTGATACCGATGATATCTGCACCTATAGCTTCTACGATGGTAGTTGCTACTGCTGGCGGTGTACCAGTAATAGTACGACCGTCTTCACTGAAAGAAAATTGACAGATGATTTGAATATCTTCTTTTGTTTTTCCCGCTGCTTCACGAGCATCTAAAGAGGCTAATAAAGCGGCACGCATTTCCTGTACGTCAATAATAGTTTCAATGATGATGAAATCAACACCACCTTCGATTAAAGCCTCGGCTTGCTCGCGGTATGTGTCGTAAATATCATCAAAACTCATATTGCCTAATGGTTGTAAGAAACGACCTGTAGGACCCATAGAGCCCGCTACACGAGCAGATGGTTTAACTTCTGCAATCGCTTCTTTGGCTACTTTTACAGCAGCAATATTTATTTCTCTTACACGATCTTGTAAGTCATAATCTTCTAGTTTAAGCCCACAAGCGCCGAACGTATTTGTTGTGATTACATCACTGCCATGTTGTAAGTATTGAGCATGAATATCCTTTACTACTTCTGGTCTTTCAATATTAAATAGCTCTGGACAATAGCCTTCTTCTAAGCCTGCAGCTTGAAGCATTGTGCCCATAGCACCGTCAAATATATACATAAACATCTTCCTTTAACATCCTAAATTACAATGTTTCACGTGAAACACTATTGTATTGGTTGCCCCTTCATGGCAATACCAGAAATGTCGGCAGTAGTTTTACTACCTTCCTCTTCTCCCCCATCTTGGGTGTTGACTGTTGCTTTCTCTGGTAATTTTCGAGATGCACAGTTTTGTTGTGAACAAGATGTACAGCCTCGTTTAGTTTTAATATCTTCGTTTGCTGGCATTAAACCGATGATAGCCGTTACAGACTTACGTGGGAATAATAAATAGTTCTCTGTTACTTGTAAGCCAATCATCTCTGTTTTGATGATTTTAGCTAATTGTGGTTGGATTTCTAGTGGCCAGTTGCCATAACCAGGGCTAAAACGCCAAGTTGGCTTATAGCCTTGTTTTTTAGCAATTGTATTGATTACTTCGTTTACCTGATCAGCTACCTGTTCTACAGCAGTTGTGGCTGCTGCATCAAGTAATAAGCCTACCGTATAGTTACCTTGTTTAAATAACTGTTCACTACGAATTTCTACATCTTCTCCAACTGTTACGCCTAATACGTATACTTTAGTAGATTTTTCTAGATGCTTTTCGATGATAGACCCTTCAATTTTAAGCGGTGGATTGCTTAAAATTGTTTTTGTTTCTGCATCGTAATCATATTCTTGATATACACCTCTAGGTGTAGCCAATAATTGGATTTCCTTACATGCTTCGTCAACATAGTTTTGTGGAAAATCCTCAGCGTGACGAAGTCCTGCGTATCGTTTTACTTCTGCTTTATCGATGGCAGGAAGCATTCCGTTATAGATGGGCATAGAAACGCCTCCTCTTCAAAATAAAAAGCTCTGCGTGTCCGTAGAGCGTGTGCTTACTGTTATTAATTGTATATATAAATCTTATAAAGTGATTTTTCTAGACTCTTAAGATTATCAATCTAATTACTATCTAACTAATAGTATATAGATATGAATAATACCTGTCAAAGTATATGGGGCCTGTATTCTCATATAATTTAGTAGTATATAGGTATAGTTTAAAGTTATATCAAAATGATTTTTGTTCATAAAAGTTATTGATAATGAAGGTTTTATATGTTTAATGTTAACCATAATGTTTCACGTGAAACAATTTATTAAATATAATCTAATAATTTGTTATGAGTATATAAGTATATTAATATTAGTTCATTACATTTCGTATATTATTGTTATATATAATGTTACCGATCAAAAGTTGATTACTTTATACCTTTCGCTAATGGTGTTGTTCTATAAATAAAAAAAGATGATATAAAATAATTTTGTGTATATTTGTCTATTGGTATAGATTTATATTAATATGATAATTTTTTACTGTAAAATTTTTTATTAATTTTACAACTTAATTTTTGCGTTAGATTTTAATCCTTAAATGTTTCACGTGAAACATTTAATCGTAAAACTTATAGAACATTTGATGTAATTTTTCTTATTTTGTGTTGTACTATATAGTAAAGGAATAAATTGCTATGTTTCACGTGAAACAATAAAAAATAAGTGTTGTAATTATATTAATGAAGTTATTTACCTATAAGTTTATGTGCGTAATATAAATGTAAGTGGGAAAAATGTAGTAGATAAATAAAATAATATAGTAGAAAAAAATTAATGATAATTTGATTTATAAATACCGTAATTAGCATTGTTTTATGTTATAATGGAAAAGAAATATTTTGAACGAAGATGTGAGGTGAATTAAGTGGGCAAAGTTATAGCTATTACTAATCAAAAAGGCGGTGTTGGTAAAACTACAACATCAGTAAATTTGAGTGCTTGTTTAGCTGATGCAGGTAAAAAAGTATTACTGGTTGATTTGGATCCACAAGGTAATGCTAGTTCTGGGTTAGGTATTGAAAAGGATGATTTAGAGCTCTGTGTGCATGATGTTCTAATTGATGGAGAACCAATTGCTGATATTGTACAACCTACAATGCTTGAAAACCTATTTGTGGCGCCTGCAACAATTCAACTAGCTGGTGCTGAAGTAGAACTAGTTTCCGTTGTTTCACGTGAAACAATGTTGAAAAAAGCATTAGCGTCAGTAAGAGATACATATGATTTTATCGTTATTGACTGTCCACCATCTCTCGGGTTATTAACATTAAATGCCTTCACTGCTGCTGATAGTGTATTGATTCCGATTCAAAGTGAATTTTACGCATTGGAAGGGGTTAGTCAATTAGTTAAAACGATAACAATTGTACAACAAACATCAAATAAGGATCTTGAAATTGAAGGCGTGCTATTGACTATGTTTGATGGCCGCACAAATTTATCGATTCAAGTAGCCGATGAAGTAAAAAAATTCTTTGGCAATAAAGTATATAAAACAATTATTCCTCGTAATGTACGTTTAAGTGAGGCACCTAGTTATGGGGAGCCAATCATTGTATATGATCCAAAATCCAAAGGTGCTGATGTATATACGAAATTAGCTAAAGAGGTAATTAAAGCATCTAAAACTAAATAAGCACTAGAGATAAATAAGTATTAAAGCTCAATAAACACAAAAGCGAAGTAAGTACCTAAAGGTAATAAGTATCTGTTATATGTATGTATCTAATGCTAAGAATATTAGTTTTTGGTGGTTTGCGTGATTTACATATTTTAAATTTGTAAATATTTGTAAGGCCGAGAGAGGTTAGTTGTATGCCAAGAGAAATTAAAAGCAAAAAAAGCAAAGCGTCTGGATTGGGGAAGGGCCTTGAGAATTTAATGAAGGTTGACTCTGTAGAGTCTGTATTGCCTGAAAAGGAGATACATGAACTGCCAATTTCTGAGTTAGTTCCAAATGTAGATCAACCGCGTAAAAGTTTTGATGAAGATAGTCTAGCTACATTGGCTGAATCAATCAAGAATCTTGGTATTTTCCAACCGATTGTAGTTCGTAAACAAAAGAATAAATATCAAATTGTAGCTGGTGAGCGCCGTTATCGTGCTGCTATGATTGCTGGATTGAAAACAGTACCAGTTATTGTTAAAAAATATAATACCGAAGAAATGACAGAGGTTGCTCTTGTAGAGAACCTACAACGTGAAGGATTAGATCCCATTGAAGAAGCATTGGCTTATCAAGGATTGATGGATACTTATAAGCAAACGCAAGAAATGATTTCTGCTCGTCTTGGCCGTAGCCGTTCATATATTGCTAATATGGTTCGTCTTTTAAAATTATGTGATTCTGTACAAAAGGATCTTATCGAAGGTGATTTGACGGTTGGTCAAGCTCGTCCATTATTAGCGTTAAGAAGTGCAGCTCAACAAATGGAAGCAGCTGAACGTATTAAAGAGGGTGAGCTAAGCGCTAGACAAGCAGAGGCCCTTGTTAAGTCTATGCAAAATAAATCGTCTAAAGCAAAGGCTGGTAAACCTCAAAATACGGCAGAAGTTCGTGCTCTAATGGACCGTTTAAAACTAAGCTTAGGATCCCCTGTGAATATTAAATTTCGTGCAGGTAAAAAGGTACAAGGAAAAATTGAAATTGCTTTCTCCTCTGAAGCTGAATTAGAAAGACTTATTGCATATATGGATGGGCAAGATCAAACAGAAGATGCGGAAACAATAGAGTTTAGAGTATAATTGGCTAGCAAAAGCAATAGCAAAAGCAATAGCAATAGCAATAGCCGTAACACCAACAATAATAGTAACGATAATAGTAACAACAATAACAATAATAACAGCTATAGCAATTGCAATAGTCGTAATAGTAATAATAACAATCTGCAGTAAAAGTGTAGTCTACGGGCTGCGCTTTTACTGTATTTTAAGAGATTATAATAAATAATAGGATAAGTTATTAGATAATTTATCAGAAGCTTTATAATATATTTGTAATATATGTGAAGGTTAAGTAACAAGGATAGGTTATGGAACAAACACCTAAGGCAAACCGCATACATATTGGCTTTTTTGGCCGTTGTAATGCCGGTAAGTCTACATTGATCAATATGTTAACTGATCAGCCTGTATCGTTAGTATCCGATGTGGCAGGGACTACAACAGATCCTGTAAGCAAAGCTATGGAAATCTTACCACTTGGCCCTGTGGTGATTACTGATACTGCTGGTATAGATGATACAACTGAATTAGGTGCATTGCGCATGGAGAAAACAGAAGAGGTCGTGAAAAAGATTAACTTGGCTGTTTATGTGCTTCGTACCGATGAAGAGCCAACCTCCGACGATATGCACTGGTTAGGTCTTTTGAAACAAAATAATATACCTGTTGCACTTTTCATTAATGAGATTAATGCGGTGCCAAACAATTTAACGGAGTCTAAAGCTAGTGTAGGTAGAGATATACTGGGAGAGCGTTATATAGCAGAGCATACGGGTTTATCTGATTTGGTTACTGTCATTGGCTCTGCTGACTTCACATCTGATGCGAAACGATTAGAGTTGCTTGATCTACTCGGTGGGCTAACACCACTTGATGTAGAAGGGGAGCAAACTCTTTTACAAGGTTTAGTTGAAGAGGGGGATACAATCATTCTTGTATGTCCTATCGACAGTGCCGCACCAAAGGGGCGACTCATCTTGCCACAGGTACAGACTATCCGAGAAATTCTCGATCATAAAGGCCTAGCTTTAGTCTGCCAAACAGAAGAATTACCGGCTATGATTCACTCGCTTAAGAATCCCCCTAAAATGGTAATCTGTGACTCCCAAGCGTTTGATCGGGTTGATGAGTTAACACCTGATTCGATTCCGTTGACGTCTTTTTCTATTTTGATGGCGCGGTTCAAGGGAAAATTACAGGATTTAGTAGCTGGTGTTAAGGCTATTAAGAATTTGAAAGCTGGTTCCAAGGTTCTCATCAGTGAAGGTTGTACACATCGCCGTCAATGCGATGATATTGGGACTGTAAAAATACCTAATCTTTTAAAGAAGCAAGGCTATACAGATTTACAGTTAGAATTCACTAGTGGGGGAGCATTCCCTAAGGATGTATCACAGTATGATTTGATCATCCACTGTGGTGCTTGTATGTTAACACGCCGTGAGGTGTTACGTCGTATAGAATGCGCTGTTGTACAAGGTACACCCATTGTAAATTACGGTGTACTCATAGCAGCTCTACATGGTATACTAGAACGAGCAATAAGCCCATTTGTTGACGAACTAGAGGGCTGATAAATAGCCTAATAAATAGCATTGTAATATGTATGTAATACATACATTTAGATATACATTACATGCTTGTTATATACATTATTATATAGGTATCATTTATCTATATTAGATATATTAAATATTAGATATATTAAATTAAATTGCATGCAGTCATTTAACTTTCACAATAGGAGTGGTATAATTAACTGTTGGAGTTTTGATGATTGTATAGGAAGGAAAATACATGTTCGAATCGATTCAACCGTGGATAGGCATGGTTACCATCGTTCTTGTTATAGTGTTATTCGTATATTGTGTAATCTTACACATTCGTTTAGGTAGCTTGAAAAAGAAATACGATTTCTTTATGCAAGGGGAGCATGGTGCGAGCCTAGAGCGTAAATTATCTGTAGAGGTTAGTGAAATTCGCGATGCTGCGAAGGGCCTTGAGTCCTTGTTATCTGAGCAAGTGGCAATCCGCAATATTCAGAGTAATACGATACAAAAAATTGGCTTTATTAAGTATAATGCCTTTGAAAATATCGGAAATGATCTGTCCTTTGCGCTTACCTTGCTAGATGGCAACAATAATGGCATCTGTATCTCCAGTATTTACGGTCGTAGCGAATCTCGTATTTTTAGTAAACCTATTGTGAAAGGTAAAAGTTTAGTAAGTCTTTCACAAGAAGAATTAGAAAGTTTGAACGAAGCATTGGGTGAGCGTACCAATGAGGAAGCGTTAACGAGCGCTATCGTCTCGAAATAAGGAAGTTTTATGTTGAAAATACCGGCATTCATTTCAAACAAAGTTGAAAGAAATGGTGACAACTGCATATTGACATTAACTACCAAGCAAGCGAAACTCGTTGCCATTATTGGTTCCGTAGTATTGGTCTTGGGATTGGTACTCGGTATTTGGGGCATCGTGCGCCAAGCTGAGATTGTGCAATTACGTCAACAAACGCAATTGCAATCGGAACAGTTGAAATTGTTACAACAAAAAACAGAGGTTCTGGATAAGAAAATTCAAAACTTAAATCAAATTAGTGAAGAAAATAAGCAAATGTTGAAGGGCGCTGAATCTGGCACACCAGCTCAAGGTGGCGGGGATGGTAGCGACCCAAAGCAGGAAGCCGCTGATAATAGTGAAGCACAGACGTTAACAGCGGCACAATTATCGGCTCGACTATCCAAAATGGATAAGGAAGCACAAAAATTGCTTGTTAGTTTCTATACGATGCGCAATATCCTTCGCGATGGTGGCGCACAAGATTTGATGGCATTACAATCCATCAACTTCTCCGCTGGTTCTGGTGGTGCTGTGAATAGTACGACACCTAGTATTTGGCCAAGTAAGGGCGTTATTACATCTCCATTTGGTAGCCGTGTTGACCCTGTTACAGGCGCTATTGGTGCATTCCATGAAGGTATCGATATTGCCGATGACTATGGTTCCCAAATCGTGGCTACTGCAGCAGGGGTGGTAACCTTTGCGGGGTATACAAGCGGCGGTTATGGTAATCTCGTTGAAATCGATCATGGCAATGGCTTTGTTACCCGTTATGGCCATAATAGTGCCGTATTGGTAACGGTAGGGATGAGCGTGAAACAAGGTCAAACCATAGCCTTGATGGGTAGTACTGGTAAAAGTACGGGTGCTCACGTTCACTACGAGGTACGCCTTAACAATACGCCTGTAGACCCTATGATCTTCTTACCAATTAGCAATTAGAAATATAAAAGCTTATATAAGACCTAAAAAGAACTTGTTATGCGTGCATATGCGCTTATAGCAAGTTCTTTTTCTTTCCTTTTATATATATATATTGTAAAATAAAAGTATATGAACGGAGGTATATCTATGAAGGCCTATGTACAAGTTTATACTGGCGAAGGCAAGGGCAAAACAACTGCCGCAATCGGCCTAGCCATTCGTGCCATCGGCGCTGGCAAGAAAGTCCTCTTTTTACAATTTATGAAATCTAAAGTATATAGTGAACATACTATTTTACCTACCTTAACAAATTTAACGTTAGAAACTGTGGGCAAGCCATTCTTTATCATCAAAGAAGGCATGAAGAGTAAGGATGAACTTGCTAAATGGGGCGATGAAGTCGTTGTCTTTGAGTCTGGTAATCCTCCGAAGGATTATGTGGCTCTCATCGAAAAAGGCTATGAACGTGCACTCGCTGCGATCAGCAGTGGTGAGTACGACCTCGTTGTACTTGATGAGTACAATATGGCACTCTTCTTTGAACTCATTACATGGGATAAAACTAAAGCTTTACTCGATGCTCGTCATCCAGAAACGGAACTCGTATTTACGGGCCGTGGGGCGCCTCAAGAATTGATTGATGAGGCCGATCTTGTAACGGAGATGAAAGAGATTAAACATTACTACCTACAAGGCGTAATGGCTCGAAAAGGCATTGAAAACTAATCATAGGAACACCTAAGGAGGTGATGTGGTTGAGTACAGTGGCTATTGTGGTCCTCGTTATTGTGGCCATCATTGTAGCACTCATCTTGACTATCCTACTGGCACCAATCACATATAGCATCGAAATTGATGGACGGACGCCATATCGTGGCGAACTGCGCATCAAATGGCTGTGGCGCGTATTTTCACTCCACTTAGCGTACATTCAAAATAAACCATTTTTTAAGGAATTATACGTTTTAGGTGTACTTAAGATCGGTCCTGTGAAAGACTATGAACAATGGCTTGAAAATCGTGTAGATGAAGAATATCAAAAGGTAATGGATGATGACGGGGACATATCACAAGCAGAAGCTTTTGCAAAGGCTATGCAAGGAGGCGGACAAGGTCCGACTGCAAGCTCTAGCGGCACAAGCTTTGATGACTTGAAGAGCGCCCAAGGTTCCAATACAATCTTTGATGATGACGAATCACCAGGGGCGGGGAGCGCACCTAGGGCAAAGGAGCGCATTGAGCGACCTGATGCGGCTTCTAAGGATATGGATGCACAAGCTCGTGCTGAGCGGTATGATTCGATACAACAAGATCCAACGGCTCATATTCAAGATGATGATGAAGTAGTAAGTCATGTTACTTTCAATAGTGACGGATCTATCAAGGAAAAGGTATTTACAAAGGTAAATGATATTAAAACGACTGTGAAACAACGTTTTGGAAAGCCTGATTCCAATGATCCGGTAGCATCATTCAAGTCTGAAATTCCTACATTCTGGTTCATGAAACACTTGAGAAATACAGAGTTGTGGCGTCAGATATTCCTTGTGTCGAAACGATGCTATAACCACTCTAAACCACGTGATATGGCTATAGAGGGCCGATTTGGTATTGGTGATCCGTATCGGATGGGGCTTATTGCCTCTATGTTGTATAGCATTTGGCCTGAGCAAGCAGAGTCTATTGAGATAGATTATGTGAACTGGGTAGCTGAAGGCAGTGGCCATATTAAAGGTCGTATGATTCTTGCCGTATTGGCGTGGTATGGTACTAGATTCTTGATATCTAAACCTATGCGTTCCCTATTGGGTGAAAGTGCTCGTGTCTTCTGGGTTAAACGGAAGGAAGCCAAGCAGCTAGAAAAGCTAAAAGCCGAACAGGGTCAAACAGCGTAAGGATATATAAAGTCAATTGAGTATATGAGCTGTATTATTATAGCTATGATACTTTCACAAAAAGCGGAGGTACTGTGATGGAGAACAGTAATGTAAAAGAGAATTTGGAAGTCCTATTCGAGAAGTTTAAAAATATGATTAAAGTGGAAACTGTAGTTGGTGAAGCTGTGCAAATCGGCGATACTACGCTCGTTCCATTCGTTGATGTAACCTTTGGCTTCGGTACTGGTACAAACCACTGCACAGCCAATAAAAGCCAAGAGTCTGGCGGCGGTGGCGGTGGTGCCAAGATGGAACCAAGTGCGATCCTTGTTATTAAAGGTGACCGCATCGAATTGTTCAACATTAAGGGCAACCCTTACAGCAGCAGCTTTGATCGCCTTATCGGTTTGGTGCCTGATCTCGTGTCCAAATTGAAATCCGATAAATACATCTATTTAAATGATGAACAATAATTCGGTGAATAATAAACCATAATTTGATGACAAATTATAAATAATTGGTGAAAGCCGAAATGCCCACATGTGTGTTCTGAATATGTTTGTATCGACTGCTTTAAGGGTCTCAGAGTATGCTTGTGGGTATTATTTTAAGTTCTAATAACTTTCATAAGTAGTTCATAGGGCTTTATTATGCTATTTATCATAGTCTTGTGAAATTTAGCAAGATTTGCTATAGTAAAAATAGTACACTATTGGATTGTATAGTGACACTTTTAATCGAGGAGGATTTCAGATGAAATTATCTAAAAAATTGACTACCTTAGCTATCGTTGGTGCTATGTCTGCTACTGCTGCAGTAGCAAGTGCTGCCAACATTGGCTTAGTAAATATGAGCCAAGTAGTAAATAGCTACCCTGGCTACGGTGCATTAGATATGAAAATGCAACAAGTAGACGCTCAATACCGTCCACAAATTGAAAAAAAAGTACAAGAAATTGAAAAAATTAAAGACTCTGCACAAGCAGAAGCAGAATTCAACAAAACTGTAGCTCCATTGCTTCAAAAAGAAAACGAAGAAATCAATAAAATTGCTCAACCTATGATGCAAGCAATTCACAACACTGTTGAAGCTATCCGTGTTGAAAAACAAATGGACGTAGTATTGGATGATCCATACACAATTCGTGCTGCTGACGCTAACAGCAAAATCGAAAACATTACTAACGAAGTAATTAGCCGTCTTAAAAAATAATAAGCACAAACCCCCCTAACTGAGGTATCAGCTAGGGGGTTATTTATTAAAATACATTTTAATAAATCCGATAAAGGAGTGAGATTTAATGAAAGATTTTAAAGCATTAGCCACAGAGCGGTATTTGGTTCGAAAATTCGATACTCGACCAGTGGAGCGGGAGAAGGTAGATATGTTATTAGCAGTTGCTCGATTAGCACCTACGGCGCATAATTATCAGCCGCAACGACTGCTCGTGTTAAATACAGAAGATAGCTTAAAGAAACTAAAAGATTGCACTAATGGTCACTTCAATGCACCGTTGGCAATTATCGTTTGTTACGATAATACGGTGAGCTGGAAGCGAGAATACGATGATGCAGATATGGGGGTTGTAGATGCTAGCATTGTGGGATCCCACATTATGTTTACCGTAGCCGATATCGGTTTAGGTACAACGTGGATTGCTCATTTTGATCCTACTAAAGTACGCAAGGCATATAACTTGCCTGATAATATCATCCCTGTAGCCATCTTCCCCATTGGTTACCCTCATCCAGACTGTGTTCCTGCACCAGGCCATACGAAACGCTTTGATGTGAGTGAATTTACGACCTATAATTCCTTTTAAAAGAATGTTTTTAGACTATGTATTACTCTATAAGTATTTAATAACTATGGATATAACTGAACTATTGAACAGTTCTATAAAACTTAATAACTATATGATTTCTCTTTAATACATAGTTCATATAAAAAGGACAGTTGCTTGTATCAACTGTCCTTTGGTATTTTATTCTGGTTTATGAATGAGGTTTACAACGAATTCACTGTCTTCTACGAGTGTAGCTTGGATGTAGTTGTCGCCGTTGAATTCCAATACTTGGCCTGGTACGAGTACATGCTCTTCAGTTTCATTAAGGAACACTTGTACTTTACCTTTTACAACTGTAAAAATGACATTAGCTTCAGGGTGGTTATGTTTTTCTACCTTTTCACCAGCTTTGCCGCCTTTTTTTACGATTACATAGTTAGGGCCTTGGAATAATAAACCTAATTCTTGATTAACTGTGCCTGCCATAATGGACCTCCTAGTTCTAATTTTTATATTGAAAGTTTAATGTAATACATACTATGTTGTATATCTATCTTATAATTGTATTATAAATGATATTGTTTATCAATGCTGTGCTTATGGCTACAGTTTCGAAAATAGTTAAGCTATTGTATAATTTATATAAAAATAGGTATGAAAAAAGGAGCGTAAGTTACGCTCCTTTTTCAGTACATATATCTGAGAGTAGATAGTTTATATTATTTTTTACGAATTGTATATAAACGTGTGCCGTTTTCTTCTGTCGTTACAAGTTCAAATGTTGGATCGATAGCTTTTACAAAGGCCTCGAACCATGTTTGGTAAGCTAATGCCATGAACTTAGGGTCAACGCCCGCTGTACGCCAGTAGCCTGCTTGTAATCTGTGGTCGCCAACCCAGGTAAATTCATCTGGACTTTCAGAAACCACTTGGTCACCACCATCGCAAGGCATGCCATTTACGTAGAAGTTTTGTAACGCATTGTAAATCGCTGGTGCAGTGTGTTCTTCAAGGTTATCTTGAGCCACAACGCCACATGCTTGGCCTTGTACTGCAAAGGCATCTAGAATAGCGGTTACTACGTGTACTGCTTCATCGCCGGAATTTGTGTCGAGCATATCTTTGATGAAAGCTGCTTCACGAACGGAAGCGATGTTGATTTGGTTAGCTAACCAGCCGTGAATATTGCCATGGTCTATGATATTTTCCAAGGGAATGCTTGGATTAATTGGCTCGCCGTATGTATCTACGGAGATGGAGTGTAGTTCCTCCGCCAAATCATCAACAACTTTAGAAGTTTTTTCTAAAATCAAATTTTCACGCTCAACGAGCAATTGAATTTTGCGATATAACCAGTAATGGATGTGACCTAAGAATGCGGACATATTAAGCTCCTTTTCGTGCTGTTTCTAATTTCTCTACTAAATCGTATACATTAAAACCGTGGATTTCTGCGGCTTGCCATAATGGCTCAGCTGTTGCAGATGGGCAACCTAAGCAGCCCATACCAATACCTTGTAATACAGGTACAACATGTGGGTAGGTTTCAACGATGTCGCGAATAATTGTGTCTGGAGTGATAGGGGAACCTGCTTCGAGGCGTGGTGCTTCTACTTCAGGATCGTTACCTTGACCAGGCAAGAACACAGCTGGTTCTTCGGACTTACTTTCAGCTGGAGCCCCTTCAAGGTCGCCCAATACAGCTGCTTTGAAAGCCTCTAAACCAATGCGGTCGATGAATTCGCCCATTCGTTCGATTTGTGCATTTTCTTTATAGTATGTGATGATTCGATCAACTAATGCAAGAGCTTCTTTTTCAGTTTTAACCTCTGCAATGAGGTCGCCGATGCGAGGATGCGCACCGCCGCTACCGCCAGCGTATACATTCCAACCATCTACAGTACCGATAACGCCCACATCTTTCATGCGGCTTTCAGTACAAGAGTTTGGACAACCGGACACGCCGATCTTCATTTTACTTGGCATTTCAAGAGATAAATATTTGCGTTCAATTTGCATGCCAAGGTGTACGCTGTCTTGTTTAGCGCGTTTACAGAAGGTAGTACCTGGGCAGATTTTTACGCTGCGCACGCGGTTGGACACAGTGTACGCTGGCTCCATGCCAAGCATTTCCCATGCTTTATCTACGTCTTCTGCTTTCAAATTCGTAATCATAATGCGTTGGCTGCCAGTTAATTTAAGAACTGCGCCGAACTCATTTGCTACGTCGATATATTTTTGTAATTGATCTGGTTGAATAAAACCTGCAGGAACGCGAGGTGTAATTGCATAACGGCGTTGACCGTTTTTTATGCGTTGTAAATTTGCTGCAATTTGTGCCATATTAAATCCTTTCTCGAGCCCTCTCTGCGGAGAATAGTGGCTAAAACTACTTAGTTAATCTATAAAACTCTTTATATATTAATTATTTACGCCCTAGGGTTTTGTGAAAGCTTCGCACATATATACGGACAAGTGGGATGAGATCAACTAGGCGATGCCTCATCAAAACCCGGCGTAATGATCAGTATGGGTATTTAGAATACTGACCCGACGCTCTTAGTATAAACCATTTTAACAAACAATAATGTAACTCAAGCTACAAAAATAGAACTTTTTTAATATTAATTATTGATTGTTTACTAACTATCATTATATACGATACTGTTTACAGATGAAACCCAAGGTTACATATCGTATAATAGACATATAGAATGTTCTTGATGTAGGAGAAACGATGAAAGTCCTTTACGATACTATTTTAAAAGCAACATATATAGGTCGCCCGAACCGTTTTGTGGTGACCTTAGATTTGAATGGTGAAAGTGTACTCGCTCATTTGCCAAATCCTGGTCGCATGTGGGAGCTCTTGTTTACGGGTGTAACGATGTACATCGTGCCTCACGACAAGCCGGATGCGAAGACGAAATATCGCGTGGTAGGCATCGAGCGCGATGGCGTTGTTATCATGCTCGATACAAACTACAGCAACGATGTGGCGCAACATTTGATTGAAAATAAACGTATCCCTGGTTGGGAGGAGTGGCGCGTAGTGAGACGGGAGTATACGGTTAAACTACACGGCACATCATCTCGTTTTGATTTGCTCCTCACCAATGATAAGGGGGATGAGTTCTTACTAGAGGTTAAGTCCTGCACCTTGTTCTCCAAGACGGGATCCATGTTCCCTGATGCTATTACAGAGCGAGGCCGCAAGCATTTATTGCATCTGAAAGAATTACAAAACGAAGGCTATCACACGGGTGTTCTATTCCTCGTACAATGGGACCAAGCGCAGTGGTTCTTGCCAGATTATCATACGGATTTGGAATTTGCCAAAACCTTTAAAGAGGTGGCACCTTCATTAGATTGGAAAGCTGTGGCTGTGGCGTGGGATGAGACTTTCACCATGCCTACGGTGACACATGAATGTTCCTATCCTAGTAGTATCCTCGACACAGAAGCTCATGATAGTGGCGTGTATGTGATGGTCATGCACCTCGATCACGATTTAGATCTCGAAATCGGTTCTAAAGGGATGATGCATTTTAAACCTGGTTACTATATGTACGTTGGTTCCGCGAAGGCAAATTTAACGAAACGCATTGAACGTCATAAACGAAAACGGAAGAAAATGCATTGGCATCTAGATTACTTCCGCGGTCACTGTGAAATGATAGCGGGCTTGCCGATTCGTACTAGTGGGCGGCCGCAGGCTATGACAATTTCTGCTCAGGAACGGCGTAAAGGTAAACTCTCTGATGATTCGGCTGCTCGTGAAAGCACAGATGTAGATTTAACCAAAATTGACGTAGAATGTGCTCTCGCTGATGCGGTGCGAGCTATTGCGGAATGGAATGTACCGAACTTTGGGTGCAGCGACTGTGACTGCAACAGCCATCTATTCGGAATGAGCGAAAATCCGATACATAATAAAAAATTTATGAATGTGATAGAAGATTTTCGTATGAATACATTGGATGCGCTAGTTAAGTGATTGTTGTTAATGGAGCATAACTAAAATAGTATGGATGGGGCCCGAATACAAACATGCGAGATTATTAAAAAAGGGGTTCCCTTATCTCTTCGCTCCATAGTGACCTAAGTCGCTTATCAATAAGGGAACCCCTTTTTTATAACTGTATATGTGAATACGTCCCATCCATACCTATGTTTTGTGTTAATTAATTACTTTGACATTAACAACAAATTCACTTTTCCTTTCGCATGGGGCGAGGCCCCTGTTGGGGAAGGGGCGTGAAGTAGAGTATCAAGAATTAGCTAAATTTATGAATGATTGTATTTATATATTTGATAGTAAGATTTGATACGTGACGGATTATTGGGGAGAGGTGTGGTTGTGTATGAGGTTGTTTAGGTATGTGTTGTTAGTTATCGTTGGTGTTTGTAGTGTTGCGTTGAGTGGTTGTTCTTTCATTTGGACGACGGAGAATGGTGATCCTGCTACACCAGAGGATATCAAGTCTAGCGTGGAGAAGGAGTTTTCGGTTGTGCATCCGAATCTTGTTCTTCAGTCATCTGTGGTGGAGAAGGAGAAGCCATTCCAGCGAAATGTGTATGTGTTTTATGATGAAAGTAATGGTATTTCCTTTACTACAAATTCTGTAGTCAAGTGGCCAACATTGCCGGCCCCTGGTGGCGAGCGAAAAAATGATGCGGATTTTGCGTATTCACAAGCGTATTTAGTTCATTTGAATGGTTCGTTAGTGGAACGTGCTAAGCAGTATGGCATGCGGATGGCGACGCACGAGGAAGCCTTGGAGCTAGCTAAGTCTAAAGCGACACGTGTAGCAGGTACTAATAAGATATCTCTATTCACATATGATGAGATTATCTTTGTAGATGAATCTGTAAAGGGTGGAGATATTCTAACCTTTATGAAATTTATATATAGCCTGTATAAACCGCAAGACAACCCAGCGTTATTGCACCCTCGTTCTGATAGAAGCGTAGGCTTTTATTATCTACCAAAAGGAGAAGCGGACAAAACAAAAGCTAAGTATTTGATCGCCTTTCGATTTATGGCAAAAAATGATTGGAAAGAAACCATGCTAACAGGTATTGGCAGTACTGGTAACGACACTTCGGCTGTAGAACGAGACTTTGCTAGTATTTTAGATGATATGATACAACATGCGGTGCATTAACTTTGAGAGCTATGGTAATATACATTGAAAAATGATAGCTCGATATAACCGATATTTAGTATGTAAATAGACATAAAAGATAGCGTTAACACCTTAAAAATGCTATAATTATATGATGAATTAGTATCAGTGTTAGTAAAATGAGGTGAGATTGTGGCAGACCAACAATGGTCCCACGGGAATATTCATCCCGTTCAGATTGATAAAGAAATGAAGAATGCGTACATCGATTATGCAATGTCCGTAATTGTTATGCGTGCGCTTCCAGATGTGCGCGATGGCTTGAAACCAGTACATCGTCGTATTTTGTATGCGATGCACGAAACAGGCATGACGCCAAATAAACCGTACAAGAAATCCGCTCGTATCGTCGGTGACGTACTCGGTAAGTATCATCCACATGGTGATAGCTCCGTTTACGATGCGACAGTTCGTTTGGCACAGGATTTTAATACGCGCTACCTTTTGGTTGACGGTCACGGTAACTTTGGCTCCATCGACGGCGATAGTGCCGCTGCGATGCGTTATACCGAAGTACGTATGGCGAAGATTACAACGGAAATGCTTGCCGATATCGACAAGGAAACTGTTGATTTCATGCCGAACTATGATGAAAGCTTGCAAGAACCAACTGTATTGCCAGCGAAGATTCCTAATCTTCTCATCAATGGTTCCAGCGGTATCGCCGTAGGGATGGCGACAAATATTCCACCACATAATCTTAACGAGGTATGTAATGGCCTAGCGATGCTCATCGACAATCCGGATGTGACTGTAGATGAATTGATGACCGCTATTAAAGGGCCAGACTTCCCAACTGGTGCACTCATTTTGGGCCGAGAAGGCATCAAAAAAGCGTACTCCACAGGTCGTGGTAGCGTTAAAATGCGTGCTCGTGCGACTATCGAAGAGATGTCTAAGGGCAAGCATAAAATCGTAGTGACTGAGATTCCGTACCAAGTGAATAAGGCTCGCGTTATCGAAACCATTGCGAACTTGAGCCGTGACAAGGTCATCGATGGCATCACAGCACTTCGCGATGAATCTGACCGCCAAGGTATGCGCATCGTTATCGAATTACGGGCTGACGTGCAACCAGATATCGTACTTAACAAATTATATAAACACACTCAACTTCAAGAAACATTCGGCGTGATTATGCTAGCTCTCGTAGATGGACATCCTCGCGTATTGAATTTGAAAGAAGTATTGGGTTACTACTTAGATCATCGCCTCGATGTTATCGTACGCCGCACTCAATTCGAGCTTAACAAAGCTGAGGCGCGCGCTCACATCTTGGAAGGCTTGTTGATTGCCCTCGACCACATCGATGAAGTAATCGCTACAATCCGCAGTTCCCAAACTGACGAAATTGCACGCAATGCATTAATGCAAAAATTCGGGCTTTCAGAGAAACAAGCAGTAGCCATCCTCGACATGCGTTTACGCCGTTTAACAGGTTTGGAACGCGAGAAAATCGAAGAGGAATACAAGGAATTGTTGGCATTGATCGAAGATTTAAAAGCTATCTTGGCTAGCGAAGCGCGTCAACGTCAAATCATCAAAGACGAACTCGATGATATGAAGAAGAAATACGGCGACCCTCGTCGTTCTGAAATCACCATCGATACGTCTGACCTTGATGTAGAAGACCTCATTGCTGACGAAGAAATGGTTATTACCTTGACTAAACAAGGTTACATCAAACGCATGAACGCGAACGTATATCGC
The DNA here is from genome assembly GCA_032480995.1 of Veillonella sp. Lineage (GTDB taxonomy): Bacteria > Bacillota > Negativicutes > Veillonellales > Veillonellaceae > Veillonella. The sequence continues at coordinate 20,595 of JAWETS010000009.1, read as the reverse complement.
AACCAACATAAAGGCGGCGCTGGCGTTATCGGCATGAAGACGAAGGAAGATGATTATGTAACGCAAATTATGCATGTGCGGACCCATAATACATTGCTATTCTTCACATCTGCAGGCCGTGCATATCGCCTCAAGGCGTACGAAGTGCCAGAAGCAGGCTCCCGCAACTCTCGTGGTACTGCTATGGTTAACGTATTGCCGCTCGCGGTAGGCGAATCCGTTACGACTATGATTGACCTTGAACGGGTCCATGAAGATGTAAATTTATTCATGGTTACTGAGTTCGGCGTTGTAAAACGTACAGCTATTGAAGAATACCGCAATATCCGTCGTTCTGGCCTCAATGCAATTAACCTCGACGAAGGCGATCGTTTGATTTCCGTTAACGTAACGACTGGCAACCAAGACATCTTGATTGGCACTAAATTAGGCATTGCTATTCGCTTTAGCGAACATGATGTGCGCCTCATGAAACGGGCGGCTCATGGCGTGCGCGGCATTAAATTGAATGCAGGCGACGTGGTTGTAGGTGCTGGTGTTCTTAATACTGATGAAAGTGAAGCACAAGTGTTTACTATCTCTGAAGAGGGATTTGGTAAACGCAATGATGCGGAAGCTTACACATTGCAAAAACGCGGTGGTAAAGGCTCTAAGAACTTCAAGATTACGAACAAAACCGGTGATGTAGTAGCCGTAGAGGTTGTTCATAATGATGATGAAGTCATGCTTATTTCTGAGCAAGGCAAAATCATCCGCTTCAATATGAATGACATCGCTGTGAAGAAGGGCAAAGCTATTTCTGGTGTGAAAACACAAAATCTCGATGAAGGTGATAAGGTAGCTAGTATTGCTGTTATTCCAGGCGCTGAAATCGAAGAAGAAGTAGAATAATATAAAACACTATATAACGATTAAGTAACCATGGGCGATCATCTTAGATGGTCGCCTCTAGTGTTAAGGAGTTTAAAAATGAAAAAATGGTTAGCTGCTATGTTTGCAGCAGGAGTTTTCTTTGTAGGTGGCTTTGGTCAAGCTAGTGCTGCTGACTGGTACTATATCGATGCTGATGCTGACGATGCGGCATGGTTTATTGACAACTCTTCTGTATATAAAACAGATGATGCGGCTACAGTACTTGTTAAAATTAACAATGTAGAAGGCTTTACATATATCTACACAGTACGGATTGATCGCAAAGAAAAAACATGGACAGAACTTGATACAACAGTATATAGCAATGCTGGTATAGCATTGTTATCCAGTAAACAAGCACAAAAACCTACGAAAATTGAACCGGATACCATGGGCGCGGAAGTTATGCAGGCCCTATGGGGTAAATAATCCAACAATTTAATAGAAGCTGATATTCGCTCTGTCTATTTAGATACTCAGAACGTATAAGTAGCCCCGAACTATCCTGAAAGCCTCCATAGTGACCTAAGTCGTTTTCAGAATAGTTCGGGGCTTTCTATATCATTAGTACTCTTACAGGGCGAATATCAGCTTTCAAATCCGTTGGATTACACAAGGTAGAGAAATAGAGAATTATTTATTCCCTTATTTTATGGTATAATTTAAGGGAATAATTTTATTTAGAAGGGATTAGAACGGAATGGAGGTGTGTGTATGCGTCGTTTTGAGTATGGTCGGATTCAGTCTTTGCCATGGGATATGGATATTTTAAGTCTTATTGCAGGGATTTATCGGGCGAATGGCAAAGAGGAGGTTTTGCTTTCTCAGAGTCCTGCGGTGTTGGAGTCTCTTGTGGAGTTGGCAAAGGTGCAGAGTACGGAGGCTTCGAATGCGATTGAAGGGATTGTGACGACGAGTACTCGCCTCCGGCAGTTAGTGGCTGACAAGACGACACCTCGTAATCGAGATGAGCAGGAAATCATGGGATATCGTGATGCATTGAATGTTATCCATGAGAGTTATGATTCCATATCGTTGTCTCGGAACCATATTTTGCAGTTGCACAAGATTTTGTATAATTACCAGTTTAATGCACGTGGTGGGCAGTTAAAGAGTGTACAGAATTATATTAGTGCTACGTGTCCAGATGGTCGGACAGAGATATTATTTACTCCGTTAGCACCTTATGAAACGGCGGGGGCTCTTGATCAGATTTGTGCGGAATATAATCGGGCTGTAGGTAATGGCGAGGTGGAACCACTCCTAGCGATTCCTATATTTATTCATGACTTTTTATGTATTCACCCATTTAATGATGGAAACGGTCGCATGAGTCGCTTGTTGACAACGTTATTGTTGTATCGCAGTGGCTTTATGGTGGGTAAATATGTGTCCTTAGAGGCTAAAATCGCAGCAAATAAGGACATGTATTATGCGGCTTTACGCGAGTCTAGTGATGCGTGGTATGGTGAAAGCTCCTGCCCTAGGGCTTTTATTCGGTATTGGTTACAAATGCTATTAGCCGCTTATCATGACTTTGAGGATCGTAGTGCTTTGATAGTAAATAGCGGTTCTGCGATGAATCAGGTGCAAGCTGCCATCGATAGGCATTTAGGGACTTTCACAAAGCAAGATATTAGAGAATGGTGTCCAAATATCAGCGATAGTGCTATTGAAGGAGCAATATGTTCTCTTGTAAAGGCTGATCGTATTCAGCGTAAGGGTGGCGGCCGTTCGACCTATTATGTGAAGCTTTAAGACTCGGGTCCAATGGTTAGATACGATAGCCTAATCATTACATTAATTGTTACGCTAATAATTAATCTCCACGCCTAATTATTGAGCAGGTTTATTTTTCATACAATATTTAGTTTTTCCTTATATACTAGTTTGTATATTTTTGTATTTTCTTTGAGAGGTATTATTATGAAAAAAACATTGGCAGCTGTTTTGGCAGCAGGCGCATTATTAATCGGCGGTATTGGTAGTGTTGATGCGGCTAATTGGTATACAGTAGGCACTGATAGCAATGGTGTTACTTGGTCTATCGACAATGATTCTGTTAAAAAAGACGATAAAAAAGCGGTAATGGACATTAAAGCTATGGACTACGAAGGTTACCACTACATCGTGACTGAAGAGTTCAATCATAAAAAACGGGAAGTTAAGGATCTTAAGGTGACTCTTTATAACCCACAAGGTTATGTTGTGAAAGAGGAACAAGTTAATAAAGATAGCCGTAAAGTTGAGCCAGGTACGCCTGCGTATGCTGTATTCCAACTTATTTGGGGCGATAAATAATTGAATCCTACAGACGAGACACTCTTGATCAGTACAGGCTTGTTTGGATTGAATGATTTTGTGAAAGCTTCATTTGCGCACGTTCTTTAGAAGAACGTGCGTTTTTTATGTACAATATAATTTTGTTTTAGTTCTTATAGTATTAACAATTAAGCCAATAGTTTTTATAGTGCTAATAAGTAAGTCACATATTAAGGCACGTTAGTTAACGCCCTTAAGATAGGTGAATTATTCATTTTTTCATGGTAAAATGTGATTTATAGTACACTTTTTCGGAGGTTTTGTGCAAAAGTGTAACAATTCTACATAGTATAAACTTTCACTATAGCGTATACTATAGGTAAGATGCAGAAGTATGGCTTGGGCGCAGTGCTCCGTAGTTTGGCATATTTCGCCCCAATAGGTTTGGTAGTTATAGTTTGTTAGAGGAGGTCCTCATGTCTCAATACGAATTTATCGATAAACGCGTGCCGATTGCACTAGACAATCCATCCATTTATCACGACATTTCCAAGTGTAAAAACTGTACGTTATGCCGTCGCGCTTGTGCGGATGTAATGAGCGTACTTGATTACTACGACCTTGATGCAAACGGCGATGTGCCTGTATGTATCCATTGTGGTCAATGTGCGGCAGCATGCCCATTCGACTCTATGCATGCTAAATCCGAGCTTGAAAAGGTAAAAGCAGCCCTTGCTGATCCTGAAAAAATCGTTGTAATTCAAACGGCTCCTGCTGTTCGTGTAGCAATTGGTGAAGGCTTCGGTTATGAACCGGGCACATTCTTGGAAGGTAAAATGGTCGGTGCCTTGCGTGCACTTGGTGCAGACTATGTAGTAGATACTAACTTTGGTGCGGACTTAACCATTATGGAGGAAGCGTCTGAGCTTGTGGAACGCCTTAAAAACGGCGGTCAAATTCCTCAGTTTACCAGCTGCTGCCCAGCGTGGGTTCGCTTTGCGGAAATCTACTTCCCTGAGTTGATTCCTAACTTGTCTTCCACACGTTCTTGTATTGCTATGGAAGCGGCTATGATTAAAACATACTTTGCAGAGAAAAAAGGCATCGATCCTCGTAATATCGTATCCGTATCTGTAAACCCTTGTACTGCTAAAAAAGCAGAAACAAAACGAGAAGAAGAAAATGCAGCGGCTCGTTATCATAATGATGACTCCCTTGGCATGGATACAGATATTTCCATCACAACTCGTGAGTTCATCCGTTGGATCCAAGAGGAAAACCTTGACTTCAATGCCATTGAAGATTCTAAATTTGATGATTTAATCGGTATGGAAACTGGTGCATCTATCATCTTCGGTAACACAGGTGGTGTTATGGAAGCGGCGATGCGTACGGCTTACAAGCTCATCACTGATAAAGAGCCACCTCCATATGCGTTGACTCACCTCGAGGACGTTCGCGGTATGGAAGGCGTAAAAGAGGCGACTGTTCAATTGGGTGATGATGTAACATTGTCGGTTGCCGTTGTTCACGGTGGTAAAAACACACGTGACTTCTTGAATGCTTTGAAAGACAGCGGTAAACACTACGACTTCATCGAAGTTATGGCGTGCCCAGGTGGTTGTATCGGTGGCGGTGGTCAACCGCGCACTAAATTGCCTCAAGCGGTGAAAACTAAGGAAGCCCGTATCGGCGGTCTTTACGAAGCGGATGCAAACTATAAATGGGTTGCTTCCTATGAAAATGAAGAAATCCAAACATTGTACAAAGATTTCTTAGGTGAACCATTGGGCCACAAGGCACACGAACTTTTACATACACATTACACAAATCGTAGTGCAGTTCTTGGTACTCGTAAAGACGTAACACCTGAAACATGTCCAACATCCCCTAAATTCAAAGGTTAATGATAGCCGATTGCTTGAATATGGTGCAAGATGGTGTTGACTATGTGCCAGTAAAGAAAGAAAAATTTAAAGGTTAATAATAGTCGATTACTCAAACAGCAGGCTGTTATAAAGTAATCAAATGTTTATACACTCATAGTAGCGTTAGCTATTTAGGGTATAACAACATAAAATAGAAAATCCTACGGGTCATGAGTGACTTGATACTCACGTAGCCTTTTGTTACAGTGTGGTCACTTTTTAAACGATTCGTAGGATTTTTTTATATAATTATTCAAAATTCACATATTTTTACTGTATAACTTTATTATAATAATCCAGTATAAAAAAATTATTTTATTATGAGGAAAAGATGAATCATTTAGTGTATAATATAAAAATATACTGTACGGATCAAGAGGGGACTTATGGGTGTTGCATTGGGAGAGCAACATAGAAAGCCCATAATATTCATAATATTGCGTAAGCATTAAGGAGTTTTTAGGAGAGATGAACCAGTTTTTTCGGCGGGTCCTGAGTGGCATCGCCTTACTAGTTGCTGTCGTTGGTACAACTGGATGCCAACATGAAAGTCAGGCAGAACAAGAAACGGTACGAACCGTATCGTACCGTGCCGTCATGGAGTCCGACAAGCCGGTTTCTGAAAAGGTGGACACTTGGCTTGCGGCTATGTCTCAAGAGGATAAGGTGGGGCAGCTGATGATGATCAGCCTTCATGGCAGTACGATAGGACAATCCCAAAAGGATGTGATCCGAAAATACCGTGTCAGTGGTGTTATGCTAACGAATGAAAATCTTATTAATAAGAACCAAGTGAAAACTTTCACCAGCGATATTATGCAAACGGCGATAATCTCTAGCATGGTGACACCTTATATCGGGGTACATCGTGATCGCATATTGCATGGGAATGAAAGTTTCTTGCGGTTGCCGAAGCCCAATCGGTGGGGGCAATTGCCTATGGATCGTATCATCAACTTGGCCACGCGATCTGCTATTGAAATGCGGGATATGGGTTTTAACCTAGTTATTGGGCCTAATGCTAATCTTGGTGTACCTAATATGTCCTATACATCCGATCCCACGTGGGCAGGCCATATAAACCTTGCCATGGTGGAGCGTTACCAAATTAATCATATGTGGTTCGCTTATAACTACTTTCCGGCGGTGACCTTAGGGGATGCGTCCTTTGGATCTGCTAATGAGGCGAAAGCGTATCTCAGCAATAATGATGTAGCCGTCTTTAAACGTCTCATTGCACAGACGACGGCGAATAGCTATATGCTCGTGATGAGCCATATTCAAATTCCCGCTATCGATAACGAGAATTTGGCGAGCTCCTCTAAGGCGATTATTGATGGTTGGCTTCGCAAGGAGCTTGGCTATAAAGGTATCGTTATGACAGACCGTATCGATGTAGGTGCGTTGCAATCTAATCAAAAGATAGGCGATTACGCTGTGGCCGCTATCTTGGCGGGCAGTGATCTCATCCTTGTTGATGCGGATACGATTCATATCGATGAAGTCCATCGTGCGCTGACCCAGGCGGTGGCGGATGGAACGATTACGACCGAGCGCCTCAACGAATCAGTTAAGCGCATTTTATTGATGAAAATGCAAACTCAAATTGAACCATAAAATATGTAGATATATCAGATTATGTAATCAGAAATTTACGAATTAGATATTTACTATTAAGAAGCTTAGTATAAGAACATTCAGTAACAATTTAATATACTTTATATGCAAATGACGTGCTATACCTTTTGGTAAGCACGTCATTTTTAATATATATAGATTAAACTGTATAGATTAAACTATATATTAAAATCTATAGTTTAATATGTATAGCTTATAATGTATAACTTATAATGTATAACTTATATAATCATGTCTTATAGGATATGTTGATATCAAAGGTATATGAAAATAAAGTAATCATAAGGCCTTTTATGATGGTAAGACAACACGTATCGCATAAAAGCTCTGATTTGATGGGTAAAAAAATTAACATAATAAAAAGCTATGTTAACTATATGAAAAAAAGTTTAATAATGATTTAAAATTATGATATAATAATTTCCGTAAATAGTTGGAGGTGAGTATATGAATTTTGTGGGACGTGCTGAGATTATAGAGAGTATCCAGTCCCGTATTGCATTGGGCCGAATGAGTTTATGTGTTGTATATGGCCCTCATCGCAGTGGTAAATCCTATGTGGCTTCGCAACTTGTACGCCGACATAAGGCGATATATTTGGCGGGGCGCATGGCCAATGAATCAGTCCATGTGGCTGATATAAATAGAGCTCTTGAGGCACGTTTTGTTCCTGCTGATGCTCAAGATACATTCGAGCCTGTAGAGAGTTTACAGCAGGCTTTTGTGAGACTTTTTGAAAGCAGTGTGAAAACACCTCAGACTGTGGTGATTGACGATTATCCATCTTTGGTGGAAGCAGTTCCTCAGTTTCCCATTCACTTGCGCGATTTATTAGATACCTATAAAGATACGAGTCGTTTGAACATCATTTTGATGGCTAATGGCATGGAACAGCTCGATGGCCGCATCATTGGCGATCGCAGCCTTATCGGGCCTTTCGTGTCCGAATATCTCGAGGTGAAACCATTTTCCTTGGTTGATATGAAATCCTTGGGCCTTCACTATGCAAAGGACGATTTGCGCACCGTCTTTGCCGTAACCGGTGGGTTACCTGCCTATGTGCAATACTTTGATAATGGTGAAAGCATCGATACGAATATTATTAATTTGTTCTTCTCAGTAACGGGAGCTCTCTTTGAAGAAACACAATATATCTTGCATCGAGATATGAAGAATATAACGGGTGCCAATGCCATTTTAACGGGTCTTGCTAGCTTGGAAAGACCGTACTACGTGGAGCTTTTACAAGAAAGCCAAATTAAAAGTGGCACGTTCACATCTCGTTTGAACGATCTCATGTCTATGGGGCTCGTGGGTCGCATTCAGGCAAGTAGTCGTGGGAACGCGAAGTACGCGGATTACCATTTCACGAACAGTATGTTCCATTTCTGGTACCGCTATGTATATAAATACTGGGGCGATATCGTGCGCGGTTATGGCGCTGATGTATATTATAATCATGTAAAACCGCAGCTAAACGACTTTGTCCAAGCCGCGTGTATTGCGATTTAATCAGACAATTTTAGATTGAATATTATTACTTAAAGATTGAATACTATTACCCAATGATAGTATATATTTCCTCTAAAAAATGACACCACATTGTATATGTGGTGTCATTTTTAGTAATAATATATTTTCAGCAATTACCCTTTGAATCTCATACTTATGGTGTACTATGGATGAAAATTAAGGCTCCAATATAACAGAATATAGGGAAATTCCGAGAAATTGCCGATTTGTCAAAAAACTCTTTCCGCGGTATTGTGTACATAAGCGCTATGCCATGGCAGGAAAGGGGATTTATGTTATACACAAACGAAGAACCTTTAGTACAAAGAACATGTATTAAAACTGCAAACTTACAACATGACAACTATCAGTCAGAAAAATTAGAAACACAGACATTACCATCTCATTCTTTACTATCGAAAGCTAATGAGTCTAGCCGAAGTATTCCAGAGAAATTGAAATTACAGACCCTCGTCTGTGGTCATCAAGTTTTATCGTCCTTGTCGGACAAGAGTCTCGTGTCCATTTGTCAAAAGCCAAATATGAGGATTCAGACGGTGGGGTATCAGCCGTGGTCCGTTGATGAGCTTCGTCATGATGCGGCACAAATCGAGCTCTGTCGCAGGTATCGACCGCTCATCTTGCACTATACTAATCGCATGGGAAACCGTGAGTTCCGCGAGGACGTAGAGAGCTATCTTTGGGCCATCCTCATAGAATCGATTTATAGCTTTGATTTGGAAGGGCCCGTACCGTTCCCAGGCTTTGTGAAAGCTGGCATCATGTACGGTTATATGCGGTACTGGAAGCGTGAGCGATTGCGTTATCGCCGTGAAATTCACATCCCAGATCGCACCACAGATGATGGAGAAGTGGCCTTTGGTATGGATATCTTCGCATCTGGCGAGAATGTGGCGGATATGGTAATGAGTGCCGACGAAGAGCATAGGCTGCGAGCTCGTCTAGTGTGGGCTTTAGGCAGACTATCTCCTGATCAACGGGACCTACTGCGCCGTGTCTATGGTGAGTGTCAAAGCTTGGTATCGGTTAGTGAAGAGTTGAACTGCAGCCGCCAAGCCATCCAACGGCGCCACGAACGAGCTATTCGAAAGCTGCGCAGATATTTGAGTACGGACTTTGAAGACTTGCATATACATTAGTTATTATAATTTAATTTCTTATTTATATCCTATAAATTGCATATTTCTTTTAATCTCGATTAACGAATATACATAAAATATGCAATTCTCAATTTAAATGAGAAAATAATGACACATCAAGGTATATATAACTTTTACAAGATCATAAAGTCATTAAATATACGTAAATTTCTATAGTTTTGTATATATATTTACAAATTATACAGGCTGATATACAATTAAGTCAGCAGCAGATTAAAGCATGCTAATCTGCTTTCACAGAACACGTGTTCATTGTATTGTTGAAAGGAATGTTCCTGATTAGATTGGAGAGGATTCCATGGCAATAGATGATAAACTAACAGATTTGATGGCTGCTCGGCTATCTAAGGGAGAAGACTTGGATTTGATCTATACGAATCCAAAGAATCACATTGTTTGTTTTATTCCTACCTATCAACCTAGTGGTGGGGACAGTACGAAGTGTTATTTTGTGGATGGACGGGAAGAACTGGTTCATCTGCCGATGCGCACGATTACGCGAGAGCTGGCGATGCAGGAAGGGCTGAGACCCAATTACATCATGACCAGCGACGGTCGACGCAGCAGCTATACCGCGCCTAAGACCTATGGTCCGCATTTAACCTTTGCTCATATTAAATGTCGCCGCCCTATCGGCAAGGACGTGGTGTATGGCCTCTTTAACGTGGCTATACCCTATGAATATATCGTTACAGAAGGTCCGGAACCGGATACGAGCTATATTCATGTGGCGGACTTTGCACCAATCTTGGTGTACCAATCCCCGCGTCATGTCAAACACAAACTGAATGAAGCGATGCTAGAACACTGCAACTATGTGCGAAAAATGCTAGCCCGCATCAAACTCAGCCAAAACCCTCAAGTCGTGGCCGAACTATTTATCGCCTGGAGAGACCTAACGAGATAAAATTGTTTGGATGGTGAAAGTAGAAGTAGGAGGTTGGAGAGAAATCTGGGAAAGGAGGATAGGCGTATAAGAAAATAAACGAAACTGCGGGAGCAGCAAAGATAAAACGTAGATACTAAAAATAGAACCACCCCTAGTTAGGGGTGGTTTTGTTTTGTCTATATTATATTTGGTAGCTTAATATATTCATTTATAAAATATTAATTTTTAAAGAAATATTATATAAATCTTATATTTATAAGATATAATCATAAAAGATGAAAAATTCATGATATATTAATGAATTGCCGATTCCGTGTAAGTATAATACGATTACATCTGAAGTTATACCGTGTATATGTAAAGGGGTATTTTGATTATGTGTTTACAATGGCGTTTTCCTGATAACGGTAATGGTATGGAGTATGGCTTAGAGACGGGCGATATTGATATTTTTAAAAAGGATCCAATTGGCTCATTGGCGCGGGAGATATGTCAAAACTCTATTGATGCTAATAGAGGTATTCATCCTACGCGTATAGAGTTTAGCACTTTTGATGTTGCTCGTAATGATATTCCTGGTATTGATGAATTATCTGAGCAAATTGAAGCTTGTTACCAATATCGTAAAGACGATAAAAAGGAAGGTGCTGCTATTCAGGCAATACACTCTATGATTAATTTGTCGATTATTCCATGTCTTCGTATTAGTGACTTTAATACCACTGGATTAATAGGTGTCTCTACATTTGAACGTGGCGTACCTTTTTATAACCTAACTAAAACATCAGGTACTAGTTTTAAAGGTGCTGGTAGTGGTGGCTCAAAGGGGATTGGTAAGGCTGCAGCCTTTGTTGCAAGTGGAACAAGAACAGTATTCTATTCTACTTATACACAACGAGAAGAGAAGGGTTATATAGGTATTTCAAAGTTACGCTCTGTACCAATTGATGCAGATGGCTATAAAATGTCTGTTGCAGAAGGATACTATGGATGCAAAGAAGATAGTTTCCCATGTGTAGATAGTGAATTATGCCTTGATCCTAATTTTACTCGAGCATATGGTGACTATGGTACCGATTTATATTTAATTGGTTTTGGACATAGAGCAAATTGGAAGTCTGATTTAATGTTTAAACTATTAGATAGTTTTATGGTTGCTTTTGTTAAAGGATTATTAGAAATTACTGTTGATAACATTACATTAAGTAAAGATACAATTAAAAAAATTATTTATGACACTACTTCTTTCCCAGGTAAAGATGCTAGTAGTTTAAAGTCTATAATGGCACAATATGAGCTTTTAACATCTGTAGATAATGTTACTCATATTGAAAAAATAGTAAAAGGTTATGGACCTATTAATGTTTTGGTAAAAAGCTACTCTCAAGGTGAAAGTCATAGAGCTACAGGGACTTGTGATATTATCCGATATCCATATATGAAAATTACTAGCCATGGTGTAGGTCGTTTAATACCATATTCAGCTATGTGCATTATTGAAAATGGTGATTTAAATGAAGCTCTGCGCCGTATGGAGAATGCTGAGCATACAGCCTGGTCGTGGGAGCGTTTAGAAGGTGAGGAAGCACAATCTAATGCAAAATCTACACTTAGTAGATTAAAAAAACTTATCTCTAGAGCGATTACTGAAGCGTTAAAAACAGAAGTGGGCGATAAAACAGATATAGCTGGGGCTGGGGCTTACTTACCTAGCGTAGAGGATTCAGAACCTTTAGATGGAGAGGAGTTAGGTGGCGATTCGAAAGAATTTACTCATATTGGTAAGATTAGACAGAATCAAGCTGATCATAAACGTGTTGAACTAGAAAATGATAAAGACGATAAAATGGATCGTAGTGTGACTACTCCTGTATCGGGAGATGATAGTGAAAATGATGCAGAGATTTCTAATCCCGAAGGCGATCCAGGTTCAACTGGTGTTCACGTTGGGGGCGGTACATCTGTAGATGCAGGTCATCCTACTAATACAAATAATACTGGCATAGATGAATCATCTCCTAAAAAGGGATATACTCGAAAGCTGTTAGGCGGTATTCGCTCTAGAAATATGTATGATAAATCTCGGGAAAAATTCTTACTTACATTCGTATCAAATTGCAATGAAACGAATTGTGATATCGTTATCAAGGAGATTGGTGAGTCATCTGATACTTACGAAGTTGATATTATATCAGCTGAAATTAACGGTGAATCTTGTACTATAAAAGATGGCGTAATAAAAGGAATCAGTTTAGAATCCGGTAAGAAATATACTGTTTCTTATAATGTGAGTAAAGGGAGTAGATTTGCAACAGGGGTAGAGTTTTATGCAAATAGGTAATCGATTATTTCCATATCCAGTGGTAAATAGAAATAAGGCATTATCTGACTTTAAAGATAATGCTTGTTATAAACTTGCTTTTGGTGATCCTGACTATCCGATTAAAGATGATAGACATGATTTAGTTTTACAAGATATCTATGTTAAATTAGTTGATGACACTTTGACTACTTATGTGGAAAATGATTTATTACAGCCTATGCTAGTAGTTGAATCTCCAGAAAGCGTTTTTCGTCAGACTTATAAGCTTTCTTTAGTACCACAAACCATATTTATACCTTTAAATAGCTTAAGTGGTAAGGTTACTATTTCATCATATTTATATGCGACACAAAATATAGCGGATTATAGAAGCTTAAACTTCATTGAGGATTTTGAGGGTATAGATTTTGATTTAAATCAATATGATATTGTAGGTGTTGATGATGGCTTCTCAATTAATATTGAACATAATGATTTAGCTGATAACGTAGCAGAATCTATTTTTGAGGTTATACGAGGAAAAGTTACCCAAAAATATTTACAATATGAAGCATCTAAAGGTGAGTCAAAAATATATATCTATTTACCGTCAGATCGATTCGAAGAATATTCAAATGTTAAACATAGTCGATATTTTATGAACATATTTATGGGCTTAATTGTTACTCCTGTATTAGTAGATATCTTTAATAATATTAAAGAAGAATTTAGAGGCTATACAGATATTACAGACGTAATTGAATCGTATTCATGGTTTAAGTCTGTTGTACGTGCCTATAATGCAGTTGAAAAAAATAAATTGACGATGGAAATATTTACTGGTTGTGGGACGCTAGAGTTTGCACAAACTGTATTTAATAATATGAATATCAATGCGATTAAAGACGCAACAAATATGATTCTTAAGGACGGTGAGATAGATGGGGAAGATTAATATTGGTTACATGACTGAAGCCGCATATAAAGAGCTAAAAGAAAATATTGAGACTTATAAAGATTGCTTTATTGAAAATCCTAACAATTCTCCTTGGGTGGACTCACTTGCAGAGGGAAAAGCATTTCAAGCTAAAGCCTATCAAATTGATGATTTTGTTTTAGAGATGCCAGCATCAGCAACTGATATTGCTACAATTACACGAAATTCGATTTTGTTATATGAAAAGCTTAAGCATTTACCACGGTATATATTGAGTAATAAATATTTTTGGTTATGGTTTATGTTCAAACGATGTTATAGTGTAGCACTTGTAATGATGGAGAAAAAAGAAGTTTCATCATTTAACAATCAATGGTTATTAGGTGGTCGAAGGGGATTATTCTTTGGAATCATCTCTCGTTGTTATTATCGCGTAGCTCTAACGGTTGATGAAGATCATAATATAGATAGATATTATCTAACAAAGTTTACATTTGAAAGTCCTTCTAGATTTAGAGAGCTTACATGGCGAACTTTTTCTAGCGAAAAACATATTGTAATGGGATTTATGAGAGCTGTTTATGACACTGTAAAATCTGGGAAAGAAAGATCAACTTGTTATGATGATTTAGCTAAAGACGTTTCTCGCCTAGGTAGTGTTAAAATTCTAGATGTGATGACAGAAGATGACATTTATCATTATGTGTTTGATAAATATCAAAAATACCTATCAGCTATTTAAAATTCATGTTGACAAAATTGCGATATAGCGTTATTATAGTATTGCGTTATGATGTTAATGAGTTATAACGATAATTTATTTTTGTTCTACTAGACTATGCGTTTAGTTAGGAAGGAGCTCATATTATGAAGCAAGTTTTTAAAGTACAAGGTAAGACATTTAGAAAATTAGATGATCCATTTTTGAATGGCGAATCTAAAAAGTATGTATTCTATGTAAAGGCTAGTGAGATTCCAATTGATATTCCTATGAATACAAACCCGAGGGAGCAAAAGCTTAGTTCACAAGTAGCTAAAGCTATAGAAGACTCTTTATGTAGTAATGATAGAGCATTTCATTTGAAAAATAGAGGTATTGTAATATCTGCTGCATCAGTAACTTATAATAATCAAAAAGAGGAAGTAACTATTGAATATACTGATGAAAATATTCATGGAAATATTGATGGTGGGCATACGTATAAGATTCTATGTGAGCATAAAGAAGATAATCCAGATCAATATGTTCAATTTGAAGTTATGACGGGTGTAGATTCTATTATTGAAGAATTAGCACGAGCAAGAAATACATCTGTACAAGTAGATGAGAAATCGATGGCTGAATTAGCAAATAAGTTCGAGCCAATAAAAGAGGGCCTTCAGGGGATGCCGTTTTACAAACGTATTGCCTTCAAACAAAATCAACTTGAAGTGGATAGTTTGAGTGGTAAGAATCTAAAAATGATTGATGCTCGTGATATTGTTGCGATTATCAATATGTTTGAGATGGAACATAGTGATCAGAAGATGCAACCAACACAGGCATATTCCTCTAAATCTAGAATGTTACAAGTATATCTTGCTGATCCTACTCGATATCGTAGATTTACTAATATAGCTCCAGATATTTTTGATTTATTTGATGCTATTGAGACTGAGTTTGCAGAAGCATATAATAGTGCTGGTGGACGTTATGGTCGTAAGAAGTATTCAGGATATAAAGATAATAAGATTGTTTGTAGAAGTAAATTTAGTGAACAAGAGATGATTTATAAAGTGCCAGATGGATTATTATATCCTGTTGTAGGGGCATTTAGAACTCTTGTGATATATAATAAAACTACTGATAAATATGAATGGTATAATGGTGTAAATCCTATTACAGTATGGAATGCATGTAAAGTTGCATTAGTTAAAAAAGTTATGGATTTTGCTAGTTCTATAGGTGATAATCCTAATGCAGTTGGTAAGGACTCTAATATCTGGGATTTAGCTTATATGACTGTTCAATTGCAAAAATAAAGAAGGATGTAATGAAATATTCAATTAAAATAAGGCTCAAAGAGATCTTGGATGAGCGAGGATTAAAGCAAAAAGATCTTGCTAAACAAACTGGTATCAGAGAATCTACAATAAGTGATATATGTCGAGGAACTAGAACCGTAATGAACTTTGAACATATTGCTAA
The DNA here is from genome assembly GCA_032480995.1 of Veillonella sp. Classification (GTDB taxonomy): domain Bacteria; phylum Bacillota; class Negativicutes; order Veillonellales; family Veillonellaceae; genus Veillonella. Next base: position 4,846 of record JAWETS010000009.1, on the reverse strand, counting down.
GATTGTAGAGGTCTTAGAAATTAAAGATATTGGCGACCTTATTAAGCTTACAATTGAATAATTCAAAAATGGGAGCTTTCAAATAGTGAAAGCTCCCATTTTTAGTGATCGATGTATAAATTAATAGATTTCCTCGACACAAATAGGTTACAATAATATGAGTATTTAGAAAGGGGTTGCATGCATGAGGAAAATAGACTTAGCGTCACCAGTGGTAAAGTGGGTTGGTGGTAAACGTCAGTTATTAGAACGATTAATGCCACTATTTCCTGACACCTATACGAGCTATTGCGAGCCATTTATTGGTGGTGGTGCGGTATTATTTGCACTGCAACCTGAGAACGTAATTATCAATGACATTAATAGCGAATTGATCGGGGTTTATCAAGCTATTAAAGATAATGTAGACGCATTGATTAAAAGGTTGGAGCAATTTGAGAATACAAAAGAGTGCTTTTATGATGTTCGAGGTTGGGACCGTAATGCAGCGGTTTATAACGAGTTAACTGATATTGATAAAGCTGCGCGTGTTATATTCTTGAATAAAACTTGTTATAACGGATTATATCGTGTAAATAGTGCAGGTGAGTTTAATACACCTTTTGGACGCTATAAAAAACCTAATATTGTTAATGAAGGTACACTTCGTGCTGTTAATAAATACTTTAATACTGCTAACGTAACAATATTGAACACGAGCTATTCTGAAGCTGTTCAAGGTTTGCCAGAAAATAGTTTTGTTTATTTGGATCCTCCATATGATCCAATATCTGTAACAGCCAGTTTTACTGGTTATAATGCTGGAGGATTTAGTCGAGAAGATCAAATTGCATTACGTGATTGTTGTCGAAATCTTGATGCGGCTGGTATTAAATTTATGCTTTCAAACTCTGCCACAGAATTTATACAAGATATTTATAGTGAGTTTAATATTACTATTGTTCCTGCAAAACGTGCTATTAACTCTATAGGTTCAAAACGAGGTTGTGTCGATGAGGTCGTAGTTAGAAATTATGAGTAAAAAGACAAAGAATCGAAAAATAGATGTAACATGGAACCAGCTGAATAAAAAACATAATATTTTAGATACTATTAAGGAAAAAGGATACTTTATAATTTCTGCTAAGCAAATCGGAGAGTTTCAAGAAGCACGATTAGCTGTTAAATTTGATAACTCTGATGCTCGGCCAGAACTATTTGTGAAAAATAACTTATCGATTTTACCGATTACCCGAGGCGATTATTATATCTCTCATATAAATGCGTATCATAATTTTGAATCAGATACATCAGAAATTACATATTTAATGGCGCCTGAACATATTAGAAGCCTAGACGTAACATCTATTAATAGTGAAAGTAAGGCTTTGAATATGGCTTATATATCGGGGATTTTGGCTGACTTTTTAGAAGATGAAAATTTATTGCCTACCGTTTCAGGGCGTATGAGTTCCGAGTCATTTGCTTTTTATGCAAATGTTGTTGGTGAAGCTGTAACTGATGAAGATTCAGCTGTAACAGTAGAAAATTCACAAATTGAAATTGATGCGGCTTATGAAGGTGTTAAAAGTCTTGCCTTAATGGAAGCGAAACGAGATTTAACAGATAATTTTTTGATTCGTCAGTTGTATTATCCTTTCCGAACATGGCAGCAGAAAATGGATGAAAAGCCAGTACGTCCAGTGTTTTTAATTTATAGCAATAGTATTTTTTATCTCTATGAATATAGATTTAATGATCTACAACACTATAACTCCTTAGAACTAGTGAAACATAAACGATATTGCTTAGAAGATACACATATTTCAGTAGAGGATGTGCAAAAAATCTTGAAAAAACTACGGTTTAATAAGGAGCCAAACATTCAATTTCCACAGGCTAACTCTTTTGAGCGTGTTATTAATATTTGTGAATTACTTTATATTAATGATGTAGAAAAGAACTTTATTACAGAAGAGTATTCCTTTGATGTACGCCAATCTTCTTATTATCTGGATGCAGCAAGGTATTTAGGTCTTGTAGAAAAATCATTAGATTTGGATGGACATGATTGTTATACGTTAACGAAATTAGGAAAATCTCTATTTTCTATGTCCTATAAACAACGTCAGCTAAGATTAATTGAAGCTATTTTATCTTACAAAAGTTTTAATTTAACATATAAGGCTTACTGTAAATATAAAAGGAGATTTTCTGATCGTGAGATTGCGGAATTTATAAAACAGGCGGGTGTTCTTAATCCGGAAACAGGATTACCGTATAGTCAGTCTACATATGAACGTAGAGCTAGTACTGTACGTGCTTGGATTAATTGGATTTTTAATGTTACTAATAATTAAATATAAGAATCTTTTCAGAAGAATAGAGCCTCACATGTGATGTGAGGCTCTATTTTTTATATCAGTAAAAGTTTTTCTTTAATAATTTATGTCTTAGTTTTTTTGAATACATCTAAATTAACTACTTTCATATAATGAAGATGTAGCCAATGAGTTTAGTTCCATTCACATGATTCTAGTCATGACTGAAGAAATTTACTCAGGGGCTTATATATTAAGTATTTATTTACGCTATATTAATGTTTTATACTAAGGAGGAACAATTATGTTACCATTATTTGCAGTTTCAGCGGCGGTATCCGCGTGGGAAAGTTTTGCAGCAGGGGCCACATTGGGGCTTACTATATACCAAGCTGCACGTTCTAGTCGTAATCGATCATAGTTAATTTAAAAAGGAGGTGATCTTTATGTATCCATTTGCTGGCTTTGCTGTAACAATTTTAATGTGTTTATTATTGGAAGATTAATTATAGGAGGTGTTAACAATGTTGCCTTTAGTAACTCTAGGTTTAGTACATGTTTGCATTGAGGAGTAGCATTTGAAAAAAAGAATAAATAATGTTGTATAATGGGCCTATTTGTATGATGTCATATGGATAGGCCTTTTGTTATGTGTAATTGAGTGCAGATAGCTGAGAGTTAAGAAAAAGTAGTACACAATTTTAGATAGATTTTGAATGAAAATTAAATGAAAGAAAAAGGGGCACTATATTGACGTAAAATTTGGAAACCATTATAATAACTATAATTTTAGAAAAACATTTACCACCAGTATTTATCTATATTTATAGGCTTTTTGCCTTAATGGTAGTACAATTATACCGTTTACGGTATGAGGTCTTCCAAAACCTATTTTACAGCCTCATGAATACTGGATTCTAAGGCCCGATGTTGCAACAGTACCTACCGTTTACGGTATTGAAACGTTAGTATTTGAGATAAAAGGGATTTTAATCATATGGAACTAAATAAAAAAAGTAAAGAATATAAACTCTATGATAGGCTTTTGTATTCGTATAAAAACGATATAGTACAAGATGATGACATTATTCTATTATTTCGTAGTGCTGACGGAATAATATTAAATTGGTTTTTTAATCACGATATAATGGAAGAGTATTATGTAGGTGATTCGGAGAATAATCTTGAATATCAAAATTGGATTCTTTTATATCTGGTAGAATCTAAATATAATAACCTAACTGAAGCTATAGTATTAGATACTCTTTTAGAGTTGGAGTATCGACTAATGGGAAGCCCTAAGATAAAAGATTTACGCGAAAAACTAGGTCTTACTTTAGATAAATTAGCCTTTGAATTGCGTATGCCAGTAAGGACTTTGGAACGAATAGAAAAAGGCTTAGAAATGCCGCCTAACTACATCATGCGACGTATTTATGTTAAGTTAGTCAACGAAGTAGAACAAAAAGAATTTGAAGATCGGATCAATAAATTAGGCGAAGAAAATCCAAACGATGACTTTATGCAACTACTCATTAAAGATTTGTTTAGAGAAGAAAATAACGAAGATTGATATAAAGGGGTTAGCATTATGGAATTAAATATAGAAAGCAGTGGGTACCAGCCATATATTAGACTAATGGATCTATATATAGCAGGCATGTTGAAAGACGATGATATTATTTTATTCTGCCGTAATGGTGATGGAACTATAGCCGATTGGTTTTTTAACCATGACTTTATGCAAAAATTAGACTTTGAAGATCCCGATATGCCTAGTGATGATCAAGCATGGATCCTTTTATATCGTATAGAGCTTGAATCTAATAGATTAATCGAAGCTACAGTATTAGACGTTGCCTTAGAATTAGAGTATCAGTTAATGGGAAGCCCTAACATTAAAGACTTACGCGAAGAATTAGAACTTAGCTTAGAAGATCTAGCTATAAAACTACGCATACCAAAGATGACATTATATAGGATTGAAAACGGATTAGAAATACCACCTAGTTACTTCATGCGAAGTATATATGTTGAATTAGTAGACGAAGTAGAGCAAAAACGATATGAAGAAGAAAATCCTAGAAATGACTTTTTAGATAAACTCTTAAATGGTACACTTAACGAAGACAATAAAAAAGATGAAAAGTATAACGAAGCCTTAGAATCTGCAATCGCCGCAATGCTTGACGATAGCATTGATAATCTAGGAAAGAATAAGAAGAATAATTTTGAAGACGAAGAAGAAATATATATAACGCCTTCAAAATCAGCGATTGATAACTTTTTGGCCGATTTAAAAGAAAAAGTTAAAAAGCAGCAGCTAGAAGATAATGATTGACTTATATCTATACCAGGATTATTATATGGGTAGTTGAAGGATTTTAATAATGAAAGAAGCGTTAGCCGTAATGGTTAGCGCTTTTTTGTTATTGTCTTTAGACTGATTCGCGACGTAGTCGCGAATCATAAAACCACCCGCTATGCGGGTGCGGCAACGAAAGTTATACAAAAAAATCACCTTGCTTAAGTATAATGTAGGTGTT
>JAWETS010000008.1:0-111524 GCA_032480995.1 Veillonella sp. | reverse complement strand
CATGTGTTAAGCACGCCGCCAGCGTTCGTCCTGAGCCAGGATCAAACTCTCCAAGATATCTTGAAGCTATTTGAATAGCTCATTATTTGTTGTCGTTACTTTTAAGTAACTTTGAATTATAGTTGGTTTTGACTATGTCAAAACCCGCACTCTGGCATATGTTCAATCATATGATTGATTACCTATCATTGTTCAGTTTTCAAAGATCTGTTACGTTAGTTCTGCGCCCTAACGACTTGTATAGTATATCAATCTAACCTTAAATCGTCAACCTCTTTTCCAAAGATTTTTTCAACCGATTTTTGATTAAATTTATACTCACAATCATAACCAAAATCTCTAAAAATAGAGATAGAAAACTCACAAACCGAAGTTTGTGAGTTTTAATTTGGTGACTCACCCGCGACTCGAACGCGGGACACCCTGATTAAAAGTCAGGTGCTCTGCCAACTGAGCTAGTGAGTCATGTTGGCAGGGGTGGCTGGGATCGAACCAGCGCATAACGGAGTCAAAGTCCGTTGCCTTACCACTTGGCGACACCCCTACAGTGATTACGATGTGTAGGTTATGGGGTGAGTAGTGGGGATCGAACCCACGCGTAACGGAGCCACAATCCGCCGTGTTAACCGCTTCACCATACCCACCACCTTGCAGGTATCGAAGACATTGTCTTCGTAACAAAGAGAATTATATCTTTTCTAGAGATTTGTGTCAACACCTTTTTCTCAATTTCATTAATTTTTACAACCGAAACTTTTAATTGTGTTATCTCTAATATAAGCCCTTTAATCCTCATATAAATAAGGAAGCACTATCGGAAATTTTCGTTTCACAAATGGTGCTTCCCCATTATACATATTATTTACTTAGTTGGCAAATAATTTTTTACAAAATTTGGCAATGCAAATGCAGCTTTTTGAATATCCGCATTATAGTACTTAGTTTCAAAGTTTTGTTCACGGTTTGGAGTCCATGTTAGAGGATCAAATGTTTTGGAACCCAATGTAAAACAATGCATCCCTGCAGGATAGATTGGAATGAAAGCGGTATATAAGCGCGCAATTGGAAAATGGCTATTAACGTAACCAAATACTTTTTCCACTAATGGTTGATGTAACATCGGAGATTCTGTTTGTTGTACAAACAAGCCATCAGCTTTCAAAGCTTTTAATGTATTCTTATAGAATTCTTCTGTAAATAAGCCTTCACCAGGACCGATTGGATCGGAACAATCCACGATAATTACATCATAGTAATCTTCTGCTTCTGCCATGAAACCAATACCATCACCAATTTTTACAGTCAATTTAGGGTGGTTTTCAATCATAGCTTTAGCAATAGTTGGTAGATATTGTTTTGCCAACTCTACAACCTTACCATCGATTTCAACCATTGTTACTTCTTTTACACAATCATGACGTACACATTCTCTAGCTACGCCACCATCACCACCACCAATAATCAAGACACGTTCAGGATTAGGATGCAAGAACAAAGGGATATGGCCCATCATTTCATGATAGATAAACTCTTCACGCTCAGATGTTTGGAACACGCCATCTAAAGCGAGCATCATACCATACTCTTTTGATTTAAAAACTTCAATTTTTTGAAACTCAGATTCCCCAGAGTAAAGCACTTCTTCCGCTTCAGCGCTTAGACGTAAGTGAGGTGTTTGTTCCTCAGTAATCCATTGACTCATGTAGTACCTCCTACTATTTATACTACAATACGCATCGCAAATCACTGCGATGCGTATATATATTACTTTAATTACCCTGTTACTTACTCTTTGCGACTAATGTAACAGAATCCACCACCTAAAATAGTGTCTTTCATCCAATTCGCCAAAGAAAAATCACGAATTTCACCTTCATCAAAGATGCCACAGCGGATATCATCACCGTCCATAAACATCCTGTGAATCGGAACCCAATGCCAGGTATAAAGAGCCTTTTCTTTTCCTTTATGACGATTCAAAAATGCTACAGGCACATCTTGTTCCAAGGCATCATGAATAAATTGAGCGGCAGCCTCCACCTCTACGCGTGATGCACAGAATGGAGATACATTTAGCATATGCACATCATAAGATAAACCTTCGTCCTCTAATAAACGAACAAGGCCTCGTTCCATCCATTGAGTTTTATAAACACCACCACCAAAGCGTGGTTTTACATATTTCCAAACTAAGTTCATCCGTTCTAAAGCAAGCGTTTGGTCGGATGTGGTTTCCAGATCTAATAAGCCATCCCTAAATAGCGAATAGCCCAATACTTGTGATGCCGATGTAGGCCCACAACCAGACAAGCGTTGCCACTCATCAGTGAACCACTCTTGGTCATACCCATATGATGTTTTACCATTTACATCGATATATAGCCATTCTGGATGTTTAATAGATACTTCATTCATGAGATTAACCTTCGATTACTTCTACAGTTTCCATGATAGCACCTTGTTGGATACCATCAACTACATCCATACCTTCAATGACTTTACCAAATACAGTATGTACACCATCTAAATGAGGTTGTGGCTCATATACAATAAAGAACTGACTACCACCAGTATTAGGGCCACGGTGAGCCATAGATAAAGCACCGCGCTCATGTTTATGCGGATTGCCAACTAATTCATCTTTAATTGTATAGCCAGGACCACCTGTACCGTTGCCATTAGGACAACCACCTTGTGCTACGAAACCAGGAATTACACGGTGAAAACGAAGGCCATTGTAGAAGCCTTTGTTAATCAAGTCGATAAAGTTTTGTACTGTGCCAGGCGCTTCTTTTTCAAATAATTCAATTACGATATCGCCGCCGTCAGCCATATGGATTTTCGCTTTTTTCATTGTTCAGGTACCTCCAAAATTGTACGCAACACATGTGCTGCTAATATAAAACCTGCCACTGGTGGCACAAAACTACATGTCCCAGGACTTGTGGCATCACCACGGAACTGTGGTTTTGTCGGTTTTTCTGTAGAAAATAAAACTAATTGTTTTTTTATACCCCGCTTTTTGAGTTCCCGACGCATAACGCGTGCCAAAGGACATGTATGAGACTTATTGATATCTGCAATCATAAGTTTTTCTGGGTAAAAGCGATTACCTCCGCCCATACAAGAAATAACAGGGATGCTTTCACGTTGACAAACCTCAATGATATTAAGTTTCGCCGTTACCATATCGATGGCGTCAATAACATAATCAACGTTCAAGCTTTGAATAAATCCAGGATAGTTTTCCTCAGTGTACATAATATCATGAATTTCTATCACCACATCAGGATTAATAGCAAGAGCTCGTGCCTTTGCTACCTCTACCTTACGTTCCCCAATCATATCACGAGTCGTAATCATTTGACGATTCAAATTACTAGGCGCTATGGAATCTCCATCGATAATGACAATGCGACCTACACCAGCTCGTACTAGTGCCTCTAAAGCACCACCACCTACGCCACCGACACCAAAGAGAGCAATAGAGGTATCCTTTAATGTTTTGATTTTATCAGGACCAACCAACCACTCTAAACGAGTTAACATATATTCCATTAATATTTCCCCACCGGAATGATTTCTGTCCAATATCCATCTGGATCTGCTATGAAATAAATACCCATATCAGCATTCTCATAAGCAACAACGCCCATTTCTTTATGCTTTTTAAGAGCCGCTTCATAGTCATCTACATAGAATGCCAAGTGGAATTCATTATCCCCCAAATTATAAGGACGATCCCAGTCACGCAACCATGTAAGTTCTAATTCATGTGCTGTATAAGGACTTTTTAAATACACGAGGGTAAAAGCACCGCTTGGGTCTTCCAAACGACGAGACTCCTCGAGCAATAACGCCTCTTTATAGAATGCTAGACTTTTATCAAGGTCTTTAACATTTATATTATTATGAGCAAACGAAAACTTCATAGAACCCCCTTCGTAAATACAGGATGTTTTTGTAGGAATTCTCCTCTTTTTATAGTAACACATTTGGCAAATCTATATCTAGTTTATGATATCTAGTTAATAACAAATTTTGCCGTACTACCGTCGTCACCTCGAGTCACTTCTAAATGAGCAGGTATACGAGACTTTAACTCAGGTACATGAGAAATGATGCCGATGAGACGTCCTGACGATTGCAACTGTAACAATGTTTCCATGGCGAGTTCCAATGTATCTGGATCGAGTGTACCAAAACCTTCATCAATAAACATCGTATCCATATGGATGCCACCAGCATAGCTTTGGATAACATCCGCTAATCCCAAGGCAAGCGCCATAGAGGCCAAGAATGTTTCACCACCAGATAAGGTATTTGCTGGTCTAGATTGGCCTGTAAAAGCATCCATAACCGCCAAATCGAGGCCTTGCTTGCCACGACCACCACCTGTATAGTCGGATCTCTCCAAGGAATATCTGTTGCGACTCATCTTCTGAAGTCGTAAATTAGCAGCATATACAACCTCATCTAAAATCGCCCCCAGTACATAGCGTTCAAAGGTAACATTTTTAAAGCCTTGCTCCCCACCATTAGCGAGATCATTTAATCGGCTTAAGAAATTCACCTTTTCACGAGCCTCGCCCATAGCAGCTTCGAGTGCTTCTAATGAGGTGAGCGTAGTTTCGATATGCTTTGTTTCTTTATCCCATGCCGCAAGATTACCTACTAATATATCTCGATGCTCTACTGCTGTAGCATAGATTTCATCAGAAACAGTATCACTTGGTTTAACCACAGTTTCTGCTACCTTTAACGCCGCATCATATACAGCTTGTGCTTTATTAAAGGCTTCATCCAAAGCATGCAGCTGTATTCTATAGGTCTCTATCTCTTTAATATCACGTAAAGCCTCTACAAAATCATCCTCTCCTAAAGAAATGGCTTGTAATGACTTTGTATAGTTCTTATACCGCAAATTAAGATTTTTTATTTCTTCTTTTACTTGAGAGGACAAAGTTTCTAAGCGTCCGCGTTTGGCATTCAATTGTTCTCGAGCAGTATCTAAATTAGTTTTGCTAACTTTCACCTGCTCATCGTAGAGTGTAATATCACTATCCAATGACTCTAACTGTTTTTGCCATGCATCTATATCCGCGGTTGGTAAGGTTTTAGATAGAGCATCAATATTAGCTTGTACTGAGCTAATGCGAATCTCCAAGTCGTGTAGATTTTTAAGTAATTCATTATGGGCAAGCTCTAAAGTTGCCAACTTATCTCTAGCTACTTTTAACTTGTGCTCATTGTCAGCTATAGTGTTACTTAACAATTCAGACTTATCACGTAAAACTGTGAGTTGATCCATTTTAGCTAATAAATCTTGTTGAACAGATATAGCGCTCTCCTCAGAAAAAGCGTCCATAGATAACTTTAGCGTAGAAACTTGCGCGGCTACTTGCTTAGTTAACTCATCAAGACGAGTAACTAAGGTTTTCTGTTGTCCCACTTCGCTAGCTTGCTTTTGTAGTGCCACGTCACGAGCTGTACGAGCCTCTTCAATTTCATCCTTAGTCGGATACATCTCCGGCTTAGCGGCTAACCGTGGATGATCTGTAGATCCACAGACCGGACAAGGCTCATTATCTATAAGTAAATGAACTAGCTCAAAGGCGCGTCCTTCTTGCATTAGATGCTCTAATCGTTCAAGATGTACCTTTGCAACCTGCAAGGTTTCATCTAAAGACGCTAACGTTTGACCTTTATCATCGATTTTTTTTTGTACCTTACTAATTTCTTCTAGTAATTCAAAATATCTATGTAAATCATTTAGTTGCCCTTGAATAACAGTAGTATCCTCTAAGAATTTGTTATTATCTTGTAACTGTTTACGCAAACCTTCTAAATCAGCTTCTAAACTTTTTACAAGCTTCCGTTGTTTAGCTAAGGCATCTTCACTTTTTTTACTATCTAATTCTTCTAAATTACTCTGTAATGTGAACAATTCCTTTTTCAATACATCTAATTCATTAAACTTCTCTGCTTGTTGTTGAAATTGAGCCAAAGCAGTTCTTTTAGCTTGTATACTTTCAGCTTGACCTTCTAAGTCACTGTAAACGTCTAAACATTTAGCCTCATGTTGAGTTGCTAGTTCCACATGTTTTTTCGCATCTGAAAGGGCCTGTTCTAAAGTTTTTAATATAGCTTGTTTCTCAATATATTGTTTATATAATTCATGAGTTGGTGCCAAAGAGTTAAGGAACTGAACCTTTTCGCTTAGATTTACACGCTCAGTTTCCCTTACTTTCACCATGTCAAGTTTCGAAGTAGCCTCAGCAAGAGATTGTTGAGCCTGATTATATAAAGACCATTGATTTCGGAGCACATTAAACTGTTCTACCACGGTTACTGCCTCATCTCGTTCTACCGCGAGAGCATCTCGATGTGGGCCCCGATTTGCTAGTAACTCACGCACATGCTCAATGGTTACCATTGGAGTCGCTCCATCATGAGGGATAGACTGCATAAATGCAGTTTGCTTAGTTAGATTTTCTTCAATACCTGCCTTTGCTTCATCATAAGCAGCCTTCAGTGCTTCTTGTAATTTTCGATATAGCTCCGTTCTAAAAAGTGTATGTAGTAATTCCTCACGTTCACTCGTAGAGGCCACTAGCAACTTTCGGAATTCCCCTTGAGGTAATAGCACAACTTGTAAGAACTGATCCTTACGAAATCCTATAATTTGCTGAATAGTATCGCGAATGGCGACAGCCGAGGTAGCAATGACCTTCCACTCACCATCTTTCTTCTCATATACAGTAGCGCTAGCATTCTGCTCACGCATCCCTGTACCACGTTTCTTTGCTACCATCTGTTTCGGTAATCGTTCAACACGATATTGTGCATTGCCAATAGCAAAGGAGAAATCGACACGAGTCATACGATGAGGTTCTGCAAAGTCACTGCGAATAGCATCTGTTTTGCGTACTTCTCCACTCGGCTCACCATACAAGGCATACACCATGGCATCTAAGATTGATGTTTTCCCTGCCCCCGTAGGACCAGCAATGAGAAACATGGAATGGTCTTGAAGCTCATTAAAATCTAAAGTGACCGAATCACGATACGGACCAAAGGCTTCTATAGTTAATGATATAGGCTTCATTTAGTCCTCCTTAAGAATTCGGTCCCATACAGAGTCGATATATTGCTGTTCTTTCTCTGTTAAAGGTTCCTTCCACACAGTTTCTGCAAACTGATTAAATAAATCACGTTCATTTAATTCTTTGAAAATCGCCTCGCCCATATCTGCTATAGGCCCTGCCACGCGACCAACTAGATCAATGGTCATACAACGATGATATACCTGGCGCAATTTAGCCATTCCATCCATAATCGGCATCGTATCAAGTAAACGGGCTTGTACATAATCATCCCTATGTTTAGCCTGCAATGCTTTATCATTTAACAGGTCTTCAAAATATCCTTCCAAAATGACTACGTCTCGCTTCGCCTCTACAGGAATCGTGTTAATATCTACGTTCCCCTTTGTATCCATATCAATGATGGTAAAAGACTTCTTCTGCATATGTTCATCAAAGGAATATTTTAATGGGGATCCACTATAGCGAATATGATCAGCTCCCATTCGCTGAGGCCCATGCAAATGTCCCAAGGCAGTATAGTGAAAGTCTTTAAAGACTTGAGGATTTACCTGTTCACTACCACCTACAGACAAGGTACGCTCTGAGCCCCCTACTTCACCGCCCATAACAAAGGCATGGCTAATGGCGATACTGCGCATCCCCTTAGGCACTTGTTTATACAAGTAATTACTCCAAGCCTGATACATTTGGTCATAATTGTGCAGATTCAAAGCGCTTTCGCAATTTTGTTCATAACACGGTGTTACTATGTCAGCAATTTCAATATTGGTAGTTTCTGTATTAGTAGACTCTACATCAGCAAATAAAGCCTCCCCTATGCGTCGGGGCTCACTAAAAGGCATAGGACAAATAGCCACCTTGCCATCTGTCCCTTCAAATTCAAAAGGCTTCAACGCGTGATGAGGAGAGCCCCAAATATGGATACCCGATTGGCTCAACATAGAGCGCCCCACTTCAAGACGTTCCGCCCCATCGTGATTACCGCTCACCACAAAGAAAGGCACCTTGTAGTCCATAGCGAGACGAGTGATGATGGAGTCCCACAATTCGATAGCTTCAATGGGGGGCACCGCTCTATCAAAAACATCCCCTGCGAGCAATATGCCATCGATGTTTTCATCTCTCAAAATATAAAAAAACTGATGTTCCAACACATGAGCTTGGTCCTCTGTTAAGTACTGTCCATAAAAAATACGCCCTAAATGCCAATCGGCAGTATGTAAAAAACGCATTTTGTCCCCCTTTCCAGCTCTCCCTATACCTTACACAATGTATGTATTCAAAGGCCAAAACAAGCTATTAGTCCCATAAGTTTATGGAAATTCAATAATTTTATATAACTTTAATAGCCTTAACAGTTTTAATAACTTTATGTATTTGCAATAACTAGTATAGTATCAGGTATTCTACATATTTATTATATAACTAAATTAACTTCTGTATTTTAATTATTTATTCTCTACGATAGAGCGTAGCATAGAAATTTCCTTTGCGTACCCGTCCAATTCATTTGGTGTTTCCAAATAGAATGGCAAGTTCGTCAATTTAGGATGTGTTACAACGCGAGCAATAGCATCGATACCAATATGTCCTTCCCCAATTTTTTCATGACGATCTTTATGAGCACCCATAGGATTTTTAGAGTCATTCAAATGAATGGCTTTCAAACGATCAAGACCTACAATTCGATCGAACTCGTCAATAACGCCATCGAGATTATGTACGATATCATAACCCCCTTCGTGAATATGGCAAGTATCAACACACACACCCATATACTCTTTTAGTTTTACGCCATCGATGATGCGTGCAATTTCTTCAAAACGAGAGCCAATTTCTGTACCCTTACCAGCCATTACTTCCAAGAGGACTGTTGTCTTCATACCTGGGAATAAGATTTCATTCAAGCACTCTACAATGTACTCAATACCTTGATCTACGCCTTGCTTCACATGGCTACCAGGGTGAAAGTTATACATTTGACCTGGCAAATATTCCATACGCTCTAAATCTTCCATCATAGATTGCTTCGCAAAAGCGCGTAAATCCTCTTTAGCGGCACATGGGTTATAGGTATACGGTGCATGGGCCAACAAGGTACCAAAGTTATGTTCTTTCATATATGCACTAAGGTTATTCATATCCTCAACATCGAGAGCTCGCATGCTACCACCACGAGGGTTGCGAGTAAAGTATTGGAACGTATTGCCCCCAATTTTAGTCGCTTCCTTGCCCATATGTAAATAACCTTTGCTAATTGATAAGTGACTGCCTATTACAAACATGATACTCCTTTATACGATTTCTACAATTTTATAATTATAAAGCGCTTAACTTTAATATCCATTTTATTATGCTTATAGCTATTTTTGTTACTATAGCTATTCTATAACACTAATAGATAAAGATATACGATAACTAATATAACCCCTGCCGTGAAGGAGCCCTTCAACAACAGGGGTTATCTATTAATGACTTTCTTTTTTTGCACACTCAGGGCAAACACCTTCAAAGGTAATATGTTGACCTGTGATTTGATATTCACTACCTTGATCAGCAATCGTTTTGATAGCTTTCAAATCAATGCCCATCATATCCTCTACCTTATTACAACGAATGCAACGGATATGGGAATGAGCTTGTGTGTCCCAGTCGTAATGAGCGCGCTCATCACCAACTTCTAGAATTTTAACAAGACCGATTTTTTCAAAAATCTCCATCGTCTTGTACACTGTAGCCAAGCTCATGCTTGGATGTTCTGGGCGCAACGTATGATACAACATCTCTGCTGTTGGATGATCATGATGACCACGCAAAGCATCATAAATCGCAATACGTTGTGGGGTTACTTTAAACCCCTGACTACGCAAAATTTGTGCGATATCCATAATAATCTACCTTTCTCCACTTGGAAATCTATAAGGCATAGGCCATTATCGACCGTTTACAAGAAATAATTATTATTTATTATATCAAAATTCTCAACACTTATCAAGATAAATAGTATTAACTATTAAGTAATAAAAAATGTGGATTGCCCAGAAGCAATCCACATCCTATTAGTCTTTAAAGTAAGGCTTAAAACCTTCACTTTGATGGCGAGTTTTTTTCTCTCCACGCGGACGATCAGATTTACGATCATCTCTGCGACGGTCACCTTTACGGTCATTGCGACGATCACTTCTACGATCATCGCGACTGCGACGTGGGCGGTCATCTCGACGACGATCACCATCACGACGGCGACGATCACTACGACCACTTTCACGACGACGGCGTACACGCAATGGTTTTTCTTCTGTAATATTTACAGGAGTAGTATCTGGTTCTTTTGTTAACAATTTAAGAGCTGCCGCCAAAAGTGTTACGGAATCTGTATCATTCAACAATTCCTCAGCACTAGATTTGAAAGGCGCCAATGCTTCTAAATTATCTGTCATTTCAACGAGGCTTTCAATTGCCAAACGTTGTTGACCTTCAAGAACTTCACCTAATGAAGGTGCACGACGACGTGCAATTTTACGTTTTGTTAAACGCTCGATAGCATGTAAATGCTCCATTTCACGAGGGATAACGAACGTGAAAGCTTGACCTGCTTTACCGGCACGACCTGTACGACCTACGCGGTGTGTGTAGCTTTCAGGATCTTGAGGCATATCATAATTATATACGTGAGATACGCCAGAAATATCAAGACCACGAGCTGCCACATCTGTAGCCACGAGAATATCAATGGTACCTTCGCGGAATTGGCGAATTACGCTGTCCCGTTTTTGTTGAGACAAGTCGCCATGGATGCCTTCCGCCATGTAACCACGTTTCTTAAGGCCTTCTGTTACTTCATCAACACGACGTTTCGTACGCGTGAAGATAATAGCAAGTTCAGGTGTTTGAATATCAAACAAGCGGCAAAGAACATCGAATTTTTGACGGTCTTGCACTTCGATATAGTATTGTTCAATCAAGTCCATCGTAACTTGAGTCGGTTTCATGCGAATCAATGTTGGCTCTGTCAAATATGTTTCAGCTAACTGTTGGATAGCTTTAGGCATAGTTGCAGAGAACAACAATGTTTGATGGTCTTCTGGGATAGCACCCAAGATTTTATTGATATCATCAACAAAGCCCATATTTAACATTTCGTCGGCTTCGTCCAATACCACAACTTTCACATGGTCAAATTTAATAGAACCACGGTCCATATGATCCATCAATCGGCCAGGAGTGGCAACGATGATTTGAGGGTTCTTTTTCAAGGCACGGAACTGACGATTAATATCTTGACCACCGTAGATTGGTAGTGCTGTGATATTCGTGTACTGAGCCATTTTGTTAAGCTCTTCAGCTACTTGAATAGCTAATTCTCGTGTAGGGGATAAAATAACTACTTGAACGTGACGCTCATTCCCGTCTACGCGTTCCAATACAGGCAAGCCAAATGCTGCTGTCTTACCAGTACCTGTTTGAGCTTGACCGATCATGTCTTTACCGCTCATGGCTACTGGGATAGCTTCCTGTTGAATTGGCGTAGGCTCTTCAAAGCCCATATCGTTTAACGCTCTTAGAACAGGTTCGCTAATCATTAATTGTTCAAATTTTTCTAACATCTAAATGTGTTTCCTCCTATCGCGCACGAACTATGCGCATTTAAATAGTATAACATATTTTGAAAGTGAGCGCTATAAGAGTTATTTTGAATCTAAACTAAATCTGTTTTCTTCTCGTCCAAAAACGTTCCATTAAAACGATTCCACCTGATACACATAGCAAAACAATATAGGATAAATTAATAGGACTATAGAAGCATTCAACAAGAACAACCCATATAATTAATAGTAATCTAGAAATCCATTTCGTTCTTATTTTATCAGCAATCATAAATATAGATAAATTGATAATTATTTTAATAATTATCGCAGAGATGATAACTATAGAAGTAAATTCTTCTCTATAATCCGTCAGTTCATATAAGGGATATAATAAATAACTTAACAAAACGCTAAGTATTATTATGAACCAAATATTTATTCCCTTTAAAAATTTACATTTTCTATAATAGAAAACGCCAACCAAAAGAAATAGTAAAACACTAAGCAATATTCCTATAATTAATAGATAATCTAAATGAATCATGGTTTATATTGTCCTCTCAAAACAATACATTTTCGTATGGCTACAATTATAACATACCGTATACTTTCACATATAATAGACTATTATTTAGCGCAAAAGAGGCACCTCATTCGAGGGGCCTCTTTGCTATAGTTTATTGGAAAGTTGTATATAATTAATCTAAGTCGTAGAACCCAGATGGTTTATCGCTCAAGTTTACGATGATATTTTTCATTTGAGTGTAATGCTCAAGGATAACTTTGTGTGTTTCACGACCGATACCGGATTGTTTGTAACCACCGAATGGTGCGCCAGCTGGGATAGAGTTATATGTATTTACCCACATACGACCTGTTTCGATACCGCGAGCTACGCGGATAGCACGGTTGATGTTTTGAGTAAATACGCCACCGCCAAGGCCGTATAAGCTGTCATTTGCTTGTTCTATAACTTCTTCTTCGCTGTGGAATTTGATGACAACGGCTACAGGACCGAAGATTTCTTCGCGAGCTACGCGCATATCATTTGTAGCATCTGCGATTAGTGTAGGTCTTACAAAGCAACCTTTACCAAGTTCACCATCAGTAACACGCACACCACCGGCTACAATGCGAGCACCTTCTTCTTTTGCAAGGTCTACATAGCTAAGTACTTTATTAACTTGTGCTTCGTAAATCAAAGAACCAAGTTGTGTAGATTCTTCCCAAGGTAAGCCAACTTTTACTTTATCAAATAAAGCGGAAAGTTCAGCTACAAATTTATCATAAATTGTATCTTGTACGAAGATACGGGAACCTGCGCAACATACTTGGCCTTGGTTGAAGAGGATGCCGAGCATTGCCCCATCAAGAGCTTGTTTCCAGTTTGCATCTTCAAAGAAGATATTCGCAGATTTGCCACCTAATTCCAATGTCGCTGGAATCAAACGTTCAGATGCTGCTTTATATACATCTAGACCTACCTCTGTAGAGCCTGTGAAAGCTAACTTGCTGAAGCCTGGATGATCAAGGATATATTGACCGGATTTAGAACCTTTACCTGTTACGATATTTACAACGCCTGGAGGCAAGATTTCTTTCAAAATGTCGCCTAGTTCCAAAAGGCTAAGAGATGTATGGCTAGAAGGTTTGATTACAACTGTACAACCTGCTGCAAGAGCTGGCGCCAATTTCCAAGCGGCCATTAGGAATGGGAAGTTCCAAGGTACTACCTGGCCTACAACCCCAATTGGTTCACGAACGATAAGGCTCAATGTATTTTCGTCAAATACTTGTGCAGAGCCTTCTTCGGAACGAAGCACGCCTGCAAAGTAACGGAAATGGTCCGCCCCAAGTGGAATATCCACGTTCAATGTTTCACGGATTGGCTTACCATTGTCGTATGTTTCAACTTGTGCCAAATGTTCTTTGTGAGCATCGATAGCATCCGCAATTTTCAATAAATAGTCAGCACGTTCTACTTGAGAAACGTTTTTCCACGTTTTGAAAGCTTCTGTTGCAGCCTCTACAGCTTTATCAACATCGCCATATGTAGCCTCTGCACAGATAGCGAGTTGTTCGCCATTAGCAGGGTTATATACATTGAATTCAGCACCGTCAGATGCCTTTACCCATTCATTATTAATTAAAAGTCCATATCTTTCTTTAAGGTTCAAGCTCATTGCATTACCTCCTCTTTAGGAATATGATTTAGGAATTTCCCCTCTGTGATTACATCATACTCCTTATATCTAAAATTTTCAATTAGATATACCATTTTCGATATATCTGTTCTGCATTAATATGCATAGATTTTAGTTATATAGAAAAACCGCACCCTCTAAAACCATAGAGGGTGCGGTTTTTCGTATAATGACTTTTAGTCAAGAATGAGTTTCATTTAAAATCTATTAATATAGATTAACTAGCCTTCTAAGAAATTATCAGTTTCGACGATTCCCATTATTACGAGAGCCATTATTGTGATTATCATTTTGACGTCCGCCATTATTACGGTTGTTATTTCGGTTATCATTATTTCGACGCTGACCGTTGTTATTTCTATTATGGTTATTATCGTTATTCTTCGACTTTTCCGGTTGCAATGCTTTTACAGATAAACCGATACGATTGCGTTTTACATCAACAGAAATAATTTGCGCTTCGATAATATCACCTACCGCAAGTACATCAGATGGATGTTGACGGCTATTGCAAAGCTCGCTGCGATGTAATAGACCATTCGTTTTAAGCCCAAAGTCTACAAAAGCTCCGAAATCAACTACGTTATGAACAGTACCTTTTACAACGGTACCGACCTTGATATCTTCAAGGCTCACTACGTGTTTTCTGGTCAATGGAGCCGGTAAATCTTCCCGAGGGTCGCGACCTGGTTTAGCAAGAGCCGCCAAGATATCCCGAACAGTCGGCACGCCCGCATCAAGCTTGGCAGCCATTTTATCGGCATCCACAAGAGGTAATTTTACTTGCAATGCTTCTAATTGAGATTTATCTTGTAAATCTTTTAAGGTAAAGCCTAATTCACCAATGATGCGCTCTGCCAATTCATAAGACTCTGGATGAACGGATGTATTATCCAGTGGATTTTTACCGTGTTGTAAGCGCAAGAAACCAGCACATTGTGTAAAGGCTGCAGGGCCTAAACGAGGCACTTTTAACAATTCCTTACGGCTTTTAAACACACCATTCTCTTGACGGTATGCAACAATATTTTTAGCCACCGCACTAGAAATACCAGCAACATGCTGCAAGATAGCTGGAGATGCAGTATTTAGCTCTACTCCAACGTGATTTACTACAGTTTCAACTACTTGATCCAAGGTATGAGTCAATTGTTTTTGGTTTACGTCATGTTGATATTGACCTACGCCAATAGATTTAGGATCGATTTTAACAGATTCAGCCAATGGGTCTTGCACACGGCGTGCAATAGATACAGCACCTCGAATAGTTACATCTAAATCTGGTAACTCATCGATAGCTAATTTAGATGCAGAGTATACAGATGCGCCTGCTTCATTAGTAATGATATAGTGGCAATCTAATTTTTCCTCTTCAATCATAGTAGACGCAAATTGCTCTGTTTCATAGGATGCAGTACCATTACCGATAGATAAAAGAGTAACCTTAAACTTACGGATTTTATCAGCCAATACCTTTTGAGCTTCCTTGCGAAGCTTTTCACTATTTGTTAAATAGTACGCACCGTAATCGAGCACATTGCCTTGTTGATCGATAATCGCCATTTTACAGCCAGTACGGTAACCAGGGTCAAGGCCCATGATAACATGTCCGGCCAATGGTGGTTGTAACAATAGATTTTTGAGATTTACACCAAACACCTTGATAGCTTGCTCATCGGCTTTTTCCGTCAATTCATTGCGGATTTCACGCTCTAAAGCTGGGAAAATAAGACGTTTGTACGCATCAGCTACAGCAGCCGCTTTATACTCTGCGAAGATAGACTTCGGATTTTTCTCTAACTTTTGTAACATATAAGCAACATAGGTGTCACCTGGTACAGTTAGAGCTAATTTCAAAGCACCTAATTTTTCGCCGCGATTAACCGCCAAAATACGATGGGACGGCATTTGACGTACAGGCTCAGCATATTCAGCGTATTGCAAGAATTGTTGTTGTTCTTCCTCTTCACCGCTCAATTCAGCTTGAATAAAGCCTTCATTCCACATCTTCTTACGCAAGTACGCCCGGAAGTCTGCACTATCACTGACGATTTCCGCTACAATATCAGAAGCACCTTGTATGGCATCCTCTGGCATAGGAACCTCTTCTGTTATGTATTCTTTTGCAATCTCTAACGGATCTCCAGAGGTAACCGTATCGTTGATAATCATATCAGCCAATGGTTCTAAACCACGTTCGCGGGCAATCATAGCACGCGTACGTTTCTTTGGACGATATGGCAAGTACAGGTCTTCTAACTCTTGTAGCTTTGTAGCAGCTTCCAAAGACTTCATCAACTCGTCTGTCATCTTTTCTTGCTCTGTAATAGAAGCAATGATTTCTTGGCGACGTGTTTCTAAGTTGCGCAAGTATTTAATGCGTTCTTCAATGGTGCGCAATTGCTCATCTTGCAATTCGCCCGTTACCTCTTTACGATACCGCGCAATAAATGGCACCGTATTGCCTTCGTCCAACAATTCTACGGCAGCTTGCACCTGCTTTGGCTTAACATTTAATTCACTGCCAATAATGGCAAACATTCTTTCACTCATTTAGATGCCTTTCTGCGATAGGTTACAAAACGATGAGGATATTTGTTCTTTTCATCCACCGCGCCATCTACTACGGATTCGATGGTGAAAGCATCCTCTGAGAATTCAGGGAAAAATGCATCCCCATCAAATTCGTGGTCCACTTCAGTGATATACATAGTATCTACATAAGGTAGAAAAGCTTCGTATACTTGAGCGCCACCAATAACGTAGGCCCCATCAAGAGCACGTGCTGCTTCAGCAGCCGCC
Source organism: Veillonella sp. (assembly GCA_032480995.1). Classification (GTDB taxonomy): domain Bacteria; phylum Bacillota; class Negativicutes; order Veillonellales; family Veillonellaceae; genus Veillonella. The sequence continues at coordinate 94,820 of JAWETS010000008.1, read as the reverse complement.
TCAGGGTTATGGAAAATCTTAACACCTTCTGGTGCATCAAAGCCTTTATCACGAGTAATTACCCAATGCTCACGATTTGGCAACAAAAACGGTAAGCTTTCAAAGGTCTTACGGCCCATGATAATAACATGTCCTATTGTTTTTTCCTTAAAGAATTTCAAATCATTTGGCAAATGCCAAATCAAAGTATTATCTTTACCGATTACACGATTATGTGCTACGGCTACGATTAATGCTAACATACTGCCCTCTTTCAGTTAATACTATATGGCAACAGTCATAAATTATACTATTTAGCAATGGCTATGAACACAATACTATATAGCAATAGCCATACATATTATGCTATTTAACAATTGTCATGAATACAATGCTATACAGCAACAGTCATGGATAATTTACCTAAATGTTCATATCCATCTAAGGTAATGTCCTCTGGTGTGAAGTCATAGAAGTCTTTTACCTCAGGATTCACGATAATTTTTGGAGCAGGCAACGCTTGATTGCGACGTGCTAATTGCTCACGCAATGCATCTACGTGATTTTCATAGATGTGGGCATTGTTGATGACATGTGTAAATTTACCTGGCTTTAAACCTGTTACTTGAGCAATCATACATTGTAATGCCGCATATTGAGCCGTGTTAAACGGAACGCCAAGCCCCATGTCGCCACTGCGTTGGATGAGCATGCAGTTCAAGTAACCATCCCCTACATCCCATAAGGTTTCATACGCACATGGTTGCAACGCCATATCATCTAAATCTTCAATATTCCAAAGGGTTACTATCATTCGGCGGCTATCAGGATCTTCTTTAATAGTTTTGATGAGCTTGTCTAATTGCTTATACTTCGCAATTTGGTATCCATAGGCCTTACCGATAGTACCATCTTCACGCATCCACTCATCCCATACGTGCACATTCATTTCTTGTAATTTGCGCACGTCATTGGACTGCATTTGCCAAATCCACAATAATTCTTTTACAGCTGTTTTGAAAGCTACAAATTTAGTGGTTAAAATTGGAAATTCCTCTTGCAAGTCAAATTGCATAATTTGTTGAGGCAATTTGTACGTTGCGATTCCTGTGCGATTTTGACCATAAATGCCTTGATCTAAAATATTTTCAATAATACCGAGGTATTGTGTATCTGCTAAGCTCATTTATCCCCCTAGATCTATTTATAATAAGCAAAAATACTAACGTATATCTTGATAATCTTACTAAAATATATAGTACTATCATACTAAAAAATATATGGTACTACCATATATACAGTAAAATTTATCATCCCTTATATTCTGCAATGGCCTGCAAAAAGGTAAGTCCATATTTTTTCAATTTTGCTTCCCCTACGCCTTTAACATTGCCAAACTCACCTAATGTAGTAGGTCGTAAATTTGCCAAATCTATGAGTACTGTATCAGGGAAGATAAGATATGGTCTAAGGCCCGCTTCTTCAGCCAAGCGCTTGCGATGTTGCCGCAAATGTTCAAATAAACCGCCCGATGTAGGACTGGATTTTCCTCGTGCCACAGAGGCAGCAGACTTACTAGTGCGAGAAGGCACAGACACATGTTGTCTGATTTCCTCTACCTCTTTACGACCTGCTAACACTTCTTCGGCACCAGCCGTTAAGGATAACACAGGATATTTTCCCGTTGAACTGCGCAAGTAGCCAGATGCTACAAACTGCTGAATAAGACCTTTAATAGATTTTTCATCTACATTGCTCAGTAAGCCAAAGACAAGCAATGCATCATGGCCAGCACGCATAATCCGGTCCGTTCGCTCACCACGGACGATAGAGGTTATCATTGATGCCCCATATCGCTCATCGGTGCCCATGATGGCACGGAAAATAGCTTTTGCTTCTTTCGTAACATTGACCTTATCAGCAGAACCCTTACAAGAGCTACAATTATCACAAGTAGTCCAAACGGTGCTTTCACCAAAGTAATTAAGCATATATTTACGCAAGCAATTACTGCAGAAACAGTAATCAATCATGGACTGCAATTTGCGTAACTCCACATCTTGTCGCTCAGGCGTTTCGATGGACTGTTCAATTAAATACTTATGAACCTGCACATCCTGCCCACTATAAAGCAAGATACATTCAGCAGGTGCCCCATCACGGCCAGCTCGTCCTGCCTCCTGATAATAGGACTCCATATTACGCGGCATTTGATAATGTAGTACATAGCGTACATTGCTTTTATCAATACCCATACCAAAGGCATTCGTCGCCACCATAACCTGCAATTTATCGTCTGCGTAGGCATTCTGCATTTCACGGCGCACCTCATCGTTGAGTCCTCCGTGGTAATGTCCCACCTTGATGCCCGCACGGGTTAAATTTTCATACACACGATCTACATCCTTGCGCGTTGCACAGTAGATAATGCCATTTTCATTGGCGTGCTGACGCACATAATGAACAACGTAATCCATCCGCTTTGGTGTGCGGATAACAGAGAAGGATAAATTAGGCCGATCAAAACCCGTCACGTATACATTAGCCTTATCTAGGCCTAATAATTTTTTTATATCGTTTTCTACATATTTCGTCGCCGTCGCTGTGAAAGCCCCCACGATAGGTCTCTTTGGCAATGAATTGAGCCACTCACCGATAAGGCGATAAGACGGTCTAAAATCATGACCCCACTCAGAGATACAATGAGCCTCGTCCACAATGACTTGAGCAATCGGTAACGCTCGCAGTACATTACAGAAAAAATTAGAGCTCAACCGCTCTGGTGCAATATATAAGAGTTTAATCTTACCACTACGTACTTCGTACATGGTCTTATTAAACTCAGATTGTGTAAGTGTACTATTGATGAGCGCTGCTGGTATATTCTGCACCAAGAGACCATCCACTTGGTCTTTCATAAGAGAAATGAGAGGAGAAAACACAATAGTCAAGCCCGCCTTACAGAGCGCAGGTATCTGGAAACAGATAGACTTCCCAGCCCCTGTCGGCATGATTCCAATTACATCTTCATTCCGCAACAAGGATGCAATAGGAGCCTCTTGAGCTGGTCTAAAGGAGGTATACCCAAAGTAGGTCTCCAACATGCGCAATGCTTGTTGTTTCGTCACAACTTGATGTTGTCTAGATACATCTTGTTTTCCGCCTACCTGTTGTTCCATAGGGTCCTCCTTTCACGTTCCAGAAATATAAGTATTAATTTCGATTACTACTGACAAATATTTCGTACACTCAATACGAAATATCGTTTTTTCATTCTTTTATTTTATCATATTTCATTCGGTATGGGGCTTATTAATATATGATTTCATAAGTAATCAGCTAATGCGTATCTCTAAAATATATAGCCTAAATTAATATAGGAATCTTATTGATATCACCAATTTTTTACCCTCTAAAGTACTAATATGTGGTACAATAAAAATTATTTACTATACTATAGAATATAACTAGAACCTAAGGAGGTCTTATATAGGCATGACACAAGACAACTTAATGATTATTATCGCCTTTGCCTTATATCTAGGACTCATGATGTATATCGGGGTCTACTATTATCGTAAATCGAACAGCATTGGTGATTACATCCTCGGTGGCCGACAATTAGGACCATGGATTACAGCACTTAGTGCGGAAGCATCAGATATGAGTGGTTGGATGCTCATGGGTGTGCCGGGCCTAGCGTATACTACGGGGATTTCTGGTGTGTGGATTGCCGTAGGCCTCACATTAGGCACATGGGCCAACTGGAAATTCGTTTCTAGACGCCTGCGCAACCATACCGAGGTAGCCAGTGACAGTTTGACCTTACCGGATTATTTAAAGAATCGTTTCCACGATCAGTCTCATTCGGTAGCTGTCATTTCCGCCTTATTTATCTTGATTTTCTTCTTGATTTATACATCATCAGGCTTCGTGGCAGGGGGCAAATTGTTCAATACTATCTTCGGTCTTGATTACACCGTATCCCTCTTTATCACAGCTGGTATCGTCGTATTCTATACCTTCCTTGGCGGATTCCTCGCCGTATCTTGGACAGACTGTATTCAAGGCGCATTAATGTTCTTTGCCATCTTGGCAGTACCAATTACAGCAGCCATGTACATGGGTGGCCTTATAGAAACATTCCAGCTCATCCAACATGAGTTCCCACAAGGACTTAGCTTGTTTGGTAATCCGTCTGATTGGTTTACTTGGGCTATCGGCCTAATTTCTTCTCTTGGTTGGGGTCTTGGCTACTTCGGTCAACCACACATTTTAGTGCGCTTCATGGCTATCTCTGATGCGAAAGAACTTAAAAAATCTACGAACATCGCCATGGTATGGGTTATCTTATCCCTTATGGCAGCTATTGCAGTAGGTCTCATCGGTCATGTTTACATGCTGCCAGATAAGTTAGTAGGCACTGATGCGGAAACAATATTTCTCATCATGACTGAACGGCTCTTTACTCCATTTGTAGCAGGCCTTATCTGGTCTGCTGTATTGGCCGCTATTATGAGTACCGCATCTGCTCAATTATTAGTAACAGCCTCTGCTATTTCTAATGACTTCTATGCTAATATCATCCATCCAAAAGCAAGCGATAAAGAGCTTGTATTAGTAAGCCGTATCGTAGTACTTCTAGTGGCATTGATTGCCATCTATATGGCAATGGACCCAGACAGCTATATTTTGACAATGGTAGCCTATGCTTGGGCAGGCTTCGGCGCAGCCTTCGGTCCGGCCATCTTGTTCTCTTTGTTCTGGAAGCGCATGACGCGTCACGGCTGTATCGCTGGTATTGTTGTAGGTGGTTTGACAGTACTCATTTGGAAACAATTTGGATTCTTTGGCCTATACGAAATTGTGCCAGGCTTCATCTTCTCTTCTATCGCAATCTATATTGTGAGCCTCATGGGTAAATTGCCTCCACGTCCGGTTCTAAAAGACTATAGAGAAGCAGAAAAAATGCACGTTCTATAAGGAAATATAAAAAAGCTAGTTGATTCATCGATCAACTAGCTTTTTATTTATGAGTATTGGTGTAAACCTTCCTCAATTGCGGCTTTTACCTCTGTCACTAAAGAGGCTGGAGTAAGCACTTTTACACTTTGCATATATTGGAGCGCCCAATATTTAAAGGCGTCATGATTAACACGTACACGACATACAACATTATCGGCTGTTATATTCGTAAACTCTACATTGCCATCAAACCAATCTAAAATTTGATTTACGATGGACCGTTTAGCTTTAAACGTAACAGTAATAGATTCACCGCCGAACATATAAATATGTTCCTTTACGTATTGTGACACGTTAAAGGTACGTTGTTGTTGGTATCCCTTTATCTCCCGTAAAGGTTTTCTACGTTCATTTAGCACCGTAATATGTGCAATTCGATCGACACGTAATGTAGACATGTCATCATAATTTTCGTGATTCCCCACCAAGTAATAATGTCCCCGATTCATTACTAGTTGGAATGGGTTAAATACATACTTCCGTTCCTTATGATCTGGCCCAAGATTAATGTGTAATCGCTTATCCACATCTGGTTGGCAATAGGCCAACGAAATTTTTCTACCCTTTTGTATTGCTTCTTCTATGAGATCAATATTAAGAAATAAATCTTGGCTTCTATGAAGGTACTCCGTATTACTTTCAATATCAATACCATGAGGCTTAAAATAGGAGCTCCCCAATTTTGCAACACGCCCGATTAAATCTTTACGTTGAGATGCAGTAATATGGCGAGATGCCAATATACCATCAATCAATAACCGCAATTCAGAATCTTCAAAGGTATGAATCATATAGAAATCAGTACGTCGAATGGTGCCATCTGCTCCCACAGCAGACTCTTCACATTGAATACCAAAATCTCCAGATTCATATAAATCATTTAAATGACGGCCTAAGGTTTTCCGATCGACGGATACCTCGTACCGTTCGGCTAATATACTGCGAATCTCCTCTTGAGATAACGTATGATTAGCATCTGTTTCGTCTTTCAGGATTTCTAGTATGTATACTAGAACTGCCTTTTTAGATGCCATAAAAGACTCCTTTTACAAATAATACAATTAATACAACTTTATCAACTAATACAATTTATAGAATCATCCACAACACATCGGATGATATTTACAAAATACCCAAACACATTATACCATACTTTCATGAACGGTTCATTTTTTCCTCATTAAAATTATCGATTTACTATACTTTTTCAGCAATATAAAATAACTAAAAGTAATAAATATAAAATAAAAGTAAATTTAATTATATAAAACAAAACCCGTTAACACTTAATACATATATATGTTATAAGTGTAACGGGTTTCTATTTTAGCTATAAAATCAGCAGAATATAATACAGCCCCATAGCAACAGAATCAAATAAAGGGAGCTATCACTTAGGAAATACTACCTGTTTTCTTACTTCTAATAAAGCCTAATTGTTCCATACGCGTTGTTAATTCATTATAAAAAGCTTCAGCCATGGCATTTTGATGCTTTGTAGTTTGAGACTGATCTGCACTAAAGAGAGCCTCTTTAATCTTTTTAATTACCGTAGATTTCGCTTTTGGTTTGTTCAACAACTCCATAAATAATAAATCCTCTTCAGAAATATCACCAATAGCATCATTGAACATATCTGCTCCATACATATATTCACTGCCACCATGAACAATAGCTTTTACAAAGTTTGTAAAACGGGCAGGTATATAAGATAAGCCCTCCATATACTCTTCTTTTACAGGGAATGTTTTATAAAAGCGAATACCACCACGTACCATATGCTCTACTACAGCACGATACAAGCTACATACAGCAGGTTCTAATTCATCATCAGATGCATGAGCTGCCTCATGAGCTGCTTTTAAAATAGCTAGAGCCTCGATCATATTGAACGTACCACCATCTTTAATAAGCGCTTGGAAGGTATCTCTTACGAGTACATTTTCAAACATTTCTAGTGCTTCCTCATCAAAGAGAATTTGGAAAACAAAGCTATTTACAATAGTACGTACAGGAATTGTATTCACTTCAGCCGGATTTGCAACAGCAAAGTTGATATCTTTGGCAACGCTAGCTTTACAAATAATCGACTTGCGGAATGTCGTATCTAGTATAAAATCTAAATATTGTTCTTGATCCACTTGACTATTAGGTGCCAATTGCTCAAGTTTAGCTGCAATACTTTCATCATAGGTACGAACCATAGATAGTGTAAGGTCTGCATCGCATACATACGCAAGATCATGCGCTTTCAAATGATCATTGAATTGATAGAAATAGCATGGATCATTATGAGGCTCTAGATGATCATGACCTACATAATAGTCATCCTTTTGCATGACAGAGCGCAATGCACCTAGAAATTTACTATTTCGTTCTTTAAGATTATCATAGTTAAGAATCTGAGCACCCACAAGACTGCCTACGGTCTTACCGCGCAACACCTTTTCCTTATGGGTCAACTTATCTTGGCCACGATTAGCAAACAGCATGAGCTGACGTACTTCTTCCATGGTATGCCAACCTGGATACGTATTGTAAGACACATAGGCAATACCATTATCCACCAAATGATTAGAAATAATATTGAGCAGCTTATCCTTCATTTCATCATTGATCCAAGAGTAGAATCCATGTGCAATAATATAATCGAAAGTCCCCATAGATTCGTCAAAATTCAAAATATCTCCTTGCACCAAGGATACATTCTCTAATTTTACATCACAAATAATTTGATTGCCCTTCTCTACTTGGTCTTGTGAAAGTTCAATGCCTACAAAGGTCGCCTCTGGGTTAAATACAGCTTGAGAAATAATATTACCGCCATAAGTAGCGCCTAGTTCAAGAACACGAGCTGTCTTCGCAGGTGGAGTATTTAGCCCTACAAGAGCACCATATGCTTCTAAATAGGCCGGCGTTGTAAAAGGAAATGGATAGGATTTATAGCCTAACTCTTTATATATCGTTTGTTGCATGTCTTCCATTGCTATTTGTGAATTATCCTTAGCCATATGTACCTCTATGTTTAACTTTATGAAATATACATTGTTATTTATCATTATACCAAATTACTAGTATATTACCTACGTTTAAAGCAGTTATTACCTAAATAATATGATATTAACACATTTAGCTATATAGTATTACATACAAAAGAGGCACCCTTGAAAGGGTGCCTCATATAGTTCTCAGTCGTTAAATAACGAATTATTTTACGTCTTCAAAACCTTTTTGCAAGCGAACATAGCTTAAGCGACGTTCTTTAGCGTCTTTTTCAGTTTTAGCGAATAATTCTTCTGCAACGTCTGGAGCTGCTTTAGCCAAGGAAGCGTAACGTACTTCACCTTTAAGGAAGTCTTGGAAGCTTTCAGTTGGTTCTTTGGAATCCAAGGAGAATGGATTTTTACCTTCTTCTTTAAGTTGAGGGTTGTATCTGTAAAGATCCCAGTAACCAGCTGCAACTGCTTTACGTTGTTCTTCTTGAGCTTTACCCATACCAGCTTTGATACCATGGTTGATACATGGGCTGTAAGCGATAATCAAGGATGGACCTGGATATGCTTCAGCTTCTGTAACAGCTTTCATCAATTGGTTTTTGTCTGCACCCATAGCTACTTGTGCTACGTATACATAACCATAAGACATAGCCATCATGCCAAGGTCTTTCTTCTTAGTACGTTTACCAGAAGCTGCGAATTGAGCAACTGCTGCTACGTTAGTGGATTTAGATGCTTGACCACCAGTGTTGGAGTATACTTCAGTATCGAATACGAAGATGTTTACGTCTTCGCCAGAAGCTAATACATGGTCAACACCGCCGAAGCCGATGTCGTATGCCCAGCCGTCACCACCGAAGATCCAGTGAGAACGTTTGATCAAGAATTGTTTTTTCTCAAGAATTTCTTTCAATTCAGGAGTTGTAGCGCCTTCAGCTTCGATAGCTGCTACTAAACGTTCGGAACGTTGACGAGTAGCTGCACCAAGGTTAGCAAATTCAATCCATTGTTCTAAAGCATCTTTCAATTCGCCAGTAGCAGTTTCAACTGCTTTAGCAGCCAATTCTACTAATTGTTGACGGATTTTCTTAACGCCGATGTACATACCATAACCATACTCAGCATTATCTTCGAACAAGGAGTTTGCCCAAGAAGGACCATGACCTTGTTGGTTAGTTGTGTATGGAGATGCAGGCATGGAAGCACCCCAGATGGAGGAACAACCAGTTGCATTGGCAATCATCATACGGTCACCGAACAATTGAGTTAACAATTTAGCATAAGGAGTTTCACCACAACCTGCGCAAGCACCGGAGAATTCGAACAATGGTTGTTCAAATTGGGAACCTTTAACAGTTTCCTTCTTCATAGGATTTTCTTTTACAGGAAGGTTAACACCATAGTTCCAAGCTTCAGCTTGTTCGATTTCAGTATCGATGGATGTCATTACAATAGCTTTGCCTTTAGGAGCTGGACAGATATCAACACAGTTACCGCAACCCAAGCAATCTAATGGGGATACAGCGATACGGAATTGAAGATCTTTAGCACCCAATGCAGGGATTGTATCGAAATGTTCTGGAGCTGCAGCCACTTCTGCTTCAGTTGCCAAAATTGGACGAATTGTAGCATGTGGACATACGAAGGAACATTGGTTACATTGAATACAGTTTTCAGGCAACCATTTTGGAACGAACAATGCAGGACCGCGTTTTTCGAATTTAGCAGTACCAGCAGGTAATGTACCATCTTCATAGCCAGAGAATTTGGATACAGGAAGATCATAACCAGCTTGTGCATTGATTGGTTGTGCAATATTTTGAACGAAGGATGGGCAAGATTCGCAACCAGGTTTAACTGCATGATTGCCATCATCTACTGCATCTTTCCAGCTAGCAGGAACATCTACTTTTACCAAAGCGTTAACACCTTGATCGATAGCAGCATTGTTCATGTCAACGATATTTTGACCTTTTTTACCGTAAGAAGTTACTACGGATTCTTTAAGGTATTTAACAGCATCATCTACAGGGATGATTTCAGTCAATTTGAAGAATGCAGCTTGCGTTACCATGTTGATACGACCGCCCAAACCGATTTCGGAAGCGATTTTCGCAGCATTGATGATGTAGAAGTTCAATTCTTTTTCTGCGATTTGACGACGTAATTTAGCAGGTAAATGTTCATCCAATTCTTCAGGAGACCAAGTACAGTTCAATAAGAATGTACCGCCTTTTTTGATGCCGCGAATCAAGTCGTATTCATGTACATAAGATTGACGGTGACATGCTACGAATTGAGGTTCAGTAATCAAGTAAGGCAAGTTGATTGGATTTTTACCAAAACGAAGGTGAGACATTGTTACGCCACCAGATTTTTTGGAGTCGTAGTCAAAGTATGCTTGAGCATACATATCAGTGTGGTCACCGATGATTTTGATAGCGGATTTATTCGCACCTACAGTACCGTCAGAACCGAAGCCCCAGAATTTACATTCAGTCAAACCAGGAGTTTCAACTTCTACGCCTTCAGCACGATCTAAGGACAAGAATGTAACATCATCATTGATACCCAATGTGAAGAATTTCTTACCATTTTCAGCAGCTAAATTATCGAATACAGCAACGATGTCTGCAGGGATAACGTCTTTGGAGCTCAAACCATAACGACCAGCGATAACTTTTACATTACGGCCACCGTCAACTACAGCTGCTTGTACGTCTAAGAACAATGGTTCAGCCAAAGCACCTGGTTCTTTAGTACGGTCAAGAACTGCAATGCGTTCTACAGTTTTAGGAAGAGCTTTCAACAAACGATCTGTTGCGAATGGGCGGAACAAATGAACGTTGATAAAACCAACTTTGCGACCCAATTTGTTGAGGTAATCCACAGTGGATTCTACAACTTGAGCGGAAGAACCCATAGTTACAACAACATCAGTAGCATCAGGAGCACCATGATAGTTGAACAATTGGTAGTTAGTACCTGCCAATTTGTTAACTTCGTTCATGTAGTGTTCTACAACGTCAGGAACGTTCAAGTAGAATTTGTTGGATGCTTCACGATGTTGGAAGTAAACGTCAGGGTTTTCTGCAGTACCACGAGTTACAGGAGCATCTGGATTTAAAGCATTTTTACGGAAAGCTTTAACAGCATCCATGTCAACCAATGGTTTTAAATCTTCATAGTCCCAGATTTGAATTTTTTGAATTTCGTGGGATGTACGGAAACCGTCAAAGAAGTTGATGAAAGGTACACGAGTTTTAATAGCTGTCAAGTGAGCTACAGCGGACAAGTCCATTACTTCTTGTACAGAGGATTCAGCTAACATAGCACAGCCAGCTGCACGAGCAGCCATTACGTCTTGGTGGTCACCAAAGATAGCCAAAGCATGTGCAGCCAATGCACGAGCAGCTACTTGGAATACACCTGGAAGTAATTCACCTGCTACTTTATATAAGTTAGGAAGCATCAATAACAAACCTTGGGAAGATGTGAAAGTTGTTGTTAATGCACCAGCTTGTAAAGAACCGTGGGTTGCAGCAGCAGCACCTGCTTCAGATTGCATTTCTACAACTTGAACAGTGTTGCCGAAGATGTTTTTTCGACCAGATGCAGCCCATTCATCAATGTGTTCTGGCATTGGAGAAGATGGAGTGATTGGATAAATCGCAGCAACTTCTGTAAAACCATAAGAAACGTGAGCAGCCGCTTGGTTGCCGTCCATAGTTTTAAATTTACGACTCATGTGATTATTGCCTCCTTAAGCATTTAGCAAAAATAGAACACTTGCTTAATCTATCATTATGTTTAGGAATAACAACCATTACAAACTTGCGCACATGAAAAAATAATGCAATAATATATATGTTATATATAATATGGCATTATGTGTGAGCATACTTTTTTGTGATGGGCACAACCATAATTCCTAATATCATAACTTGATATAGCCCTATATGCTAATTATAACGTGCTGGGCCCTATCAACGCAACACATACAGTGACTGTCGCTTTGCCAATATTGCTATCCATGCTTTACATAAAGTAATAGCTAATTGCATTACAGTAATAACTATTCTCATTTAGTTAGGTCACGTCCTATAACCAAGTTTTATTTTTAGGGGGTTAATTATGGATTTTCATCATTTGAAATACTTCGTTGAAGTAGCTGATCAAAAAAGCTTTAGTAAGGCTGCAAGGAATTTACACATCTCCCAATCTGCAATCAGCCGTACAATTAAAGCTTTAGAAGACGAACTTGGTGTTGTTCTCTTCATGCGTAATGCTAAATCTGTAGAACTTACTGATGGGGGTACCATCTTCTTAACCCACGCTAAACGCGTTGTGTTTATGTTTGAACATCTAAAAACTGATTTTGAAAACGAGTTTCGTTTGGAGCAAGGTTCCATCAGAATTGGTATTCCACCAATTACTGATGCTCCCATTTTTGCCCAGTTATTAGGTGAATTTAAAAAAGTATATCCACAAATCGAATTGGAACTCTACGAACAAGGTTCTAAAAAGGTTGAGATCAGCGTTCAGGAAGGTTTAATTGATATTGGCATCATCTGTACTAAACCAAACCCTAAAGAATTTGAATCTTTCTACCTTACGAGTGACCCACTGTCCGTTATCATTCCAAAATCTAGCCCTTTAGCAAAAGAAAAAGAAATTCGCCTAGAAATGCTAGCTGATGAATCCTTTGTATTGCATAAAGACGATTTCAACTTACATGATGAAATCATCAAAGCTTGTAAACACACCGGCTTCCAACCGCATATCGTGTTTGAAACGAGCCAACGTGATCTCATGTTACAAACGGTTAGTGCAAACCTTGCTATCGCATTATTACCATCTCGTCTCTGCCCTGAGGTAGGTGAAAATACGGAGGTTGGTTCTAAGGTTGTCGTAAGACCTCTCGTACCTGAAATTATTCATACCCTTTATGTAATTTGGAAAAAAGGTCATTACCTCTCCCACGCTTCTCGCTTGTGGTTAGACTTTGTAAACTCCAAATTACCATTACCTGGATTACAACTCGAGGATCGTCAATAATGAACAAACCATCTGGGCTCGCATCTAAATTGCGAGCCCTTTTGAAAGCTAAAGAAGCTCCCATGTGGGGCGTTATCATTGTGCTGGTTATCGTTATCATATTCCAGCAAATACAAATCTCTGAATTACAATGGCGTGTCGATGAAGACCACGATGGCTCTACCATCGACAGTGTAGCAGGTCGTCTTTACATTCTTGAAGGGATGGCTAATAAGCATAGTGATCAACTAGACGAAATCCTAAAAGATATTCGTCAACTACAAAATGACGGTGCCAAGTACGACTGGGAACTAAAACAACTGCAATGGTTGCATCCAGAGCTCAAAGTACAACCACCAGAAGCAAACCCACGCCCATTCAAATCCACAGATCTAAACCTCGATATGAATCCTGGGAAAGTGCCTGATGTAACAAAACAAAATCAATAAAGAAATCAGGAATAAATAAAAGCACCTTACATACCTACAAAAGTCATCACAAATGACTCTTCTTATAGGATATAAGGTGCTTTTTTCATTATTTTATTATAGATTTAATTGCTAACTTTCCCATAATACGTCTCCGCAATGACAAGTTGCTTCTACTTGCGATACGCTTCTAATTTATATGCATATTCACTTAAAAGCTCCTTTGAATAAATTTTTTCATTTTTTGAATCTCTAACTTCTTTCCAAATAATAGATGCTACTTTTAATTTATTCGAATAATTGCCACTACATTCGTCTGCACAAAAATCCTTAAAAAATTGATTCCATTGACAAACCGAATTGTCATACTTTGCATAATCTGATTCACCATAATATACTTTCAGCAAATCTCCAATTGTAAAGCTTGTATTTTTTTCACTTTTTACTTTTCTCCAGGCAGTAGCCATATCAGCATTAAATTTAAATCGTGAAACACCTATTAAAGCAGAGAAATATTCTCTAAACTTCGTATTAAAGGAAAAATTACATTCAAGTAATGGTGTATCTAAAGTAATACTTTCCACTTGCCTTCTTCTATTTTTTATTGATGATTTTTTAATTAAATCGCCTTTAAAGTACTGCTCAATAATATAATTGAGTTCTTGTTTTGTTCCCCTATATTCTAATCCTAATGATTTACATATTTGTGAAAGTTCATCACGATACCAATAATATTTATTAAATTCATCAAATGATGTAATTTCATCAAACTTAGGTCTACACTCTTTCAATATTTGTCTCCTCAAGTTTAAATAATACTATTTTGTAAATTGTAACATAAAATTGAATAGTATCCAAAATCACACCATTGAAGCATTCGTTAAATATTTTCCTATTAAGTTGTCTATAATCTAGTTATCTATAATATAGCTCTACTTAATCCTCTTTATGTTCCATAGATTTTGGAAGTGTCAAAATTAATAGACCAGCAAGGAACATACAAGCCCCCATTACATAGTAACCATAAGCAAAGCTACCAGTGTGACCATTGATGAATCCAAGCATATAAGGACCTACCCAGCCCCCCATATTACCTGAAGAGTTAATGAGTCCCATCGCCCCCGCTGCAGCAGCGCCAGATAAGAAGGTTGTTGGCATGGTCCACCATACACCCATACCACCGTAAACACCTACTGCAGTTAAGCATATAAAGAATAAGCTAACTTCTGGAGATGGACTGTGTGGTGTTGCTAAGAAACCAATAGTACCAATGAACAATGTAGTAGCAACGTGCCAACGTTTTTCATTGCGCTTTTCAGAAGAGTAACCACAGTATATTTGTACAAGTAAGGCTGCTGTCATTGGAATAGCAATAGACCACGCTACCACGCTTGGTGGCCATCCAGATAAGCTTTTAAGAACTTGAGGCATCCAAAAACTAAAGCCCCAGAAACCAATAACCCACAAGAAATAGATTAACGCTAAACGCAATACTTTTGGGTCTTTTAACGCTTGCCAAATAGTATATTTCTTTGCGGCTTGCTTTTGTTGCTCTTCTTTTTCAAGCTCGGCTTTAATATATACCTTTTCTACATCAGTTACCCAAGATGCATGTTCAGGACGCTCTTTCATCCAGAATGCGAAAATGAACGCAAAGATCACAGCAGGAATAGCTTCAACGATAAAGAGTGTACGCCAACCATGTAGACCAAAGAACGTTGTATCCAATAAAATACCTGCCAATGGCCCACCAATGATGTTAGAGAACAATAAAGATGTCAACATCAAGGAGATTGCCTTCGCTCGCTCCTTTGGCAAGAACCAATTTGGAATGAGTAATGAATAAATTACAGGATATAAAGAAGCCTCACATAGACCAAGTAAAAATCGATAAACATAAAATTCCAACTCAGTGGTCATCGTCGTCATAAGAATACATACGAGCCCCCAACTAAACATGATACGCGCCACCCAATGCATAGCATTACAACGAGCTGCAATTAAAGATGCAGGCACTTCAAACAAAACATAACCAATAAAGAAAATGCCTGCCCCCATACCAAATACTTCTGGCGTCAACCATGGTAAATTCTCCTTCATAGTCAAGCCTGCATAAGCAATGTTAACGCGATCCAGGAAGGCAATAATAGAAACAATAAACAATGGTAAGACTACGTGAAGCATACGACGTTTCGTAAAATCTCTGAAATTGATATCCCCACTTTGAGGCTCTAGTGTAGATGAGTTCATATAATTCCTTTCTACTTATTAAAATATTACATACTTTACCATCTTAAAAGAACAAACGTCCTCTGTCAATGGAATTTTATAGAGTATAGAAATAACAAATAGGAATAGTAAAACCAAAATAATGACATATAAAATAGAAAAGGTATATTCGCTAGAAATGACTGTATAAAATAAAAAAGCACTTTATAGTATGAATATATCTCTATCACAAGAGAAGAAAATACTATAAAGTGCTTTCATATTAATTAGTCTTAACAGGATCATAATCAGCAGGCACTGGAGCAACGATACTCACAAAGACAATATCTTCCGTTCCAGTATTTTTTGCACCATGACATTCACCCTTTTTAGATACTATAACTTGCCCCTTTGTAAAAGGCACCTCTGTATTAGGCGTTGGATAAAATACACCCTTGCCTTGCAATATAACCCATATATCATCAGAGTGATGATGATAATGTTTTGGTAAGATTTGACCAGGTTTAATAACCCATACTGAACCACCTGTGGAATCAGTTTGATAAAATGGCGTCCTAACAGCGTTCTCCAAACTTTCAACTTTCACAAGTTCCATATCAAAAACACGTTGATCACTCATAATGCTCACCCCTTTCATTGATTAACAACTACCGAGTTCCAGATGCGTATTCACCCATATTAATATCTAGAACCTCTCGAACGGGCTGGATTAAAGAATCCTCGTATTGAACCTTCCACTGAATATCCTGATTCATCTCGCCATTTTGTAACCCCGCAATGGTTTCCCCATCACCTATTATATTACCATGTTCGAAAATATAATTCAACACATTATAAGCATGAAATACTACATGATTAGGATCTACACCGTGAAAGTGATACTGTAAATCAGGTAAAAATAATGTACTCATACCCACAGAATCTACCATCATATCATTGGTACCTTGAATACTAAAATAACGCACATTTACAGCATAATACATGAAACGAGTCACCTCTTTATCAGGATGATTTTCAATCGATTCTCGACTTAAGAACTTACGAGATGGTCCAAATACAACGGCTTTACAAGAGGGATATAATTCTAGTAATGCATCTACATACTTTACAAGCATATCTGCACGTTCTTTGGCCGCTAAACCAGAGGCTAACATATCCGTAGCAAACACCCTGTATTGGCACTCTGCTAATAACTCATCCACATTTGGACAATCCCATACCTGACTACGATCAAAATCATCTAATACAGGCTTATCGATTTTCTCACAATTCGTCACCATCAAGGTCGGTGGAATATCTGCATCAGTATCCTCGTAATGCACCTTATAATTCTGAGGTGCAAAACCAGCAGATTCAGCTCCATAACTAAAGCAATCAATAAGGCCCAAATGCTTTGTGAATACCTCTACCATTGCATCGCGAGTAGGCATATCACACTGCTTAGGCATTAATAACTCAACGAAAAACAAACCACCAGGACGAACAGAGTTATCTGTTAGATCTTGCTTAAATACTTGACTCATAGTCACTCTCCTAATTTTTAACTATTTTTTGATGAATGTATCAGTTTATACCATTTTACAATACCCTCAGGGATTAAAAAGCTATTACCCTCTATTTTTTCTTTCGCCCAACTATAAAGTTCATCCGGAGAAATAATATGTATATTATCTATATGAGCATCAACTAAATTTCACATAATATACATCCTTTACTTTATAGTATATCGGATGTTTATAAGTACTACAATTACGTAACCAATGTTTTATAAATAATATAAAGTCTATATTTTGACTACAGGTTAGAGTAATTTCTATATACTGTGACATGACGTTTATATGATTTAAACATAAGGATTCATATTCAGGTTCAAGCTGTTTACTATTCTCTAATGTTTGTAGAAATTTTGCATATAAATAATCAATACTTTCATAACGATTACCGACCTTACAACTTCCCATATCAAATAGGTTACGATAAGAAATATCTCCAGGTAATACAGATATCCAGTTTAAGGCATACTCTGATACGCCAAACACCGTATTTTCTGGATTAGGTCCATCTAAATCATCCTGTAACCAAGCTGATATTATTTGGTACATACTTAGCATTTCATATTCGTCTAGCTCACTATAAAACTCACCTAACCCATCTAGATCAATCTCTAAATTGGCAATACAACGATACATAAAAACTACCTCCTAAAGGTCTCCAATCTTCTTATAGTAAAAGTATAACTATAATCATGTACCATATTTGCCACATTAGACTTTATTTCTATCTTTGAAGTTAATAATAAAACAACGCATAAATTCAAAAAGACCCGCTTCATGGTCCTCGAACTCATGGAGCGGGTCTTTGTATTAACTTACTAGCATGGGATGGTGAGTTGACAGCGAAACCCAAACGGACTCTACCGGACTCCAACCCCTACTCAATTATAGAGGTTTACGAACCACGTCAAGGATAGAACCATCGCGGTATTCTACGATTGCCACGATGTCTTCGTCTTTGTCGGATACAGGGATATCTTGTGGTTTACCTACCAAGTCGAATGCTAATTGTTGTAATTCTTCAATTGTGTAGATAGGCAAGTTGCTATCTTTGAAGCGTTCAATCAAATCAGTACGAGCTGGGTTGATTGCAATACCGTATTCAGTAACAAGTACATCAACGGAGGAGCCTGGTGTAATTACAGTTGCAACTTTGTCACGGATCATTGGCAAACGACCACGGATCAATGGACAAGTAATAACTGTACATTTAGCACCTGCTGCTGTATCGGAGTGACCGCCAGAAGCGCCCATCAATACACCGTTAGAGTCAGTCATTACGTTTACGTTGAAATCAAGGTCGATTTCAGTAGCACCAAGGAATACTACGTCTAGGTAGTTTGTAGTGCAGTCAGTCCATGGGTTAGCATACATGGAAGCGGACATTTCGATGTGTGCAGGGTTTTTATCTAAAGAAGCTGCTGCAGTTGTATCGAATGTTTGAGTATCGTAAATTGCACGAATCAAGCCTTCTTCAAGCATACCAGTTAAGATACCAGTAGCACCACCGATAGCGAAGCCACCTACTTCACCGCGTTTGCGAAGTTTTTCAGCGATGAATTTTGCAACTGTCAATGGAGCACCACCAGCGCCCAATTGGAATACGAAACCATCTTTAATGATGCCAGCTTGATCAAGGAATTCACCAGCTAGTTCAGCAATTTTAATTTGGATAGGGTTTTTAGTGAAACCTACCGCACCAGAAGCGATACCTTCTGGATCACCAATGCTTTCAACCTCAACAACATAATCTACGTCAGTTTGAGGGATTGCATAGTTGTGTACGTAATCAACCAAATTATCAGTGATGATAACAGTTGTGTCTGCATAGTGGGAGTCAACTTTAGCATAGCCAAGTGCACCACATGCGGATTTACCCATACGACCAGTAGCATTACCACGTGGATCAGCTGTAGGAGCACCCATGAAAGCTACGTCGATATGAACTTCACCAGATTCGATAGCACGAGCACGGCCACCGTGGGAACGAATCACTACAGGGCGTTTCAATACGCCAGGGTTTTGAGTTAAGAATTTACCAAGACGATCGCGCAAGCCAGATGTTTCAATAGCTGTTACAGTGCCGTCTTGAATCATTTCTACCAAGAACTCATGGCATGGTGACAAGGAAGAAGATGCGATAGTAATATCTTTGATACCTTTTGCTTGTACGCGTTCCATAACCATTTTCATTACATAGTCGCCATTGCGCAAGTGATGATGGAAGGACAATGTCATACCATCTTTTACGCCAGCTTTTTCGATTGCTTCATCGATGGAAGCAAGAACTTTATTTGTACCAACACGGCTCATGTGTACAGGTTTACCTGCACGATGAACTTTAGGTTCAATAGCGAATTCACCTTGATATACTTCGCGGCCTTCTAGTGCTGGGATATTTGTTGGGATATCGCGACCTACTTTATTTAACATCGTATTCTGCTCCTTCCTCTAATTCAACTTTAATGCCTGCTGCACGTGCTTTATCAACTACGCGTTGTGCACGAACTACGATAGGACCATCGATCATTTTACCATCTACGGAGATTACGCCTTTATTGTTGCGCAATGCATCTGCATAGCTGTTCAATACCTTAACGGAATGAGCGATTTCTTTTTCGTCAGGAGTGAATACTTCGTGGATAATTTTGATTTGGCTTGGGTGGATACAAGATTTGCCATCATAACCCAAAGCTTTAATGAATTCAACTTCTTCACGGAAACCTTGAGGGTCTTTCACATCGGAGAATACAGTATCGATTACTCGGATACCTGCTTCACGTGCTGCATGAAGGATTGTTTGACGAGCGAACAACAATTCAACAGCTGGTTTATGTTTACCTGTGCGAAGGTCTGCACGATAGTCTTCAGCGCCAAGAGCGATAGCAACTACGCGAGGGCCGTGGCAGATTTCACGAACATTGTATAAGCCACGAACGGATTCGATAGCTACGATAATATTGATTGTACCTTCTGGCCAGCCGTTAGCTTTTTCTACTTCTTCAATTTTCTTCGCTACGATTTCAACTTCAGAAACATCTTCAGTTTTAGGTAAACGAATCATATCAGGTTTAGCTGGAACGATAACATCAAGATCGTCATAGCCATAAGGAGTTTGTGTAGGATGGTTGATACGAACAACTGTTTCTGCACGGAATTTACGGGATTTCAATGCTTCTGCAGTTAAAAGACGAGCTGTGTCTTTTTCTGTAATTGGCACGGAATCTTCGATATCGATCATGATGGAGTCAGCACCGTGAATATCTGCACTGTTAATCATTTTAGGTGTATTACCTGGTACGAACATCATGGAACGAGACAAACGTTTTTTAGCAGCCTCTGTTAATGGGTTTGTTTTAACTTCTGGGAATGTTTTATCGTTAGCCATTATGCTTTGCTCCCCCTTTCCAATGCGCCCAACACGCGAGCTTTAATCGTGTAATCCCAAGCGTTTTTATCTTGTACGGTTACTTTTACGCCATCATAACCGGCTTCTTTCACTGTGTTCAAGATAACAGATTTAATTTGGTCGCCATATTGACGCATAACTTTGGATGTTAATTCGATTTCGATACCGCTAGCAATCGGTTCAACCGTTACTAATGCATCATTTTTTTCGTCGAAGCCAGCTTGTGCAGCTTTTACTAATTGTGCCATGTTGCATCCTTTCCTTGTGAAACATTTATAAAACTCAAGTCTGTACAGGCTCGTCGCGAGAGCCTATACAGACATTGAATACTAACAATTAAATTCTAACACTCCATAGTAATGATTTCTAATTACATGAAACCAGCGATTTTCCACCAAGGGATACCGATTACGTAGTTCAATACTAAACATACAACAGCGGAGATAAGACCAACTGTCCACCAGTCTTTTACATTGTTGTAACCAGCGGAGAAGATGATTGGACCAGGAGCCGCACCGTAGTGAGTTACGGAACCGCCATAGGAATTTGTACCAATTAAGATGAACGCTAATAATGTAGGATCGATTCCTGCGTTAATACCAACGATCAAGAATACTGGAAGCATTGCAGAAATGTATGCTGTACCTGATGCGAAGAAGTAACGAACCGCAACGGAGATTACAGAGATAAGGATAAGCATCATGAATGGATCTAAACCAAAGTTCATGTGAGTTTCTAAGAACTTAGCCAACCATTCGAAGAATTTTCCTTTGGTCAATGCAGAAGATAAGCCCAAGATGCCACCAAACCAAATCAATGTGTTCCAAGCTGCTTTAGTTTTGAGCAAATCATCCCAAGTAATAATGCCACATACAAATGTAGCAATCATCGCTACGATAGCCACTGCTGTAGCATCAATTTTAATACCAAATGTTGGAAGGATCCAACCTGTGATTGCAAGTAGTGCGATGGCGATAAGGCCTTTTTCAGACGCTTTCATAGGACCTAATTCTGCTAAACCATCAGCCGCAATTTTCTTGTTATCAATTTCTTTGACGGATGGACGTTCATACATATAGCCGATGAACGGAATACACATTAACATAATGAAGCCAGGTACGAACATAGCTAATGCCCATTGTCCCCAGTTCAAGGATACACCAGTCAATTTAGTAATGAAGTCTAATGCCAATAAGTTTGGCGCCATTGCTGTAGCGAATAAGAAGGATGTTACCTTTGTTGCAAAGTAACCATTCTGTAAAAGGTACGCACCTGCTTTTTTTGCAGACTCACCAGGGTAAGAACCAACAGCTTCAGCGATGGACAAGTTGATAGGATATACGATACCTGCTGCACGAGCTGTGTTGGATGGAGTTGCTGGAGACAAGATCAAGTCAAGGAATGCCGTTACATAACCAAGACGAAGTGTTGTACTACCAAAAGCACGAACCAAGTAGTATGCGATACGATGACCAAGGCCAGTTTTACCAAATGCAACAGATAATGCAAAAGCTGCAAAGATTAACCATAATGCTGTATTGCTGTAACCAGCTAATACATCTTTAGTGTTGCTCAATAAGATAGAAGATGTAGCAACACCTAATAATACCGTAATAGGAACTGGGAATGGTTTTAATACCAAGCCCACGATAGTTGCTAAATAAATACCAAATAATTGCCATACTTGCGGTTTGAGACCATCTGGTGTGCCACCAAACCATGTGATTGCGACGATAGCAGCCATAACGCCAACGCGCCATAATTTGTCTTTCATGTGTGTCTTTCCCTTTCTGAATTAATTTAGGCATACATAAAATCATCTAGTCTTCAACAACATAATCGCTCGCGACGTCGATTACATTGATTAAGTCTACACTCATTATATATGTTTAAAAGAAATATGAATAATAGATTACCTTTATAGGGGTTATAAAAACTTTTATATCTACTAATCATACTTTTTATGCATTTTAAGCATAGAATTATAGTCCCAAATGAAAAAAATGCATGTATACCTCCTCAAAAGGATATACATGCACTTACATGGTACTATATTAATCTTAATCTATATTATGAGTTATTATATCGAAAAAGTCCAATACTGAAATAGCATGGATAAACAGTTAGAAAACCTCATAGATATGCTCTATTGATAATTCCTAGGACTTATATTCTCTAAGTATACTATTATCTACAACGGTGTGTTCCTTGTAATAATTACGGACATATTCAATAAAGGTTTTAACAACGATTAAATTTTCCGAATCTTTTGTGTACACCATATTGGTATCACGGGTGATATATTCACCATTTTTACTGCGTAATGGACTCACATAGATATCTTTGTCCTTACAGGATCCAAGTCCCATATACGTCAAGATAGACCATCCTAGACCTGCGCGCACAAAGTGACGACACGTACTCATAGAATTTACGTCCATCGCCACACTTGGAGGCTCGTCAAAATGTTCTGCACACCAAGTTTCAATAATATTTGCCACCGATGCATCTGTTTGGTATTTAATGAACGGTACCTTTACTAAGGATTCAGGCGGCACTAATTCTTTATATACAAGACAATATGGCTCTGCTAGTAACAGTTCAGACTTACCAGACACGTCATATCCACCACGAGCAAAGGCGACCATACAGTCACCAGTATTAAACATTTTTACCACTTGATGGCTGAAAGCAGTCTTCACTTGAATATGAACATCAGGATATTGTTCGCGGAAAGATCTCAATAAAGCCGGTAGTTCATAATCTGCAAAGTTGATAGATGATGCGATTTTCAAGGTCCCTTGAATCTTGCCAGAAGCGGAGTTCATAGCGTGCTCCAACGCCTCTTGTTCTTGCATCATTCGCTTGCAGTAATCATAGAAAATTTCGCCTTGTGCCGTGAGGGCAATCCCTTCAGCAGTCCGCAACAACAGAGAATGGCCCAAGGCTTTTTCAATATGGCGCAACCGATAGCTCAACGCTGGTTGCGATAAAAATAATTTTTCAGCAGCCCTTGTAATATTGCCTTCATCCACAACAGTAACAAAGGTTTGCCATTCTCTATCGTCCATACAAACTCCTTTGTTATCGCTTATTACCAAAGATGCGTAATAAGGATAAGAATAAGTTAATGAAATCTAAGTATAGGCTCAAAGCGCCTGTGATTTCAATGCGGTCTAAAATTGTTTCATCCTCCATGAGCGCCACTTGTGTCACATTATTTTTAATGCGGTTCACATCGATAGCTGTAAAGATAGAGAACACTACAACACCTACATAACCTAGAACTAAACTAACAGTATCACTAAAGCCACTGAGTACAGTCCAATTAAAGAAGCGGGCCCCCATCATCACCAAGGATACGATGATCATGCCGAACAATGCCGCCATCACATATGGTGTAAGGGATGATAAATTGCGTTTTGTAGTAGCCCCTACCACGGCAAAGCCAATGAAGAAAGCAAGCGTACCTATTAACGCCGGAATAACAACATCAAACACATTGTATCGCAACGATACCAAAGTCAATGTGAGTCCATTCAAAGCACTATAGAGAAAGAACATACCTCGTAACGTCATTACATTAGCAGAATATGCACGAGCACTAAAAAGGAACACCACACCTAGCTCTACTAATAAGATAATATTAAAATTTTGGTACGCAAAGCGTAACCAATTTGGATTCACTAATGCAGCAAAGCCAACACCGATAGTTGTAAGCAAACCTACAACCATCCATAAGAAAGAGCCTTTTAATCGTTGGGATACGATACTTTCAACCTGTGCAACCTCAGCTGCAGTAGGTCCTGTTACATTATATGGATTCATACTATCCCTCCTTATTTAATTATCACTCATAGAGATTATCGAGCATTTGCAATGCCCGCAAACACCTTGCCACGTTCGCCATCGATAGTCACTTCTTGACCTTCAAGGAGCACTTCATGAGCATTTTTAGCGCCTAAAATAACCGGAATACCATAGGTAATGCCCGCAATAGCGCTGTCAGATGTATAACCATCTTCTACGGCAATAATGCCACCTGCTCGTTTTGCAATAGCCATCAATTCAGGCTCCATTGTGCCTACCACAAGGATATCGCCATTCTTGAAGCTTTCATAATTACCTTTATGATTAGCCGCAATGTACACATTACCTGTAACGGATTTACGTAAAATACCATTACCAGACAAGAGTACTCGACCTGCAATGTGAACGCGAATCATGTTTGTAGTACCGGTTGCACCGGATGGCACACCAGCGGTAACAACTACGAGGTCGCCAGACTCGATGGCACCAATACCAAGCGCACCGGTAATGGCTTGTTTTACCATTTCATCGGAGTTGATAATTTCATGACCTTTGATAGCCTCTACGCCCCAGCATAATTGCATGCGACGAATAGTTTCCTCATGAGGTGTGACAGCGATGATTTTACAATCTGGACGATGACGAGCCACACTAAGTGCGGTGTGGCCAGATTCAGTACATGTCAAAATAGCTGCGGCCCCGAGGTTTTGAGCTACGCGCACGCTAGCCAAGCATACGGCGCTTGTAGTAGTCATTTCTTCATCCTCACGAGCGCGGCTATAGCTATCGTAAATAGCAGCCTTTTCCGTTACTTCTGCAATGCGAGTCATGGTCGCAACAGCTTCTACAGGATAGGAACCATTGGCTGTTTCGCCAGATAACATAATCGCATCGGTACCATCCAAAATGGCGTTAGCTACGTCACTTGCTTCCGCACGTGTTGGACGTGGATTTTGAATCATAGACTCAAGCATTTGTGTCGCCGTAATAACGGGTTTACCCAAGTTATTGCATTTTTCAATCATCATCTTTTGAAGTACTGGCACTTCTTCTGCAGGGATTTCTACACCGAGATCGCCACGCGCAACCATGAGGCCATCAGCTACTTCCAAGATTTCATCAATATTTTTAACGCCTTCTGCATTTTCAATTTTTGCAATAATCTTGATATCTTTTTTCTCAGACTCAAGAATGCGGCGAATAGCCACAATGTCTTTACCGCGTTGCATAAAGGATGCGGCCACAAAGTCTACCCCTTGTTGACAGCCAAAGCGCAAATCTGCTTCATCCTGTTCAGATACAGGTGGCAAGCTTAATGCTACACCTGGTACGGCTACACGCTTACGGTTGCCGATTTCCCCGCTATTTTGAACCGTTGTAATGATATTATTGCCTTCGATAGCATCGATGGTAAGTGTTACAAGCCCATCAGCCAAGAGAATTTTATCCCCTACGGACACATCACCTGTAAGACCTTTGTGGTTCACGGAGCTAAGCTCTTTTGTGCCTTCCACCTCATCTGTAGTCAACGTAAATTGTTGACCCGCTTCGAGGAATACCTTGCCCTCTTTAAATAGACCGAGACGCACCTCAGGGCCTTTTGTGTCGAGCAATAATGCGATTGGTTTATTCACAATCATCGCTGCATCGCGCACCATTTGCATGCGTTCTACCTGCTCTTCATGGGATCCGTGAGAGAAGTTAAAACGAGCTACGTTCATGCCCGCCCGCATCATATCTTCTAAGATACCAAATTTATCCGTTCCCGGACCTACAGTACATACAATTTTTGTACGTTTCATAATCCCTCCTATGAAAGCAATCCCTAGATAGGATAGTTCATTTCTTATTATATCAATGTTGGTGAAAGCTATCTGTGCCCCACGCAACATATGTCTTTCTACACCGTTTATACACTTATTGTATCAAGTATATGCTTATTACATGTCACACATACTTGTGTTAACTTTATATGTTTACTGCACCTCTACGGAGCCCTCCCCTAGAATAGCTTCAATAGCCTTAATGGATTCGTCACTAGGGTCAAAGCACATATTCGGTGGTAAATTAATGCGTTTCCGTTGACGGTGTAAATATAACGATGTTGGCACGGAGCCTGCTGTATTTACTAGCACGCGTTTTAAGGCTTCACTATTTTCTGGCGTATCATATTGACTATAAATATGGATTGCCACCTGTTTTGCCTGATTATAGTTTACCTTTAATGGAGTAATACGGTCTGCAATGATTTGCACGCCCTTTTCATCCGCATCAACGCGACCTTTTACCTTAACGATCATATCGACCGCAAGGAATTGCTGGCTTTGACTAAAGACCTTAGGAAATGCCACTACATTCGCCGCACCAGAATAATCCTCGATACGAAGAATGGACATAAGCTCATTGCGCTTTGTCATGCGGTCCGATTTATTTTCAATGAGGCCCCCAAAGGTAATGGTTTGACCATCATATTGCTCTGGATTTTCTACAAGAGCACCCAGTTCAAAGAGACCTTCTAATTCCTTCGCATAGCCTTGCAATGGATGCCCTGTAATGTAAAAGCCAGTGTATTCCTTTTCATCCTTTAACTTATCGTCTTCCGATAAATCCTCCACATTGGGAACAGGGATAAAATCGACAGATTCTTCCATATCGCCAAAAAGATTCATGGTACCCATAGCGGCATCCTTTTGCTCTTTAGCACCAACGGCTTGTGCGCTTTCATACATGTGCAACAATTGGTTACGATTTTCCTTGAAGCCATCCATAGCGCCGCAGCGAATGAGACTTTCAAGAAGTCGTTTATTCACAACTCGATTATCTACCCGTTTGCAAAAGTCCACGATATCCGTATAAAGACCATGCTCATTGCGCTCACGAATCAAGCGATCGATGGCATTATCCCCTACGTTCTTGATACCGCCAAGGCCGAAACGAATAGCGTCGTCTTGTACGGCAAAGCTGCGCTCAGAGTAATTAATATCTGGGCCTAGTACCTTAACATTGTGCTTCTTGCAAGCATTAATGTAGTAAGTCAATTTCTGCATATTCTGCATGAAACTAGTCATGGTTGCAGCCATAAATTCTGGGAAGTAGTGGGCTTTCAAATACGCCGTTTGGTACGCGATATACGCATACGCCGCACTATGCGATTTATTAAAGCCATAGCCCGCGAAGTATACGAGCAAATCAAATACTTCGTTCGCCACGGATTCTTCTATACCATTATTAATAGAACCTTGAATAAAGGACTCGCGCTGTGCCTTAAGAACAGATTCCTTTTTCTTACCCATGGCGCGGCGCATCAAATCCGCTTGACCAAGGGAGAATCCCCCCATGGCGGAGGCAATCTGCATAACCTGTTCTTGGTACAAGATTACCCCAAAGGTATCTTTCAATATGGGTTCCAATATGGGATGTAAGTAGGTAACCTCTTTTTTACCGTGACGGCGGTCGATAAAATCCGCCACCATGCCAGAGCCTAGTGGCCCTGGACGGTACAAAGCTACCAACGGAATCAAGTCCTCAAAATGCTCAGGCTTAAGATCCATTACAAGCTTAGTGATACCTTCCGACTCGAGCTGGAATACACCAGATGTATCACCCTTGGTGAGAATGTCACAGGCCGCCGCATCATCGAGCGGAATGGCATCTAAGTCGAGGTCGATGCCACGGTTAGCCTTGATGAGCTTTAAGGCATCCCCCATAACCGTCAAGGTACGAAGGCCCAAGAAGTCCATCTTTAAGAGGCCTAATTCCTCGATATTATCCTTATCGTACTGCGTAACAAAGCCTTCATCGTTGGCATTTTGTACCGGTACATGGTCATCTAGAGGATCTGCAGAAATTACGACGCCCGCCGCATGAGTGGACGAATTGCGTGCAATCCCTTCTAGCTTTTTACCGAAATCAAACAGTTCTTTTACATTTGAATCCGATTCATACAGAGCCTTTAAGTCCTTGCCTTGTAACGCCTTATCTAAGGTAATACCCAATTCGTTAGGAATCATCTTAGCAATACGGTTTACCTCCGCCAGAGGTAAGTCGAGCACACGACCTACGTCACGGATAACGGCACGAGCCGCCTCAGTACCAAAGGTAATAATCTGAGACACACGAGCTTGACCGTATTTTCTTGTCACATATTCGATGGCTTGACCGCGCTTTTCATAGCAAAAGTCAATATCAATATCGGGCATGCTTACCCGCTCTGGATTTAAGAACCGTTCAAAGAGCAAGTCGTATTTCAATGGATCAAGGCCTGTAATACCTAATAGATAGGCTACTACAGAACCGGCCGCAGAACCACGTCCAGGACCTACTAAGATATCGTGCTCACGAGCATAGCGCACATAATCCCATACGATGAGGAAGTAGTCCTCAAAGCCCATGGTTCCAATAACATCTAACTCGTAGTCGAGACGTTTTTGTAACTCTTCAGAGGTCTCTCCATATAGGCGAGGAATTTCTCGTTCACAAACCTTACGTAAATAGGTCTTAGACGTTTCCCCTTCTGGCACATCAAAGTGTGGCAAATGATGTTCGTCGAAATTAAACTCTACATTGCAACGGTCTGCAATTTTTAAGGTGTTTTCGATAGCCCCTGGGATATGTCCAAATAACTCCGCCATCTCATCCCCAGACTTGAGATAAAACTCATCATTCGGGAATTTTAAGCGGTCTACCTCAGCACGGCGACGACCTGTAGATATACAAACCTTAATATCCTGCGCGTCTGCATCCTCTTTTAAAACATAGTGGAAATCATTAGACGCTACAATGCCAAGACCATATTCCTTGCTGAGCTTAATGAGTTCCTCTTGAGCCTTTGCCTCCTCTGGCAAACCATGATTTTGAATTTCTAAGAAAAAATTATCCTTGCCGTACGTCTCGATATGCCATTCGATGGAACGCTTGGCGCCTTCCATATTGTCTTGCAAAATATACTGAGGAATTTCTCCTTGAATACACGCACTAAGGGCAATAATCCCTTTGCTGTATTGGCGCAATAAATCTCGGTCTGCACGAGGACGATATAACATACCTTCCGTAGATGCTTTAGACACGATTTTAACAAGATTACGATACCCTTCCATGGTCTCAGCCAACAAGATAAGATGTTTTAGTCTTTCACGGCTGCGACCTTCTGGACGATCGAATCGGCTATTTTCCGTTACATATACTTCACAACCGATGATAGGCTTAACGCCTTGGGCTATACACTCTTTATAGAAATAAATGGCTGCGTACATATTGCCATGGTCCGTGATGGCAAGGGCGGGCTGATTTAACTCCTTCGCACGACGTACCATGTCAGGCAAACGACTTATGCCGTCTAGCAAACTAAACTCTGTATGACTATGTAAATGTACAAATGGCTGCATGGTACACCTCCTTTAAGGGCGATGAGCAAAATACACGTTCAATGACTTCTTACGAGCCTTCCAATCTGGCAAAAACTGTGCCACGAGATTGTGAAAGTTCTTGGAATGGTCTAAATATTTAAAATGAGCAAACTCATGAACCATAACGTACTCAATATACGCCTGTGGTCCCTCTAACAAACGGGTGTTCATCTTGACGAGCTGCTTTGCAGGCGTACAAGAACCCCAACGACTCTTCATTCGCTGCTGTTTTATGATTGGCATAGGCACATCAATACCTTGCTTGTGAAAGCGCTGATACACGACCTTTGCCCAGTGGACAAAGACCTTCTCCCCTAAATTACGCCAGTAACTCTGCATTAATTTATGCTTTGCTTCAAAGGTCGTACCCTGAGGTACAACCATGGTAAGAATGGCTTTCCCGTCAAAGCCTATGTGAGGCTTTCCATCCTGCTCAACTAAGCGCAACGTAACTGGAATGCCGAGGATGGATAAACTTTCACCATTCACATACTGCAACGCATCGACGCGCTTGGCATTCAATGCATCAATCTTGTAACGAGCCCGCTCAATGAAGGACATATTCTCGATGACAAACTTGTCCACCCTATAATCCGGCACATACCCATTCGCCGACACATGGATCACACCATCCTTTGTAATGCGCATGTTCATGTTCTTCACACGCTTGATGGTTAACTCATATTCAATTCTGTCGCCATTATAGGTAATAGACCTAGTTGTTGAAGTATTCATACCTTTTATTTTATCATAAAACACTCATAAAATCGTAAAATTCTAGTGATTTTAATAGAATGACTTAGATTTTAAGTAATTCTGATTTTTTACTATTTTGTAATATAAAAATGACACCTATACCAAGCCCTTATGGGTGGTATAGGTGTCATTAAAATAATCTGTAATATCAAATTATTTATTAGTATAGAAAAGTCTTAATAAATACATCACAAGCTTGTCTTACGAAGCATCCAAATCACCAAAATATTAAGCATATTATTTTACTTTAACAATAATAGAACGATTAGGATATCTCATCTTCTTATCTTTCAACCGATTATAAATATCCTGTTCCTCAGAAGTTAGGTCTGCCTTACTAGATAAAATATGTATGTGAATTGGTTTCTGTTCTTTTTCTAGCTCTTTTTTCTCTATCAAATAGTTGTTTAAAGTATATTTTTTATAATTTTCATCGGTTTCCTCATCAAATAAATAGTATATTTGATCTAAAATTAAATCAATTTTTAGAAAACCTGTTTTTCCATAACTATATAGATAGTTTAATTGTGATTCGTAAGAGTATCCATTATATTCTAATGTGGACCCAGTTTTATTATCCAATATATAATTTTCACCCTTGGAATATCCCAAAAAATAACGAGGTTCATATTTATATGAATTAGATTCACCAATATAGATTATTGAGCATACTGCTAAACTCAAAATACTTACCAAAATAATTAATATATATTTCATCTCTACTATGCTCTCACTTCAGCTTAAATAACAGTATCAATTTGAATTCCATATTTAAAAGGCTTTATAATTCTAGCTCTCTGTTCTAAATATGCAATATTAGCTGCAGCAATTAATGCACTCTCCTTTGATGCACTCATTACCATAGACCATAGTTTATCTATATACGCAGTAGAAAGCTCTGCCGGAGGAATAGATCCGATTTTATTATCGTAATCAGGAAGCCATTCAAAATTATATAAATCTTTTGCTTGCCCAACCACATGAACTTTATCTTCAGAAATTTTTGTCATTCTAACACCAATCTTTAATTTTCCGAATGCAGCTTTAGCATTACCAAATGCAGCATCTATTTTATCATAAGACACTCATAAAATCATAAAATTCCGGTAATTTTAATAGGACTTATTTAATATAAGTAACATAATACTCCTCTTTAATTAAGAAGTTTTATATTTAATGACTACCGCTTAAACTGATCAAAAAATAATAAAAGATTCCAAGTCCTAACTACGTTATTAGAACTTGGAATCTAAAATTATACTGCTATTAAAAAGAAATTCGGCTACCTTGTGATTGAAACCTTCCAGGCGCTTCTGACAATTTCTTATATATATCAAATGTTTCAGATGGACCTAAACTTTCAATCGGTTGTAATATCATATTATCACCGTAATACCATTGTTGTAATCTTGTAAAATTATTTATAATTTCAACATCTTCTGGATTTAAATAATATACAATAATTGTATTGCTCTCTTGATTAATAATAACATAGACATCATCATTCATCGCATAAATTTTATCATTAATAATATCCATCGAAATACCTTTATTAATGAGATATACACTGTTGGCCTTATCAAAAATTGTATTGTATCTGCTATCAACTACATACCGATACTGTAAATCATGATATAACCAACCCCCACCTATAAAGAGAAATAGACCAAATATACCTACCAATATCGTGGATAACTGCAGTAGACCTTTAATAAAAACAATTATTTTATTCATATTTGTATATTAGTAATATTTCTCCATAAACTCACGTCATCTTATACTCAATAATATCTCTATTATAAATAATAAATCTAGTTGTTGAGATATTCATATCTTTTATTTTATCATAAAACACTCATAAAAACTTAGAAATCTGGTGATTTTAATAGAACTACTTAGATTTTAAGTAATAATGATTTTTTATCATTTTGTAATATAAAAATGACACCTATACCAAGCCCTTGTTGGTGGTATAGGTGTCATTATAATAGTATGTAATACTAACCTACTAATCTGAGTAAGATAATTCTAAAGATACTTCACCATTAGCTGTTAATATAAATATTAATCCAGAGAACGGATTTTGATTATAGAATTTAAAAGTCTCAATCATTGATAAAATTTCATTCTTTAAATTATACATAACTTCCGAAATAATAGCCGGCTCTTCATCATTATTTTCTACATACTTTGTAATATATGAATCATCCTCAGTTTTATAAACCAAAAGCTCTACAGAGGAATTATTAACATTCATATCAAAGTGTAATTTAGCACGATGCCAATTTAGAGGCGTTAACTTGTATATACTTTTGGCTACTTTATTATAATGTTTTTCAAGTTCCGATTCTAAGCTTTTATGCTTTAACTTAAATGCCTTATCAATGGCAGTATAATTTTTTGCTAATACACGAGATTCCATATCTTCCAATAATAAAACACCTCGTGGACCTTTTAGCATTTCTTTATATACATCCGGATCAAATTCATCTTCATTTTCCAAAACACCAAAGTTTTTATATACCCACTTATATCTATTTTGGAGCCAGCAATCGTCAGTTACAGGGTCATTATGAAATTCACAATGTGGCTCATAATCATCGCGTGAAATATACATTGTTCCCCACGTCCATTGTTCTGTAGAGGCTTCATGAAGTAAACGTACATACGTTAAAATCTCACTAGTTCCAGCTTTTATAGATTTTACTTTTTCATCACTGCAATTATATAGCAAATCTCCATAACTAATGATTGAACCAGCCGGGGTTTTTACATAATAACAAGCCGAACTCATACCTGATTCTGTACATTCAAAAAACAAATAACACTTATACCAATGTATTGGCATACAATCAATAAGTATATCTCTTATTTTATTAATATATATATCCATATATCCTCACATTAATTATTAGGAATTTCGTCAGAAAATCTTCTATTCCTCTTACATCATCATTAGTAATGATTCGATGTTTATCTAAATCAAGAAATGTTAGGTCATAACCTAAATAATACCAGCGATTATTGTTAGTATTTAGCATCATGGTCTGAGTTCATTAGCATTTTTCTAACGTTATATAAAGCCTCTTTTGAAAAGTCTTCTAGCTTAGTTTTCTTAAATAATAATCATAAGTATATATACAACTTAAAAATCTTCTAGAATCTATAATCCTAAGTCTATAAACTCCCCTGAAACTTTAATCTGCCAAAACATCCCTTTAGTAGCTTTTAAATCAATGCCTGTTTTTAACTTGTCAAAACTCACATCATAAAATGGTAATAATATCTGTAATGATGCTAATTTTGCTTTCATAGTAATTAAATCTTTACTTAATTGCCCGGATATATTAGTATCCGCTATCTCCTGTAAATTGGAAATACATGCTTGAAGATCTTCATTCTGAATACGTTCACACGTATATATTTCAGACAAATAGGTCTGTTTAATACAACTTAAGATTGATTCAGAAATGAATTCAGGTTTTTGTAAGACTTCATACAATCCTAACAAAAACAACGCCCAAAATATCTCCTCTACATAATCGGTAAAGAAATAGATACCGAACTTCTTTTCATCATGTGTAGAAATCTTTAACACTTCAGATAAAGTATTACCCTCTAACTCCCGTTCTATTAAAGCAATCCAACTACTGCATTCAATATCATCTAACGTATCATTTAATGCTGGTATAGGGATTCTACGAGCCATCCACTCATCAACATCCTCTAAACTCATCCCATCACCAATTATATTTAACAGTTTATCGGACAGATGTGCTTTTCTACACATTAATCGAATTAACATACTAAATATGTAATATTCTAAAATGGTCAAGTCAATATAATTTCGTCTATATGCCTTAACAGCACCCAATATAAAGACCATTAAAAATGTATCTAAGCTTTTTTTACTTTTAAAATAGATCATATTTATACCTCTATCCACTAATTTATTCTAGCTTAAAATCTATACGTTCATCATTAACCCGTTTTACTTAGTGAATTATAATAGTCCATTATCCATCAGCAAACCCAACAAAGTAAATATTGCAAAAAATAAGAAAATACTCAAAATAATCCTTACTACACATCTCACTATAGGCTTAGCTGAAGTAAAAGATTCTATACTATCATGATTACCAATCAACTCAGGAATACAAATAAATGCAATTAAAAATCCTATAGCCTGAATTGTACCTTTAACCTCATAATTTGTATCATATAAATTCAAAAAAGAATCAAAGAACTCCATCGATCTACTAAATCTCCTTATAATTAAGATAATACATACTAAATAGAATATTTACATTCCTATCTTTTTCAAAACTAACAACTCCATCAAATCAACTCGTTAAAGTACTCTCAATTTTTACTACACAATATTATGAATATAAATATAATATATTACTACTTTTTATTAACATAATTATCTCTTAATTGTAACAAGATGGTCCGTTCGTCTTTCCCAATTTCATCAAGACTATTTAATATGGTTAGATAATCGCCATAGTTATATTTCAACATAGTAATTAAAGAGTCTCTAACCTTTTTACCAGCAATACTTTCATCAAAATATACTTGTATATTATTTGTTTCTTTATCAATGATAATAAAACCACTAACATTAAATATTAAGATTTTAGTAGGAGTCTCTTTTATTCCTCTTACGTCATTTGTAATAATTAGATGCTTATCTAAGTCGAGAAATGTGGCTTCATAGCCTGAATGATACCATCGTTTATTATAATATTTAGCACCACGTTCTGAGTTCATCAGCATTTTTTCAAAGTTATCTAAAGTCTCTTTTGAAAAAGCTTCTAACTTAGATTTCTTATTAACAATCATCTTAGATCTTGAATAATTAATTTTATGCTTGCCAGTCTCATCACCGTAAATTTCAAATTCTAGAACATCTAACATGTGATTTCTAATATCATATCGACCGATTCCATCATAGCCTAAATAATAATAGTAAGGCTCATCAAGATATACGGCTAAAATACGACTAGAGACGGTTTCTTTAATTGATGTATCTACTAATTCATGGGACTCATCCAGAATAACTATATTATTAGGAGAACCATCGTGATAATAATACTGATAAATAGTGGTACTAATAATTGCTATAACAATCAGTATTAAAGAACAAATTTTTTTCATACCAAACTACCTAAGCTATATAATCAAATAGCTTCATACAAAACACCAACATCTTTTAATAATATCAAATATCATATCTAATTAATAAATATTTATTCCCCTTCTATAATTCAATTATATGTTAAACTAGCGTATACCACCAACGAATATTTTGTTATGTTGCGGCAAAAAAAGTACCATCTATCAAGGGACGACTTATGTGTCGTTTAGCTCCCCAAATAGATGGTACTTTTTATAATTAAGTTAATTAAATTGTTCAAATAAACATGTCTCACTCAATCTACAATGTTAGTATATTAAACTACTTTATATTTCGTCGTGCCGCTAAACTACCCGCACTGCTAGCTAGGCCAGCCCGATTGATATGAGGGTTCCCATGTTTGTACGTCTTTGGCTTGCTGTCCTTATCTTCTACTTTTGATTTCTCAAATTTAGTAAACAGATTGTCGAGCTCGCGCAAGAGCGCACGTTTTTGTGAGTCTTTCAACTCGAATACTTCACCTTTATAGGCGATGTATTTATTTTTTAGTACAGGACTGAGATCATAGATGGGCTCGTGTTCTTCTCCATTTACATCCAACAGCTCATCCAAGGTCAATCCATAATAGCGAGACAGGGCACAGAGTGTATCTAAATCTGGTTCGCGATACCCTGTTTCGTAATTTGAAAGTGCCGCATTACTGATACCTACGGCCTTTGCTACTTCGATTTGGCTTTTGCCCATGCGCACGCGAGCACGCTTTAAGTTCTTGTAAAACTGCATGTTCATCACCTGTATCGATACATAAACAACTACAAACTATAACTTCTTATAATAATGTATCACTAATTTTTTTGAAAGCTTCATCAGCAACGGCTAATGTGCGTTCCACTTCACTGCTCTTATGGCAGATAGATACGAAATTACTTTCATAAGGGCTTGGCGCATAGTAAATACCATGGCTCAAGTTATGGTGGAAGAACATTTTAAATTGTTCTTCGTTGCAAGATGCTGCATCATCAAAGTTCTTAACTGGTTTGTCAGTAAAGAAGATGGTGAACATAGAGCCTACTCGTTGCACAACAACAGGCACATTGTATTGTGCCGCCAATCTTTCAAAGCCTTCGCAAAGGGCAATCGTCGTATCTTCTACTTGTTTAAACACCGTTGGATCCCGTTGCAGAATGGAAAGCGTTGCCAAACCAGAGGTAACGGCAATTGGGTTACCACTCAATGTACCAGCTTGGTA
Source organism: Veillonella sp. (assembly GCA_032480995.1). Taxonomy (GTDB): domain Bacteria; phylum Bacillota; class Negativicutes; order Veillonellales; family Veillonellaceae; genus Veillonella. The sequence continues at coordinate 57,804 of JAWETS010000008.1, read as the reverse complement.
GATAGGACCAGCTGGTGCAATTTGGTTCATAATCTCGCGAGAGCCACCAAACACAGCAAGTGGCATGCCACCACCAACGATTTTACCAAGGCATGTAAGGTCTGGTTTGATATTGTAACGTTTTTGAGCACCGCCACTACTAGCGCGGAAGCCACACATAACTTCGTCAAAGATCAACACTGCGCCATGAGCCTTAGTCACTTCTCGCAAGGTTTCGAGGAAACTAGGTACTGGAGGTACGCAACCCATGTTGCCAGCTACAGGTTCAACTATGATTGCCGCAATAGTATCGCCCATATCGTCGAATAATTTACGAACCGCTTCAGAATCATTGTACGGTAATGTTATGGTATTCTCTGCTACGCCTTGAGGAACGCCAGGGCTATCCGGCACGCCAAAGGTAGCAAGGCCAGAGCCAGCTTTCACCAAGAGAGCATCGCTATGACCATGGTAACAGCCTACAAATTTTACGATACGATCGCGACCAGTATAGCCACGAGCTACGCGCAATGCACTCATGGTAGCCTCTGTACCAGAGTTTACGAGGCGGATAACCTCCATAGATGGCATGAAGGCTTGTATCTTTTTAGCCAATTCTGTTTCTAGTAGTGTAGGCGCACCATAGCTAGTACCACGAGGAATCGCCTCTTGCAAACTAGCAATAACTTCAGGGTTCGCATGGCCCAAAATCATAGGGCCCCAGCTCAACACATAGTCGATGTATTCGTTGTTATCGATATCATAAATACGGCTGCCGCTAGCGCTGCTGATAAACGGCGGGTTAGAGCCTACGCTGCGGTAGGAACGAACAGGACTGTTTACGCCGCCTGGCATATAACGTTTAGCCTCGTTAAAGGCCTTTTTAGATTTACCGAGTTGGAACATAGTTCCTCCTTATTGTTGTAACCATTTAGCAATATCTAAGGCATGGTACGTAATGATGATTTTAGCACCAGCACGCTTCATAGACAGCATTGTTTCCATAACGAGACGTTCTTCGTCGATAAGACCAGCCGCTGCAGCGGATTTTACCATCGCATACTCGCCAGATACATTGTATACCGCCACAGGCAATTCATAGCGGTCACGCGTTTCACGAACAATGTCCAAGTAGGACAATGCCGGTTTAATCATGATAATATCCGCACCTTCAGCGATATCGAGTTCAATTTCTCTGAAAGCTTCCAAGCGATTGGCTGGATCCATTTGATAAGACTTGCGGTCACCAAATTTTGGCGCAGAATTAACAGCTCCGCGGAACGGACCATAGTAAGCAGATGCGTATTTTGCCGCATAGCTCATGATAGATACATTGGTATAACCTGCCGCATCAAGGGCTTCACGAATAGCACCTACGCGACCGTCCATCATATCGGATGGAGCCACCATATGTGCACCAGCTTCTGCTTGGCTTACCGCAACTTTACAAAGCAATGGTAATGTTTCGTCGTTCAAGATTTCATGGTCATCAATCATGCCACAGTGACCGGTAGAGGTATATTGGCACAAGCATACGTCAGAAATAACCAAAAGATTTGGCACGGCTTCGCGGATGGCTTTGATGGCTTGTTGTACTGGTTGGGACATATCCCAAGCAGAGGAACCTTGCTCATCTTTGTATGTAGGAATACCAAAGATTTCTACACCACGCACACCAAGATCATAAGCCTCTTGAGCTACTTTCACAGCCTCGTCAACAGACAAGTGATATTGACCTGGCAATGTGTCGATTTCTTTTTTAATACCTTCACCAGGCACGATAAATAATGGATAAATCAAATCAGTTACGTCGAGTGTCGTTTCGCGTACCAAATCACGCATTTCTGGATTGATACGCAAGCGGCGAGGACGGTATGTTAAATCGTACATGTGATCCTCCTAAATATCCTTTACGATAGCGTTTACTAAGCCATCTGTTGTATATACATCGCTGATGATAGCCGGTTTAAGACCTGCACTCATAGCGGTAGCAGCTGTAATAGGTCCAATACAAGCTATTTTAGTCTTACCTAACAATGCTAAAGCATCGTCACCCAATAATTGGATTGTATTTGTTACAGTAGAAGAACTTGTGAAGGTAATATAATCTACATTGCCTTCTGTTAAAGCTGTTACTAATGCTTCTTGTTGAGATGTATCTTGTGTCGTTTCATATAAGCGCAAGATATCTACATTCATATTGCGGTGACGCAAGCAACGTGGAATCACATCGCGTGCTACCTTTGGTTGAATCAATAATACAGAATCCCCTGCACTGAGTTCTTCTTCAAGAGCCTCCACAGCAGATTCAGCCTTGTAGTCTACAGGAATGATATCCGGTACGATGCCATATTTTTGAAGTTCACGAGCCGTAGCACAGCCGATAGCCGCCACTTTAGAATTACCTAAAGCACGTGTATCTTTGCCTTCTTTATATAGAGCATCGAAGAAGTAGCGAACCCCTTCACCAGATGTGAATACGATACATTGGTATTGTTTTGTATTATTAATGATACGTTTATCTTCCTCAAACAATTCCAATGGAGATGTTTTGATTGCCGCTGCTTCCACTACATTTGCGCCTTGAGCCGCTAATTTTTCGCGGAATGCACTTGCTTGGGAGCGAGCGCGTGTGACTACGACAGTTTTGCCGAATAAAGGTTTATTATCGAACCATTGTAATTTTTCACGAAGGTTGACAACATCACCTACTACGATGATAGCTGGTGCTTTCAATTGAGCCTTTGCTACATCTTCAACGACATGTTCAAGGGTAGAAACTAATACCTCTTGTACTGTTTTTGTTCCCCACCGAACAAGCGCTACTGGTGTAGAGGCTGCTCGCCCATGAGCCATCAATTTTTCCGCAATGACAGGCAAGTTACCAACACCCATTACAAAGCAAAGTGTATCTACCGCCGTAGCAAGGCCTTCCCAATGGATGCCAGATACTGCTTTTGTAGGATCCTCATGACCTGTTACCACCGCAAAGGATGTGGCCATAGCGCGTTGTGTTACAGGAATCCCTGCATAGGCAGGCGCTGCGATAGGCGATGTTACACCTGGCACGAACTCAAATGGCACACCGGCTTCGCCAAGAGCCATCGCTTCTTCACCACCACGACCAAATACGAGCGGATCACCGCCTTTTAATCGTGCTACGATTTTACCTTCTTTACCTTTTTGGACTAATAGCTCATTGATTTCCCATTGATGCATTGTGTGATCTTTACATTGCTTACCAGCGTAAATCAGTTCAGCATCTGGACGTGCCCATTCTAACAGATGGGCATCCGCTAAATAATCATATACAATTACATCTGCTTTTTCGATGCATTCACGGCCTTTTACAGTGATGAGTTTAACATCGCCAGGGCCCGCACCAATTAGATATACCATACCTGTCATTTTATGATTCCTTCCTCTATGAGAGCATCCACAATACGTTTGCCACCTTCTTCATATAAGGCTTTTGCAAGATTTTTGCCAAGGATCTCGCCCTTTTTAGCAGGACCAGAAATTTCCCCTTCGTACACAGTTTTTCCATCGAGGGATGCAATCATAGCCTTTAAAGTCAATTGACCTTTATTGATGGTGCCATGTACGCCCATTGGCACTTGACAACCACCATTTAATTGACGCAAGAAACTGCGCTCCCCTTCAACGGCATAGCGCGTTGCTTCATCGTTGATAGGATCCAACATGTCAAGCATTTCCGTATCGTCGGCACGACACTCAATAGCGAGTGCCCCTTGTCCAACGGCAGGAATCATTTCGTCGGCCTTGAAGACTTGTGTAATTTGGTCTTCTAACCCCAATCGCTTAAGGCCTGCTTGAGCCAAGATAACACCGTCTAGCTTTTCCGTTTCAATTTTGCTCAAACGAGTCTGCACATTACCGCGAATCACCTCTACCTTTAGGTCAGGGCGAACATGTAGCAATTGAGCTTGACGGCGCAAACTACTGGTACCAACACGAGCGCCTTGTGGCAATTTGTCCAGTGTTTTATACACAGGACTCACTAGTGCATCATAAGGTACTTCACGAGCGGAGATGGCACCAAGAGTAAGGCCTTCAGGCAACTCTGTAGGCATGTCCTTTAAGCTATGTACGGCGATGTCGATATCGCCTTTATGCATAGCCGCTTCCAATTCAGCAGTAAATAAACCTTTACCACCAACTTGAGCCAGTGGTTTCTCTAAGATACGGTCACCCTTTGTATTAAAGTGAACCAGCTCTACCGTAATATTTGGGTACAGACGTTGTAATTCTGTACTAATATGTTCAGCCTGCCATAGGGCAAGGGCACTTTTTCGCGTGCCGATTCGAATATGATCTCTCATGGCATTAGCCTTCTTTCTCAAGATTAAACATATCTTTGAATAAGTCCCAGTACAAGCCTTCTTCCTCTGTACCAGCAATTTCGTTGAAGTGAATCATCGGTTCACGCAACATTTTACGGATGATCATGCGACTCATCGAGTCCATAACACGGCGCTCCTTATCGGAAATATCTGGCAATTTAGCTAATGCGCGATGTAACTCACGACGGCGAATCCGTTCTGCCTTTTCTGTAAGCAATGCCATCATCGGACGCACTGTTAAATAACTCAATTTATCCAACAACTCTTCAATAGCATCATGAATAATAGGCTCTGCACGACGAGCTTCCTCTTCTCGTTGTGCCTTGTTTTCTTCTACTACACTTTCAAGAGAATCAATATTAAATAGATAAATACCGTCCAAGTCTGCCACCGCAGGATCGATATCACGAGGTACCGCTATATCGATCATAACGATTGGTTCACCCTTGCGAAGAGTCGTAATTTTCTTCGCTTCTTTTTCAGTAATAATATAATGCGGTGCCCCTGTAGATGTGATAAGAATATCCGCATCTTTAGCATACTCTACAAAGTTATCGAACTTAACAGCTTTACCATTAAAGCGTTCCGCTAACATTTCAGCCTTAGCAAAGGTTCTATTAGATACGAAAATCGTTTTTACACCCTTCGCTTGTAAATGAGTAGCTGTCAATTCACTCATCGTACCAGCACCCAAAATAAGTACTGTAGCTTCGGATAATGGCTTATCTAAACTGTCCTCCGCAAGATTGACCGCCGTGTAACTAACAGATACAGGCGTATTAGCAATGCCCGTATTAGTACGTACCTTTTTACCAACGCTAATAGCCCGTTGGAATAAAATATTAAAAATTGTTCCCGTACAGCCTGCGCTATAAGCCTGAATATAAGCCCCTTTTAATTGGCTCAAGATTTGGCCTTCCCCTAACACAAGGGAATCAAGACTAGCAGAAACGCGGAATAGATGCTCAATACAATCTCGTTCTTCGTAGAAGAAGAATGCATCTGCATCGATATGATCTGCTCCTTTTAAATCTTTTAACACTGCCAACATGTAATCCTTCGGGAATTCTACACCTTCTAAAGCAGCATAAATTTCCGTTCTATTACAGGTGGATAATATAACGCATTCTGAGATACAGTCAAATTCATAGAGGCGATTTAGTGCGGCAACTACCTCGTCTTTATCAAACGAGAAACGTTCACGCACCTCTACAGCGGCACTTCTATGATTTAGACCTAATACCACTAATTGCATAGTTTAGTTTCTCCTCTATAATCATCCACTCTCCCTTGAGAATGGCTTCAAATGTTTCTACCGTCAGATTGTCTCGCCAAAATTTCTGTCGAGCCTCTGGAGTAGGAAGTAGTAACTTTACTTCTTCTCTAAATATTTTAAGTCTAGGCATAGCCTTTTGCAACTGACCATAACGATTCATCATATCTTGTCGTACGAGACGATTGATACGAGGTCCTACATTATTGGCACTAATAGCAATATGAAGATCGCCGAGTTCAAGGGATGACGGCACAGTAAAGCTACACGCGCTCGGATCATCACTGCGATTTGTCCACACACGATGTTTTTTTCCTAGCTCATACAAGGTATCGTTTAGTTCATGATTATCTGTGCAGATAAACAGCAAACTACTCGAAATAATATGCTCTTCGTCGTCCATTGTGAAAGCCCGATCACACCAAGTGATGCGATTTTCCTTTGCCCATTGGCTAATCGTATCCGTTACAGCAGGAGCGATAACGACAATTTGGCAAGGCTCCTCAATAAAAAGCTGCATCCGTCGTTCCGCTACTTCTCCGCCGCCTACGAATAGGATTATATCTTCAGTTGTAGGTTGAAATGTTATGGATACCATGGCTGTCCTACTATATACAAAAAAATCGGCTTGATGGTCAAGCCGATTTTCAACTGCCTACATAAATCGTTTCAGATATACGCCGATACGCCCTTTACGAGAGGTACCTGTAATAGCTTCTACCTTCATTCGGCCACGACCACGCATGGAAATGACATCTCCTTCTTTAACCTCTTGGGATGCCCCCTTAGCTGGTTGCCAGTTTACTTGTAATAAGCCCGCATTGATAGCACTCACCAATTTAGTGCGAGATACACTAAATCCAGAACTTGCTACCGCATCTAAGCGCAAGGAAGCGACTGTAGTGCGGACTTCTTTAATTTTTTCTTCTTTTGGTGCAATATCTGATAACTCAATAGCCTCTACAGATACAGAAACCATAGCAATTTTCGTAAAGTTTTGAATTACGAAATCAGCCACGCTTTCATCCACCATAATCTGAGCGCCCCCTTGCTGGACGATAACGTCCCCAAATTTGGAGCGATCAATGCCAAGGCCCATCAAGGAGCCCAGCACATCGCGATGGGTAAGCAATCGGAACCGTGGGTCCCAATTTACCTTAAGGGCGCGAATGCCCATGTCCACGGTACCGTTAAAGTCGCTATCTACAAAGGCGATACGGATACGTTCCGCCCCTTCATAGCCACCATCGGTCTTAACGATAATCTGTGGGTAGTTAGCCTTGATTGCGTCTGCAATGACAAGACCTGCAGGGCTCGTAAAATCCGCCACGCGATAGGGGCGACCTTTAACAACCTGCTCAGCCAAGTCAAGCATGCGACGAGCTTCCTCACCACTGCCACTGGCTTCAAAATATCGAATTAATTTACTAGTATCTGCCAAAATTATTTCCCCAATTCATTCGACCGAGCAAGACATGCTACTACGCCGTCTTGGAGAGCACTGCGAAGTCCACCTTTTTCCATGGCACCAATACCGGCAATGGTAGTGCCCCCAGGGCTGGTCACTTGATCTCGTAGTACTGCTGGATGATTGCCACTTTCAAGAGCCATCTTACCTGCACCGTACATTGTTTGAGCAGCTGCCTTTATGGCTAGCTGACGTGGTAAACCAATACAAACGCCTGCATCAGCTAAAGCATCAAGAATAACGAACATATAGCCAGGGCCCGCGCCAGATAGTGCACCTAAGCGATCTAAATCGGCTTCGCTCACCACTGCTACCTCACCTACAGCCTCAAATAAGGCTTGTACAGTACGACCTAGGTCAGTATTCACATCATCTCCAGCAAGTGCCGTCATACCAGCACCGATAGAAGCCGGCGTATTTGGCATAGCTCTAAACCAGTTAGCTTGTGGAATCGCCGCATCAAGAGTATCTAATGTGACACCTGCGGCAACAGAAATCATAACAGTCCCATAAGGTACTTCTTTTAAAGTCTCTAACACAGATGGTAACACTTGTGGTTTTACAGCCAATAGAATAGTGTTGTACTCGTTTACATTAGGCAATGTAGTAAAACCTACTACACCAAGCTCCTCTGCAAGAGCCTTACATTGTTCTTCGCGACGCACTAGAATGTGTGTATCACATGCTTTCAAAACACCATACTGTAATGCACCGCGCAATAGAGCGCCCCCCATTGAGCCAACGCCTATACATAGGGTTTTACCTAACATAGTTATCACCACCATTTATAGAGAGATTATTTGTTTTCCCAAGAATATTCGTTTTGCTCAGTTGTGTTGCTTTCATTGTCATTATAATCAATGGAAATATTTACAGGTACACACATGAAAATGTCTTTACCTACTTTTTCCAATTTGCCATCCAATGCATAGGTCGCACCAGATACGAAATCTACAATACGAGCAGCTTCATGAGGGTCTGTATTTTCAAAATTAATCAATACAGGACGCATGTCGCGCAATTGATGTGTAATATTTTCAGAATCTTCAAATACTTTTGGTTCAATTACAACTACTTTCATAGCTGCTGTTGGACGTTGTGTCATCGTAGATTGGCCTCCTACCTTGCGTGGATGAAATTCAGATGCGCCGGACACGGGAGCCGCTGTTGCTACTGGGGTAGGTTCAGCTTCGTATTCCTCTTCATCTTCGTATTCGTAATCATCATATTCATAGTCATCATCAGTTCTGCCTAAGAATAAGTTTTTTGCTTTGTCTAAATAATCTCCCAATGCCATTTGGATTTCCTCCTAATACAATTAACGCTTCCGATTATCAGGTAACCCGAACCTTAATAATATACACGTTCCCCAAAAATTGCTGTGCCTACACGAACGATGTTAGCCCCTTCTTCCAAAGCGACCTCAAAGTCATGAGTCATCCCCATAGATAAATATTGAATCTGCCCTTCTTCAAAGTAGCGTTTCATATCCTCAAACAAGGCATTCGCTACGCGAAAGATTGGACGAGCTTCCTGTGTATCATCGAAAAATGGCGCCATACACATCAAGCCCCTTACGCGTACATGAGGCAATGTTTTTGCATAATCTCGTATTTCTGGAAACTCTTCGACGGTCATTCCCGTTTTAGAGGCTTCGCGGGCCACATTGACTTGCAGTAATACATCTTGTATTTTATCGTGCTTTGCAGCAACCTTTTCGATTTCATCTAATAATTTACGGCTATCCACAGAATGAATTAAATCAAACATAGGAACCGCTTGGCGCACCTTATTGACCTGTAAATGACCAATCAAATGCCATGTTAATTGTGGCCCCTTATAGGTTAGCTGCTTTTCTTTGGCCTCTTGTACTCGATTTTCTCCTACATGAGTGACACCGAGCCGTGCGACCTCTTCCACAGCCGACACAGGGTGGTTCTTTGTAACCGCCACTAATAATGCTGTATCTACGCGACCAACACGCGCCATAGCATCGGCCATGCGCTGCTGTATAGCGTGTAGGGATTCTTCAATCACGTGAATGCCCCCTTCAATCTATATATCATAATCATCAAATATATTTGTATAGACTATTTTATTATATAGTATTTAAGGTCAAATGTACATGATTTAAGGCTTATCCCTTCCACAAATTCAAGCATGTATATATATAAAATATCATACTTTATTATGATTCCTGTGAAAGTCGAATTTTATCGGTCTTGTAACATCGCAAATAAGGCCATGCGACCTGTTAGGCCTGCCTCTCGACGATAGGAATAACAGTCTACTTCACTTACACTATCGGTACCACCAATTGTGATATTCTCAGGAGGAACTCCATTTACAACGAGATCCTCACCAATAAAATTCCATAAATTGATATAAGCCTTATCTAATTTATCACCAGAATAATTGACAACATCAGATGCATCTCGGTCTGTCATATCTCTCCAGGCTAATTCAAAGCGTTTACCTAGTTCTATATCTACTTCAAAGGACTCTGGTCCAATACTAGGCCCAAGATATATATAGCAATCTTTGAACTCGGTCCCATAAGCCTCTTTCATGGCCTCAATAGTAAGTACTGGTAAGCGGCCAATGGCACCACGCCAACCTGAATGTGCCGTTGCAATCGCATGATGTTTGGCATCGTAAATGCCTACGCCAACGCAATCTGCAGTGAACAGAAATAATGGCACATGAGGTAGATTTGTAAATACCGCATCACAATCATCGATAGCCGTATCTTCTCCAAAAGCACCGGCCCCAATAAGGTCTTCTGTGATTTCTACAGCCTTTAAACCATGGACTTGATTGCCACAAGAAATACGGTTTGGTTCAACACCTAAATATTTCGCAATAATAGCTCGATTTTCTCGTACACTCTGAGCTTCATCGCCTACATGAAAAGCTAGATTTAATGATTCATAAGGGGCTTTAGATACGCCACCATGACGATAGGTATCGCCCATAACAATAGGAAATCGCTCACTCCAGCTTGGCGTCTCATAAGACCACGTTCCATGGGGACCTTTCACATCTATACACTTTACCGATTGATTCATCAATTCCTCCTATTTACAAACACCGCATCGTTTACACCCTTGTGTGCATGGCGGTGTATAGGCTTCATCGATGGATCGTTTCCATTCCATTTCGAGATAACCCTCGTCCATGCCCATATCTAAATGGCTCCACGGCAAGAATTCATCAAAACTGCGTTCGCGATAATTCATATTATCCATATCCAGGCCAGCAGCCTTCATTTCGGACTTAAAAGATTTACTGCCCCGATCGGCTGCACATGCTGCAATAACAGCGCCTAAGCGACGATCCCCACGAGCGAGAACCCCTTGTATATACGCCTCTTTAGGCGACTCTACGAGAACCTCAATACGGCGATTCTTTTGCAATGCTTTCTTTATATATTGCAGCTTTTTCTCCACTGCTTTTTGGTTATCCATGGCCATCCATTGGAACGGTGTAAAAGGTTTCGGAATAAAGGGATTGATACTGAGCGTTAAACGACCTTTACAGCCTACTTTTTCCATATGAGCCTGCGTTCTCTCCGCAAGACCTACAATAGCCTCAATGTCTTCATTGGTTTCCGTTGGCAGCCCAATCATAATATATAAGCGCATATGCTGAATACCTGACTTTGCAGATAAGGTGGCTGCATTTTGTAAATGCTCTTCACTGATACCCTTATTAATGACGCGACGCAACCGTTCACTACCCGTTTCTGGGGCAATTGTAATCGTCTTTTGTCCACTATCCGCCAGTCCATCCACCACGGCTTGCGTTAATGAGTCAGCCCGCAAGGATGCACAAGAGTAGCGCATATCTTTAGAGCGAATATAATTAACGAGTTCGTCTACCTCAGGATAATCCGAGATAGCAGCGCCCATGAGGCCTACCTTTTTACCTAGCTTTTCTGCGCGCTCTACGCCTTCTTTCAAAATGTCCAAAGGACGTACACGCGGTACGCGGAAGCAATATCCAGCCATACAGAAGCGACAGTGCCGACCACAACCACGGGCTACTTCGATGATATACATAGCACCAAATTCAGTATAGTTCGTAGCTACTACCGTTTCACCACCGCTAGTGAGCATTTCAAAGTGACGTTTGATCGTTTTAGGCACGCCCTCAGCAATATCATAGCCTTTAAATTCACCATCTTCATTGTAAATCGGCACATACAGGGATGGTACGTAAACACCCGATACATCCGCTAATTGACGTAAAATAGCGTGACGATCCAAGCCTTCCATTTTTCCATCTCGAATGATATCTAGTACGCGACTGACGATACCTTCCCCTTCACCGATGATAAAAGCATCGATAAAGTCGGCAAAAGGCTCAGGGTTAAAGGTCGCACAAGGGCCCCCTGCAATAACGATAGGGTCAAATTCGGTACGGTCTTTTCCCATGATAGGTACACGGCCATGGCGCAACATCAAAGGAATATGGAAATAATCCATTTCGAAGGTGACATCAAAAGCAACTACATCAAATTGATGCATAGGCCTTTGTGTTTCAACGCTCATAAGCGGAGTCTTAGTCTTATCGTAAGCTTCTAATTCCTTTTTCTCAGGCAAGAAGATTCGTTCGCAGACGCTATCATTTCGTAAATTGATTTCCTCATAAATGATATGAAGTCCAAGATTACTCATGCCCACAAAGTATGTATTCGGATAAACGATAGCTACTTTTTGCCCTGCATGAGGATTTACTGTTACCCGACTGTCTTCATCTTTATATAATTCTTGTAATCGATCTATTAAATCTTTACGATTCACTAATTTCCTTTCTATATAAGCCCACTACGAATAGTGGGCTTAATAACACTTTACATATCATTTGTACATCTATAAAATTACATAATACTAATTTCGCCTATAATAAAAAACCAATAGATATTACAATTTAGATTTCAATTTATCCTTAGTATGAGCGGTCTTACTTTTAAGAGTGCTTACAATTTGTGGGCGATGTTTTCTTTCATAAGGATATACAACAACTTTTTCATCTTTATATTCTGCAATATATATGTCCTTAACAGAGTATCCTTGAGCTTGGATTTCTTGTTCAAGCCAATCTCTATCTTTTTCAATTACATCGAGGGTAAACTGATTAATTTGACCATCATCGATAAGGTCAAATCGAATATTATCTTCACCGAATTGAACCACGTTGAGCTGACCGTTTTGCTCCAATACGGCACGCTTAACATCCGTAACATATTGAACACCGGCAGCACGAAGTTTTAATTTAAGTTCAGCCGCTTGTATACCATAACGCATACATTCTTCTGTTAGAATATGACCTTTTTCGATTACTATAACTGGATGACCATCAAGAATTGCTTTAAAAATACGAAGATTCCCTTTTAAAAACTTAAGAGTCATTACGAGGATAGTCCATAAAATAAGAACTAACATAAACTGTAAAATGCCAATTTGATCATTGTAAATAATGGCACCGATAATACCACCAAGTACGTAGTTTTGCAATTGGTCTAAAGCAGAGGTTGGGGCTAAATTGCCCTTACCCATTAAATTGATTTGTAGAATAATCGCCAAGAGACCGATGGCGAGTTTTGCAAAGACCATCCCATAGACGGCCATAGCTTCTGTCATATGTGGTCCTCCTTATGGTAATGTGTCCGCTTTATCATGAATTCGATCTATAGGACTTACCTTATAAACACGTGTAATAGTATAGGTTGAAAATTCTGGATTAAATTGAACCTCATAGTAAGCATCACTTACTTTTAAAATCATACCATTACGAATCTTTAAGGAGTTAACCGCCAATTGGTCGCTCGGTACGGAACGATCTGAACTAAAAGAATGTAAAAATTGAGCCATACGAGAGGAGTCCTCAGAATAGGTTTTCATCCGATTATACTCTTGGTATTCAAGCCCTAAGAAGAACACTACGATTAAAGACAATATAATCATCAGGTCACGATAGCGACTAGTAAAACCATTTCGCAATACTTGTACTCCCAAAATGAGTAATGCTAACAGAACAGCTACAATTATAATAAAGCCCCAAGTTTGACCTATTACAGCCTGACTTTCAACATAGGCTAATGTGTAAAAATCCATGCTACACTCCTTTCAAATATTACTTTTTATTATACCATATTTGATTCCAATATTTTCGATGTAATCGTCAAGATGGCCCAAAATAATGTAAGAAAAGATAAAAAATAGCGACCCCTTACGGGGTCGCTTTTAATAAGCATATAATCTCACAAAAGATTACCTAAATAATACTCTTATTTTAACCAGCTCATCAAGTTGCGAAGTTCTGCGCCAACTGGTTCAATTGGATGATTAGCAGCTGCTTCGCGATGTTCTTTAAGGAATTTTTGACCATTTTTGGAATCTGCTAAGAATTCATCAGCAAATTTACCAGATTGAATATCCGCCAAGATTTGTTCCATAGCTTTTTTAGTATCTGCAGTGATTACGCGAGGACCTGCATGGTAATCGCCGTATTCAGCAGTGTTGGAGATGGAGTGGCGCATTTTTTGGAAGCCACCTTCGTAGATAAGATCTACGATTAATTTCATTTCATGCAAGCATTCGAAGTAAGCGTTAACAGGTTCATAACCAGCTTCAGTTAATACTTCAAAGCCAGTTTTAATCAACTCAGTAACACCACCGCACAATACAGCTTGTTCACCAAAGAGGTCAGTTTCAGTTTCGGATTTGAAGTTAGTTTCCAAAATACCAGAACGGCCACCACCGATACCAGAAGCCCATGCTAATGCCACTTCTTCAGTATCGCCAGATGGGTCTTTTTCTACAGCGTACAAACAAGGAACGCCGGAACCTTCTTGGTATGTACGACGAACTAAATGACCAGGACCTTTAGGAGCTACCATGAATACATTGATGTCTTCACGAGGTACGATTTTACCAAAGTGAATGTTAAAGCCATGAGCGAATGCCAAGTACGCACCTTGTTTCAAGTTTGGAGCAATATCTTGTGCATATACGTCTGCTTGCAATTCGTCTGGAATCAATACCATAACGATATCAGCGCCTTTAACGGCTTCTGCAGTTTCTTTTACTGTAAGACCTGCTTCTTCAGCAGCTTTCCAGCTAGAAGAACCACCGCGAAGCCCAATTGTTACGTCCATACCATTTTCTTTCAAGTTCAATGCATGAGCATGACCTTGGGAACCGTAACCTAACACTGTAATTTTTTTGCCTTCCAATTTGCTTAAATTACAATCTGCATCATAATAAACTGTAGTACCTAAAATTTTACCTGCCATATTAGACAACCTCCAAACATATTCAATAGAATATAGATTATATATACTGTACACAATCTAACAAATTTTTGCAAGATGTGGCGTACATTAATTTAGTATCAGTAAGCCAAGTTTTAAGCCTCTGATAAAAAAATTTGATAACTACCGAACCATCACCCATGGACGATCATCTTTCCATACAACTTGTACGGAAAGTCCAAAGACATCAGATAAAATATCATCAGTTAGTACCTTGTGTTTAGGACCTGCATGAATCATCTTACCCTCTCGCAAGATAGCTACATGAGTAATAAACGATAGTATCTCTTCAATTTGATGTGACACATAGATAATCGGTGTCTGCTGCTCAGCTACCAAAGTGGATACGGTGCGTAAAAACTGCTCCCTCGCTGGTAAGTCCAAACCAGAGCAAGGCTCATCCAAAATCAATAATTCTGGATTTGCCATAATAGACCTCGCTAACAATACCCGGCGCTGTTCGCCAGCAGATAAGGTGCGAAAACGATGACCTTCCAAATAGTCTAGTCCAAATTCAGATAATAATTGCATACCTCGTTGGCGCACCTCAGGTGCTACCTCTTGGTATATACCAATGCTACTAAATGCACCAGAAATAACGATATCTTCAACGACTTGTTTATCCAAGGTTGACTGAAATTGTCCAAGCGCAGAGCTAACAAATCCTAGTCTAGCCTTGATTTTGGGCCACGCATATTTACCAAATTCCTTACCAAACACACGCAAAGTACCCGTTGTGGGAATTTGATAAGCAGGTATCATGCTGAGTAGCGTTGATTTACCAGCCCCATTAAGCCCTAATAAGGCCCAATGTTCACCGTTCTCTATATGCCAATTTACATTATCTAAAATAGGTCTACCATCACGGCGAAAGCAGACATTTTCATAATGGAGTAATTCACGCCCCACGTTATCAGCTCCTACATTTTTTCTCCGCGACTCATAGCGGTGATACCTGTTTTGGCAATTTCAAGAATACCATAGGTTTCCATAATTTGAATGAAGCCACGTAATTTTTCTACACTGCCAATGACTTCAATGATCATAGATGTAGGAGAAATATCTAACACATTACCACGATATACATCGGCAATCTGTACAATTTGTGATCTTGTAGAAGCAGATGCTTTTACCTTAATAAGCATTAACTCACGGCATACCACATCATGATCTTCAAACACTTTAACCTTAACAACATCGATGAGCTTGTAGATTTGTTTTTGTACTTGATCGAGAATTCGATCATCGGCCTCTACAGTAATAGTAATACGTGCATAACCTGGCTGATTTGTAATGCCAGATGTCATTTTTGTAACGTTAAAGCCACGACGGTTAAAGAGTGCCAAAATACGTGTACCAATACCTGGTGCATTTTTTGCAATGATTAAGACTTGATGTTCTTTCGCCATTATAGCACCCCTTTCTTACCCATCATACCGCTTATCGTGCCGCCTGCTGGGATCATTGGCAATACATTATCCTCTCGTTCAACGCGACAGTCCAAGACAATGCTTTCATCCGATGTAATGTATGATTTAAATTCTTTGTTGAAAGTTTCAACATTATCTAGACGCGCTGCTTTCAAGTCAAATGCATCTGCGAGTTTCACGAAGTTCGGACTCACTTCCAAATCTACATAGGAGTAGCGTCTATCATTGAAGATTTCTTGCCATTGACGAACCATACCAAGATAGCCGTTGTTAATAATAACAATCTTGATTGGCAAATTATATTGGCGAACCATCATGAGCTCTTCACAAGTCATTTGGAACCCGCCATCACCGACAACAAGGATAACTTGCTTCTTAGGCGCCCCTACTTGAGCCCCAATAGCCGCCGGCAAACCATACCCCATGGTACCCGCACCGCCAGAGGTAACGATAGTATGAGGTTTTTTATGAGTTAAGAATTGAGCCGCCCACATTTGATGTTGACCGACGTCACTTACGATTATGGCATCTTCCTTGGCAATCTTATTAAGCTCAGATAACACATATTGTGCATGCAATACACCATTTTTAGACTCAGGGATTACCATAGGGTATTCCGCTTGCCATTCTCGGATTTGCTCAAGCCACGCTTCATGAGTTGTAGGTTCTACAAGAGCATTAAGCTCCGTTAATACCTGTTTTAAATCCCCTACGATAGGCACGTTGATTGTAACATTCTTATCAATTTCAGCTGGATCGATATCAATATGGATGATTTTAGCTTTTTTACAGAAGAAATCTGGATGGCCTGTAATGCGGTCATGGAAACGAATCCCTGCAGCAATCACGAGATCTGCCTCATCTGTACTATTATTAGCGGCTACAGAACCATGCATACCAACCATGCCAAGAGCCAATTCGTGATCTCCTGGGAAGCCACCAAGACCAACTAATGTATTCGTCACCGGAATTTGAGCCTTTTCAGCTAATTCTTTAAGCTCATCCATAGCACCAGACTTCAATACGCCTGCCCCAGCAATGATAAGTGGGCGCTTTGCATTTTTGATGAGAGTAGCTGCTTTTTTGATTTGACCTTGATGACCTTTATAGGTTGGATCATAGCCTTCAAGATGAATAGGTACTTCGTACAATTTGTTGTATTCCGCCATGGATATTTTTTCGGTTTGAATATCCTTCGGAATATCGATAAGTACAGGGCCTGGGCGACCTGTACCAGCAATAAAATACGCCTCTTTAATGATGCGAGGCAAATCATGAATATCTTGAACAAGATAGTTATGCTTGGTTATAGGCATCGTAATACCTTGGATATCCGCCTCTTGAAAGGAGTCCTTACCGATAAAGGGCCGGCCAACCTGACCTGTAATGGCCACCATAGGTACGGAATCCATGTACGCAGTCATAATACCTGTTACAAGATTCGTTGCACCAGGACCAGACGTAGCAAGACATACGCCAACTTTGCCGGACACACGTGCATAACCATCCGCTGCATGTGCAGCACCTTGTTCATGACGAACAAAGTAATGTTTAATTTCAGGGAAGCTATATATTTCATCATAAATTGGAATTACCGCGCCACCTGGATAGCCGAACATATCGGTTACACCAAGGCGATGCAATGTTTCAAGGACAATGCGTGCCCCATTGATTGTTTCTGCGCTCATAGGAACCCTTTCACCCAGCTATTCAGACAATATTTCGCTGGAATTTAAACGTTTAATAATGTAGCCATTATGTTTGAAAGTATCAATAATGTGTTGGATATGCTCTTCACCATTTGTTTCTACCGTTACTTGCAATTCCACTTCATGGAAACGGTCAAGGTTTTTGAACTGATTATGGTCAAGTTTAATAACATTTGCATCTGCATCGGCTAACATTTGAGATACAGCCACTAACTGGCCTGGTTTATCAGGAAGGTTAACGGAGAAGGTAAAGATACGACCACGCAATACGAGACCTTTATTAATCATGGACGATATAGTAAGTACATCGATATTACCTCCACTGACGATAGCAACCACCTTTTCACCGCGGCACTCTAATTTCTTGAGACCAGCAAGTGGCAAAATACCAGAATTTTCTGCTACTAATTTATGTTTTTCAACAAGCAATAAAAATGCTTCCATCAATTCATAATCAGAAACGGTAATAATTTCATCTACATATTGTTTGATATATTCTAATGTAGTTTCCCCAATTTGACGTACTGCCGTACCATCTGCAATCGTCGCCACTTCATCGAGAGGTACAGGATGATCAGCCTTTAAGGCAGCTAGGGCACTCGCTGCACCTTCTGGTTCTACACCGATAATCTTAACGCGCGGATTTTTTAATTTCGCAGCAGCAGCAATACCAGATACGATACCACCGCCCCCAACAGGAACGAGCAAAATATCCGCCTCAGGCAATTCATCAAGAACCTCAAGGGCAATTGTACCTTGCCCTTCTATTACATCTTCATCATTAAAAGGATGAACGAACACATAACCGTGTTCTTTTTGCAACTCCATCGCCTTTTGATAGGCTTCGTCATAAATCTCGCCAAATAATACAACATCTGCACCGTATTGTTTTGTTGCATTAACCTTGATAAGAGGGGTATGTTTCGGCATGACAATAGTCGCTTTAATGCCAAGACGTTTCGCAGCAAGGGCCACGCCTTGTGCATGATTACCGGCAGACGCAGCGATAACACCGCGCGCCTTTTCTTCTTCTGTCAGCTTTGCAATTTTATTATAAGCTCCACGAACCTTAAAAGAGCCTGTTATTTGCAAGTTTTCTGGCTTGATATATACATCATTTCCGCACTCGTCGGAGAACACCTCGCTATGAAGTAGTTTTGTTTTCACCGTGATTGTGCTTAATCGCTCTCGAGCCTCCATAAAATCATATAATTTGTGCATGTACACTATCTCCTCTAGTTAGTATTAAATGAAAGTCTAGTATTAGTCTTCAAATACTTCGATAGCACCTTGTGCTGCAGAGGATACGTGAAGAGCGTATTTTTTAAGGTATCCAGTTACATTGGATTTGAACGGTTTTAATGCCGCTTTACGACGAGCGATTTCGTCATCAGATACAGCCAATTCCAATTTACCATTTGGAATGTCGATGTTAATGATATCGCCATCTTCAACAACTGCGATTGTGCCACCTGCTGCCGCTTCTGGAGATACGTGCCCGATGGATGCGCCACGAGTCGCACCGGAGAAACGTCCATCTGTCAACAATGCTACGTCTTTATCTAGCCCCATACCAGCGATCATGGATGTTGGTGTCAACATTTCACGCATGCCAGGGCCTCCTTTAGGGCCTTCGTAGCGGATAACGACAACGTCACCTTTTACGATTTTACCGCCTGTGATAGCTTCAACCGCTTCTTCTTCACTGTTGAATACCTTTGCTGGACCAGAATGAACAAGCATATCTGCATCTACGGCACCGGCTTTTACAACGGAACCATCTACAGCAAGGTTACCTTTGAGAACCGCGATACCACCAGTTTCATGTACTGGATTATCCCATGGATGAATAACATCTTCATCCACAACATGAGCTGCCGCTGCAATTTCACCTTGTGTTTTAAGAGCAACAGTTTTGCAATCTGTATGAAGGCGACCATTTTCTGCTAAACGTTTCAACACGGCAGATACACCACCTGCAGCGTACAAGTCTTCGATGAAGTATACGCCAGATGGAGATAATTTAGATAATTGAGGTGTATTTTGGGCGATGCGATCGAAATCGTCTAAGGATAATGGTACACCTGCTTCATGAGCAATAGCCGGTAAATGAAGCGCCGTATTAGAGGAGCCGCCCAAAGCCATATCAAGAGCTACCGCATTTTCAAAGGCTTCACGAGTCATAATATCTTTAGGGCGAAGGTTTGCTTTTAATACCTCTACCGCTTGCATACCAGCTAACTTAGCTAAACGCAAACGTTCAGAATATACCGCGGGGATTGTACCATTGCCAGGAAGGCCCATACCGAGAGCTTCTGTTAAGCAGTTCATTGTATTTGCCGTATACATACCAGAGCAAGAACCACATGTAGGACATGCCGTATTTTCGATATCAGCTAACTCAGCATCATCCATTTCACCAGTTTGATGTTTGCCTACGGCTTCGAACACGTCGGACAAACCAATTTTTTTACCTTTATGTACACCAGCGAGCATGGCCCCACCAGATACGAATACAGATGGGATATTAAGGCGAGCAGCTGCAATCAACATGCCTGGCACTACCTTATCGCAATTTGGAATGAATACCATCGCATCGAATGGTGTAGCCATAGCAGTAGCTTCGATAGAATCTGCAATGATATTACGTGTAACTAAGGAGTATTTCATGCCGATATGGTTCATTGCCAAACCATCGCAAATACCGATAGTATTGAACTCGATTGGCACACCACCTGCGTTGCGGATACCGTCTTTTACGGCTTGTACAATATTTTTCAGGCCTACGTGACCAGGGATGATTTCATTGAAAGAGTTGGCAATACCGATGACTGGTCTACCCATTTCTTCATCAACAAAACCCAGAGCTTTTAATAAAGATCTGTGTGGTGCACGTGCTACGCCTGTTTTCAAATTGTCACTTCTACAACTCATGTTAATCTCCTCACTTTTGAAAGCATCCACTTGGACAGCTTTCACGACGCATAAAAAAAGACGATTCCAATGAATCGTCTTAAAAGTTTACAAATGATATTCCTTTTGTTTACAGAATTCCTATATACATAAATAATCCTATGTACCCCTTGGAAAATATACACATAAGAAACAAACCATATAGTCAAATCTTATTGATTGTATATTAAACCATTCGCGGAACTTCTAAGACAAAAACGTGTTAAGTTGTTGTTCATAATTCGAATGTCATTAATAATCACGACTAGCGCAATAATCAATAAGCTAATGACTAAACCTAACATGTTTCCTCCTAAAATATTCTGTAATAATAATTACGGAATAATAATAACACGTTATATTATCCCGCGCAAGATAATTCACAATAAATTCTATAGATTCATCATAGTTTTTTTATGAAGTTCACCATACCCAAAAACTATAGCAAACCTAGTAAGGTATAAAAAATATAGATATAACAAGAAAAATCCCTCACCGTAGTGAGGGATTGAATATATTATAAAATACCAAAGAGCCACATGCCAAAGGTGCCACCCCAGAAATGAATGAGGAAGCTCACCACGGAAATGGCAAGACCTACGCGCCACCATGTACCTTGTGGCACATAGCCAGCACCGAAGAAGATCGGTGTTACACCTGAACTATAGTGAGTCAATGTACAGCCAGGACTGTTCATCAAACCAAAGAGCAATATCGTAAACGGAATAGGAGCCCCCATCGCCACTAAAATGGCCGCAAAGGCGGAGAATAAAGCCGTAATACGCGCCGTACCACTGGCAAAGAAATACTGAGAGTACACAAAGGTAGCGGAAATGATAAAAGACGCCCAGAACCAGTCAAAGCCAGCTAAATGTTGACTTACAAAATCTGCAAAGACAGCTACTACACCGAGTTTACCAAGCAGCCCAGCCATGCCCACGAGCGTACCCATCCAGATGAGGATATCCCAACCGGTGCGTTCACCCAAAATATCCTCCCAAGTAAGAGAGCCAGTCACAACACACGCCAGAACCCCCATCATCGCTACTACTGTAGGATGAAGCTTAGTCCAAATTGCTGTAGCCCAAAGCAAGATGCAAAGTACAAAGATAATGGCAACAGAAATTTCAGCCTTCGTAATAGGACCAAGAGCATCTAGTTCTTTTTGAGCCATTGCTGCAGCCTCTGGTGTTTCCTTGATTTCTGGTGGATAGATTTTATAGATAAACCAAGGCATCAAAATCATACAAATCACACCAGGAATCACACCGGCTTGGAACCATTCCCACCAAGATATATCATAGCCGAATAACTTCGCCCCTAAGGACGTAATAAGTAAATTACCACTACATGCAGTCAAGAAGATCGTTACTGTAATGGTGTTAATAGTATGTGCCGTCGTCATCAAGTATGCCCCAATGCGGCGGGCCGTATTACCATAAGGTTCAGAGCCAAAAGCTAAAGAAATATTTTGTACGATGGGGAATACGATACCACCGCCACGCGCCGTATTAGATGGTGTAGCTGGAGAAATAATCAAATCCGTACAAGCCAAAGCATAAGCAAGCTTTAAAGAGCTTGTGCCAAAGGAGCGAATCAAGGTGTACGCAATACGCTTACCAAGGCCAGAATTAATAATACCTCGTGAAAAGAATACGGCTGCTACGATAAGCCACACATTCGCCTCTGCATAGCCACCTAGTGCCTGAACCATAGTAATGGAGTTAGTGGCTACGGCTACAACAATACCAAAAAGAGCCATAATGCCCGTTGGCCAAGGTCGCAAGATAAAGCCCACAATAGTAGCCGTAAAGATAGCTAATAAATGCCAACCTTCAGGCTTGATTGCCTCTGTATGAGGTAAAAACCAAATGACGAGGCCCACTAAAACGGTAAGGGCCGCTCGTGTAAAAGTATTCATAGAACCTCCACCAGACTCAACAACTTTCCAAGAATTCTTTGATTTTAGGATTTGCTCGTAACATTTCCATCTCTTCAGGGGATAATAATTTCACCTTATCCCGGTCTTGATTTACCAAGCAAAGAAAACCAATATAATCGCCCTTATTAGCACGGAATTGATGAATTGTTTTGCCTGGAATTTCGATAAAGTCACCAGCTTCTACATCGTGGATTTCATCACCTAATAAGACCTGCCCCTTACCGCGGAATATCATAACCATATGCGTATGATCGTGATACTCCAAGGTAGAATACCCTCCTGGCAAACATTCAAAATAGCGGAATTGACATGGAATATCATAAGCACCATCGTATAATACTTGACGTGTTACATCTTTAAAAGGACTACCATCTTGCTTATATACCAAGGTTTCGATACCATCCCACTTAAAATTTTTAGCATCAAACTTACGTATCATCGTATTACCTCTTTAAACAAAAAAGGGCTGCATCGAAACAAGGTTTCAATACAGCTCCATCGGTTCGATTATTTGAAGAGACGTTTCAAAGTGCCTAGTAATCCATGACTATGTTTTTGTACACCGTCTGCAACGCCTGCCACTTCAAAGCCAGTTCGTTCAATGGCTTTTGTAATAACTTCTACAGATGCTTTTGTTGGATCAAAAGAAACAGTAGCAGTCTTTTCTGGCAAATCTACTTCTGCACTTAATACGCCAGGCAAACCTAAAGATGCACCTTCAACTGTTTCTTTACAGTTGTTGCACATCATCCCCGGTACGGTAAATACCTTTGTTACAACGCCATTATCTTCGCCACAACCACAATCTTTACACATAGTGTTACCTCCTATTAATCGTTAGCTTCTTTATGTTTATCGTCGTTCTTAGCCCCTGCTGTCACATCGATAGTAGTCGCTTTCTTAACGGCTTCTTTCGTTTCATCAACAGCCTTTTTAGGCCCCGAAATAGCATCTTTAAACTCATTGATGCCTTTACCTATAGCTTTACCGACTTCAGGCAATTTACCAGGTCCGAAGATAACTAGAGCAATCACTAATATAACTATTAATTCAGGTGTTCCTATAGACCCCATATGTATCTCCTTTATCTTTACTACTACTTATACTCTTTAGTGTACATCATCATAGGCTGCCTTGTCCACATACCAGGTCATAGCTTGTTGTGAAAGCACCGCTCCAGGTAGTACACGACCAATTCGTTTTTCCCAAGGTAAATCCTCGTAATCTTCGCGTTGATACAATACCTTTGTCAATGCAGTTCGCTTACTTTCACCAGTTACGGTAAACCAAATAGCATCGGATTTTGCTAAGAACGAAAAGGTCATAGAAATACGTTCCCATACCTTTCCATCCTCAACGGCTACCACCTCTTGATCTGTGACACGCAATGCATGAGAACCTGCAAATAGGCCGGCTGTATGACCATCTTCACCAAGATCGAGCAATGCCAAATCTAGACCACTTTTTTTACAAGCCTTGAGAACATTCTTAACCTCTTTCTCGTATTCCGCTGCCGCTTCTATTACAGTTTTAGAATCTGTATTGATTGGCAAGAAATGAGCCGCCCCTTTCGCCTTACACAACAAGTAAGGTTTCACGCGATTGAAGTAATTATCCTCATGAGATTGCGGCAAGAATCGCTCATCAGTCCACACAAAGAATATGCGTTCCCAATTGAGGCGTTCAATATATTCTGGGGAATTAAGCAATTCTAATAAACCATTAATAACAGTCCCTCCTGTAATACCAACAACACACGTTTCAGTGCGATCGATTTCCTCGTTGGTAAAAGCAATAAAATCCTCTGCCAATGCTTGAACTACATCGCTAGGGCTGTCATAACATTTAATTGTATCTTGAGCCATGTAATAATGACCTCCTAAAACTATTTCAATAGTTCTATTATATACACTTTTTCGGTGTAATGAAAGCAAAACCGATGCAACTCAATAGTTGGAGCCACATCGGTTCTAATTATATTTGTATTTTCTTATGAATTACAGGAAATTCCATTCCGTATATTCATAAATCAATATTATTGTTGACCAAATTTAGGACGGCGACGCTCTGTGAAAGCACGTACACCTTCTTTGAAGTCCTCTGAAAGACCTAATGCACATTGGTTTTCTACTTCAAACTTCTTGTACTCTTCCCAACCTGCTAAGAAGCTATTCCACATCATTTCCTTCATAACGCGGTAAGATTGTGCAGGCCCTTTTGCCAATTTTTCAACGAGGCGTCTTGTAGCAGTCTCTAAATCTTCTAATTCACAAACCTTATACACAAAGCCAAGTTCCTTACCCTTTTCAGCAGATACGGCTTCCCCAGTCATGACAATATGCATAGCACGGTTCATACCAATAGAGCGAGTTAGTAGGAATAAACCACCCGCATCAGGAGCAAGACCTACATTTACGAAAGCTTGAATAAAACGTACGTTATTAGCAGCTACAACAAAGTCCGCCGCTAAAGCCATATTGAAGGCAGCACCTGCTGCAGCCCCTTGAAGGCTCATAATAACAGGTTTTGGTAACTTCTTCATAGCCATAGAAATCTCAGCTACTAGCTCAACGATTTCAAATAAAGACTCAGTATCCCCTTCGTTTACAGCGCGCTCCATTTCTGTTAAATCACCACCCGCAGAGAACACCTTTCCCTCTGCATTGATGAGCAATGCACGAACACTTTCATCATTATGAGCGTTATCTAAAACCTCAAGGATCTCCTTGCACATCTCGATATTAAAACCATTGGCTACGGTTGGACGATTAAAGGTCAACGTACCAATGCCGTTGTCCACTACGTACTGAATTGTATTATAAATCATATGATTTCTCCTATATAAAAATCTATTTTCGAAAAAATTCGATTATTATACTTCTATTATAGGAAAATTAAATATAGATGTAAATGAAAGAATGAAAATTAAACTGACTTGAGTATTAAAAATTATCTAATAATGCAAAAACACCTGCAGACATTGTCTGCAGGTGTAATATCCTGTATTCCAAATATTAACGTTTGGAGAATTGGCTTGCTTTGCGGGCTTTTTTAAGACCGTATTTTTTACGTTCTTTCATACGTGGGTCACGAGTCAAGAAGCCAGCTTTTTTCAAAGATTGACGAAGTTCGCCATCTACGTCCAATAACGCACGGGAGATACCGTGACGAATTGCACCAGCTTGACCGGAAGGACCACCACCAGCTACAGTTGCGATAACATCGTATTGTTCAACTGTGTTAGTCAAGTTCAAAGGTTGTTTTACGATCAATTCCAAAGTTTGGCGACCGAAATAATCATTAAGTTCACGTTTGTTAACAGTGATTTTACCTGTGCCCGGTACCAGACGAACTCTAGCAACGGAAGATTTTCTACGACCAGTGCCGTAATATTGTGCTACTGCCATTATATATTCCTCCCTCTAGATTATCGTACGGAAATTTCTAACACTTCTGGTTTTTGAGCTGTATGTGGATGCTCAGGACCAGCGTATACGTTTAATTTACGGTATTGTTGTGCACCCAATTTGTTTTTTGGAAGCATGCCACGAACTGCCATTTCAACAACACGTTCAGGTTGTTTTTCAAGCATCATGGACAATTTAGTGAAACGGGAACCACCTGGGTAACCAGAGTGACGGAAGTATTCCTTTTGTTCCAATTTTTTACCAGTTACGCGAATTTTTTCTGCGTTTACAACGATCACATGGTCACCAGTGTCTACGTGTGGTGTGAAAGTTGGTTTATTTTTGCCCCGAAGAACTTTTGCAACTTCGGCAGCAAGGCGTCCTAAAGTTTTACCTTCAGCGTCAACAACATACCATTTCCGTTCGATTGTGTTCGGATTGGCCATATATGTAGTTTTCATGCTGCATATCCTCCTAATAACGTCATAATTCTACCAAAATCAGCTTGTCCTTTGCTTCCGGGGCTAATGGAAACACGACTAAAGCTTACTCAAAATAGTATACAGATTTTATGGGTTTGTGTCAATTAAAATTTAGTAGTTATACGCTATCATCAAATTAATTTTTTAATATAGAATTACATTGCTGTATTACCTCATTCAATACGGTCTGATCAGTATTAAGAACAAGTTTAACCCAATTATCACGCCAACTACCTCCCAATTGAGTGTCTACTTTTATATGTCCATATGATTTGCATATAATATGGACATAATCATCCGAATCATCATAAGCAATACGAACCTCTCCATCTAATGTAATATATATTAATTTGAGTTGACTGATTAATTGTCTAAATTGATTTACAGTATAAACAAATGTGCCTCGTCCGGAAAAATCACCACTTTTAATATACACACTAAAGGCAATACACTCCTCTCGAGACTCAACATCAGCAATATATTTTTCTTCTAACTCAACACGTATAAAATCCATTAATCTCCTCTAAATAATAAAGAATGAATAGTCCCCTTTATTATCTTGCCTTAGCAAAAACCTACTTATATTACATATAACTTTATATTGTACAGGAAATTTATATATTTATATAGAATTATGAATATATAATATCAAAAATTGATAAAAGTTTAATTTAGATTTTGTAAAACAACACATATTATATCTGTACTTCTATAATCTAGGAGATGATAATATGAATCTAGAAAATAAAAACTCATTTCTCTTAAATAGTGCTCTATTTTTTTCAACAATGGGAAGCACAGCAACAACACTAGGCTTTATAACATATATATTTAATACCACCCACAGTCCTTTTAATACAGGGGCAGTTACGATAGCAACATTATTAGTTGGAATGTTATTAGGCCCATTTTTAGGGATACTTGTAAAAGAAAAAGGCTTAATGTGGTCTATGGTAGTTCCTGAAATAGTTTCGGGTTTTATATTATTAATTTTTATTTTCATAGATAACCTTTATCTAGTATATATCATAGCTTTTCTTATAGGTTTTAATAATAAAATTTTAGGAATCGCTAGACTTTCTTTTATACCTAATATTACAAATGATCTAGTCAAATTTAATGCACTGCTCCGGTCTATTAATCGTTTTGCATTGATAGGTGGTTCCTTATTATTTAGCGTTATAATTAATTACTCTTTAACGATGGTATTCGTTATTGATGCAATTACTTATATCATTTCAGCCTACCTACTTTATCAATTAAATAGAAATGTGAAAATACAATCATACTCAATTATCTCCCAAAAAACTATTAGACAAAACATATATGACCGAATTCAACTTTTAATAAAAGGATATAAATTATTATTCCTAAATAAAAAAATTAATTTTATAGTTTACTTGGGTATATTAGCTAGAATATTTTATATGTGTATTCCGATTCTACTATTAATATTTATTAAAAATATATTACATTTAACTGATAGTCAGTATGGATATACGCAAACAATCTCTAGGCTGGCATCATTCATTGTTTTTGGAATTCTTGCTAAATATTTCACCATTAACTTAGCAACGAGTTTTAAAAAGATTTTGTTTCCTCTTTTTATACTATATGGGGGAAGTATTTTTTGCATAGGTTATATAAAAACAATAGAAGAACTTTATATTCTATATAGCATATCTGAAATATTATTATTTACAGCCGTTGTTTTAGTTCATGCATATATACAATCTATTTTTTCACAGGAAGAGTTAACATTAGCTAGCGGTTCTGTAAGTACAGGATTCTCTATTGGATCAATATTATCAATAACTATATTTACAAGCTTAGCAAATGTATTACCTTTGCATGATATATTTTTTATATGTGGATTTGGAATAATCATAAGCACTGCTATTATAATAGGTTATACTCGATTAAACTCTAAAATTTAATTTTTTTATAATAGCTCTACTTTTATAAACAATACACACAACATGCAAAAACCCGCAGTGCACAGCACTGCGGGCAATAGCGCCAAATTATTTGGAGTACAATTCGACGATAAGTGTTTCATTAACTTCGATAGGAAGTTCTTCACGTTGAGGAAGACGAGTAAATGTAGCTTTGAAGCCTTCCAAGTCTTTTTCAATGTAAGGAAGTTCGAAAGAACGAAGTTCTTGGAAGTTAGTTTTGAACATTTCGTTATCACGAGATGCTTCGCGCAATTCGATTACATCGCCTGGTTTGCAGGAGAAGGAAGGAATGTCTACGCGACGACCGTTTACCAAGATGTGGCCATGGTTTACCATTTGACGAGCTTGACGAATGGAGTTACCGAAGCCGATGCGATATACAAGGTTATCAAGGCGTTGTTCCAAAAGGATCAACATGTTTTGACCTGTAACACCTTGCATTTTTTTCGCTTTATCATAATAGCGTACGAACTGGCGTTCTAGCAAGTTGTAGTAAGCTTTAACTTTTTGTTTTTCTAATAATTGTGTGCCATACTCAGACATTTTCTTCTGACGTTGGTCTTTTTTGACGCGATTCAAGGCTTTTGCGTGACCGAATACGTTCACACCAAAGCGACGACAAAGTTTGAATCGAGCCTCTCTTCTCGTTGCCATGTGATTATCACCTCATAAGATTAAAATAAACCTGTACCTACACATAATGGTACCCGAATATAATATCATTTTCATCTAGTTATGTCAATTATCGATACCTGTGAAAGTCATTGAAATAAGTGCATAATCACAATTTATGATTATACTTTTTTACGATAATACGACGCACTATATCGGTTGTGCATGTTTCATCATATTTTATAGATTTAGATGAAAAATCAATTATAGTATGCTACAATATGAATAAGTAAGGTAATAGGTATCATTGGAGTCTTATGTCTAAGTTGGGGGAATAACATGAAAGAGTTACCTACAATGCAAGAGCTACAAAGTTTTATTACCTATAATAAAACAGGAAGCTTTACATTAGCTGCACAATCTATGAATATTACACAATCAGCTTTCAGCGCTCAAATGAAAAAATTAGAGCGTTTAGTTGGTGTGAAATTAATCTCCCGTTCTACAAGAGGTAGCCGTTTAACACCAGAAGGTGAGTTATTCCTACCAGAAGCAGAACAAGTTCTCGACACATTGGAACGCGCTATCCAATCTATTCGTTTGGCTAGCAAGGTTGAACGCCCAATTCTAAACATTGGTGTATTACGTAGTCTTGGGGATATCCGTCTAAACGGTTACGTTTCCCACTTCTTCCAAAACCATCCTGAATTCTCTGTTAGTATATACGATATGGAAGAAGAAGAATTGATGCTCGACTTACGAGAAAACCGCATCGATATTGCATTACTCTATTTACCTAATAATAAGGATATGTCCGCATACGAATCCACCGCGCTTAGAGAAGACGAATTTGTATACTATGCACCAAACTTAGTGAACGGTATGGAAACAGCCAGTTTAAAAGCTATCCAGCAACAACCACTGCTTATGTATCCACCTAAATACTTTATGTATCGCACATTAAAAAACTATGTTGGGAACGGTCAACAAAACCTACACATCCGCGGTAGCCGTCTATCCAATCCATATACAATGATCGACTACTGTCAAAAGAATAAATCTGGTTGCATCGTAGCACGCCAAATTTTAACGTCTTTAAACATCAATGATGGCTTTGTTCCTTTAGAAAAACCATTCAAACTACAAGTGTGCTTCGCATTTAAGAAGAATAATTCTAAAACAGAAACTATGCATACCTTTATGGACTATGTGCACAGCGAATCACCACCACGTTTATAATAACGAATAGACCCCGTATACCTTTTGGTGTACGGGGTTTTACTATAGACAACAAATGACCTAACTATACAAAACAATTGCCCTCTCTTGTCCTAAGTTGTAAAATAGAGAATAGATTTCAATTAATATAGTAAGAATACAGTGAGGTTACTATGCTCTTATCTATTCTATTCTTTATACTAGCAGGACTTGCAGAAATCGGTGGTGGTTATCTTGTATGGCTCTACATGCGTGACGATAAAGGTCCGTTATACCTAATTGCAGGTGCTTTTATTTTATTCTTATATGGCATCATCCCCACCTTCCAACCAGAAGCCAGCTTTGGTAAGGTGTACGCGGCCTACGGCGGCGTATTTATCGCCTTATCCATCCTCTGGGGTTGGCTTGTAGACGGATTACGGCCAGATACGTACGATATCATCGGCGGCCTTGTATGCCTCGTAGGTGTATATATCATCATGTATGCGCCACGTTAAATATACAATTTCCAGATGTGACTATAATAAAAGTTATATTTTTTTGATATAACAATAACTAACTATATATTTTGAAAGTACAACCATAGCAACTATATATTTTTTACATAAAACTATATAAGCATTACAACAAAAGGAGTACAACTATAACAGTTGTACTCCTTTATTTATCTACATGACCATATGTACTTTTTACATACTAAAAAAACGGCTATCCGAAGATAACCGTTTGCTTTGGTGGACGATGACAGGATCGAACTGCCGACATCCTGCTTGTAAGGCAGGCGCTCTCCCAGCTGAGCTAATCGTCCATGTGGTGACCCGTCCGGGAATCGAACCCGGGATACCGCCGTGAAAGGGCGGTGTCTTAACCGCTTGACCAACGGGCCAATAAAAATGGCTCCTCGAGTAGGACTCGAACCTACGACCGATCGGTTAACAGCCGATTGCTCTACCGACTGAGCTATCGAGGAATGTGTATGGAGCGGGAAACGAGATTCGAACTCGCGACCCCCGCCTTGGCAAGGCGGTGCTCTACCGCTGAGCTATTCCCGCAAATGGTGGACGATGACAGGATCGAACTGCCGACATCCTGCTTGTAAGGCAGGCGCTCTCCCAGCTGAGCTAATCGTCCATATGTGGTGACCCGTCCGGGAATCGAACCCGGGATACCGCCGTGAAAGGGCGGTGTCTTAACCGCTTGACCAACGGGCCAGAAATGGTGACTCACCCGCGACTCGAACGCGGGACACCCTGATTAAAAGTCAGGTGCTCTGCCAACTGAGCTAGTGAGTCAAGTGGCTCCTCGAGTAGGACTCGAACCTACGACCGATCGGTTAACAGCCGATTGCTCTACCGACTGAGCTATCGAGGAATGTATGGAGCGGGAAACGAGATTCGAACTCGC
Source organism: Veillonella sp. (assembly GCA_032480995.1). Classification (GTDB taxonomy): domain Bacteria; phylum Bacillota; class Negativicutes; order Veillonellales; family Veillonellaceae; genus Veillonella. The sequence continues at coordinate 26,288 of JAWETS010000008.1, read as the reverse complement.
GACCCCCGCCTTGGCAAGGCGGTGCTCTACCGCTGAGCTATTCCCGCATACAGAACCGATAATTACTATAACATAATTATCAATCTGTCGTCAAGGATGAATTAAGTCCATCCTGACTGCCATATAATAATATCAATTTACACATATAGTGTCAATGGTTTTTCCGTAAAGTTCCTTGAAAATATAGCATACAAGAACATCTTTTACCCGAGAAAGGGGGATATACAATCCCCCTTTAAAATAGATTATTCTTTATCCTTTTGTCTACCCTTACCAGCCCCATCTTCAGCCACGCTAACTTCCGCTTCGATGAAGGTTTTCATGTCATTTAGCATATGCATGGATGCATCGATTATAGATAGTCCCATAGTTGAACCTAAAGCTTCATCGATTAGCAGATTATAGTACAAATAAGGCTTTACCCCTAAGAAGCGACATTGTTCCTTATGAATAGGTTCATCATGTATAGGCTCATCATAGACAGCCGATGGGAACACATAGTCCTTAACTAGAGGATCAATGGTAATCGCCGCTAAAATAGCTGCACCAGTTACTACATTATCAAAGACTACAGCCATGCGATGGCTAGCAGCCCCCAAGATAAAGGCCGTTAAAAATGCAATATCTAAACCACCCACTACATGAAGCAAGTTCAATACCGCATCATGGCGCTCGCTTTCACTCAAAGTAGACCAATCATCCACAGCAATATTAAATCGATCTACAAAAGAATGAATATGAGCAGCGCGTTGCTCTACTGTAGGTCCATATTCATTATGAACGAGAATATCCTCATACGCACAACCTGTGATCGTCGCCGTCGTTACAAGAGAATCTAAAAACGCCCTCTCCCCTACGTTACCAATCGCCACCACTTGTAATCCATCAGCATGTAATCTATCTGCATAGGTAAAGCCGAGCTCAAGAGCACGCTCTAATTCCTCACGAGAAATAGCAGGTTCTACGCCAAAGAAATGGGAGCCTTTTCGAATCACCTGTTGTTCAATATTTGCTAAATCTGCAGTATCTTGTTCAAGACCTAGATTCACCACATGTACAACGGCATTTAATTTAGCTGCAGCCCCTTGTGTAGCTGTTGTTCCCTCATTAAAACGTTCTATGGCATCATAGCTTTCACTACCATGCTCAGTGTTTTGCGGCCCATCTACCAAGTGATCCGCCGCCACAACGAGCACACCATAGCGTAAATGATTTGGTTTAGGGTTTCTAAGAATCCCTGCAAAACGCTCTGCTATAGTTTCTAACGTAGCAAGGCTATAGATAGGCTTTGTCAAATTATCGATACGTAAGCGGCATGCTTCCATGGATGGTACATGCAATGGTTCTATTTTGAAAGTTCTCATGCCTTACCTCCTGTAAGCGCCAAATACATATGAACCGCAAGATCTAGCATACCCATTTGTATGGATCCACCAGAGGCCTCACCTAAACAAAGGCCTAAATCGACATAGGCTTCAAGGCCTAAATTTTCTAAGGAAGATTTAGCAGCTTTTTCAGCGGATAAATGCGAAGCCATCACATAATCCATTACTTGTGGCACCAAAGTTTTAGCCACTAATGCACAAGCCGATGTATTAAATCCATCGATGATAACTAACCCGTGATTTGCTGCGGCGCCTAAGATAACACCAACAATACAAGCAAATTCAAAGCCACCTACAGAGGATAAAATCCCAATAGCATCGTCTTTAGGAATATCCTTATATTTTTCCAGTACATCATGAACAATGCGTTGCTTTAATTTAAGGCGCTCATCGGAAATATTTGTCCCTCGTCCCGTCGCCTCTTCCGCCGTAAGTCCTGCAAACTTAGCGGTCATAAGGGCACTAGCTGTCGTATTAGATATGCCCATTTCGCCTACTAAAAATACATTGAAGCCTTCATCAATCTTTTCTTTTACGAGGCGGATGCCCGTTTCAATGCCTTCAATCGCTTGTTCACGCGTCATAGCCGGCTCTTCTACGAAGTTTTTCGTACCCATCCCAAGTTTATGAATACGAAGGCCTGGAACCCAACTCATATCCGCATCAATGCCCATATCGATAACTTCCATTTGAGCACCACAATAATTCGCTAGAGAATTAGCGCCAGCCCCCTTAGGAATCAGGTAATTCTGAGTCATCCCAACGGTCGTTTCCTTTGGATACGCACTGACACCCATATCGGCCACACCGTGATCGGCAGAGGCAATTATCATGCAAGGCTTTGGTACAGCTAACGTCTCTTGATTGGTAGCTGCCCCATATTGGGCCACCATATTTACAAGGCGTCCATATCGTTCCACAGGCGATGCTGTATTCCAGCTATCGATTATATGTCGTTCAATCTCTAGGCTGCGACCTGTAATAGCGCCACAAGTTTCTTGTAACAAACTCATAAAAGCTCCCTTAACATAATATATTTACATACTCATATCGATATATAGTATACACGATTCTAGATATATGTCATGTTTTTTCAGTTACATTTACTCTCTTATAGGATACAAAACTACGCCATTTTAATTATCCTTGATTTGACCAGTTAAATACGGTAACTTTCCTCGAATCTCGCGACTTCGTTCAAGATAGATTTCTAATTCTTGACCGTCATCCTCTTGTAAAAGTATCTTTTTTACACGTTGAATTTCTGCTTCAACCTGTGTGAGCCCTTCAATAACATTACGACGATTCCCATAAATAATTTCACGCCACATCGATGGTAATCCACCAGCCACACGTGTACAGTCTCTAAAGCCCCCTGCGGACAATTTCATGCGTAATTCGCCCAATTCATCGCCTCCCGAAACTTGTGTTAAAATAGAGGCCAATAAGTGAGGCATATGACTAACCATAGCCAGATATGCATCGTGAGCATAAATATCGACAAACTCGATACGAGACCCTAAGGCACGACCCATGTCAGCTAATTCTTGAGCTACTTCTTCACTATATACATCAGATGCCTTATCTTCTAACACGATCCAGCCCATACCTTTGAATAGGTTTTTATGAGATACTTCATACCCACCCTTTTCGGATCCTGCCATAGGATGGACAGATACGAAAACGGTCCCCTTAGGAATCGATTCATAAACGGCTCGTACAAAATTTTCCTTCGCACTAGATACATCGGTTACGACTTGTCCCGGTCTAAATAGATGAGCCGTTTCAGTAAAAAGTCGTGCATTTGTATCAGGTGGCAAGGAGAACACAACGATATCTGAGTTCTTAATCAATGGCTCAACTTCAGTCCACGCAGCTTTTACCACACCATCTTGAATGGCCGCATCACAGATCTCTTGACGACGTGCATAGCCTACTACCTCATAATCTGTATATTCCTTTAAGGCCTTTGCCAAGGATCCACCTAATAGGCCTAAGCCAATAATGCCCACTGTCTTACTCATATAAACCTACTTTCAAGTAAAACTAGCAATGTCTATTCTCCAATATAATGCTAGTTATATTACATTATTATTTAGCTAATTGTAAATCAAAATTAGGGAGAATGAAATTAAGCTTCGATAAGATGCTTGTTTCTCCATTTACCGCTATACCAACGATATATAAACAATAAACCTCGCAAGATTTCATCAGCGGCCATGGCAATCCATATACCAACAAGGCCCCAACCCCAGTAAATACCAAATAGATACGATAATGGCACGGCACATAACCACATGCCAAAGATTCCCACTAGCATAGGCGTACGAATATCACCGGCAGCCTGCAAACAACCAACCATAACGATATTTACTGCACGTCCTAACTCAAGAAAGATCTCAACCAGTAATACATTATGTGCTAACTCTAGGATTTCCGGATCTGAAGTAAACACAGATACAACAGAATCACTAGTCACATAGAAGAATGTAGCAAGACCTACGCTAATAGCAATCGCTAAATACATGGACCTCCATACACGACTAGTAACCTCCTCTTGGCGCTTAGCGCCCATTAGGAAACCTACGATAACTTGTGAAGCATTGGATAGCGCTATAGTGTATACATAACAAAGCATGGCGATAACAGATACATAAACTTTAGTGTTAATAACTGCTAAGCCTAAAATATTGACCATTTTCATGATCGTAGTTTGAGACAATTGATAGCTCAATGTTTCTCCACCAGAAGGAACACTGATATGCAATAAAGATTTAACCGTATGCCACGGAAATGGTTTTAAGAATGTAAAGCTCACCTCTAAGGTTAATAATTTCTTAAAAGTATATCCAATAATCACGAGCCCTACCACTTTAGATAGCCATGTTGAAATAGAAACACCTAATACACCAAGGCTTGGTATTGGACCATGTCCAAAGATTAATACATAGTTTGTTAGAATATGAATGATATTCATCACAAGGGCAATGTACATGGTAACACGTGTTAATGAGTGCCCTCTAAATACGGCTACTAACGCATAATACATCGCTTGTATCGGTAGCCCTGCAGCAACGATAGTAGTATATATCGACGTATCACTCATCGTTTCTGGTGGTATACCTAGCCATGTAAAGATCCATTCATGGCAAGTAATAAAGAATACTGCCGCTATAGATGAAAAGAGAAAATTCATCATTAAGCTGACCGTACATACCTCTGATAGCTTAGACTGGTTTCTCGCTCCTAAATATTGGGCAATCAAAATCGTCGTAGCTGTACTCATGACGATGATGAGCATAATAAAGATATTTAAAATTTGATTGGCATTAGCTACCGCTGCTACCGCTTGAGGCGAGTAGTGACTCATCATCAATTGGTCTATATTACCTACTAGCATCTGTAGGAACACTTCAATAAATATAGGCCAACTCAAAGTCCAGATAGATAGACTAATCCCCTTTTCGTATGCTTTCATAAAAACCTCTGCAATGAATACGATACAATTGCAATGAATATCATACAATGTCCTTATTATATCACGTTATATAACCACATGGGACAAATCGCAGAAAGCAATATACTAAATAGTTTTTCATAAAATAGTACATACAAAAAACGTGCCACCCGAAGGTGACACGTTTCTTTAATCAGCATCCTACCTAATGGGTACGATACTAATATTATTTAAATTGATTGCAAAGACTATCAAATAATGCTTGGTCAGGTTTTACAACATCTTCAGTCAATGGACGAGGATGTGGTCCGCCATTTGCTGCAGCCATTGCTTTTTCAAAGGAAGGTTTAGATGTATTTTGATAGATAAGGCCTGTAACCAAACCATCAGTATCACCCAAAGTTTTAAGCGCTGTTGCACGATCTGTTGGGTCATAACCTTCAGGCAATGCTACTAAATGTTCTTTGAACCAATCATAGCTATTGCGTTTGTTGTATGTAACACATGGGCTAAATACATTGATGAAGGAGAAGCCCTCATGATCCATAGCTTGTTGAATCAAATCAACGAGCTCTTTACGATTCACCATATAACTTTGCGCTACAAATGTAGCACCTGCTGCAATCGCAGTTTCACAAACGGACAATGGAGACTCAAACGCACCATGAGGAGTTGTTTTTGTAACAAAACCGATATCAGAACGAGGGGATGCTTGACCTTTAGTCAAACCATATACATGGTTATCCATTACTACGTATGTCATGTTTACATTACGTTTAAAAGCATGAATGGTGTGACCCATACCGATAGCAAAGGCATCACCGTCACCGGAAAATGCGATAACTTCTAGGTCTTGGTTAGCAAGCTTAACGCCTTGCGCATAAGGAAGCGCACGGCCATGAGTTGTATGCGCACCATAAGCGTAGAAATAGCCACCGATACGGCTAGAACAACCAATACCGGAAATTACGGCTAATTTTTCTGGTGGAATATTTTTCGCTACTACAGCGTCAGTAATCGCCGCTTGAACCCCATAATGGCCACAGCCTGGACACCAGTTAGGACGAATATCATTTCTGTAATCTTTAGCTGTTGTCATATTATAGGACCTCCTTAATCGCATTTTTCACATAACTTTTTGTGAATGGATTACCATCGTATTTCAAGCAGCTAGAAATCTTATGTTTCTTATGCATGTTGATTTTAAATAAGTTAGCCAATTGACCAGTTTTATTGTGTTCTACAATAACTACTTTTTTCGCCGCATCAAAGAACGGTTGTAATTGCTTTGCTGGGAATGGTTTAATTAAGCGCAATTGTAAATGGTTAACTTTAACACCTTCTTGATCGAATTCAGCAACAGCTTCTTCGATAGCACCACGACTAGAAGCCATACCTACAACGAGTACATCCGCTTCATCGTATTTAGCATTGTTCAAGAATGGATCATAATTGTCAGCTACAGTTTCCAATTTACGGAAACGTTTATCAGTTTGCGCTACGTGCATTGTAGGCGCTTCTGCTGGTTTACCTTCTTCATTATGCTCTAAACCTGTGGAAAGGAATAGACCATTTTTCATACCTGGAATTGTACGAGGAGAAATGCCATCTTCAGTCAATTCAAAGCGTTTGAAATAGTTAGGTTGTACCAATTCAGGAAGCTCAGCTTCTTTCATCATTTTACCTCGATTAATAGGTACGCGGTTCAAATCGAAAGAAGGAACGGATTGTTTATTCAAACCTTGTTGTAAGTCAGGCATAAAGATAACTGGACATTGGTACATTTCTGCCAAGTTGAAAGCTTTTTGAATTTCATAGAAACATTCTTCAATAGATGTTGGAGAAATTACGATACCAGAGTAGTCGCCATGTGCATTGTAGCAAGCTGCATCAATATCGGATTGTTCAACTTTTGTAGCCATACCAGTGGATGGGCCAGAACGTTGAACGTCGATAACAACCATTGGCAATTCAGCCATGGAAGCCATAGACAAGGATTCTGCCATCAAGGAAAGGCCTGGACCAGAAGTACATGTAAAGCCACGAACACCTGCGTATACACCACCCATAGCTGTCATACATGCTGCGATTTCGTCTTCTGTTTGAACAACAGTTGAGCCCAACTTATCCATAGTTTTAATCATGTATTCCATAACTTCGGATGCTGGCGTAATAGGATATGATGCCATGAAACGGGAGCCTGCTGCAATAGCACCAAGAGCACATGCTTCGTTACCTAATAAGAACATTTGATCTTTCTTACCAGGCGCTGGCAATGTATCGATCTCAACATCGCCTAACTTTTCCATTACAAGGCTATGACCATCATCGAAAGCAGCCAAGTTTTTATCTATAATCTCTTGGGATTTCTTTGCAAATTTCTCAGTAATAGCATCTTTAAACATCTTAGTATCAAAGCCAAGAAGCGCTACGGACATTCCAAGTGCTACGATATTACGCATCAACAAGGATCCTTGTTTCATTGCTGTTTCAGAGATAGGCAAAGATAAGCAATTAATCTTTGTACCTTCAAATTTAGAAAAGTCTGGATTAACTTTACTATCACAGATGATATATCCACCATCACGTACTTCGGAACCGTGCATATCAACGGTTTCTTGATCAAGGGAAAGCAAGAAGTCTACCCCTTCACCAATGGACATAATTTGTTCCAATGCTACGCGCAATGCGAATGTAGTATGACCACCTTTGATGCGAGATGCAAATAAACGTTGGCTATACAAAGAGTAGCCTTCTTTAGCAAGGATTGTGGCCATAATTTCGCCGCAACTCTCGATACCTTCACCTTGTTGGCCGCCCATTTTCCAGATAAAATCTTTACGTTTTTGCAAGAGATTCACCCTCCTTAGGATAAAAATTACACTGCTGACAAGAGTCTACCTTACTATGTTAATGTTTTATAGTACGAACCTGTCTTATATCGTCATTGTATCATGTATATTTTAGGTTTACAATGTATCATTTCACATAATAATAGGTATAAATTAAGGTATTATAACTAAAAATTATAAGAGAAAAAGGATACCACTTTTTAAGTAGTATCCTTTTAGTATTTATGCTTATCGTTTTATATTCAGACGGCAAAAAAGAGTCTATATAAAATTATATAGAATATTTATTCTCGAATCATCTAAAATATTTATTTCGTAACACCTCTTGTTGTCGCTCCTCAGTGAAGAATATTTCTTCTAAACATAAACCCTGAGCAGGTGCAGTTTTCCCTATAACACGGCGGTCCTTAGCTACTAAGTACCCTTTAATGTCCTCCACCTTACGGCGACCAAGTCCGACATCTACGAGTAATCCCGCAATATTACGCACCATATGGTATAAGAACCCATCACCGACCACAGAAATCGTTACGTGAGCCCCCTTTGCCTCAACATGGATTCCCAGGATTGTTTTTACAGGATCCGCAGGGGTTGAATTCGTTCCCTTTAGGGTTGTAAAGTCATGCGTACCTACTAGTTCATTACCTGCAGCCTGCATCCGATCAATATCTAAGGGCTTTTTCACATTCCAATGATACCGCTGCGTCAAAGGATCTGCAATGAGCTGATTATGAATCGTATATACATACTCTTTACCGTATATATTCCACCGTGGCTTCCAATCTAGCGGAATTTCTTCCGCTTCTAGAACGACTATATCCTTAGGAATATGAGCTATCATAGCACGAGGAATATTTTCTACTGGTATAGTGCCCGACGTTTGAAATGTACAAACTTGAAATTTAGCATGCACCCCCGCATCAGTACGAGAGGCACCATAAATTTGAATGGGTTCATTACAAATACGTGATAAACCATATTCCAAACAACCTTGTACCGTTAACCCCTTATCATTAGGTTGCTTTTGATAACCTGCTAAATCTGTACCATCATAAGCCACTATGATCCGTATATTTCTCATAAATCTAACCACCACAATGCGACAAGTACAATAGTTACCAAAACAACAGCGCCAACACCAATATAATCGACATAAGTAACTTGTAATTCCTTCATACGCGTACGGTTGACACCACCTCTATAGCAACGCGCTTCCATAGCGATAGCTAATTCATCGGCCCGTCGAAACGCACTGATAAATAATGGCACTAAAAGTGGCACCATGTTTTTCGCTCGTTGAATAATAGAGCCTGTCACAAAGTCTGCACCACGAGCAGATTGTGCTTTCATAATACGATCTGTCTCATCCAATAAGGTAGGAATGAAACGCAACGCAATAGTCATCATCATGGCTAGTTCATGAGCAGGAACACCTATGCGACGGAACGGATTGAGCAAGTGCTCGATGCCATCAGTTAAGCGAATCGGTGATGTGGTATAGGTCAACAATGAAGAGAACAAGATTAAGAAGATTAATCGTGCCGCCATTTGAAGGCCCATTGCCACGCCATGATCTGTAATATTAATAATTCCCCATTGGAAAATTGGATTACCTGGCGTCGTAAAAATATGAATACCCATGGTAAATACGATGATAATCCAAAGCGGTTTAATGGCAGACCACATCAGGCGTAATGGCAAACGCGATAATAGCATTGCAAAGATGGTGAAACCACCTACTATGCCATAGGCTAGTGGAGAATTTGCCAAGAAGATAGCCACTACGAAGATGGTAGTAGCAATAATCTTTGCTCGCGGATCCATGCGATGCAAGAAGGAATTCCCTGGGAAGTATTGACCAATAGTAATGTTATTTAACATGGCTACCTCCCTCTAGAATTGCTTGTACCGCATCATCTACAGACAGTACGCGATTAGACACATCAAGGCCTTGTTCACGCAAATATTCCATGGTAACAGACACTGGTGGAACATCTACACCGACAGCCTGTAACTCATCACGATGATTATTAAAGATGTCCATCGGTTCACCATCGAGGACGACACGACCTTTATCGAGTACTACAAGACGGGAAGCCATGCGAGAAATATCTTCCATATTGTGAGATACAAGAATTACAGTTATACCCTTTTCCTTATGAAGGCGAATGATTTCTTCAAAGATTTCTTCCCGACCAAATGGATCAAGTCCGGCAGACGGTTCATCAAGCACCAGGAAGTCTGGGTTCATAGCCACTACACCAGCAATAGCAACGCGGCGCATTTGACCACCAGATAAATGAAAGGGAGATCGTTCTGCATATATATCGTAATCGAGCCCTACGAACTTCATCGCATCTCGCACACGCTCGTCTACGTCATCAGCACTAAGCCCTAAATTTTTAGGACCAAAGGCGATATCCTGAGCAATGGTTTCTTCAAACAATTGGTGCTCTGGGTATTGGAATACCATACCAACCTTATGGCGCATTTTTTTAGCTTCCTCTGTGGAGGCGCTAATATCTACACCATTGACCGTAACGGTACCAGTTGTAGGATGTAATAGACCATTTAGATGCTGTACAAAGGTAGATTTACCGGAGCCAGTATGACCGATAACACCTAAAAACTCCCCATTTTCAATGGTAAGAGATACACCACGAAGTGCAGTCTTTTCAAAAGGAGTACCCATGCCGTAAGTATATGTAATATTATCTAATACGATCGCCATTAGTGGGTTCCCTCCCCTCTTGGAGCATCTGTTGAGTGTATAGCGGATAATTGCTTGCCTAACTTTGAGCCTTTAAGGCCCTTTGCTAACTCTTCATTATTAATGATACTCTTACCCACTTCATAACCTTTAGCATTCAATTTGAAAGCAATCTCAGAGGCTACCGGTACATCGAGGCCCAGCCCTTTTAAAGTATCTACATGGCTAAAAATTTCACGAGGCGTACCATCATGTAATTTCACACCATTTTTCATCACCACAACTCGGTCTGCCGTAACAGCTTCCTCCATGAAGTGCGTGATATATACAATCGTAATGCCCTCTTCCTTATTGAGCTTGTGAACCGTTTCAAGCACTTCGCGGCGACCTTTTGGATCGAGCATCGCTGTTGGTTCATCAAGAACGATACAATCAGGCTTCATCGCTAATACACCTGCGATAGCAATACGTTGTTTTTGTCCGCCCGATAATAAATGGGGACCATGTTCTCTATATTCGGTCATATTAACAGCGGCTAACGCTGCATCGACACGTTGTCTAATTTCTGCACTAGGAATACCTAAGTTTTCTGGACCAAAGGCAACGTCCTCCTCTACAACGGCCGCTACGATTTGGTTATCAGGATTTTGGAATACCATTCCTACATGTTGGCGAATATTCCAAATATGCGCTTCATCCCGCGTATCAAAGCCACATACATTGATATGACCTTCACTAGGTTGTAATAACACATTAAAATGCTTGGCAAGCGTACTTTTACCACTGCCATTAGTGCCAATGATACAAACAAATTCACCACGCTTAATGGATAGATTCACATCATCCAAGGCACGTACATCATTGCCGTTTTCATCAGTATAAATATGACTCATATGATTGACCTCAATCATAATGTCTTGTTCATTCATGGATAACCTCATATCTTTCTAGTCAATTTCGTTTCTATGAAAGTAGAACCATTTGCATCATCTATCATACTCATGTTGTGCATAATCCCCATATTTCAATTTATCCTATTTAATAGAACTTGAATTTAATAATGTCTTAGATATTATGCAAAAGGTTGACAATACATATTCATCCTTTACGATAACTGCTAACATATTACGATATTATACTAGTCGATTGTACCATAAAATTGACAATAAAAAAACGGTGCTGCAACATAAGTTACAACACCGTATGAGTTTGATTAAACTAACTCGATAATAGCCAAAGGTGCAGCGTCACCTTTGCGAAGACCAGTTTTGATTACACGAGTGTAACCACCTTGACGGTCTGCATATTTTGGAGCAATTGTATCAAACAATTTTTTTACTACACTTTCATCCATGAGGTATGCAAGAACTTGGCGACGTGCATGAAGATCACCACGTTTAGCCAAAGTTACCATTTGATCAGCTAAAGAACGAAGTTCTTTCGCTTTAGCTTCAGTCGTTTCAATACGCTCATATTGGAAGAAAGATGTTAACATGCTACGGAACAACGCTTTACGAGCGGAGCTGTCGCGGCCTAATTTTCTGTACATTCGTCTTCCTCCTTATTCGCCTTTTTGTTTAAGTTGAAAACCACCTGGATGATTATTGAGTTTTTCCTCAATTTCATCGATAGATTTTTTACCTAAGTTGCGAACTTTTCCTAAGTCATCAATGGTTTTGTCTAGCAAGTCTGCAATTGTATTAATGCCAGCACGTTTCAAGCAGTTATACGCACGAACAGAGAGTTCCAACTCATCGATGGAAATCTTTGCTGGGCCGTCATCTACAGCTGGTTCTTCATTATCGGAACCTACTGGATCTATAACGATACCGCCTTCACCAGTGTTTACATCTACAACATCTGCAGAATGCGCTAATTTAGTGAAGTTCCCTAAATAACCAATCATAATGGCAGCAGATTTTGCCACTGCATCAGCAGCAGTAATGGAGCCATCAGTCCAAACTTCTAATGTAAGTTTGTCGAAGTCCATTTCATTGCCTACACGAACATCACTCACTTCGTATTTAGCACGAAGAATTGGAGAGAAGATGGAATCGATTGGAATACAACCAATAACATCAGTATCTTTTTTATTCTTCGTTGAAGGAACATAGCCTTTACCTCGTTCGATTACTACGTCCATTACGAGATGAGCTGTCTCATCCATTGTCGCAATCACGAGTTCAGGATTCAATACTTCTACCTCTGGTGGGAATTGTTCAGCCAAATCAGCAGCTGTCAATATTCCATCCTTTTGGAAGTCGAAATGAACTTCCAAAGGTAATTGTGCTTCTTCTTCAACTTTGATGCACAATTGCTTTAAGTTAAGGATGATATCCGTAACGTCTTCGCGAATACCAGGAATAGTAGAGAATTCATGAAGAACTCCATCAATTTTGATAGAGGTTATAGCTGCCCCATCCAAGGATGAAAGCAAAATTCTGCGTAAGCTATTACCGAGAGTGATCCCATAACCACGATCTAATGGTTCACATACGAACTTACCATAACGACCGCCATCGGCGATGTCCACTTTCTCGATTTTAAGTTTCTTTTCTTCGCTCATCAGGAACATCCTCCTATATAACACACGTTCATAGTTAATTATAGCACCGTATCATATCGGTCGCTATAAATTATACACGACGGCGTTTTGGAGGGCGACAACCATTGTGAGGAATTGGAGTTACGTCTTTAATGGAAGTAACTTCAAGACCTGCAGCTTGTAAAGCACGGATTGCAGCTTCACGGCCGGATCCAGGACCTTTTACGAATACTTCAACAGTGCGAAGACCATGTTCCATTGCAGCTTTAGCAGCTTGTTCAGCAGCCATTTGAGCAGCAAATGGAGTGGATTTACGAGAACCACGGAAGCCCAAGCCACCAGCGGAAGCCCAAGACAACGCATTACCGTTTGTATCTGTCAAAGTTACGATAGTGTTATTGAATGTAGAACGAATATGAGCCGCACCGGATTCAATATGTTTCTTTTCTTTTCTTTTAGTTCTAACAACTTTTTTAGCCACGCTTTATCCCTCCTTTATCTTATTTCTTTTTACCAGCAATTGCTTTTCTAGGACCTTTGCGAGTACGTGCATTCGTTTTAGTACGTTGACCACGAAGTGGTAAACCCATACGATGACGTTTGCCTCGATAGGAGTTGATTTCAATTAAGCGTTTAATGTTAAGAGCTTCTTCACGACGAAGGTCACCTTCTACTTTGTAATCAGCATCTAACAATTCACGGATTTTCGCTACTTCATCTTCAGAAAGATCGCGAACGCGTGTGTCAGGATTGATACCAGTTTTAGCAATAATTTCAGATGCTAAAGTCGGACCAATACCATAAATATAAGTTAAACCAATTTCCACTCGTTTATCACGAGGTAAATCTACACCGGCGATACGTGCCATCTAATCATCCACCTCCTATCAGATTATCCTTGTTTTTGTTTATGTTTTGGATTTTCGCAAATAACCATTACACGGCCTTTGCGTTTAATGATTTTACATTTTTCGCATATCTTTTTAACTGATGGTTGAACCTTCATTAGTACCTCCTTTGTGGACCCTATGCTTATTTAAAGCGATAGGTGATGCGACCACGATTTAAGTCATACGGTGTCAGTTCCATAGTAACTTTATCACCAGGAAGAATACGGATAAAATTCATACGCATTTTACCTGACACATGAGCCAATACGATATGACCATTTTCCAATTCAACTTGGAACATGGCATTCGGTAATGCCTCAACGACCGTACCTTCCACCTCAATAACGTCTTCTTTTGACATATCTTTTCCTCCGGTTACCTGTTTATTTAATTAACCGCGGTTCTTCCCGCATAGTTAATATTTCAGGGCCGTTTTCTGTAACAACCACTGTATGTTCGAAATGAGCAGCAGGTTTACCATCTACTGTAACTGCTGTCCAGTCATCCCCTAATACACGAACACGGTGAGTACCTAATGTAATCATCGGTTCAATACACAATACCATACCTGGTTTCATAAGAGGTCCTTGATCAAGACTACCATAGTTTGGTATTTGCGGATCTTCATGCATTTCGCGGCCTAAACCATGACCTACGAAGTCGCGTACGACACCGTAACCATGTTTCTCACAATACGTTTGAACAGCGTGACCGATAGCACCAATACGGTTACCGACTTTCACTTGTTCAATTCCCTTGAACAGACTTTCCTCTGTAACTTTTAACAATTTCATCACATCGGGTTTGACGTGACCGATAGGAATCGTCACAGCCGAATCGCCGTGATATCCATCAATAGATGATACGAGATCAATACTGAGGACATCGCCGTTTTTAAGCTTACGCTTAGCGCTCGGAATACCATGAACGACTTCTTCGTTAATAGAAGCACAGATTGTAGCGGGGAATCCATAGTACCCTTTACAACTTGGTATACCACCGTGGCTGCGAATATATTCTTCGGCAATTGTATCTAACTCAAGCGTCGTGATGCCAGGTTTAGCCTTTTTTACTAACAAGGACAACGTGTCTGCTGTAAGCTTACTTGCCTTGCGGATACATTCAATCTCATGGGGCGATTTCAAAATAATCATAGATTATTTCTCCAACGCCTTAATGATGTCAGCAAATACTGCGTCTACATCTTGTAAACCATTAATTTCTTGATATAATCCGCTATTGCGATAGTAATCAATTAATGGTTTAGTAGATTCTTCGTACACAGCTAGACGTTTCTGTACTGTTTCAGGGTTATCATCAGCACGATTTTCTAGAACAGCTCGTTCGCTAATACGTTTAACCAATTCCTCGGAAGGAACGTTTAAATTAAGTACAGCGTCCAAAGAAATTCCTAATTCTTTAAGGATTGCATCCAAGGATACAGCTTGCGCTGTAGTTCTTGGAAATCCATCAAGAATAAATCCAGATTTGCAGTCATCTTTCACCAAGCGATCACGTACGATACCAACAGTTACACTGTCTGGTACCAATTGACCAGCATCGATGTATTTCTTAGCCTCAACTCCAAGAGGTGTTTCGTTCTTAATCGCAGCGCGGAACATATCACCTGTTGAAATTTGGGGAATACCGTATTTTTCAATAAGTCGAGCTGCCTGAGTGCCTTTACCAGCACCAGGAGGTCCCATTAATAAAATATACATATCGTTTCCCTCCTATTTCACAAAGCCTTTATAGTGGCGTGTTACCATGAGCGACTCAATTTGTTGCATTGTATCAAGTGCTACACCTACAACGATAAGAAGAGCCGTACCACCAAAGTATACGCCTTGGACGCCGGTTATACTACCGAGGAAATTCGGTATAATAGCAACGACAGCTAAGAATACAGCGCCAGCCAAAGTGATCTTGGTCATCACGTTATCCACATAATCAGCAGTTGGTTTACCCGCACGAATACCTGGGATAAAACCACCGTATTTTTTCATATTATCTGCCATATCTGTAATGTTGATAGAGATTGCAGTATAGAAATACGTAAAGATAAAGATCAATATCGCATACAATGCCGTTTGTAACGGCGTCCCCCATGTAAATAAATCAGCAACTTTATGAACAAATTCATTGTCAATAAATTGTGCAATTGTTACAGGGAACATCAACACAGATGACGCAAAGATAATTGGGATTACACCTGCCTGATTGACTTTCAACGGCAAGAATGTAGAGTGACCACCGTACATTTTACGCCCTACTACGCGTTTTGCGTATTGGATAGGAATGCGACGTTGGCCTTGTGTAACTGCCACTACGACAGCGATCATCGCAAGTGCAATTACAGCAAATAAGAATGCTTGGAACATGTTAATGGTTCCGTTTTGGATATATTGATAAATAGTTTCGAGACCATCTGGCAATCGAGCTACGATACCAGCAAAGATGATCAAGGAAATACCATTACCTATACCATATGCTGTGATTTGCTCACCAATCCACATCAACAAACATGTGCCTGCTGTGAGGATGATGGCCACAACGAATACGCTAAGGAAATCATTATTTACCAAAGCGTTGTTTGCTCTAAGAGCAAATGCCATACCAGCGGCTTGTACAAAGCCAAGGACTACGGTGCCATAACGAGTTACCTTCGCTATTTTCTTACGCCCGTCTTCACCATCTTTACTCCATGCTTCAAACTGAGGAACTACAGACTGAAGCAGTTGCATGATGATGGAAGCATTAATGTAAGGGGTAATACTCATCGCAAAGATAGAGAACTTACTTAGCGCACCACCAGCAAACAAGTCTAATAGACCAAATAGGTTACCGGATGTAAACAAGGATTCGATAACAGATGCATCTACACCTGGTACTGGGATGTGAATGCCGGCTCTAAACACAGCAAACATCATCAATGTGTACAAAATCTTGTTACGTAACTCAGTAATCTTAAAGATGTTCGAGAGGCTATCTAGCACCCTAGATCACCTCAACTTTTCCGCCTGCTGCTGTGATTTTTTCTTCAGCAGCTTTAGTGAAGCCATTAGCGATAACAGTCAAGTTTTTAGTTTCCAATGTGCCGTTACCTAAAATACGAATACCATCGCGTACATTTTTCAAAATGCCAGCTTCAATAAGAGCTACTGGATCAACTGTTGCACCATCTTCAAAGCGATTTAATTGTGCTACGTTAACTTCAGCATATTGTTTAGCAAAAACGCTGTTGTTGAAACCGCGTTTTGGTAAACGACGATAAAGAGGCATTTGGCCGCCTTCAAAACCGGAGCGAACGCCACCGCCAGAACGGGAGTTTTGACCTTTTTGACCACGACCAGATGTTTTACCCAAGCCAGAACCTAAACCACGGCCTACACGAGTACGAGTTTTTTTAGAACCAGCTGCTGGTTGTAATTCATGAAGTTTCATTCAGTGCACCTCCTTATCAGTATTAAACTTCTTCAACTTTTACTAAATGTCTAACTTTATGAAGCATACCTTCGATTTGAGGTGTTACTTCTTTTACGACTTGAGAATTAGTTTTTTTCAAGCCCAAAGCTTTAACTGTCGCGCGTTGATCTTCAGGACGACCGATTAAGCTTCTTGTTAATGTTACTTTAACTTGTGCCATTTCTTGTCTCCTTATTACGCGTTATAGATTTCTTCAACGGTTTTACCACGAAGCTCAGCAACTTCGCTAGCGCGTTTCAAATCTTTCAAACCTTCGATTGTAGCGCGAACCATATTGTTAGGGTTAGAAGAACCCAAAGATTTAGTCAAGATGTTACGAACACCTACTAATTCCAATACGGCACGAACAGGGCCACCAGCGATAACGCCAGTACCTTCAGCAGCTGGTTTCAAGAATACGCGGCCTGCACCGAATACGCCTGTTACGCTGTGAGGGATTGTACCATTTTTAATAGCTACGTTTACAATATTTTTCTTAGCATCATCGATACCTTTGCGAATTGCTTCTGGTACTTCCGCTGCTTTACCTAAGCCAACGCCTACATAACCGTTGCCATCACCAACAACTACAAGAGCGCTGAAGGAAAAACGACGACCGCCTTTAACTACTTTGGCTACGCGGTTGATGAATACTACTCTTTCTTTAAGATCAAGACTGGTGTAGTCAATTCTCGCCATGTCTATAGTTCCTCCTTCTTAGAATTTTAAGCCTGCTTCACGAGCACCTTCTGCAAGGGCTGCTACGCGGCCGTGGTAAATGTAACCACCACGGTCAAACACTACAGTGTCAATGCCTTTAGCGATAGCTTTTTTAGCAACTGCTTCACCAACAGCTTTAGCAGCAGCTACGTTACCACCATAGGATAAGTTCAAATCTTTATCTAAAGAGCTAGCAGCAACCAAAGTTGTACCTGCTACGTCATCGATTACTTGTGCGTAAATGTTGCTCAAAGAACGGTAAACGTTCAAACGTGGGCAAGTTGCCGTACCAGAGATGTGACGGCGAATACGAAGATGACGTTTTGCTCGAGCGATATTTCTACTAGATTTACGAGGCAAGATATTCACTCCTTTCATTCATATAGATGATATTACTATTTACCTTTTGCACCAGCTTTACCAGCTTTGCGACGAACAACTTCGCCTTCATAGCGGATACCTTTACCTTTGTAAGGTTCAGGTTTTCTCCATTTACGGATATCAGCTGCTACTGCACCTACAACTTCTTTGTCTGCACCAGACACAACGATTTTGTTAGGAGCTGGAACGTCGATTGTAATACCAGCTGGAGCTTCCATTTCTACTGGATGAGAGAAGCCAAGTGTAAGAGCTAATTTATTGCCTTGTTTAGCCGCTCTGTAACCAACACCGTTGATTTCAAGAGTTTTTGTAAATCCTTCAGATACGCCTGTTACCATATTAGCAACAAGAGCGCGAGTCAAACCGTGAAGGGAACGATGATTTTTATCGTCGGAAGGACGAGTTACTGTGATTGTGTTACCTTCTACAGTGATATTCATATCTGGATGCAAATCGCGAGATAATTCACCTTTAGGGCCTTTTACGTTCATATGATGGTTATCATATGTAACAGTAACGCCTGCAGGGATCTCGATAGGCATTCTACCGATACGTGACATTATTTCTACCTCCTATTGCTACTATTACCAAACGTATGCGATTACTTCGCCACCAAGACCTTCTTTACGAGCTTGTTTGTCGCTCATAACGCCTTTGGACGTAGAAATAACTGCGATACCCAAACCACCAAGTACACGAGGAAGTTCTTCCTTTTTCGCGTAAACACGTAAACCTGGTTTGGAAATACGTTTAATTCCTGTAATAACTTTCTCGTTATTGGAACCATATTTCAAAGTTACTTTTAAAGTGTTTTCTTCTTTTTCAACGTTCTTTACAAAGCCTTCTTGTAAAAGGATGTCAAGAACGGCTGCTTTCATTCTAGATGCAGGAATGTTTACCGTTTCATGAAGTGCAGCGTTTGCATTACGGATGCGCGTAAGCATATCCGCGATAGGATCGGTCATTACCATAATCTAAAAACCTCCTCTCGTCTAATATTACCAGCTGGCTTTTTTAACACCAGGAATTTGTCCTTTGTACGCCAATTCACGGAACGCAATACGGCTGATACCGAATTTACGCATATAGCCGTGAGGACGACCAGTTAAGTTGCAACGGTTGTGCAAGCGTGTTGGGGATGCATTTGCTGGTAATTTGGATAAGCCTTCATAATCACCTGCTGCTTTTAACGCTTCACGTTTAGCTGCATATTTTTCAACGATTTTAGCGCGTTTCTTTTCGCGTTCAATCATAGATTTTTTAGCCATCTATATGTTCCTCCTATTATTTTTCAAAAGGCATACCGAATTGAGTCAACAATTCACGAGCTTCTTCATCTGTCTTAGCACTTGTTACGATAATGATATCCATACCAGTAACACGTTCTACCTGATCATATTCGATTTCAGGGAAGATGAGCTGTTCTTTAAGACCCAAAGCGTAGTTACCACGGCCATCGAATGCAGTAGCGCTGATACCGCGGAAGTCACGTACACGAGGTAATGCCGCATTGATCAATCTATCAAGGAATTCATACATGCGTTCGCCACGAAGAGTAACTTTTGTACCCAACGCCATGCCTTCACGAACTTTGAAGTTCGCAATGGATTTTTTAGCTTTTGTGATAACAGGTTTTTGACCAGCAATAATAGTCAAGTCATTAACTGCTGCTTCCAATGCTTTTGCATTGCCTACTGCATCACCTACGCCGATGTTGATAACGATTTTTTCCAATTTAGGAATTTCCATTACATTGCCGTATTGGAATTTTTCTTGCATACTCTTTTTGATTTCAGAGTTGTATTGTTCAAACAAACGAGACATTTATGTAGCTCCTCCTTTCCTGATTATTTAAGTACTGTACCGGATTTAACAGTAGCGCGAACGAATTTACCGTCCTTGCCTTCTACCTTTTTGATACGAGTAGCTGTTTTAGTTTCTGGGTCGACAACCATTACGTTAGAAACATGAATGCCAGCTTCTTTAGTAACGATGCCGCCTTGTGGGTTAGCTTGGGAAGGTTTTGTGTGACGTTTTACAGTGTTAACGCCTTCAACAAATACGCGTTCTTTTTTAGGTTCAGTTGCGATAACTGTACCTTGCTTACCTTTATCTTTACCGGAGATAACAACAACTGTATCGCCTTTTTTGATTTGTAGCTTAGCCATATGCTGCGTTCCTCCTTCTTATAATACTTCTGGAGCCAAAGAAACGATTTTCATGAAGTCTTTTTCACGAAGTTCTCTAGCTACAGGTCCAAAGATACGAGTACCACGAGGGGTCTTGTCATCTTTAATAACTACTGCTGCGTTTTCATCGAAACGAATATAGGAACCGTCTTGACGGCGGATACCTTTTTTAGAACGAACAATAACAGCTTTAACTACGTCGCCTTTCTTGACAACGCCACCGGGTGATGCATCTTTTACAGAAGCAACGATTACGTCACCGATATTGCCGAATTTGCGATAAGAACCGCCCATGACTTGGATGCACATAATACGTTTAGCACCAGTGTTGTCGGCAACATTCAAAATTGTTTGTTGCTGGATCATCGTCTATTCCTCCTTACATCACTCTTATTTTTGTCTTTCAAGAATTTCAACAACTCTCCAACATTTATCTTTAGAAAGTGGACGAGTTTCTACAATTTTAACTGTATCGCCAATTTGACACTCATTATTTTCATCATGAGCTTTGAAGCGTTTTGTGCTAACCATTGGCTTGTTATATAATGCGTGAGGTACTTTACGTTCAACAGCAACAACAACAGTTTTGTCCATTTTGTCGCTAACAACTTTACCTACGCGGACTTTACGTACGTTTCTTTCTTCTGCCACGATTTTAAGCCTCCTTTTCAAACTTTAACAAATCTGTTATTATGCGTTTTCAGATTTAAGTTCAACTTCACGTTGTACAGTTTTAATACGAGCGATTGTCTTCTTAACTTCACGAATGCGCATAGGATTTTCTAATTGACCTGTTGCAAGCTGAAAACGGAGGTTAAATAACTCTTCCTTAAGACCGGAAACTTTTTGTTCCATTTCGGCAGCGCTCATATT
Source organism: Veillonella sp. (assembly GCA_032480995.1). GTDB lineage: Bacteria > Bacillota > Negativicutes > Veillonellales > Veillonellaceae > Veillonella. The sequence goes on along the minus strand of JAWETS010000008.1, from coordinate 4,821 downwards.
GCGAATGTCATTAACCTTCATTTACGTCACCACCCAATTCTTTACCCTTAACAACAAATTTGCATTTGATTGGAAGTTTATGGCTTGCAAGACGCATAGCTTCACGAGCTGTAGCTTCTGGCACACCGTCCATTTCAAACATTACACGACCTGGTTTAACCACTGCTACCCAGTATTCAGGAGAACCTTTACCGGAACCCATACGAGTACCAGCTGGTTTAGCTGTGATTGGTTTGTCAGGGAAAATTTTAATCCATACTTTACCACCACGTTTGATATAACGAGTCATAGCAATACGGGCAGCTTCGATTTGACGGTTAGTGATCCAAGATGGTTCGCATGCTACCAAGCCGAACTCACCATGAGACACTGTATTACCGCGCATAGCACGACCTTTCATACGGCCGCGGAATTGCTTACGATGTTTTACGCGCTTTGGAATAAGCATTACTTGCCACCTTCTTCCTTCTTAGCAGGTGCTTGTTTTGCTTCTGGCAAAACTTCACCTTTGTAAATCCATACTTTAATGCCGATACAACCATATGTTGTATGAGCTTCAGCAGTACCGTAGTCGATGTCTGCACGAAGTGTATGCAAAGGAATAGAACCTTCACGATAGGATTCGCTACGAGCGATTTCAGCACCGCCAAGACGACCGCTTACCATGATTTTAATACCTTTTGCACCTAAGCGCATTGTACGACCTACAGCTTGTTTCATTGCACGGCGGAAGCCGATACGACGTTCCAATTGGCCCGCAATGTTTTCAGCAACTAATGTTGCATCCATGTCTGCTTGTTTAATTTCTGCAATGTTAACGTCCACTTGTTTATCAGTGAAACGAGTCATTGCTTTTTTGATATCTTCGATACCAGCACCACCACGACCGATAACCATACCTGGTTTCGCAGTGTGGATAGTCAATTTAATACGTTTATTTGTACGCTCGATTTCAATGCGGGAAATACCAGCAATGAAAAGGGTTTCTTTCAAGAAGTTACGAATTTTTACGTCTTCATGAAGATTAGCAGCGAAATCTTTATCTGCATACCATTTTGCGTCCCAATCTTTTACGATACCGACACGCAAACCGTGTGGATTAACTTTTTGACCCACTCTGTTTCCCTCCTTCTTAAGCTCTTTCTTTAACTACTACTGTTACGTGGCTAGTACGTTTCAAAATTTTGAAAGCTTGACCACGGGAACGAGGATGAATGCGTTTTAATGTAGGGCCTTGATCAACGAAGATCTCGGATACGTAAAGATTGTCAACATTCATATCGAAATTATGTTCAGCGTTTGCGATTGCAGAACGCATAACTTTTTCTACTACATCAGCGCCAACTTTCGGAGTGAACTTCAAGATGGCAAATGCTTCGCCGATGTTTTTACCGCGCACTAAATCTGCAACGATACGGATTTTACGAGGCGCGATTCGGATATGTCTAGCGATTGCTTTTGCTTCCATGTATTATTTCCTCCTATTTTTTGCCTGTAGATTTTTCGTCCTTACCATGACCTCTATAAGTACGTGTAGGAGCGAACTCACCTAATTTATGACCTACCATATCTTCTGTAATGAATACAGGTACATGTTTGCGACCATCATGCACAGCAATTGTGTGGCCTACAAAACTTGGGATAATAGTAGAGGCACGGGACCAGGTTTTTACAACTTTCTTTTCGTTAGTTTCGTTTAAAGCTTCAACTTTCTTAAGCAAATGATCTGCTACGAAAGGGCCTTTTTTAATAGATCTGGACACTATTTTATCTCCTTTCCTTTATCCTATTTTGTACGACGTTTAATAATTAAGCTGTTAGAAGCTTTTTTCTTGTCGCGAGTTTTAACACCATGTGCTGGTTTGCCCCAAGGTGTAACAGGATGTTTACGACCAACAGGAGATTTACCTTCACCACCACCATGTGGATGGTCACAAGGGTTCATTACAACACCACGGTTGCCAGGGCGAACACCCATCCAACGATGACGACCAGCTTTACCAATTACAAGGTTGCTGTGGTCAGCGTTACCAACAACACCAATTGTTGCACGGCACTCTTGACGAACACGACGCATTTCACCAGATGGTAAACGAAGAATAGCGTAGCCATTATCTTTACCCATCAATTGAGCAGATGTACCAGCGGAACGAACGATTTGACCACCTTTACCGATTTTCAATTCGATATTGTGGATTTGTGTACCGTCTGGAATATTAGCCAATGGTAAGCAGTTACCAGGTTTAATATCGGACTCAGGACCGGAGAATACAACGTCACCAACTTTTAGACCGTTAGGAGCTAAAATGTAGCGTTTTTCACCATCAGCGTAGTTAAGCAAAGCGATACGAGAAGAACGGTTAGGATCATACTCGATTGTTGCTACTTTAGCTGGAATATTATCTTTAGTACGTTTGAAGTCAATAATACGGTATTGACGTTTGTGACCGCCACCTTGGTGACGAACTGTCATTTTACCAGTATTGTTACGACCACCTTTTTGAGAAATCTTAGCGAGCAAAGATTTTTCTGGTTTGCTTGCTGTGATTTCGTCGAAGGCGGATACTGTCATAAACCGGCGACCAGCGGAGTACGGTTTAAATGATTTAATTGCCATTAGTGGGCCTCCTTACAACTAGACTCTTAGACACCTTCAAAGAATTCAATGGATTCGCCAGCTTTTAAGGTTACGATAGCTTTTTTATAATCGCTACGTTTACCTTGTGTACGACCCATGCGTTTAGTCTTACCTAAAACACGAATAGTAGCTACTTTTTCTACTTTTACATTGAAGATTTTTTCAACTGCTTGACGGATTTGCACTTTATTTGCAGTCAAAGGCACACGGAAAGTGTATTTGCCTTCTTCCATAAGCATAGTGGATTTTTCGGTAATAACCGGGCGGATTAGTACATCATGTAATTGCATTATCCGAGCACCTCCTCGATTTTTGCGACAGCGCCTTTAGTAATGAAGAGCTTATCGTAATGAAGAAGATCGAAAATGTTCATACCTTCGCAAGCCAAAGCTTTAACACCTTGGATATTACGAGCGGAACGTTCAACATTTACATCACCTTCAGTGATGAACAATACTTTTGCATCACCAACGTTGAAGCTGTTAATAATGTTCAACACTTCTTTTGTTTTAGGAGCTGCTAATGTGATTTCTTCCAAAACGTATAATTCGCTATTATTCACTTTATCGCTAAGAGCAGATTTAACTGCTAAACGTCTAGCCTTACGAGGCATAGCTTTGTAATAGCTGCGAGGTTGTGGACCAAATGTAGTACCACCACCGATCCAGATTGGGGAACGGCTGGAGCCTGCACGAGCACGGCCAGTACCTTTTTGTTTCCAAGGTTTGCGGCCACCGCCACGAACCATACCTCTAGTTTTTGTTGCATGTGTGCCGAGACGTTCGTTAGACAATTGACGAACTACGGCTTGATGCATTACGGCTTCGTTAACTTCAACGCCGAATACTGCATCGTTTAACTGTATTTCACCGACTTTAACGCCGGATTGATTATATGTTGCTACTGTAGGCATTACATAATCCTCCTTTCGACAAATGATTATTTAACAGGTTTAACCGTGTTGCGAACCATAACCAAGCTACCTTTAGCGCCTGGGATACCACCTTTAACCAATAAAAGGTTACGTTCAGCATCAACTTTCACAACGGATAAGCGTTGTACGGTAACTCTGTAACCACCCATTTGTCCAGGGAGTTTTTTACCTTTGTATACCTTACCGCCGCCACCGGAGATCATAGGACCGATGGAACCAGGTTCACGGTGAGATTTAGAACCATGAGTTTCAGGACCACGGGAGAAGTTATGGCGTTTAATTGTGCCAGCAAAACCCTTACCTTTACCTGTACCCACTACGTCCACCAATTCACCTTCTGCGAAGATATCAGCTGCCAGAGTTTGGCCTACTGTGTAGTCAGCTGCATTAGCTACGCGAACTTCGCGAAGATATTTCACTGGAGCTACGCCAGCTTTGTCGAACTGACCTTTTACAGGTTTTGTTAAATGTTTTTCTTTAATGGAACCGTAACCAATTTGTACTGCTTCGTAGCCGTCTGTTTCTACAGTCTTTACGCGCACTACAACGCTTGGGGTAGTTTCCACTACTGTTACAGGAACTAATTGGCCTTCAGCTGTGAAGACTTGTGTCATTCCTAATTTTTTACCCAAAATAGCTTTAGACATTATCGCACCTCCTTATAGTTTTATTTCAATAGATACACCAGCTGGTAAATCTAAACGAGTGATAGCATCTACTGTTTTCGAATTTGGTTCAAGAATATCGATTAAGCGTTTATGTGTACGCATTTCGAATTGTTCACGAGAATCTTTGTTTACGTGTACAGAACGAAGAATTGTGAAGATATTCTTTTCTGTTGGCAATGGAATCGGACCAGATACCATAGCGCCATTTCTTTTTGCAGTGTCTACGATCTTAGCAGCGCTTTGATCGAGAGCTTTGTGGTCGTATGCCTTAAGGCGAATACGGATTTTTTGCTGTTTAGCCATTATTAATAATTCCTCCTGTCGTCCATTTCGTGAATGGGCTGCTCCATAGAAATTCTCCTCCGCAGAGGCAACCTTCTACTTCATAGTTTAAAAACACAACACGAGAGCGGCATTATCTGCCGCTCTGAGTGCTGCATGTATTGTGCTCAACGCATTCTACGATGAGCATAAAAGGTTAAATTAACCTTCGATTTCTGTTACTACGCCAGCGCCTACTGTATGGCCACCTTCGCGGATCGCGAAGCGAAGACCTTCTTCGATAGCGATTGGAGTAATCA
>JAWETS010000007.1:0-139046 GCA_032480995.1 Veillonella sp. | reverse complement strand
TGTCAGATCATTCAATGCCCTCTTTAGAGGGCCACCACTAGAGAAAGACCCTTATAGGGTCAGAGCAAACCACCCGTTCTACGGGTGGTTATGATTGTATTGGGGATATAGATGTAAAATATGTAATTCTTACCTCAAAAGATGGATAAAAGTGAAATGGTATGTTATACGAATAGTTCGTCCTTTTTCTTGCGTATGTGGGCTATTTTTATATATTATGTTAAATAGAAATAATATTTTTTAGGATACCTACAGTTTTGAGGAATACTTTATGAGTGAATTAGTAATACGACCAATTACAAAAGGTGATATAGCCCCTTGTTTAGATATTTATAACTATGAGGTTGTAAACGGCGTAGCCACGCTTGATCTTGAACCTCACACGTTGTCAGAGTGGCAGGAGTGGCATGAGTCTCATAGCGATGAGCACCATCCTATTGTGGTAGGTACCATTGATGGGATTGTAGCAGGCTATGCATCGCTTTCACCATATCGACCTAAAGAGGCCTACAAAAGTACCGTCGAATTATCTATCTATATCCATCAAGATTATCGTGGTAGGGGAATCGCTACACAGCTGATGGCTCATATTTTAGAAATAGCAAAAAATGATCCGTTATTGCACAATGTGGTATCCGTTATTACGGCTGGCAATGAAGGCAGCACCAAGTTACACGCGCGATTTGGCTTTACCTATTGTGGTTTAACGCCTCAAGTTGGATTTAAACATGGTAAATATCAGGATACCGAAACATACGCATTATTGGTATAATAATTAGTATAGTAAAAGATAAATATTAATACGTTATACTAATGATGTATAGATTATAGATAAGGATTCGCCAGGGGTTAGGGCGAATAGGGGTGATTGAATGAACATGAAAGATGAACGGCAGTTCGTTGGATATAGTAAATATCGTAGCCGTCTCGTGGACGGTCATGTGCATACGGAGTTGTGTCCACATGGTAGTGGGGACCGAACTGCGATGATGATTGAGAAGGCCATCGAGTTGCGTATCGAAAAGGTATGCCTTACAGAACATGCACCATTGCCAACAGCTTTTGCTGCAGAATATGGTGGTGATAAAAAGGCCTATGACACAGCGTCTTTGAAATTAAATGAAGTTGATACTTACTTAGAGTTGGGTCGTCAATTACAACGTGCCTATGGCACACATATCGATATTTCTCTCGGTTTTGAAGTCGATTATATTCCAGGCTTTGAATCAGACATTCAAGAGTTCTTGGATCGCTATGGTCCGTTGACGGATGATAATATTTTATCCGTTCACTTTATGGAAGGCGTTAATAATGCCTTTTACTGCTTAGACTACAGTGCTGAAGAATTTGAGAAAGGCTTTGGGCCGTGGATTGAAAAACAATATGAGTTATATTACAAGTATTATTCTACAGTGCGCCAAGCCGTGCGTGCTGACCTCGGTGAATATACGCCTAAACGGATAGGGCATTTTGATTTAATCAAGAAATACCAACATCACTTTGGCTTTGAACGTCATTTAGATCGTCGCAATGCGCAGGTGGTGAGCGATATTTTGCATATCATGCGCGTCCAAGGTCGCGAGTTAGACTACAACATGAGCGGCTTCTTCAAACCAGATTGTCGTGAAATGTACCCAAGCCGCTTCATTCAAGGCATGGCGGCTATCATCGGTGTGCCATTTGTATTGGGGTCTGATGCACATAGCGTGGCAGATATAGAAAACGTTTGGGGCTAGTATAAAATCATTATTATAGTAAATACATGAAATATTAACGGTTCTATTGACAATTCTATAGAACCGTTATATTATGATTTCATACTTTAATAAATTAAAGCGATAAAATAGAAAAGTATCGATATAGGTAAATTTTTTCTCATAGTGTATTGGATAGCCACATAATCCCAATGATAGTACAGAAATATGGCTTTCACAGGCGTGAGAAATAATATGAATCAATTGATAGAAAGGATGTTTACGATGGTACAGCAGCAATTACCTACTGGTTTCCGCGATGATATAGGGATCGTAGCAGAGCGCAAGGATGATGTGAGTCAATATGTACTCGGTCTTTGTCGAAATCGTCAATACACAAAGATCTCTACGCCTCTCGTAGAGTACAAAGATGTTTTCAATGGCTATGCAATGGGGCGCGGTCAACATATGTACGAATTCATGGATAGTTCTGAAGTGTCCGTCGTAATTCGTCCGGATTTGACCATGCCTATCGGTCGTTTCTTGGCGACTACAAATATTGAATTGCCTCGCACGTTCTACTACTTGGGCGATGTATTTATGAAAAATAAAAAGCATCGTGGCGATGTCAACCAAGTGACGCAAGGTGGCATCGAGATGGTAGGCTATGAAGGGCTTGAGGCTGAGCAAGAGTGCTTCAAGATTATTAAAGAGGTGAACGAAGCTCAGTTGGGTAATCATTTGTTGCTCGAAATTGGGGATGCTCGTTTTTCTCGTGCTATTACCGATGCTCTTGGACTCAGTGATGATGAAAAGGCAGAGCTCTTAGAGGCGTTATTCACTAAATACTTGCCACGATATAACGAGTTGATTTCTGACTTTAAAAATAGTGCGCTATATCCTTTCTTAACTGTATGGCCTCGCTTGTTTGGTACGGTTCAAGATATAAAGGATGAGCTTAATCAAATTATCTTGCCTGCAGCGGCGCAGCGCATTTTAGATAATCTCGTAGATATGGCAAATCAAGTGGAAGCAACGGGGCAACGGGTTCGCATTGATGTTTCTACGGAACCACTTCAATCCTATTACACAGGTCTTACTTTTAGAGGCTATGTGGACGGCGTGTCTCAATACATCGTCAGCGGCGGCCGTTATGATGGCTTGCTATCTAGCTTTGATGGTACGCCGATGCCGGCAGTAGGGATGGCTTTTAATATCGACGTCTTGACTGATGTTACCTTGCAGGGTGAAAGCAAAGCTCAAGATAACGATACATTGCGTATCGCTCTTACGAAGGGGCGCGTAGAAAAGGATTTTATTCCACTCCTAGAAGCATGTGGTGTTGATTGCGAGCCATTACATAATAAGGCGCGTAAGCTCATTATCTCTTTAGGCGATTCTATGGAGATCATCCTTGCAAAGGGGCCAGATGTAACGACGTATTTGAAAAATGGCGTGGTTGATCTTGGCATCGTCGGTAGCGATGTGCTCGATGAACAAGACGATACGAGCTATGAAATGCTAGATTTACAAACGGGTAAATGCCAATTCATCTTGGCGTCCTTAGCGGGCTATGATCCTAAAGAAGGTCGTCGTCAACGAATTGGTACGAAATATCCAACCATTACAAAACAGTACTTTGGAGCTCAAGATGTGGAAATCATCAAGATTGAAGGCTCTGTTGAGCTGGCCCCACTTGTAGGACTAGCAGATGCTATCGTAGATATTACGGAAACGGGTACCACTTTGCGTGAAAACAATCTAGAAATCTTCGATTGGCTACAGCCCATATCTACACGCTTAGTAGCAAATCCATTAGCATTAAAACAAAAGCGAAATACCATTTTTAAACTCATAGATCAGCTTTCAGAAGCAATTAATAAAAATTAATAAATAAGATGTAGAGTGAATCATATATTTAACTAGCAATATGGATAGCTCAAGTAGGAAGAAGGATGACAGATGAAAATATATAAGGAATCATTAGAGGCGATGCTTGCTATCGTACGGAATTACACACAGCAAACCACAGATATGGAGATTGAACGTCGGGTGTACGATATCATTGCTGATGTCCGCACTAACGGTGATGCAGCGCTCAAATCGTATTCTGAAAAATTTGACGGTGTTTCCATTGAAGATTTCAAGGTGCCTCAAGAGGAAATCGACGCAGCTTATGAGTCTTTATCTGATGATTTGAAAGCCGCATTATTAAAGGCAAAGGCGAATATTACAGAATTCCACAGCCGTGAAATCGAGCAGGGTTTTGTGGATATGGATACACCGGGTATCATCCGTGGTCAAAAGGTCATTCCTTTGGCTCGTGTTGGTCTTTACGTTCCTGGAGGTACAGCCGCGTATCCTTCGACCATTATCATGACTGCTTTGCCCGCAAAGATTGCAGGCGTAAAAGAAATCATCATGGTTACGCCGCCTCAAAAGGATGGCATTAATCCTGCCGTATTAGGTGCTGCAAAGCTTGCCGGCGTTGATGCGGTATATCAAGTGGGCGGTGCCCAAGGTGTGGCGGCCCTCGCTTATGGTACGGAAACGATTCCAAAGGTAGATAAAATTGTAGGTCCTGGCAATATTTACGTGGCTACGGCGAAACGTCAAGTATTTGGCCAAGTCGATATCGACATGATTGCGGGCCCAAGTGAAATCGGTGTTATCGCCGATGACAGCGCAAATCCAGTTCATTTGGCAGCAGACTTGTTATCTCAAGCAGAACATGATCCTCGTGCACGCGCTATTATGGTGACTACTAGTGAAAGTTTAGCAAATGCCGTATCTGATGAGGTGGAACGTCAACTTAAATTGTTACCTCGTGAAAGCATCGCTCGTCCAGCTATTGAAAACAACAGTTACATTGCTATTATGGACAGCATTGAAGACATGTTCACGGTGATGAACGAAGTGGCGCCAGAACATTTGGAAATCCAATTGCCGGATCCAATGAACTATATGAGCCTCGTTCAAAATGCAGGCTCTGTATTCCTTGGCGCTTATGCGTCTGAGCCGTTGGGCGATTATGTAGGTGGTACAAACCACGTATTGCCTACTAGTGGTACGGCGCGATTCTCGTCTCCGTTAGGCGTATATGATTTCGTGAAACGTACATCTTTCACACAATTTACAAAAGAACGTTTAGAAGAAGTGGCAAAACACATTACTACATTGGCTCGTACGGAAGGTCTCGAAGCGCATGCTCGTGCCATCGAAGTACGATTTGAAAAATAGATTATAAAAAATATTAGAAAATAGATTTGGCATCTATATTTATATGTGTATTTAAAATATACAGTGAAAATATAGATTAGAAATATAGATTATAAAAATAGATTTGAAGTATAGAGGTCGTTATGATACGCACAGGCACGGTGCAACGCACCACTCAAGAAACAGATATTACAGTAGAAATTACCCTTGATGGGGCACAAACAAGCTCCATCTCGACCGGAATAGGCTTCTTTGACCACATGTTGACGCTATTGGCGAAGCACGGCCGTTTTAGCCTTGTGGTAGAGGCAAAGGGAGATACATATGTGGATGCTCATCATACAGTTGAGGACGTTGGACTTGCCTTAGGGCAGGCCTTGGTGAAAGCCCTTGGCGATAAGGCTGGTATCGAGCGCTATGGCGATGCTTGGGTCCCTATGGATGAAGCATTGACGCAAGTTGTCATCGATTTGAGTGGTCGCCCGTACCTCGTTTTCCAAGGGGAATGGAGTACGCCGGTTTTAGGTGGCAACTTTGAAACAGAGCTGGTGGAGGACTTCTTCCAAGCTCTTGCGATGAGCGCTGCTATGAACTTACATGTGCGCAATTTGTATGGTCGCAATACACATCACATTATTGAAAGTATGTTTAAGGCAACGGGTCGTGCATTGCGCAAAGCAGTTACTATCAATCCGGATATCCAAGGAGTTAACTCTACAAAGGGAGTTATTTAATAAAGGAGAATGTATGATTTTTCCAGCTATAGATTTACAAGAGGGGCGCAGTGTTCGCCTGTATAAAGGCGATTTCGCACAGGAAACGGTCATCAACCCTGATCCAGTAGACCAAGCGAAACAATATGAAGCAGCTAAGGTTGGAGCCTTGCACCTCGTTGATTTAGATGGTGCCAAGGCGGGCAAGCCTGTAAATGTAGACATTGTAAAAGCAGTGCGTGCAGCTTTCACAGGTATCCTTGAAATCGGAGGCGGCATCCGAGATAAAGAGGCTGTTGACCTCTATTTGAGTTTGGGCGTAGATCGGGTTATCTTAGGATCTGTAGCGCTTAAAAATCCGGAACTTACAAAGCAAGTTATCGCTGAATACGGTGCGGAGCGCATCGTTATCGGTGTAGATGGAAAAAATGGCAAGGTCGCCGCTGAAGGTTGGCTCGACCAATCCGACGTGCCGATGACCGATTTAATCGGTGCCATGGTTGAAGGTGGGGCAAAGTATTTCATCGTTACCGATGTAGACCGAGACGGTACAATGCAGGGCGCCAATGAAGAGTTACTTGGAAATTTGCAAAACGAATTTCCTACAGCTCGCATCGTTGCTTCTGGGGGTGTTCGTAATTTAGCAGATATTAAATCCCTAGAACAAAAAGGTGTTATGGATAGTATCGTTGGTAAGGCCTTGTACGAGGGCACTATTACGTTAGAGGAAATCGCCGAGTACAATCAGCAGAAATAATAGAAATGATTGTGATGCTCTCAAATTAATTATTGACCGCAACCAATGGAATATATTGAGTGACACTCGATGGAAAGGAGCTTTATGTTAGCGAAACGGATTATTCCTTGCCTAGATGTAGATGATGGGTGCGTAAAAAAAGGGGTTAACTTTGTTAATCTCGTAGACGTAGGCAGTCCCGTAGACATTGCGACCTCCTATGAGCAGCAACAAGCTGATGAGCTCGTATTTTTAGACATTACGGCCACCGTTGATGCGCGGACTACTATGCGCGATGTGGTACAAGAAATCTCCACACAAGTATTTATGCCACTCACCGTGGGTGGTGGTATCAAGAGCGTTGATGATATGACGGCTTTGTTGAAAGCTGGTGCGGACAAGATATCTTTGAACTCTGCGGCTCTCGCTAATCCTGAGCTCATCACAGAAGGGGCTCAAAAGTTTGGCAATCAATGCATGGTGGTAGCCATCGACGTGAAAACCGATGAAGAAACTGGTGAATGGTATGCTTACACTCATGGTGGTCGCAAGCGTACAGAGTGGAAAGCTCTCGACTGGGCTAAAGAGGCCGTAGATCGTGGAGCAGGAGAGTTGTTAGTGACAAGCATGGGTAAAGATGGTACAAAATCCGGCTTTGATATTGAATTATATAAGGCTCTAGAATCAGTCGTAAATGTACCTATCATTGCATCTGGAGGGGCAGGTAAGGTTGAGGATTTTGTAGATCTCTTTAAGCAAACTAGCGTTACCGGTGCACTGGCGGCATCTATATTCCACTTCGGAGAAGTTAAAATTCCTGAACTCAAACAAGAACTACGAGCTCACGGAATTACGGTACGCTAAAACAGATTAAAAAAATTATTATCTCTCGCAAGTTCTTTACTAGTCTATATGTTCAGAGTTAGTTAAATAGCTTGTTTATAGATAAACAGAATAGAAATAGCAATAGATAGATAAACAGAAAATAGCAATAGCAATAGCAATAGAAAGAGATACAAGCTAATATAGGATAACAGATTGGTGATTACTTTTAATAAAGGATAGAATATGAAACCGGATTTTGAAAAAGGAAATGGCTTGTTGCCGACGGTTGTGCAGGATGCGGAGACTAAGGACGTCCTCATGGTGGCTTGGATGAACGAAGAAAGCTTTCACAAAACACTAGAAACAAGGGAAACGTGGTTTTGGTCTCGGTCTCGTGAAGAGTTATGGCATAAGGGTGGCACTAGCGGTAATGTGCAGCACGTGGTGAGCATGGCCCTAGATTGTGATGGCGATACTTTGCTCATTCAAGTTAAGCCTGAAGGTCCTGCCTGTCACACAGGGCGCACAAGCTGTTTCTTTAATGAAGTAGAACGGAGTTAAACATGGCACAGCAAACACTGAACGAATTATACGAAATTATTAAAAATCGCAAGGTACAGCCAAAGGAAGGTTCTTATACGAATTATTTATTCGACAAAGGGCTCGATAAAATCTTGAAAAAAGTTGGTGAAGAGGCTACAGAGGTAGTAATCGCCGCAAAAAATGAAGATCCACAGGAGCTGATTTACGAAACAGCAGACGTGTTATATCACTTGCTCGTGTTATTAGTAGAGAAAAATATCCCATACGAAGCCATTGAAGCTGAGCTAGCGAGCCGCGAAGGGGTTGTTAGCAAGACTACGGATCGCCCAGAAATTACAAACTTATAATGTATATCCTGTTATGAGCTCGGACATATGAGCTCTGGTGGAGTTCATATGTGTTATATGAGTTAAGGAATAGATAGAAAGGATAGCCTATGAAAGAGATAATTCGCACATTGAAACCTTATATACCTGAGGAGTCGGCTGAAGCGGTGAAAGAGCGCCTTGGTGTAGAGCGATTGGTGCGCTTGTCGGCGAATGAAAATCCATACGGCACATCGCCATTGGTACGGGAGGCTATCCTTAGCTATGTAACCCATAATGATGCCAACTACTATCCGGATGGCAACGCCACCGATTTGCGCATGAAATTAGCGAATTACTGGCAGGTACAACCTGAGCAACTGGTCATCGGCGTGGGTCTAGATGAGGTCATCGCCATGGTCAATAAAACATTGATTACCGCTGGTGACTCCATCGTAGTAAGCGTGCCAGCCTTCTCGGAATATGCCTTGAATGGCCTCGTGGAAGGTGCTGAGATCCGTGAGGTGCCAGCTGATTTTGAAACGGGACAGTATGATTTTTCTGCTCTTGTGAAAGCTGTAGATGAAACGACACGGGTCGTGTGGATTTGTAATCCTAATAATCCAACGGGTACCTATGAGTCTGTTGAAAATATCCGCAAATTTGTAGCAGCTATACCAAAGGAAACCTTGGTCATCATAGACGAGGCGTATATCGATTTTGTCACTTCCGTAGCAGTTCCTACGGCACGTGCGCTCTTGGATGAATTCCCTAATGTGGCTATCATGCGTACCTTCTCGAAAGCCTATGGCCTTGCCAATTACCGTGTAGGTTACATGATGACACCTATAGAGTTGGCAAATTATATGCAAACCATTCGCTTGCCGTACAATTTGAATACCTTATCTCAAGTGGCTGCAGAAGCCGCTTTCGGTGATCAAGAATTCGTGGCGAGAACGGTCTCTCAAAATGCAGAGGAACGGTCAAAATGGGAAATCCTTTTTGACGAGCTAGGTATTCACTACTATAAGAGTGAGGCTAATTTTATTTTCTTTGCAGCGCCTGATGCGGAGGGTCTTGCAGATGCTTGGCTTAAATCAGGTTACCAAGTGCGCCGAGGTCAACGAGAAGGATGGTTACGTCTTACGATTCCCATGCCTCAAGATGGGGATGTTATGCGTAAGATATTAAGAGACTTCATGAATTGATTTGTATAGAATAACATACAATTCGTAATACGTTTTGTTTAATCTTATCGTGTTTTACCCTATAGAATGGAGTTTATTATGATTGCCATTATAGATTATGATGCAGGGAATACCTTCAATGTCCAGAAAGCCTTAGCTTACATTGGCATTGATGCAGTGCTAACGGCAGATTCGGCGACTATATTAAATGCTGATAGTGTTCTCTTGCCAGGTGTAGGCGCATATGCACCGGCGATGGCAGTTCTAAAAGAACGTGGTTTAGTCGATGTCATCTATGAAGTAGTAAAACGTGAAATACCTTTATTAGGTATTTGTTTAGGGATGCAACTTTTATTTGAAGAATCTGAAGAATACGGCCCAACGCCCGGTTTAGGCCTTATTCCCGGTAAGGTAAAAGAAATTCCTCGCAACCTTGGCCTTAGCGTGCCTCATATGGGTTGGAATAAAAATGTAGTACACCAGCCTCATAGTGCTTTTAGCAATGTAGATGATCAATATACATATTTCGTTCATTCCTATTATGTGGATACAGATCCTGAATATATCATATCTACTGCAAATTATGGTATCGATGTACCTGGCATTGTAGAACGAGGTAGAGTATATGGAATGCAATTCCACCCTGAAAAAAGCGGTGTCGTAGGTCTAAATTTGTTGCGTACATTTGGGACTATTACAAAAACTTATAGGAAAGCAGGAGAATAGGGATATAGCTATCTTTCATTACAGATAGGAATAAGTCATTCAGTAACCAATATATCTAGGATAATAACGGCATCTCATAGGTAGAGAATGCCGTTATTATGCTTTATAGTTATACTTAACTTTCAAAATGAGAAATTAATAATTGACACCTTGTTGATTAGTTATACAATAATGTTGTAAGTACTAACATTTTAGGAAGCCATTGTGGCATGGATACGATACATAAGTTTTATCAGTAATATTCATATACTCCATGTCACGTGATTATTGGAGGTGTTTATATGGTTATGAATGGTATTTACTTAGTTATTGCCTCCGCGTGTATTCTAATTTTAGCGTACCGCTTTTATGGGGCTTTTATAGCGGCTAAGGTACTGACATTGGATCAATATCGTCCAACGCCAGCTATGGTTCACAATGATGGTCACGATTACGTGCCAACCAACAAATGGGTAACCTTTGGTCATCACTTTGCAGCAATTGCTGGTGCAGGGCCACTTGTAGGTCCTGTTATCGCAGCACAGTTTGGATATTTGCCTGGGGCATTATGGATCCTAATTGGTTCCGTATTAGCCGGTGCTGTACATGATATGGTTATCTTGTTTGCTTCCGTTCGTTACGATGGTAAATCGATTGCGGATATTGCTCGCGAAGAAATCAGTAAACTTGCTGGTTTTGGTGCTATGCTCGCTACCTTATTCCTATTGATCATTACCCTTGCTGGTATGGCCGTAGTAGTAGCTAACGCATTGCATAACTCTCCTTGGGGATTCTTCTCCGTATTTGCTACCATTCCAATCGCTATTTTTATTGGTATTTATTTGAAATGGTTGCGTCCTGGTAAAATCCAAGAGGCGACTATTATTGGGGTAGCCTTAATCTTCGCAGCCATCATCTACGGTCCAAATGTAGCGGCTAGCGAATATGCATCTTGGTTCACATACGACTTGCAAACCATTGAAATTATGCTTGCTGTGTATGGTTTCTTTGCGGCTGCATTGCCAGTATGGTTGTTACTTGCTCCTCGTGACTATTTGTCCACATACCTTAAAATCGGTACAATCGGTGCATTGGCTCTTGGTATTATCATTGTAATGCCTGAAATTCAAATGCCAGCTGTAACTCCTTACATCTGGGGCGGCGGTCCTGTATTGAAAGGTTCCGTATTCCCTTACATCTTCATTACTATCGCATGTGGTGCGTTATCTGGCTTCCATACTGTTATTGCTACAGGTACAACACCTAAAATGCTTACTAATGAAAAAGAAATTTTACCTATCGGTTATGGTGCGATGTTAACAGAAGGCTTCATCGCTATGATGGCCTTGATTGCTGCCACTGCATTGCATCCAGATGATTACTTTGCGATTAACTCCACAGTTGAGTCTTTCAAAGCTTTAGGCCTTCAAGTCCATGAATTGCCAGCATTGTCTGCAATGGTTGGTGAAGACTTGATGCACCGTCCTGGTGGCGCCGTATCCCTTGCAGTAGGTATGGCTCATATCTTCTCCAGATTGCCTAACATGGCTCACTTGATGGGTTACTGGTATCACTTCTGTATCATGTTTGAAGCATTGTTCATCATGACATTAATCGATGCTGGTACTCGTGTAGGTCGTTACTTACTTCAAGAATTATTAGGTCATTTCCATCCTAAATTCAACGACCAACACTGGGCTCCTGGTGTGTATGGTTGTGCCGCTTTAATTTGTATCTTGTGGGGCTACCTAGTTCTACAAGGTAATATCGGTATTATCTGGCCTCTATTCGGCGTATCTAACCAATTATTAGGTACCATGACATTGGCCGTAGGTACTACAGTTATTATGAGACTTGGCCGCAAACGCTATGCTTGGGTAACAGGTATTCCTTGTATCTTAATGGCTATCGTGGCTATCGCTGCAGACTATGAAAATGTATTCTACAGCTATATTCCTGCTGGTAAATGGATTTTAGTAGCATTTAGTGCTGCTATGTTCTTCATGATCCTTATCGTATTGGTAGAAGCCGTACGTAGTTGGATTCGCTTGTCTAGCATTCCTCAAGACTATCGGACTCAAGCTGAAATCGAAGCTGAAAGCCTTGTAAAATACGGTAAAGAAGTAAAAGCATAAGATTGATTATTGCAATATATAAAGTGCACTCACATTTGTGGGTGCACTTTTAATCTATAAATTTGCTGTCTTTTTTATAAAATAGTTAGGTAATGGCGCCTTGCATGCAGAGTTTTCTGTGAGCAAGGCGCTTTTTGTATGGAAAAGAGTTTCTTATGGTCAATATGATTGATACAGGCAACACCACATGGATATTGTGATTTGAACATGTTATAATAGGGCTATGAAACATTATATACGTTCTTATTGGACAAAATATAAACAATTGTATAAGAAAGGCCTAAAAGGCATTGCTGCCTTTCTTGCCATTGGAGCGATTATAGTCTTTGTACTAGCAACCATTGCTAGTCGTGGAATGGGCGTTATTTTTAATGAGGTTATGGCTCGACAAACTATGATGCGCGGTACGGTTACTGTTGAAAGTTTATCTGCTACACCGTGGGGAACTTTGACTTTTACAGGCCTTGTTTGGAAGGACCCAGAAGGGCATGAGTTGCTCAATGCACCAAGTGGGAAAGTCCGCGTCAATATGTGGGATGTGGTGACACGTAATTTTAAGTCCTCCGCTATCAAGGGCATTGAATTAGATGATGCGGTTATAGTTATTGATTTAGACGATAATAATCGGTTGGATTTCGCGCCCATATCTCCAGATGTAAATAAACCAATTAATGAGGTAGAGCCTCGTCCGAAAGCACCTAAAAAGACCACACAAGAACGGCAAGAGGAACTAGGTAAGAAAGTACGTAACTTTAATTGGCAAGGTCAACATTTAGATCTTAAGATTACACTTAGAAATAGTCAGTTAGAGGTCTTTAATAGAAATCGCCATTATGTGATAAAGAATGTAAACTCAAAAATTGATCTTGATAGTAAGAGGGCCATTCGTATCGATATGGAGACGGGCAAATTTGGTGGTACCGCCATAGGGGATGGTCTTGTATTAAAAGGTCGTGTAGATTTAAAGGATGTTTTAAAGCATCGCATGCCTCAACTGGATCTACAATTTGATGTGAAAGGGGTGGATCCATCATCACTAGGCTTTGGTGAGAATATTCATGATGCCATGACCTTGCTTACAAAGGTAACAGGTGATTTTAACCGTCCTTTTGCTAAAGGTCGTGTGACGATGCCTATTTTACGCATCCCCGCACTTACCTTTGAGAATGTAGTAGGAGATGTGACGTACCAAGATGGTATTTTGAATTTTGAAAACGTTAGTGCCAATGTATACAGCGGTAAATTGGAGGCTAAGGGTGTATATAATTTGGACACTCGAGCCTATACGATTACAGGCGTAGCAAAGGATTTAGACAGTAGTGTAGCCCTCAAGGCTCCTGAGTTCCTCGTGCCTGTATCGGCAAATTTGAACTTTAAAAGTGAAGGCCAACCTCGAGACATGGAGGTATGGGGGAACTTCTGGTCTGGTGAAGGGCACTATATGCTGATTCCAATTCAAAGTATTACGGGAAACTTTCACAATAAAGGGCGACATTTATCCTTTAGCGATGTGAAAGTAAATACGAAAATCACCACTATCACTACGGATGCTCTGCGTATCGATGATGGACAGCTCACGATGGGGCCGCTTAATATTACTTCTCACGGAGGCAGTAATTTCATTCTGTATGATGAGTCATTTGATGAAATTGATGAAAATATGACTCGCATTAAAGATGATATGAAACAAGCTAAGGAAAATAGTAGGCGTGCTTCTGACTCTGCAAAAGGCATCGACAAATCTGGCCTTACAGCGCCGGACATAAAAGAATCCATGAAGGATCTGAAGCGGAGTATGGATACGGCAAAAGATAGTTTAGATAATCTGTCAAAAAACAGTAAGCAATAAACTGTATTGAGCCGTAAAGGGTAAGAAGAAACAATAAAGTAATAATATAAAGTAACAAAAAATATAAACTAGCAAATATTATAAAAAGAAGGCAATTCATCATGGTGATGAGTTGCCTTCTTTAAGTTATAAGGTGCTAAATTATATGTAGCTATATGAAAGATTTATTATCTGTTTAATCCGTTAGGGCGTACATGCTCGGTATTTTCTGTGTCTTTGGTATCTGTTTTGCTATTAGTTCGTTTTACCGTAATAAGAGGTTTCTTTTCTTTTGTTTCCTCTTCTTCGTATGGAATTACTTTATCTCCTTGATCCGGTAAAAATGTTTCGATACCGTTTCGTTTGTCTTTTTGCGTGTTAGAATCAGTGGCCAATTGACTTTGT
This sequence comes from Veillonella sp., assembly GCA_032480995.1. Taxonomy (GTDB): domain Bacteria; phylum Bacillota; class Negativicutes; order Veillonellales; family Veillonellaceae; genus Veillonella. The sequence goes on along the minus strand of JAWETS010000007.1, from coordinate 124,751 downwards.
TGTGGAACGATATAGATTTCGTCTTTATTGATGGTTACATCATTTAACAAGAGTTTGAATGCGTTCGGACTTACATACAGAATTCCGTCTACCATACGTGCTGCAGGAAGTAAAGATTCGGATGTATCAAGGTTGATGATTTGCAGTTTACCCTTGCGCACGACTTGTTTAGAGTCTGGTTGTACTGCTAAGGTAGCAATGTTCATATCGATTAATGCCGTTTTTGTAGGGGCATCCCAAGACACTTTATAACCTAATGCTTCTGATACTTGACGTAACGCTACGAGTGGTTGACCGTCAACATAGATAACATTTGGTTTATTATCTATGGGCTCTAATAATATGCCATCTACATTGATATAATGCTGTGTCGTTACTGATGCAGGCCTTTTTAAACTCTGTGTCGTTGTAGCTGTCTCCGTTCCGACTGCTGCCTGTGCAGGCTGTACCACTCCGCTTGTGAAAGCTAGCGCCCCAACGGCTATACCAGACAAAATCAGTTGTTTTAATTTCATGGTAACCTCCATTGTGTATAAAACGTAACGATAAATCATAATGGGTACTATAACATGGATATATGAATATTATATTATGAATTTTAATTTTATAAAACTAAAAAGAAGAAATATATTTATACTTTACAACAAAACTTTAATTATACTATTCTGATGATACGTATTTCATGAACTTATCATGATTGGTGTTATTTGAGTATGTTTATAGGAGAGTTTCGTGAATAAAAAACACTTAGTTCTTCTGAGTTTAGGTATATATAGTCTATCTATGCCTTTAATGGTTCAGGCTACTGATCCAATTATACCTATAGCTCAACAAGAGCAATTACAACAAGACCGGGATACTCAACGAGAACGTAGCTTACGCTTAGATGAAGAGCGTGTAGAGACTGTTGTTAGTGAGCCGGCACTTATAGACGTACCTTCTGATCAGAATGGTGCGTCTTTTTATATCAAACAAATACAGTTAGATGGTATGCCTAAAGAATTATCTTTTCTAAATAAGCTTACCCACAAGTATGAGCAAAAAAATGTAACTGTATCAGATATTACTAATATTCGTAATGCCTTCCAACGTAAATTATTGGATAAGGGGTTTGTAACATCTCAAGTCTATATTCCAGAACAAAATTTAAATGATGGAATATTACAATTAATGGTTATACCTGGTCGTGTGGAAGATATCCGTTATAGTGAGTCTTCGGCTCATGGACCTTGGCGAACTGCCTTAGTTGTACGACCTGGAGATATACTTAATATCCGTGATATTGAACAAGGTCTTGAGCAGATGAAACGTGTATCATCTCAATCCGTGACAATGAAGTTACTCCCAGGTAAAGCTATAGGTACATCTGCTATTGAGTTATCAATCAAACAAGAAAAGCCAGTACATGGATCGATTAGTATTGATAATAGTGGTCTGGAATCAACCGGCATATATCAAGGTAGCTTTACTACCTCTTTTGATCAAGTTTTTAGAGCTAATGATACATTTACTATGTCATTATCAGGTGATCTTAGTGGATCAGGTAGTATAAAAGGAACTCGTGCAACCAATCTTGATTATATTATACCTCATGGAAAGGATACCTTTAGTTTTAGTTTTTCTAAATCACGATATCATCAAATGATACAGTCCAATCCATATGACTTCACATATAGTGGTAAGTCAACTACTATAAAGGCAAAATGGAATCATGTTTGGTCTCGTACACAGCGTGAGAAACGTGCATTTGATATTTCTATCAGTACACGTCATAATCATCGCTTTGTTAATGATATGGAAATTCCGGTGCAAGCATTACGTACTACCTCAATGGAGTTTGGTGTTTCTAATCGTAAATATATTGGTAATGCTACCTTGTATTCTCGCTTAGGATTTCAATGGGGCATTGGTGCATTTGGTGCACAGCCCGAACATACAGCATCTGTTGCAATGGGTGGGCCTACATCTAGATATCATATGTGGCTTGCTGATGTCGATTATCGTAAGCCATTTATTATGGGCCATCGTCCTGCATCCTTTACATCTTCATTCCATGGACAATGGGTACAAGGCGGTAAAAGGGTATATAGTGTAGACACGATAAATATTGGTAATCGGTATAGTATTTATGGTTTTGATGGTGAATATATACTTATGGGTGATAGTGGGTGGTATTTACGTAATGAGGTAGCCTCTGTTATTCCTCATCTTAATACAGAAGTATATCTTGGTTTAGATGTAGGCGCGGTATATGGTAAAAATGCAGAAACATTGGTAGGTAAAGCCATTGCAGGTACTGCAATCGGTATAAGAGGTAATTATGCATCAGGTTTATTATTTGATGTATTTATCAGCACACCTTTATATAAGCCGCAAGGATATCATACGAAGAAGTTTTATAGCGGTTTTACCGTAGGATATAGATTCTAATCTAAATATAATTAAGACTTAATAAGTGTTGAACTATTATTTATATAATTGGAGAGTTATATGTGTAAAACGAATCAAGAACGACGTACACTAGGGCGTAAGATTGTATCCTGGCTAAGTTTTGGAGTGTTTGTAGCATCTCAATCGATGGTACTGGCTTCGCCAATTATGCCAGATAATAATGCAGTTATTACTGAACGACCATTAGTTCAGGAAACTGCTAATCAGATACCTTTAGTTAATATTACGGCACCCACTAATAAGGGCGTATCTATGAATAAATATGAGCAATTTAATGTAGAGAAACAAGGGGCTATTTTAAATAACTCATATGTAACGAGTAAAACAGAACTTGCTGGTTATGTACAAGGTAATAGTAACATAGTGAACGGTACTGCAAAGGTTATCGTAAACCAAGTTACATCAGGTACACCGACATCTATAAATGGTTATTTAGAAGTGGCGGGGCAAAGAGCTTCAGTTGTGGTCGCAAATCCTAATGGTATTACAGTTAATGGTGGTGGGTTTCTTAATACGGATCATGCTGTGTTAACTACAGGTAGAGCAGAATTAAATGGTGCTGGAAATTTACAAAATTACCGCGTAGAACAAGGGAAAGTTGCTGTTGAAGGCAAAGGTCTTGATGGAAAAGGTGCAGATTCTGTATCTATCTTGGCAAGAACTATTGATGTAAATGCAGGGGTTTGGGCAAACAAACTTAATACTCGTACCGGACAAAATCACATTGATGCTAACAACTTAAAGGCTACAGCTTTAGAGTCTTCAACTGTTGAAACAAAACCAATGATTGGATTAGATGTGGCTGCAGTAGGTGGGATGTATGCTAATCATATTACTATGGTTGGCACTGAAGCTGGTGTAGGTGTTAATCTTAATGGTGTAGTTGCAGGGACTCAGTCTGTTTCAGTAGATGCTAATGGTCATCTATCTGTTAATGGTATGCTTCAATCCGATACAAGTCTCGTGGCTAAAGCAAACTCTATACAGAATATAAAGACAATTGCTTCTGGTGGAAACTTGGATTTAGAAACAAAAGAGTTAACTAATACAGGGAATATTACATCCGTTAAAAATGGACATATTAAGGTAGAAGAAACCTTAACTAACAAAAATACAATGGCAGCTGGTGCTAATACTCAAGGCGCTGTGACAGGTAATGGCTCCTTGTCTGTTGAGGCAGGTAATATTCGTAATACTGACGCAGTGATTGTATCTGGTGGTACTACTAGAATTAATAGTAAAGAAGTACATAATATAGAGAATGGGCGCATTTATGGTGGAAAAGTAGCGATACAAACTGAAGTACTGGAAAATCGTAAGAATGTGGCGTTAGAATCTAAATTAGATGTTGCTATGGCAGATATGAAAGCAGCAGAGGATAAGCTTGAAGCAGCCTATGCTATAGATACTACAGCTTTTACATCAAAAACTGAACAAGATGAATATTTGAACCGAATAAAAGAACTATCCCAAATATATGATGAAAAGCTTAAGATTGTTAAGTTAGTACAAGAGGAATTATCTGCTCATAAAGGGAGTACTATTGCAGGTCGAGATGATGTAACTATTGAGGCGGATTCTATCTTGAATAGAGAGAAGTCTCTTGTGTATAGTGGTGGCACTATGACATTGGATGGTCGAGACACTTTGCACAATATCGGTGGTACTATTGAGGGAATTGGAAAAGGTGTCATCCGAAGTAAAGACTATCAAAATAAGAACTCTTCCTTTACAGCAAAACGTGTTAGCCCTGAAATTGAAAAAGGTCTTTCTGGTGCAAGTAATGACGCTATGCTGACAGAGCAAGAAGATCAAATCCTGATTACAGATAAAAATCATAGTGAGCATGGTCAAGTTTTTAAAAAGTCTGAATTTACTTCTTTAAATAGTGGCTATGGCGCACTCCATAGTTACGGAAAATCCCCAATGCCAATATATGAGGCTGCAGAATATGTTACGGTAGAACAAATTACGCCAGAAGAGCAAGCGGCAGGTGAAGAGTTAATTCCAGCAGAATATATTGGTACACAAGTACCTTCATACGCTTATGATGATCCTATTTTTAAAGAGTTTGGCATTACATCTATGACAACAGAGCGCCCACTAACGGCAGGTCCTGAACAAGAAGCGTGGGATGCACAATTTAAGCCAATTTTAGCTTTATTAAATGAAAAAATTAAAGCTCATAATAAAAAGGCCGAAGTATATAATCAACAAGTCTCTAGTGTAGCTAAAGAACCAATAGATACTTATGCTATTATTCGAAGTAAAAAAATGTCATCCCATGAAGAGGTTAAAAACAGTACACCAGGTGTTGTGCGCTTTGGTGGAGATGTGTCGTTCATAGGCAGTGGCACTAATGAAAATAGTCAATTGGTTGTGGGTGGCACATTAACTACTACGGGTGCTATTAATCAAGTTACAAAAGAAAATCAAGAGGTTACCAATACATTTGGTACTACACAAGAAGCGTATACTTATAGGAGAAAAAAACCACATAAATCTAGACGAAGAGGTTATAAGGGGCAAGTATTCATGACGCCACAAGTGGATAAAGAAAATCCTACATCTCTCGGGGTGGCTAAGAAAGAAGACAAAAATGGTAAGGCAAAAGGTGAAGTAGGTGCTAATCACCGTAAAGAGGTACAAGACTTCTTAAATCCATTTGCACAAGATAGTAGTAATGATACATCTAAACCTACTGCGGGAACTAACATTTTGGCATTGCCTACAGAATCTTTATATACAATACATCCTGAAAGTACTGCTAACTATGTGGTTGAAACAGACCCACAATTTACGAATAAAAAAGCCTTCTTATCATCCGATTATATGTATCGAGAGATGAAAATAAGTCCTGAAAATATTGAAAAAAGATTAGGTGACGGTTTTTACGAGCAAACTTTGATTAGAAATCAGATTGTATCTGGAACAGGTTATAGATTCCTTGATGGATATACAGATGATGAAAGTCAATTTAAAGCTCTTATGGATGCGGGTGTTGCGTATGCCAAGCAGTATGGCATTACTCCAGGCGTAGCATTGACAGCAGAGCAAGTCGCTAGTCTGACCAGTGATATGGTTTGGCTTGTAAAAGATGTTGTTATGGTAGATGGTAAACCTGTTGAGGTAATTTATCCTAAGGTATATCTCAAACAAAGTAATGGATTACAACTACATAATGAGGGAACATTAATTAGCGCGAATACACTTGTTATGAATACGAAGGAAAGTATTCGTAATGAAGGGGTTATTCAAGGTAAAATAGTGATTCTTGCATCTGATCAAGATATTATTAATAGCGGGCATATTAATGCAGACAAAGTTGGTTTGCAATCGGATACAACTATTTACCAACAAGGTCAAATTGTTGGTCGTGATGCTGTAGAATTACAAGCAAAAGAGAATATTACTTTTAACAATTCTATTGAGCATTTAAAAAATCAAGATGTTTTACATAAAACAGCAGGTATTGCTGTAACCGGTAATAGCGGCGTTATGATTGTATCTGCTGGCAATGACGTAAACCTTGGTGGTGCAACTATTGAAGCATTAGGTAAAAAAGGTGCTATCACTATTACTGCCGGACATGATATTAATAGCACCACAGATACTCTTACTGCAAAAAAAGATATGACTCAAGATGGCGATAATTATTTACGAACTTATCGTCAAACTGAGCTAGGAACGACAATAGAGGCTAGCGGAAATATATCTATTGGTGCCCAAAATGATATTAAGGCTCGTAATTTGACCGTTAGTAGTGACTCTGGGGCGGTAAAAGTAATTGGTGAACATGATGTATCCATTGAAAATGGATACAGTGAATCTAAGGATGCATTTGCGTTAAAATATAAAGAAAAAGGTCTTCTTAATAAAAAAGAAACTAAAATCAAAACGAATGATGAATCTAAAAATGCATTAATGAGTACAGTTAGTGGACATACTGTAATTGTTGGTGCTAATAACGATGTGACTCTTACATCCTCTAATGTGGTGAGTACTGCCGGAACATCCGTATTAGCAGGTCATAATGTAGTAACTGATGCCGCATCAGAGCATACACTAAGTACCGCCTCTAAAGATGTAAAAAAATCTGGTATTATGGGTGCCGGCATAGGTATCATGATTGGTAAAAAACAATCTAAAGATAATTACTATATTGATGAAACTACTCATAAAGCCACAACCTTAGGAGCGACAAATGGAGACGTTACTGTACAAGCGGGTGACACAGTTCATTTGACTACGACGAATGCAGTAGGGAAAGATGGCGTTGTCATTTTAGGGCAAGATATTATATTAGATGGTAAAGATGACTTGTATAAACAAGAGGAGCGTCATGAGCGTAAGTCTTCAGGGTTAACTGTAAGTTTAGGTGGCAGTGTTGTTGAAAAAATAGATAGTGCTGTAAAAAAACAACACAGTGCATCTGATAGAAGAAATAGTCACTTTAAATCATTAGAAGGTAAACAGTCTATAGATCGATTACTCTCTGCTGTTGGCGAAGCAAAGCAAATTGTTGATAGAAGTTATAATGGCCAAATGAGAGCTATTAATTCACAATTGGAACGTGTCAATGCTGATATAGTCAATACACCAGAAACTGACTCAACTAAGTTAGCAGAGCTTAAGGCTAAACAAGAGCTTTTATTGAAAAAACGAACTACTTTAGAAGAGAATAAAGGAATTGTTGATAAAGCCACTGATAGAGCAGTAGATAGAGCTGTTAATATACAAGTTGGCATTGGCTCAAGTAAAAGTGTAGCTGAATCGAAATTAGAACGCTATACATATTCTAGTGGTGCTATTGATTCTGATGGAACTATTTTACTTCATGCTAATAGTGCAGATTCAATTAAAGGTAATATTACAGCAATTGGTGAACAAATTAAAGGTAAGAACGTACAACTAACTGCTTCAAATAATATTAATTTGGAGGCCGGTTCAAATACGCAACGTGTTGAAACAAATAGTAAGTCTAGTGGCTGGAATGTTTCTGCTAATATTGGTATGAGAACTGGTGGACTTGTAGGTTGGTCAGCTTCTGCTTATAAAGGGACAGAGAATGGGGTAGAAGATACTACTACTCATACTGGTACACATGTTGTAGGTTCAAACAACGTATTTATTACAAGTGGAAATGATACGAACCTTATCGGTTCTACTATTTCTGGGAAAGGTGTAGCGGCGAATGTAGGTAATAATCTAAGTGTAAAAAGCTTGCAAGACAGTCAGATCTATCATGAAACATCCAAGAACAAGGGGATATCTATATCTGGTGCAAACTTTATATCTCAACCTATGATTAATGGTGCTAATGTAAAAGGCAATATTGATAGTACTTATAAGAGTGTTACAGAACAATCTGGTATTCATGCTGGTAGTGATGGCGTAAATATTGTTGTTGGCGATACGACAACATTAAAAGGAGCCACTATAACTAGTAAGGCTACACCTGAAAAAAATAAGATTTCTACAAAATCTCTAGTTATGGAAGACATTCATAATGAAGCTTCTTACAAGGCTAAAAAATCTGGTATAGCCATGAATACATCTGGATTGACAGCAAAAGGTATTCTCGGTAAAATCAACCCATTAGGGCTATCTCCGGTAGTTTCTATTCCAGTATCAGATGAGACCAAATCAACTACTAAATCTGCTATTAGTGATGCTATATTAGTAGAAGTAGAGCGTAACCCTCTTACTGTTATTAACAGAGATACTGAACATGCACTCAATAGTATTAAACCCATATTTGATAAGGCTGATGTAAAAGAACGTATGGAATACGTCAATGCTGTATCTGATGAAGGCTTTAAATTAATTGGAGATATTGCAATGAAGCAAGCTCAGAAGTATGAGGAAAAAGCAGCTAACACTTCTGATGAAGCTCTAAAAAAACGATACCAAAAAGAATCTGATAAATGGAAAGATGGCGGTATTTATAAAGTTGCCTTACATGGTGGCTTTGGTGCAGTAGTCTCTAATATGGCTGGTGGTTCTAGTTTAGAAGGTTTTGCAACTGCTAGTGCTAATGAGGTGATGGTAGGCGCTATTTCTAAAGAATTAGCTAAACACGCTAATACTACAATAGACGCTAATGGTGAGTATGTTGATAATTCTGATGTATATAAAATTGCTAGTTTGGTTTTGGAAAAATCCTTTGTAGGAAGTAATGCTGGTAGTGGAATTGCAAGTAGTGCCACAGAGAATAATTATTTAACACATATACAGATTAAACAGTATTTAAAAGAGTATAATGAGGCTTTAGATGATGAAGAGAAAGCCTTAGTAGATAAGAAGTGGCAGAATATAAGCTTGGCACAAAAAGCGCAGATGATTAAAAAGCTAAAGGCCTTAAGTGAATCTATTTTTAAAAATCAGATTGATTTTCATAATCCATTGAAACAATTAGCCTATCAGAAGGCTTATAAGAAGTTATTGAATGATTTAGGTTATTATAATAAAGAGTTTTTTGGTAATAATGATATTATGGGGAAAGGTAAATTAATGATTTCTATTGCTCCATACTATCCTATTATTGAACGAAAAAAGCTTAGTGAATCTGAAAAGATTATATATAAAAAAACATTAGCACTTGAAAAAGCTGCTAAAGAAGAATTACGTAAGAAGGGGCTGAATCCTGATGCTGTATCTAGTATACCTGAGCTAGCGAAGGTATATGATAGACTTAGATTGAAATCAATTAATGAATATAAGCTCAAAAGAATTAATGATGGAGCAATAATGCCTTCTCAAAAAAACGCCTATGCAGTGGATAAGATTTATGGTACAGAGACATATCTTGTTAGGCGTGCGAATGCATGGGAAAGAAGTGGCCCTGATGTCGGTGGACCTTCTGGAGTTGCTACATGGGGACTGGGGACAGCTACACTGGGGAAGATACAGGGTAATGCAGTTGATATAGGCTTACGTTTTGAAAATGAAAATCGTTTATTGGAATTTGTAGATGGACATTTGGTAGGGGTTCAAGCTAAAGCCGAGGCTAGTATTACAAGTGATAAGGTGGGCGTAGAAGTTGGAGGAATGATTTATGCTAGTGCTGTTGAAGCTAAGAGTATTCCATTAAAATTGGGACCGATACAAGTATCTCTTGAGGCAGAAGGTTACGCAGGGGCTTTGGGCGGTCATTTAGAAGCTTACGGAGATAGAAAAAAACGTAAACTAAAATTCAAAGTTGGTCTAGCAAAGGTTGTAGGTGGTTCTATAGGAATAAATGTTGAAGAAAATGAAGATAGAAAAAAAGAACGAGAAGCGCTTGATAAGCGTTAGCATATTGTTGAGGTGAAAATGTTTTTAAAAATATTTAATTTAATCTTTTGGGTTGGAATGATTTTTTTTCTAGGAGGCATTACATTTATGTTTGTTATGGATCCTGAGGTTACTAGTGACGAGTTTTGGATATACTTTTATGGTAGTGCTTATATTATTAGTGGAGTATTTATGTTGGGATGGTATTTTATATATAAACTTTTAAAAAAATGATTATATTTGAATTAATTTTAAGGTTATGATTGTTTAAATCTGATAGGACGTTATAGTCTAATATTCAGTAGCTTTAATTACTGAATGATTTAAGACTATAGCGTCCTTTTTTTATTTAGTCATTTGCAGTATAAACGAATGTTGTAGTTATGTTAGTTGCAACTTTCTATTTAATCCTATTTTACATCAAGACTTTTTTAGCACTACGTATGATATAATTTATTTATATTGAATGATTTCGCAGAATTTATATTTTATAGAAAGAGGTTCCTTATGGCATCCGGCAGATCTGAAAAAGAGTTACAAGGGGTAACGATGTTAGGTCACAAGACCGATTATCCTACTGATTATGCGCCACAGGTGTTAGAGGCGTTTGATAATAAACACCCTGATAATGACTATTTCGTTAAGTTTAATTGTCCTGAGTTTACAAGTTTGTGTCCTATGACAGGTCAACCAGACTTTGCCACAATCTATATTTCTTATGTGCCAGATAAGAAAATGGTTGAGTCCAAGTCTTTGAAGTTGTATCTGTTTAGTTTCCGCAATCATGGGGACTTTCACGAGGACTGCATCAACATTATCATGAAAGATCTTGTGAAGTTGATGAATCCTAAATATATCGAGGTGTGGGGTAAGTTTACGCCGCGCGGTGGCTTGTCCATCGATCCATACGCAAATTACGGCAAGCCTGGTACAGAGTGGGAAAAGACGGCAAAAGAGCGCCTTCATTTCCACGACATGCAGCCTGAGCGCGTAGCATACCGTTAATATGGCATACGAATATTTAACAATGGTCGCATCCTTTATTATTTGTTTTATGATGGGTGTGACCTTGTCTTTACAACCTGCATCAATAATCGTAGGGACTCACACTCATTTAAGAGAACAAAGTAAATGGACTCGCTGGAACGGATATATCATCTTTGTGTTACTCCTATTTGTGTTAGATATGCTCGTAACGAATGGTATATATATTGCGTTTCACGATGTATATGGTAATCTTTTGAACATTGGTTATCTTGATTTTGATCTGATGGATATGTTCTTTAGTGAAAGCTTTCAAATAGGCGTTATTCTAGTCTTTTCGCTTGTGTTGTTTCAAGTATTAGGGCTCGTTGATTTAGCTCATGGAGAACGGGATTTATCCTTTTATTATGACCAAGTAGATGCAGGTAAACATAAGCCTTCTTGGATGGAGCGGTACATGGGGAGTCAAAGAGGCTTTCTTGGAGCAAGCTTGGTGGGCTTGCTCTATATGCTGAGAATGACGATAAAAACAATGTGGTCTTATATCGTGTGCCTAGTGTGGTTTAAAATCCTAGCTATACTTGTAAATGTATTAGTGTCTCCGAGTATTAACCGAATTATGCATGTTGATAATGAATTGACGACCCTAATCATTTTCGACCCATACATTATCACCTATGCAGTTGCTGGTTTCTTATGGGGCCATGTAGCGTTACATCATGATGTAACTAAAGTATCGCGCTTAGCTAGTAGCATGGCTATATCTCTTATCCCTCGTCTTACAGTCTTGGTAGGAGCAATTTTCTTTATTGGATTGGCCCTCATCATTATAATGGTACCCATCACATGGGATGGGGTACTTAATGCACTTACAACAAAATAGATAAAGCTAGTTATTTCCTGTATTTTTAGGGTTTTAAAAGTCGTTCTCATTCTCTTGACAATGAAATGATTCAAATGTTAGAGTATGGTTGTATTAATTGGAATACATAAACGGTTATACCCCGTGTATGGTGAATAACAAGGTGCAATATAATATCGTCCTTGGGATGTTCCTAAGGACGATTTTTATCATCTATCGCTAGAGGGAGAATTAGATGAGTATAGTAACAAACCAAACAACTGAACTTATCGGTAAAACACCGGTATATCAATTACAAAATACTAATATCTATGTAAAGCTTGAGAAATATAATGTAGGTGGATCTGTAAAAGACCGTGCCGTACTCGGTATGTTGCAGGCTGCAAAAGAGCAGGGTCGCATCCATGAGGATAGCATCATTGTAGAAGCCACAAGTGGTAATACGGGAATCGCTCTTGCTATGGTAGGCGCTATTTTACATATTAAAACAGTAATTATCATGCCTGAAAGTATGAGTAAAGAACGCCGTGAGCTTATTAAGGCGTATGGGGCGCAGCTCATCTTAACACCAAAAGAAACAGGTATGAAGGGGGCTCTTGAGCGGGCAAATGAAATTTTAGCAAAGTATCCAAATGCTTTCACCTTGGGCCAATTCGTAAATCCTGCAAATCCAGATATGCATTACCGCACGACGGGTAATGAAATTGTAGAACAAGTGCCAAATGTCGATGTATTTATAGCGGGTATCGGTACAGGTGGTACTTTCACAGGCGTTACAAGACGATTGAAAGAACATAATCCTAATCTAAAAGCCATTGCTGTAGAGCCAGCGGGATCTCCTGCTATTACCGAAGGTAAGGGCGGCCCTCACAAAATACAAGGTATTGGGGCTGGTTTCATTCCTGAAAACTTTGACCAAAGCTTGATGGACGGCGTGCAAACTGTAAGTGATGAAGAAGCTTTTAGCGAGGTGCAAACCTTTATGCGTGAAAGTGGTATCTCTATTGGTCTTTCCGCGGGGGCGGCCATTGTAGCGGCAAAACGCATGGCTCGTGAATTACCTAAGGCGAACATCGTTGTTATTGCACCTGATGGAGTAGAGAAATATTTATCCCTTTTGGACTTCGGCAATAATGAATACGTTAAATAATAGATTTTAGATAGATAAAATACGAGATTTTGAATGATAAAAGAATAGGTTCTATATAGATATAGCCTTATATATAGGAATATAGACCAAATATGTTGTATACTAGATATATCTATATTTCTGTAGAATGTAAGTAGAGTTATTTGAGATGGAGTCACTATGATGCAAGGTTTGCGCGATTTATGGGGCAAAATTCAATATAATATTAAGCGCGTAATGGATTCTGACCCAGCTGCCACAAGTGTATGGATGGTTATATGGACATATCCACATATTACGGCTTTGTTCTGGCATTTCTTTGCCCACCGTTTATATAAGGCGGGGTGGCCAATCTTGGCTCGTCGTGTGGCTCTCCATTCTCGTCATGTAACGGGCATTGAAATCCATCCAGGTGCGACGATTGGTCGCGGCCTCTTTATTGATCACGGTATGGGGGTTGTTATTGGTGAAACGGCTATTGTAGGCGATAATGTAACCTTGTTCCATCAAGTAACACTAGGTGGGATGTCTTCTAAAAAGGTAAAGCGCCATCCGACCATTGAAGATGATGTACTCATCGGTACGGGTACAAAAATCTTAGGGGATATTACGATTGGGGCGCGCACGAAGATTGGCTGTAATCTCGTTATCAAACATGATATTCCTAAAGATATGGTAATTTTTGAAACAGACCCAGAAAATATGTATGTTCGTAAACTTAGTCGCAATGCAACCGCTGCACAAGCAGAGGAGAAAAAAATCCCTGATAATTACATAGAATACTATATTTAATATAGAAACGTATTTAATATATAATCATATTTAATATAGAATCATACAAAGAATCATACAAAGAATCATACAAACCTCTAACTATTGGATTAACTAGTAGTTAGGGGTTTTTTATGATTCGAAGAAACATGTTTCTTCGAATTATTGGATTTAGATTTGGTATGTATTGTATTGGGGATAAGTTTGATTTAGTATGGTTATAATATTTTCATTAAACTTTTATACAAAAATATCTGCTCATGTATTGACATGGAAAATCATTATTGGTAGAATATAAACATAATCAATATTGATTATAAATTAAATAAACGAATTGATGGCGTAGAAACCAACTGTGTTTGTTCTGCTTTTAGAATAAACTATAATTGAGAATTAAGTGAAAAAAGGAGTTTTATTATGAAAAACGTACAACAAGTAAATCAATATTTAGCAGATCTTTCCGTATGGAATGTAAAATTACATAATTTACACTTCAATGTAACTGGTCCGCAATTCAAATCCATCCATGAATACTTGGAATCCATCTATGATGAAGCATTTGAATACTTTGATGCCGTAGCAGAACATGTGAAAATGCAAGGTCAATTTCCATTGGTAAATTCTGCAGAATACACAAAATTGACTAAAATCGAAGAACTTGGTCAAGAAGACATCCCTCAAGCAAAGGTAATTGATATCCTTCTTAAAGATTTTAAATACATGAATGATCAAGCTGTAGCAATTCGTGCAGCCGCTGATGAAGAAGGTGATTTCTTGCTCGTAAGCATGATGGAAGATCACGTTGCATACTATGTAAAACAGATCTGGTTCATCGAATCTATGCTGAAATAAGACGATTGACAATGCCTTATTGGGTATGATATGATTACCCAGTAAAGCATGGAGGATTACTCAAGAGGCTGAAGAGGACGGTTTGCTAAATCGTTAGGGCGGGTTACCGTCGCTAGGGTTCGAATCCCTAATCCTCCGCCATGTAAAGACCCCACATCACTCGATGTGGGGTCTTTTTGTATAATATATTAATTTATTATATTATTTATATAGGCCTAATTTGTGAGGATTCGAGTGAGTCCAAGGCCTTATTAGTATTGAATGACACAGGTGTGTAAGGGTATAGAGTTGACGTATGTCTAGGGGTTTCATATAATAGATTGTATAAAATGTAATTTTAAGGAGACTCTTATGAATACAAAACATACACGTCAAATGAATCGTATCCGTCGAGCGTTAGGCATTGGCACATTATGCCTCGTTGCGTCTGTTGGCTTTAGTCATGCTGAAAGTATTGCCATTCCAAGTGCACGTCCTATGGTGGATGGCGTAAGTGCTGATGTAGAGACTGTTAGTAGTTCTAGTAAAGGGCAACAGCATGTAAACTCAGATGTTATTACGCCTAATGATTGGACGTATACAGCGTTACAAAGACTCATTAAACATGGTGCTATTACAGATACCCACGGATTTACTTTTGATGGTGCTAGCTACACAAAGGATGAGCTTATGCCACTTATCGATGAGGTAGTCACAAAACGTGAGCAAATGAACGACAATGATCGGGAATATGCATTGCGTATCTACCAAGAAAATATGCGTGATGTAATGGATTACCGTATTGCTCGCGATAAAAAAGTTACTGACGAGCGCCGTCAAAAACTAGATGAAAAGCGTGCTGAAAAGGCTAAAAAATCTGGTAAGATGTATCAAGTATCCAAGGATCAACAAGAGGCTCTTGATAAGGCTGGTGATGAAGTAGCAAAACCGGAAGAACGCGCTTTAACAGATGAACAAATCAAAGAAAAAATGAAGAAATTCAAAATTGATGATTCTCGCGTTAAGGTAAATAATGAAGTGCGTATTCGTTACGCTGATTCCAAGGATAAAAAGTCCAAAACAGATGCTCGTATGCAGACGGAGATGACCTTCACTCTATAACTCTTAGTAAGGGGTTATAATGATTGATTTTTTAAAGAAACAGTTGTTTACTGTCCATCAAAATGGTAAGCAGCAGGTAAGTGAGGTCTTTAAATATATAGGACCTGGTATAATCGTAACCGTTGGATTTATCGATCCGGGCAACTGGGCTGCTAACTTGGCAGCTGGTGCCAGTTATGGTTACGAATTATTGTGGGTAGTCACACTATCTACGATTATGCTCATTTTATTACAGCATAATGTGGCACATTTAGGCATTGTACGCGGTCAATGCTTGTCGGAATGTGCCTATGAATTCTTACCGCGTTATGCATCTCGCTTTGTGCTTAGCACGGCAGGAATTGCGGCGGCAGCGACGGCCTTGGCTGAGTTTATTGGCGCCGCTATCGCCTTGAAGATGCTCTTTGGTATTCCTATCTTGATAGGCAGCATTTTGACGGCTCTTATCTGTACGGTCATGCTCATTACGAACTCCTATCGTAAATTAGAGCGAATCATTGCTGGCTTTGTATCCCTCATCGCATTGGCGTACCTCGTTGAGGTAAATATGGTCAACGTGGATTGGGCAACGGCTGGTATCGGTTGGGTGGATCCTAATATACCTAATGAATCGATGCTCGTTATTTTGAGTATATTAGGGGCTGTAATTATGCCTCATAACTTGTTTTTACACTCTGAAATCATCCAAAGTCGCCAGTTTAATACACAAGACCCAGCGATTATGAAACGGCAGTTGCGCTATGAATTCCTCGATACTTTGTTATCTATGGGGATTGGGTGGATGATTAACTCTGCCATGATTATATTGGCGGCGGCTGTCTTCTTTGCTCATGGTATTGAAGTAACAGAGCTTGAACAGGCTGAAGAGTTGTTGCGACCACTCATTGGACCCGCAGCGGGTATTATTTTTGCAATAGCATTGTTATTTGCAGGTTTTGCCTCATCCGCTACAGCAGGTATGGCGGGGGCAAGTATCTTTGCAGGAATGTTTGGCGAGTCTTACGATATGAAAGACTTCCATACGCGATTAGGCTTGGCACTAACATATGTTCCAGCATTATTGTTGATCGTGTTTATTACAGATTCCTTCCAAGCATTATTGTTCTCTCAAATGTTCTTGAGCTTGCAATTACCAATCACCATCTTCTTGCAACTTTACATGACAAGTAGCCGCAAGGTCATGGGAGAATACGCGAACCGTAAATTTACAAATATTCTCTTATGGAGCATAGGTATCATCGTTACGATCATGAATATCTACTTATTGATTGTAGGCTAATAGAACATTCTTTGTTAGTTACCAAAAGGTTTATTATAAAATCATAATTAGAATACAGCATTAGAGTACAATATTAGAGTATAATATTAGAGTACAACATTAGAATACAAAATTAAAATGCAAAGGACCGCTATGGCGGTCCTTTTGTCATGTTGCTAACGTATCTATTATGTGAAAAGCGTATCTTTGAATACCCAAGAGGGGTATAAAATATGGTACAATTAAAAATAGTATAATTAAGATTAATATAATATCTGTTGGGGATATTCCTTAGCAGTGTGATATATGGAAAACTAGGAGGCCCTAATGGCAAAGGAAATCAAAGTGCAAGAGACAATACAATCTGATTTTAGTGTTGTGGTTAACGACATTGCTGAAGAGTTATTGACGCGCCTCAATATGGATGAGGATGGTTCTGTTATCGATATGTTCCAAACAGGCTCTTTTGATCCTTGGCAGTTATTCGTATTTTTTGGCGCTTTAGAAAAAGCTCTTATTGAGTTCAGAACGGATAAACGCAAGAAAACGGTTATCGTTCATGCACAACCTGAGGCTCTTATTGGCATAGGCCGCGTAGTGACACCTGTATCTACTATGCTTGAGCATGTATTGATGTCTCGTTTGAACGACATGAGCGAAGGCCGCTTGGAAACAGGCATGCTTACAGTATCTGCTGAAAGTATCGATTATGAAGGTGTAAACCTTAAAGGGCGTCACGTGGTTATCGTATGCGACCTTGTAGATGAAGATTCTAATTATCTCAAAGAATGCATTAAATTATGTAAAGAATTGAAAGCAAGCCACGTAGTGGCGGTGCCTCTCATGTTGTGGAACCCAGAATTGATCGATAATTTGACAGAGGAATCTATTAAGGCGGAATTATCTCATGAAAATCGTCCTCTCTCCTAGTAAGACAAAAACGATTACCGATGTTGCTAGAAATGATGAGGCAGTACATCATGCAGTCCGAGACAGCCAATTTCAGCCGAACATCACGAAAAAGATTATAAATCATGTACAATCTCTTGATGTAGCAGCTCTTGGAAAGGCGCTAAAGCTAAAGGCTGATAAGGCACAGGCTGTCTTTGATTTTTACCAGGACTTTGAGTCCCATCCAGTAGGTATCGCTTGTGAAAGCTACGATGGTATTGCTTTCAAATATTTAGACTGGTTGAACTTATCTGATGAAGCCAAGACCTTTGGTGAAAGCCACCTCGTTGTGATGTCCGCGTTGTATGGTGTCGTTGAACCTAATATGGGGGTGCGCAACTATCGACTCGATATGGTTGATAAGGTAGGCGTTAATTTATACGATACATGGCGTGAAGCAGTGGATGCATACTTTCACAAGGAAGATTGGATCCTAAACCTAGCATCTAAAGAATATGCAAAAATGGTGAACCATCCAAAGGTGGTAACCATTGAATTTTGGGAATTACGGGGCAACACGTTTAAGCAGATGAGTACGTCCTCCAAAATGAGTCGAGGTGTGATGGCTCACGAATGTTTAACACGACAAGTGAAACATGTGCGGGACTTGCCGCGCGAAATTAATGGATTTACCTGTGTCTCTGACATTGAATCCATTACCATACCAAGCGAATCGATGACGATTCGTTACGAAAGGAAGTGATTGTTTGCAAGTGCAAGACATTCTTGCAAAAGACCTTGTCGGTGATGAATGGCTGACCGAGGAGGAACTAAGATTTCTCATGTCTGTAACTGATGAAGAGCAGTTGCAGTTGATATATAAAAAGGCCTACGAAGTGAAGGCAAAATACGTAAAGCCTGTAGCGTATTATCGTGGCCTCATCGAGTTCTCGAACCGATGCATTAAGAATTGTAATTACTGCGGTATCCGCCGAGAAAACGATAAGGCGGAACGCTTTGATATGAATCGCGAAGATATCATCAAGATGGCACAGTGGGCGTACGATCATGAATATGGTTCCATTACACTCCAATCTGGTGAACGCTGTGATGATGCCTTTGTGGACTATGTTGTGGATTTAATTCGCGATATTAAAGCCATTGGTGATGGTTCTCTTGGCATAACGATGTGTGTAGGGGAACAAAGCGAAGAGGCGTACCGTCGCATGCGTGAAGCTGGTGCGAGTCGTTATTTATTACGCATTGAAACAACCAATACAGATTTATACCATAAGATTCATCCTCGTGATGAATTACATTCCTTTGAGACGCGCGTAGAATGCTTACGTCGTTTGCGCCGCGTAGGCTTCCAAGTTGGCACAGGTGTTATGATTGGTCTACCTGGGCAAACAGAAGATGATCTCGTAAATGATATCTTGTTCTATCGCGATATGGATATCGACATGATCGGTATGGGCCCTTATGTGGTGCATCATGATACGCCTCTGGGCCAAGAAGCATTGGCAATGGGCATTGATGATGAAGAGGGTAAGTTGCGACGAGTTCAACTGGGCCTCAAGATGATTGCCCTAACTCGTTTATTCTTGAAAGACGTAAACATTGCGGCAACTACTGCCTTACAAGCACTAGATAAACTAGGCCGTGAAAAAGGTTTAGCGGCTGGGGCGAATATCCTAATGCCTATCATCACCATTCCTGAACACCGTGCAAAATATTTGCTATATGATAATAAACCTTGCGTGGACGACAATGCAGAACAATGTAAAGACTGCCTGACGCGCCGCGTAATGTCCATCGGTGATACAGTAGGTTGGAAACAAAATGGGGACTCCAAACACTACGGTAAACGGACGGGAGAATTTTAGTATTCTATGTTCGAACTAAATTATTTAGTTGACTATATCTTTGTCCTTAGTATTGCCTATATATAGATGGGGCCCCGTTACATAACGACAACTTAATTAAAATAGACGGTCTATACTTGCTTGCTCCTCGTTCCTAATGTCGCTACACAAGTACAGACCGTCTTTTTTATAACTTTGTGAGAGAACTAGTCCCATCTATATATAGGTTATACCGATAAGGTTATATTAATAATTTAATTAAGCTTAGGCTCTACATAGAAATACTAAAATTATATAATCCTCTTTTTGGAGAAATTTTTCTCAGAAAAAGAGGATTTTTCTATTGTAGTGTCGAAGTGTATTAGCAAAAGCCGTAATTTGCCAGTAAGGAGGCGATTCCAATGAAAGAGTACAGTAGTGATAAAATTAGAAACGTTGCTGTTGTTTCCCACGATGGTGCGGGTAAAACAGCTCTTGTTGAATCCTTGTTGTTAACTTCTGGTGCGGTTGATTTCGTAGGTAAAGGTCAAGATAATAAACATATTATGGACTTTGAACCGGAAGAAATTAAACGTAATGTAACTATTCAATTGGGCATGGCGCCATGTGAGTGGCATGACCATAAGGTTAACTTCATAGACACTCCAGGCTATAATGAATTCCATGGCGAAGTTCGTGCCGCTTTGCGTGCTTGTGATGGCATGTTGATGGTGCTATCCTCCACATCTGGTGTAGAAACTGACACAGTTCGCGCATGGGATTATGCAGTGGAATTACAAATGCCTCGCATGGCATTTATCAATAAAATGGATGTCGATGGTGCTGATTTCTTTGGCACTATTGAAAGAATGCGGGAATTATTTGGCAAAGGCATTATGCCATTGCAGATTCCTATCGGTGAAGGTGCCGATTTTGAAGGCGTTGTAGACGTAGCGAAAATGACTGCGTTTACTTATAAGGACGGCCAACCAACAGAGGTCGCTGTACCAGCTCACCTTATCGAAAAGGCTCAAGAAATTCGGGAAATGACCGTAGAAGCCGCGGCTGAAGGTAGCGATGAGTTGTTGGAAAAATATTTAGAAGGCGAAGAATTATCCTTAGAGGAAATCCGCCAAGGCTTGCGTGAAGGGATGATTAGTGGCCGTGTGTGCCCAATCATGTGTGGCAGTGCCACATCTCGTATTGGCTTAGATCAAGTATTGGATCGTATGATCCGTTACATGCCGGATGCAACTAAAAAAGTGATGACCGCAACTGATGCGGAAACCGGCGAACAATGTGTTGTACATGTAGATAAACCATTAACTGCATTCGTATTTAAAACATTGTTAGACCCATTCGCAGGCAAACAAAGCTTTGTACGTATCTTCTCTGGTGAACTGAAAGAAGGGGATCGCCTCTTTGATGTGAACCAAGGTGTAGAAGAAAAATGGGGCAAGATGGTTACCCTTATCGGGAAGCAACAAATCCCTGTATCTGCTGCAAAAGCTGGCGATATCGTAGTGATACCGAAATTGGCCAATGCTAAGACCGGCGATACATTAACGGCTCCTGACTTTAAAGTGACATACGATGCTATCCGTTTTCCTCAACCTCTATACACTGTGGCTATGGAGCCAGTGAAAAAAGGTGAGGAGGAAAAATTAGCTAGTGCTGTTCTTAAAGTGGCAGAAGAAGATCCTACTTGCGTAGTAGTGAAAAATGCTGAAGCTCGCCAATTACAAATTGATTGTATGGGCGAAGTACATCTTGAGCATATCCTCAATAAAATGGACCGTAAATACGGCGTACAAGCTAAACTTGTGGCTCCATATATTCCATACCGCGAAACCATTAAAGGCTCTGCTGAAACCGAGTCTAAGTATAAGAAACAAAGTGGCGGTCATGGTCAATATGGTCACGTTAAGATTCAAGTGGATCCATTATATGATGGTAGCGAATTTGCATTCGTAGACAAAATTTTTGGTGGTGCTGTACCTAAACAATACATACCAGCAGTGGAAAAGGGTGCCAAAGAAACCCTAGATAAAGGCCTAATTGCAGGATATCCTATGATTGGCGTGCAAGTGACACTCTTGGATGGATCTTACCACAGCGTAGACTCCTCAGAGTTAGCATTTAAAGTAGCTACGTCACAGGCTATCAAGGATGTGATTCCTAAGGCGAAACCAGTCCTATTAGAACCAATCTATGAAGTCAACGTGTTTGCGCCAGATGCTTTCATGGGCGACATCATGGGTGATTTGAATAGCCGTCGAGGTCGTGTGTTAGGCATGGAACAAAGTGAAAGAACAGGTATTTCTGTTGTTAAAGCACAAGTACCATTGGCTGAAATGTCCGATTATGTGACTGCATTGCGCTCCATTACACAAGGACAAGGTGTATTTAACCGTCAGTTCTATACCTATGAAGAGGTTCCACATAAGCAAGCGGAAGAAATTATCGCTGCTTATAAAACCCAAGAATAAGGTAATGACCACATGCTGTATCTAATACAGTTTGAATCACTACAACTGAATAGACAATTGCATAATGTAACAATTTAATACTGTAACAATTTCATAGTGTAATAATTGACGTAAGTCATAAATTTGAATAGTATTTTACTGAGGCCCTCCATATATGTAGCGTATGGAGGGCTTTTACATAAGAGAATAGCTAGTTCTTTATGTATATATGTGCTAACATAAAAGGTAATATAATTGGTTTATTGTGGTGCCATATCCATAGATATTGTGAAAGGATTGTGTATGTTTTTCTCTAGTATTACCGCAGATTATACAAAAATGGGCTATCCTAAAGCCATCGTGCGTGCTTTAGATTTCTTGAAAAACACAGATTTGAAAGCGTTGCCTGGAGGGCGTCATGCCATCGAGGGTGACATGATGTATGCCAACGTAGACGATGTAGAAACAAAGCTATTTAAAGCTACAAAACCGGAATCGCATCGTAATTATGTAGATATTCAATTTATGGTGAGTGGCGAGGAAAACATGGGCTTTTTCGTAGATAAAGGTCTCGTTAAATCTGTGGAGTCCTATCCAGATCGAGATTGCTATTTTTATCCTAACGAAGCTGTTGATGAAGGGCAAATCCATTGTCCAGAAGGGTATTACACCGTATTCTTTCCCTCTGATGTTCATCGGCCTTTGCTTGCTGTAAACGATAAACCTATTAAAATCCGTAAGGTGGTTGTGAAAGTTCACGTATCTTTGCTCGGTGACTAGCATGAAACAATATGAAGTTATTGGTGTTATTATAACTCTATTAGGCGCTGTTTTATGGGGTGTATCTGGTGCATCCGTACAGTTCTTAAGCAATTTTAGAGATATGAATTTGGAATGGCTAGTAACTATGCGATTGATTACAGCAGGTCTACTAACTATTATTTATGCATGGTTTAGATTTGGAAATTCTATCTTTAATGTATTTCATAGTGTAAAGGATACGCTAGGACTCATTGTTTTTGGTGTATTTGGAATGGCATTATGCCAATATACATACTTCAGATCCATTGCTTTAGCTGGAGCTGGCATTGCAACGGTATTACAATATCTGGCGCCGTCTATGATTATTATTTACCTGCTGGTACGCTATGGTAAACGACCATCCAAAGGTGAGATGGTTTCTGTTATACTGGCTTTAGTGGGGACTATTTGTTTAATGGGAAATGATGATGGCCTTTCTATTGAAAGCTTCCCGATGGCGGTTCTCGTATGGGGGCTTTTATCTGCTGTGGGTGTAGCCGTATATAGTATTTCTCCTGTTGATTTACTCTACAAATATGGCACATTGCCTATTGTAGGGTTTGGGATGCTTATTAGTGGTATTGTAGCCGCTATATTATTCCATCAACCGAATTCATATGCAGTGTGGGACGTATGGACTGTTATTGGTTGTTTCAATGTCATATTCCTAGGGACGATAGTATCTTTTAATGCCTATTTAGAAGGGGTTAAACGAATTGGGGCCGTACCAGGATCTATTTTGTCATCTATTGAACCTATTTCGGCGGCTTTCTTTGGGTGGACTTTTTTAGGAAATGAATTTAGTCTATTAGGGCTAATTGGTATGGTTATGATTATTGCTACCGTTGTTATCATTGCTTGGGATAGACAACGAACTATTAAACGAGAGGTACTGACAAAACTGAATAAAACAATATTAGAATAAATTGATAAGCACACATATATCACAGAAAACGTTTCGTGGTATATGTGTTTTTTGTTATAACATACAGTATATTTTAGATACTGTATACATGCGCCATTTAGTTGACTATTTACATATCAATTCATATAGTAAATGTATACGTGATTATTAGTTTGTTAAGGAGGTATTTATGTCTGTAAAAGATTTTGTGCAACAACGACGTGATACGTTAATCGCTATGCGTCGCGACTTTCATATGTACCCTGAGCCTGCTTGGCTTGAATATCGATCTGCTGCGAAAGTGGCGGATATGCTTATTTCTTTGGGTTATGATGTGGCGTTAGGGGCGGATGTACTCGATTTAGATTCTCGCATGGGCTTGCCTAGTGATGAGGTTATGAAAGCTGCTATGGATCGCGCCATCGAAGAAGGTGCTAATCCAGTGCTTGTAGAAAAGATGGGCTATGGTAAAACGGCCATCGTTGCAACTATGAAGTTTGGTGGTGAAGGTCCTGTAGTAGCGTTTCGTGTAGACATGGATTCCAACGATGTCATCGAAGCTAAAGAGGATAGCCATGTGCCTACAAAGAAAGGATTCCGTTCTTGTCACGATAAGGCGATGCACGCCTGTGGTCATGATGCACATATGACGATGGGGCTAGGCTTAGCTGAATACTTGGCTGCGCACAAGGATGAATTCAAAGGAACTATTAAACTCATTTTCCAACCTGCTGAGGAAGGCGTGCGCGGTGCTAAAGCAATGGCGGAAGCGGGCGTTGTGGATGATGTAGATTTGATGTTCGGCATGCATATTGGGTTTAACGAAAATCTATCCAATTGCTTTGCGTGTAGCGATCATGGCTTCTTGGCGACTACAAAACTTGATGCGGTGTTCCACGGTTATTCTGCTCATGCTGGGGGCTCCCCTGAAAAGGCTCAAAATGCAATGCTCGCCGGCTGTACAGCGGTTCTCAACTTACAAGCCATCGCTCGTCATAGTCAAGGGGCTTCTCGCATGAATGTAGGTGTTTTTGAAAGCGGTACAGGCCGCAATGTGACTCCTGATGTGGCGGTTCTTAAACTAGAAACTCGTGGTGCTACGACAGAAATCAATGATTACATGATTGAACGGTCGAAGACTATTATTAAAGGTGCTGCAGAAATGCATGATTGTACCTTTGAAATCACAAAACAAGGAGAAACTCCTGCAGGTCGCATCAGCGATGATTTAGCTCATGAAGTACAAGCTATCGTGGAACCACTTGGGATCTTTAAAGAGGTGCCATTCGATTACAGCGGTGGCGGCAGTGAAGACTGTGCGTACTTCTTGAACCGTGTCATTGATCGCGGCGGTAGAGCGACCTATATGGTTGTGGGATCTGCCATTAAAGCACCGCATCACAATCCGCTCTTTGATATCGATGAAGAAGATATGCTAAATGGTATCGTTGCATTAGGTACCATTGCTGCTCACTATTTAAAATAAGCTTTATGTACTAGCATCATATGGTTTGTCAGTAATTGATGTAATAGATTGTGAGGTGTTATATGATTCAACGAGAGAGATTAGTTAAAGATTTTGATGCTATGGCCCAATTGACGGCACCTGGTGAGGGCATTAATCGCCTTGCTTTCACAGATGCAGACTGGAAGGGGCGTCAATATATTATAGATTGCATGACTGATGTGGGTTTATCCGTTGAAATAGACGATTTTGGTAATGTCATTGGCTATAAGATTGGTAAGAAACCAGATTTACCAGTTGTTATGGTAGGGTCTCATACGGATAGCGTGCCTAATGGAGGTAATTACGATGGTGTGGTCGGCGTATTGTCTGCCATTGAAGTAATTCGTAGCATGATCGATGATGGTTATGAACATGATCATACCATCGCTGTGGTATCCTTCATGTGCGAAGAGTCCGGTCGTTTTGGGAATGCTACACTAGGTAGTAAGGCCATGCGTGGTGAATTAAGATTACAAGACTTACACCGATTGGTAGATAAACAAGGAATTTCCTTGTACGAAGCATTGAAAGGTCGCAACTTAAATCCCGATGGGATTGAAGAAATGGAATATAACCGACCTGTAAAGTCTTTCACAGAAATTCATATAGAACAAGGTAAGGTGCTGGAGCAGGAACAGAAAATGATTGGCATTGTGACTGGTATTGCTGCGCCAGAGCGATTCTATGTGACCATTCGGGGCAATGCCGATCATAGTGGCGCTACGCCGATGAACTTGCGTCATGATGCCCTATGTGGAGCCGCTAAAATCATCCTCGGCATCGAGGAGATTGCATCCATGCAAGAGGAGCCACCCGTGGTGGGTACTGTTGGTGTTGTAGAGGTTACGCCTGGTGCGATGAATGTCATTCCAGGCGGTGTAAAGCTAGGGGTAGACATTCGTAGCATATCTAAGGCAGCTCGTAATTCTGTAGTTACTCTTGTTAAAGAATTTATTGACATTACTGCCGAGAAACGTGGATTATCGTATACAATTGAAACAATTGCACAGGACTATCCAGTGGAGATGCACCCAGCGATGATTCGAGAAATCGAAGAGGCTGTTAAGTCTGTTGGTGTGGAGTACATGACAATGCCTAGCGGTGCCGGTCATGATGCGATGCATTGGGCGGAGGTAGTTCCGACGGGAATGATCTTTATTCCATGCCGTGACGGCATCAGTCATAATCCTGCAGAATTTGCTGAAATGGATGATATCGTAACGGGTGCAGCGGTGCTTGATAAGGTGCTTAGAAAACTTAGCTTGGAAGAAACAAAGCTTGTTTAATATACTTCTTTATGTAGTTATGTAGTTATGTAGTTATGTAGATAAGTAGTTATATAGTTATATGATTATACTGAATATAATTAAGTGATTACTTTTACTATTGTTAGGCCTATTAGGTGTAAGACATAGATAGGATTATTGTATTTAGTGTTGTTAGTTGTGTATTGGGTGTAAAGTGTTTATAGAGGGGATATAGCTATCTTGCATCCTATGTACACGGATAGGAGAGTTATGGTTATTACAGGTATTGTTATCGTAGTAGCGACGTTTATCGCTATTATTAAACAGTTTGAAACGCGGCTCGTTTTATTATTATCGGGCTTACTGATGTGCTTTATTGGTGGGCAGCTTGGCGCTGGTACGACGGCCTTTGTGAAAGAACTTACAAATCCAGGCCTTGTACCAACAATCTGTACGGTGTTAGGTTTTAGCTATGTTATGGAATATACAAAATGTACGGAGCATATGGTGTATTTCATTTCTGCAGGCCTCAAAAAGATGACGAAAATCATCATTCCTGGTGCTGTTATTATTACATTTTTAATTAATATTGCATTGCCTACAGCGGCAGGTTGTGCTGCGGCCGTAGGTGCATTATTGATTCCGGCTTTAATTCGTTCTGGAGTACATCCAGCGATGGCTGGTTCTGCTATCTTCTTAGGTACATGGGGTAGCTCCTTGAGCCCAGGCCTTATGTTCAACCCTCAAGTGGCACAACTGGCGGGGGTAGACGTAATGACAGTTATTGCCAGCTTCTCCATGCAAGCAATTATCGGTATCGTAGTAGCCGCTATTTTGCTTAACATCGTAGCTATCATTAAGAAGGAGCATACCGGGTATGTAATGAAAAACGATACTGTAGAGGAAGGTAAAGAATTCAAAGTAAATTATTTCTATGCAATCATTCCGATTATTCCTCTTGTATTACTTGTATTAGGTAGTAAACAAGTGGCGGTGATTCCAGAAATCTCTGTTCCTGTATCTATGCTCATCGGTACTGCTATTGGCATCATTGCCGTGCGTCCTAATGTGGCAGACGCTGTTAAGAAGTTCTTCCGCGGTACTGGCGATGGTATGTGTGATGTAGTGGGACTTATGGCTGCAGCGGCATGCTTTACAGCAGGGATGCAACACATCGGCCTTACAAGTGCACTCATCGATGGTATGAAGAACTCTCAACAAATCGCTCAAATAGGGGCAGCCTTTGGTCCGTTCTTATTGGCTGTTATCTCTGGTTCTGGTAATGCAGCAGCTCTTGCCTTTAACGGTGCTGTCACACCTCATGCGGCTGACTTCGGCTATGGCATTATGCAACTCGGTTCCATGGCTCAATTGGGTGCTGGTATCGGTCGTAGTATGAGTCCAGTAGCTGGTGCAGGTATCATCATCGCAGGACTAGCAGGTATCAACCCTATGGAAATGGCAAAACGCAATGCCGTGCCTTGTATTATTGCGACAGTAGTTATTATGCTTTTGTTACTATAATTCTATCTTGTAAGATGATTTGTTTTTACGATACACTCATAGCAGATAGATGTATAAAACTCTATAAAACTCTATAAAACTCTATAAAACAAACCCGTCATGATTTATGTAATCATGACGGGTTTTCTTGTTATGATAGATTTTATACATTCCGTATAATCTATATAGTCCGTATAGTCGGACATTATATTACTGAGATGCATTTGTAAGATAATAAGATATAAGTAAAATTTATGGACACCAAAGAAAAGAGCAATTTGTTTTTATTGCATTTTCATAATATATTATATGTATTAAAGGAATAATTGTTATACCTTTGTTTCAGCCCATGTTTTCATGAATGAGTAAAAAGCCTGTACTGGCTTGGATTCAAGGGCACTATGACGTGTGTACATCCATGTATCTCGAGTCATGATATGACCATCAAGAGTTTTCAGGGTTTCTTTAAATAGGTTAGGGTAATCATTGCCACAACTTTGGGTAAGAATGGTGAAACCAAGTCCTTGGTTAACTAGCTTCATACATGTATCGATGTCGTTTACTTCAATGGTGCGCATCGGAGGTTGTGAGTAGTGGGAATACCACCAATCATCGATAGTTTGCTGTAGATTCGGATCTGTCTGATAGTGAATATATGGCAAGCGAGGTAACTCCTCTACAGTACATGGAGTTTTGTTGAAGAAACAAAATGGTTCAGACCAGATATGTTCTTTCGACTCTGCCCAAGTGTGGGCACCGCGGATGATGGCAGCGTGTAGGCGACCTTCGAGGAAGTCATGGTATAGCTTATAGCTAAGTCCCGTATACATGATGATATCAATATGTGGATAAGCCTCTTTAAAGGTGGATAAGATATGGGGGATATGATACTTTGCGAATACATTTGAGCATCCTAGGTTTAATGTACCGCGTGGTTCACTACCCATAGCTAATAGCTCTTGGCGCACCGAAGTATAGGAATTGAGCAAATCTTCGGCGTATCGTACAAGGCGTTGACCTTGATAGGTAAACTCTACACCACGAGCTTGTCGGTTGATGATGGGACAGTTAAATTCCTTTTCTAATTTTTTTATCCGTTCACTCAATGCAGGTTGCGTCATAAATAGACGACGCGCCGCATAAGTAATATTATTTTCCTCTGCTAAGGTTTTTAAAATTGTACAATCTTTCGTGTCCATAAACTCTCCTTTATATATGTATTATTGTACTCTATCCCATAGAGTTGGTA
Source organism: Veillonella sp. (assembly GCA_032480995.1). Classification (GTDB taxonomy): domain Bacteria; phylum Bacillota; class Negativicutes; order Veillonellales; family Veillonellaceae; genus Veillonella. The sequence continues at coordinate 95,654 of JAWETS010000007.1, read as the reverse complement.
CAGACGAGGGGACGCTAGGGCTATACAGATTAGATATAACTAAAGACTAGGTACTAGTAAGAGGAATGGAACTTTCACCAATAAACATGGTGAAAATATAGTGTTTGTAAAGGTTTACACATGCCTGAAAGTAATAAAGGAGCAAGTCATGGTTGAGTTAATTTCAAATGGTGTATTTTTATATCACGGTACGGATATCGTTCCTGCGGATTCTAGTGCAGCCCTTGATCAGCAAGAAGTTTTTAATAAAGAGCGCGCCTATAAGGAAACGATGGCGTACCGTATTTTAATGGACCACCAACAACACGAAGGTGATCAAGATTTACGCATCAAATTCGATGCCTTAACATCTCACGATATTACCTATGTTGGTATTATTCAAACGGCGATTGCCAGTGGTCTTGATAAATTTCCAATTCCTTACATTTTGACAAACTGTCATAATAGCTTGGCAGCAGTAGGGGGCACGATTAACGAAGACGACCATGTGTTTGGCTTATCCGCGGTTCAACGCTTCGGCGGCGTGTATGTACCTCCTCATCTTGCAGTTATTCACCAATATATGCGTGAAACAATGGCAGGCTGTGGCAAAATGATTCTCGGTTCCGACAGTCATACTCGTTACGGTGCTCTTGGTACTATGGCGATTGGTGAGGGCGGTCCAGAGCTTGTAAAACAATTGCTTGGCCGCACGTATGATGTACAACGTCCAGAAGTTATCGCTATTTACCTCGATGGAAAACCTAAACACGGCGTAGGCCCACAAGACGTGGCACTCGCTATTGAAAAAGCTGTATTCGCAAACGGCTTTGTGAAAAATAAAGTAATGGAATTCGTAGGCCCTGGTATTAAACACCTATCCATGGACTTCCGTAACGGCATCGATGTAATGACTACAGAGACTACATGCCTTACAACTATTTGGAGAACAGATAGCAATACGAAAGAATTCTTGACACTTCATGGTCGCGGTGATGCGTACAAAGAGCTTAACCCTGGTGATGTAGCTTATTATGATGGCCTAGTAAAAGTTAATCTTGGGGAAGTGGAAAGTATGATTGCTATGCCATTCCATCCAAGCAATGTATATACAATTAAAGAAATCAACGAAGGTGGTCGCGATTTATTAGCAGAAATCGAACGTCAAGCGGTAGAGCAATTAGATAATAAATCCTTGTCTTTACAATTGCCTGAAAAACATTTTGACGGCAAATTGCATTTAGATCAAGGTATCATCGTAGGGTGCTCTGGTGGTTTGTATGAAAACCTCATGCAAGCGGCTAACATCGTACGCGGTAAGAGCGTAGGTTCCGGTCGTTTCGCATTTAGCGTTTATCCTTCTAGCCAACCAATTTACTTAGAACTTATGAAAAATGGTGCTCTTGTAGATCTTATGAGTGCTGGTGCCATCGTGCGTACAGCTTTCTGCGGGCCATGCTTTGGTGCAGGTGATACACCTAACAATACTGGACTCAGTGGTCGTCATGCGACACGAAACTTCCCGAATCGCGAAGGTTCTAAACCTGGTAACGGACAAATTTCTTCCGTTGCACTTCTCGACTCCCGTTCCGTAGCGGCTACTGCTATTAACGGTGGTGCATTAACTGCGGCTACTGATATCGATTATGATGATGTAGTACCAGCTTACCACTATGATGATAAACCTTATGAAAGCAAAGTATATAGCGGCTTCAATGAGCCTAAAAAAAATACTGAACTCATTTATGGACCATCCATTAAACCTTGGCCAGCTATTAAAGAATTGACCCCAAATGTATTGCTCAAAGTAGTTGCCTATATCGATGACCCTGTAACGACTACGGATGAGTTGATTCCATCTGGTGAAACATCTTCCTTCCGTTCAGATCCATATGCATTGTCTGAATTTGCCTTGAGCCGTAAGGTTCCTGAATATGTAGGTCGTGCTAAAGCCGTTCGCGATTGGGAAAAATCTCGTCAAGAAGGTGAAAGTACAGTAGAGTTAGTCGCTGCATACGAAGAGGTTAAGCAAGCTCTTGGCTTGTCAGAATCTGTAGAAGATATGGCTAAGTCTACAGCTGTTTCCAGCATGGTATATGCTAATCGTCCGGGTGATGGCTCTGCTCGTGAGCAAGCAGCATCCTGTCAACGTGTATTGGGTGGCGGTGCTAATATCGCTATTGAATATGCTACAAAACGTTATCGCAGTAATGTAATTAACTGGGGCATGTTACCGTTCGTAACTAGCGAAGAAGACTCTAAAACTATGGTCGTAGGCGACTATGTATATGTGCCAAATGTGCGTGACCAATTATTCTCTGACTCCGATGATTACACAGCATATGTTATCAGTGGAGGTGCGAAGAAAGCAGAAATCACATTGCATTTAGGGCACCTCAGCGATGAAGAAAAAGATATTATCGCAGCAGGGTGTCTCATCAACTACTATGCAAATAGCAAAGCATAAGCGATGAACATAAAGGAGTAAGTTATGAACAGGTATAAAGAAATTCCTGTTACCTATATGCGCGGAGGGACTAGTAAAGGGGCGTATCTGTTAAAAGATACGCTTCCAACTGACCCAGCTGCACGAGACCGTATGATTTTAGATTTATATGGTTCTCCCGATGTGCGTCAAATTAATGGCATCGGTGGTGCCGATCCATTGACAAGCAAGGTAGCTATCGTAAATCCTTCTGACCGCGATGATGCAGATATCGACTACACCTTTGGGTATGTAGGTATCGCTGATGCGGTGGTAGATTACGAAGGTAACTGTGGTAATATTTCTGCTGGTGCAGGGGTATTCGCCATTATGGAGGGCTTTGTGAAAGCCGTAGAACCAGAAACAGTGGTTCGCATCTTTAATACGAATACAAATAAAGTTATTGAAGCGCATGTTCCAGTCCGAGATGGTAAGCCTATTATTGATGGTGATTTTGCCATCGATGGTGTTCCTGGCACAGGTGCTCGTATTACATTATATTTCTTGGAACCAGGCGGTTCTAAGACAGGTAAGCTACTACCAACAGGCAATGTACAAGACACAATTACATTGTCTGATGGTCGCACAATCCAAGTCAGTCTCGTAGATGCAGCTAATCCAGCTGTATTTGTAAAGGCTACAGACCTTGGTTATGAAGGCACGGAGTTACCGGCTTTCACAGAAACGGATGGCGGTGTATTACTCAATACACTTGAAGATATTCGCACTACTGCAGCTGTAATGATGGGATTTGCTCCATCTAAAGAGGCTGCTAGTCCTGCAGTTCCAAAGGTATGCATGGTGTCCGCACCACAAACCTATGTGGCAAGCGATGGTCGAACTATCAAGGGGAATAGTATAGACATCGTGGCTCGTACAAAGGCACTCGCTGTAATGCATAAAGCGTATGCTGTTACAGGTGGTATTTGTACAGCTACAGCAGCGCTTATTACGGGGACTGTGGCGAACGAAGTAGTGAGCGAACGTGCTAAAGAAACGAATCAAGTTACTTTAGCGCATCCATCAGGGAAATTTGATTTCGAAATATGTTTAACCAAAGATAAGGGTTGGCATGTGGAGAAGGCGGGCGTCGCTAGAACAGCGCGACCGATCATGAAAGGCATAGCTTATGTAAAAGGAGAGTAAGAATGAATAAGCTACTTAAAATTGCAATTATGTTTGCCATTCCTCTGGCAATGTGGTTCATTACACCACCAGAAGGTTTGAGCGTTGGAGCTTGGCGACTGCTAGGTTTCTATTTAATGGCTATCGTTGGTCTTGTTGTTAAACCTTGGCCAGCACCAATTATCTTGTTATTATCTATTGCAGGTTCTGCAATTTTCTTGAATGCTACGAAAAACGTATTGTCTGGTTATGCATCTACCACAGTATGGTTAGTATTCTCTGCGTTCTCCCTCAGTGTGGCGTTCGTAAAAACAGGCCTTGGCCGTCGTATTGCGTACCTATTGATTAAATCCTTAGGTCACACTACATTGCGTCTTGGCTATGTAACTGCTTTATTAGATCTTATTATTTCCCCAGTAACACCTTCCAACACAGCACGTTGTGGCGGTATCGTGTTCCCAATCATGAACTCTGTAGCAAAAGCGTTAGGTTCTGAGCCTGGTGAAAGCGCTAAAAAAGCTGGTTCTTACCTCATGGTTAACACATACATGGTAACTAAGGTAACAAGCTTGATGTTCGCTACAGCAATGGCACCAAACTTATTGGCTGCTGACTACATGAACAAAATCCTCGGTGTAGATATTAACTGGGGCCTTTGGGCATTAGCACTCGTAGTACCAGGTCTTGTAATGCTTCTCATTACACCTGCTTTGGTATACTACTTAGACAAACCATCTATTCAACACATCGACTCTCATGCGATTGCTGATGAAGGTTTGAAAGAACTTGGACCTATGTCTGGTCGCGAGAAATCTCTTATTGCTATCTTTATTCTTGCCTTAGTTGGCTGGGCGTTGCCTTCCATCTTGACGCAAGGCTTTGGCATTAAATTCTCCCTTGATGCAACAGCAGTAGCTATCGTAGCCATGGTAGCAGCGCTTGTAACAGGCGTAATCAAATGGGAAGATATGCTTGAATCCAAAGGTGCTTGGAACACATTGATCTGGTTCGGTGGTATCATCGGTATGTCCAGTGCGTTGTCCAAGGTTAAATTCTTTGAATGGTTAGCTGACTTTATGGGGACACACTTCAACTTCGGCGACAACCCGATGTTGGCTCTTATTATCATCGGCGCTATCAGTATCGCTGTTCGTTACTTGTTCGCTTCTGGTAGTGCGTATGTAGTTGCAATGCTTCCAGTATTCCTTACTGTAGGTAAAGTAGCGGGTGTAAACCCAATGGCGTTGTCCTTGTTACTAGCTGCTACAAACTCCTACGGTGGTGCGTTGACTCACTACGGCGGTGCAGCGGCTCCAATCGTATTCGGTGCTGGTTACAACACAGTTAAAAGCTGGTGGATTATCGGTGGTATCTTCGCTATCATGTGCTTCATCGTAAACCTTACAGTGGGCTACGCATGGTGGGAAATTCTTGGTATCCTATAATACCTAACTAGAGACAATAGTTATTCTATACATATAGAATGATCATCCCCTAGATAGTGAAAGTTTCTATACTTTTACAAACAACATAATAAAAGAGCTGTTTCGGAATCAGTACACACACATCTGAGTTCTGAGAACAGCTCTTTTTATTTGTTTATATAGTTTCTTTAATGCATTTGCACTATTTTCGTTGTATTACGGCATTACTTTAGTTTTAACGCAACCCATAGTGCAGCGCCGATAAAGGTAAGGCTACATGCCCAGAAAAGGGTTGTGAAGCCAAATTGAGCGGCTACAATGGAACCACCAAAGGAGCCTAGAAAGTAACCCATAGACAAACAAGACTGATTGTACGAGAATATTTGTCCCGTATATTCCTTAGGTGTTTTTGATGCTAAATAGGTATTGAGCGCAGGTAACATACCACCTAGCCCAAAACCTTGCAAGAAACGGATAAACCCAAGTACATACACAGAGTCCACATAGGCTTGCGGTATATTGAGTAGACCTACATAGATCATCGAGTAGATGAGCACCTTTCTAGGGCCTATACGGTCTACTAATTTCCCGAGTGGAGAGCTACTAAAGAATTGGGCGATACCCATGGCAGAGAACACAGCACCAGAAATAAAGGCTATATTTTCCGTATTGCTTGGTAGCATTCCTTTAATGTAAACCGTCATAATGGGGGAGATGGCGGTAACCGAAATGGCATACAGGAAGGAGGTTGCAGATAAAGCGACTAAACTAGAAAACTCAGGTAAGTGAGTTTTTAGATTTCTAAAGGTTTGCTTCTCAACAAGTGGCTTTGGAACATAGTTTTCATGTACCAGCATTGCCGTCAAGCCAAAAGAGATAAGCATAAGGGCCCCGATGATAAAGAAGTCATTTCGAATACCTACTACATCACTGAGATACCCTCCTACAAGCGGACCGGCTAGTGAGCCTGCAAGGCTAAAGGATCCTATAATCCCTAGAGCCCAACCTGTATGGTTTTGCGGTGTTTCTGACGCGATAAGTGTTACCGATGCGGGGTAAAAACCGCTTACTAACCCTTGCAATGTACGAACGAGGAACACACCTTCTGGTGTAGTCTGAAAGCCCAATAATATACTACATATAGCCATACCAAGACTAGAGCGTATGAGGGTAATCTTACGTCCCTTACGGTCTGCTAATCGGCCCCAGAAGGGAGCTGCTAAGCAGACAATGAGGAAGGTGATGCCCATGGAGGCACCGGACCATTGTGCTATCGATCCTGTATCGCTTAAGCCCATTTCATGGAAGTATAGAGGAAGAATAGGGCTTACCTGACTAACCCCGAGGGACATGAAGAATATGCAGAATGCGCAAATGTACACCGTTCGTTTCCACGTTTCCAAAGTATCCCTCCTTTAGTCTTTCTTTTTAACTTCTTCCCAATCGCTTAAGTCCGGCAGTTTATTGCTTGTTATAGATTCTTGAATCCAGTAGTTAATAGAGGTTAAGTTGCTAGAATCCCGTTCAAAGCCATATACGATCTCGTCTCCTATGTCGTCTTCTGTAGTGATATAGAGGCGAATGTGTAAGTTTTTACCTTTTCCGCGCTCGATGAAGTAGCTAATACCCGGATCGTCGAGGTTGGATGGGCGAACCGCAATGATATCGTACGTGCCATTGGCTACGCCTTCTAAGGCATCCTTAATCATTTGATTGGAAAGTTCATATTGATTGAGGTAGAAAATATCGTTGTCGCAAGTTAATACATATTCTCGAGGTGGCGTAGTATTTTTGTACTGTTTCTCCCAGCTTTCATCAATCACAGGCAATGTAGCATGATCATAGAATTCTTTAATTAAACGGAGACCTTCAGAAATAGACATCTCCTTAAAGTCTCTTATTTCATATATCGTAGGCTCCAAGGTTTCATCACATTCCGCAGGATCCTCGCTGTAGCCGTATAAATAGATATTACAAGTGTTCTTATCTTCATTGTGGAACATAACGATACTGTATACATCGTAAATTACGTTTTCTATGGATTGGCGATTATCGTAGATGATAAAACTGAGGTATTTTTGTGTATCCCATTCGCGTTCGATGAACGGCCAGTCGTATTTATTGGTACGCCAACCAGTAGTAGAGTCCTCGAAAATTTCTAATACATCTACGGAGTTTTGAGGCCATGCAGGTGGCATAGGATTACACGTTGTAGAAGATTGCGTTATCCCTTCTTTGTACTGATAATGTCCATCAACGAGTTCAAAGGCTTCTAATCGCTCAGATGCTTCGTCAGGAATTGCCAACGGCTCACCAGTGCCTAACCAATTATCGTTTCTTGTGTTGAGACGATTGATGCTTTCACGAGCATGCTCGTAGAACGTAACGGCTTGGTCTAAATCGGGTTCTTTTGTAATGGCACCAATTTCGTAGCAATAGCCGGCTGCTAGTTGCCATAGATGGTCCGCATAGTCATAACTACCGTATCTATCGAAACATTTGCTAGCCTTATTAACGCACTCTATGGCGGTTCTTATGGCAGGGGTATTACCTTTTTTGAAAGTAAATACATAAGCGAGATACGGCCAAATCGCATCGAGAGTGTAAATCGCTGGTTGTTGTAATAAGTGAGCGATGCGAGACCAGTCTTGGGACTGACCATCGATATTCAATGTGCGAAGAATGATGGCTTGCATGGTAACATAAGCATGGTCATTAAAGTCTAAATAATTTGGGCTTATAGCAGCACGCTCGTAATATCTGAGGGCCTTTTGAATATTCTGAGGGATTCTTTTGTTAGACTCACATGGTTTTGCATAGTACTCGGCAGCTTCACGCAAACACATGCCATTATTCATGGCGGCACCGCGCTCAAAATATTCGAGTGCTCGTTCATGCTCCCCGCGAGACTTACAAATATCGCCAGCTAAATACATCATGAGTGGCAAACCTGCTGCAGCCCCTTCAAAAATGACTTGCTCTTCCATCTTCCTATTATCTTGCTCTATATAGGTAATGCGCAAGTTGCGGTATGCAATAACAAGGCCTGCTTCAGCGGATTTACGCAACCATTGCTGAGCAATGGCAGTTATTTTATTTGCGAATCTACGTTGATCTGCTTGGGCAAACAAGCCTTTTAAGAAACGGACAAAGGAAGATGGTTCACCTTCATTAGCCACCTTTTGAGCCGATGGCAAGATGTGGTAATCCCCCCATTGGAATACATTGGCAATGGCATAGGCACAGTAGGAACAACCCTTTTGGGCGCCCTCATAGACGCGCTGGAAGGCTTGGTCCTTTGTCATAGGCAACTCTTTTTCAATCGTTGGTGTAAGGGCACCAGAGGTACGCATAGCTTGTAAAATAGCGATGGCACTGCCTTTGCGAATAGCTGTATGTAAATAACTATACGCCTTTGTGTCATCCTCAGGAAAGCCTGCTTCAATCCAGGTGAACTGAGGGCCAGAATAGACGCGTGCCAAAATAGCGTACACATCGCCAATACCAGGAATCTTTTGACCTTCCTCGTCAAGTTTCACAAGGGCGTCAAGCTCAGCCTTACCCTCCCAAGCGATATCTTTATTACATTGATGGAATATTTTATTGAAAGACTGCTGTATTTGATCAGTAAAATAAAAATTCATGCTCTCTCCTCCGCATAATAATCAGTAGAAGCTGATAACATATGTAATTTCAGTATACTATTAGTATTTAGAGAAAACAATATAAATATTCTGAATTTGCTAGGGGAGTAGAGGGATATTATTTAATTACAAGTGACCATATTAGACGATTGATGAATCTAAGAATAAGGTGAAAGTTAAGATTTTCCTTGACTTTCATTCTATAGAAACATTATAATCAGATTATAATTTTATACTCGCCTGAAAGAAACCGATGAGGTGGAGATAAAAATAGGAAATGCACTCACAGAGAGCGGGATTAGCTGAGAACCCGTAGTACGCAGCTTATTAAATGGACCACCGAGGGCGCATGGAACAGAATGAACTTTCACAGTCATTCCTAGTATGGTGCGACGTCACACGAGCGTTAGTCGTGAGGGATATGTTAGTATCCTGCGAAAGGGGAATGCACTGCATTCAAACAAGGTGGTACCGCGATTTATAGCACATACAATCATATTGTAAAAATAGAACTATAAACTCGTCCTTGACGTTATATTGTCATGGGCGAGTTTTTTTATTGGCAAATGCCAGATGGAGGTTCTCATGATTTTTCCTAGTCTTGACCGTGTGAAAGCTATCGCACCGGGCTACGATATCGTGCCTGTATATATGGAAATTTTATCCGACGTACGCACACCGATTAGCGTGTTGAAAGCGTTAAAACAAGTGAGCAGTCATACGTACTTGCTTGAAAGTGCGGATAATAGTAATCATTGGGGCCGTTACTCCTTCTTGGGCTATGACCCTAAGATTGAGCTCTTCTGCAAAAACCACCAAATGACTATCAAAGACGGTACAACGCGTACCTTTGAGTGCTCTGATCCAGCTGCAGAGATTCGCAATATTTTGAGCCAATACAAAAGCCCTCGCTTAGAAGAGTTACCAACCTTCACAGGTGGCTTTGTAGGGTATTTTGCTTGTGAATATATCCGCTATATCGAGCCAACATTGGATTTCCCAACACCAGATGATGACTCTGCTATGGTCAACGATGTAGACCTTATGCTCTTTGATAAAGTAATCGCATTCGACCATTACAAAAACAAAATCTACTTAATTGCTAACATCAGCACTAGCGATTTGGAACGCAACTACAACAAGGCTGAGCTCGAGTTAAAAGCACTAGCTGATCTCGTAGTAAACGGCAAAGAGGCGGACATTCCAAAAGGCATTCTTAAAACAGAGTTCACTTCTGAATTTACAAAGGACGAGTTTGAAGCAGTTGTTAAAAAGACACAACATTATATTAAGGAAGGGGATATCTTCCAATGTGTTGTATCTAACCGCCGTGAAGCTGAGTTCGATGGTAGCTTGTTAAATGCGTACCGCGTATTGCGTACATTGAACCCATCTCCATACATGTTCTACCTATCCGGTGGCGATGTAGAGCTTACAGGTGCTTCTCCAGAAACATTGGTAAAATTGACGGATGGTAAGATGTACACCTTCCCAATTGCAGGTACTATGCGCCGCGGTAAAACCGAAGCAGAGGACCTCGCTATTGAAGAAAAACTCATTAACGACGAGAAAGAGTTAGCTGAACATAACATGCTCGTTGATCTTGGCCGTAACGACTTAGGTAAGATTTCTAAATTCGGCTCTGTAAAAGTAGAAGCGTTACATATGTTGCAACGTTTCTCCCATGTCATTCACATTACATCTACTGTAAGCGGTGACATTCAAGAGGGCAAAGATGCACTCGATGCCATCGGTGCTACATTGCCAGCAGGTACTTTATCCGGAGCTCCTAAAATTCGTGCTATCGAAATCTTACACGAACTAGAAAAAAGCCCACGCGGTGTATACGGCGGTGCCGTAGGTTATATCGATTTCTCCGGTAACATGGACGTATGTATCGGTATCCGCATGGCTATGAATAAAGGTGGCAAGGTATATGTTCGTGCTGGCGCAGGCATCGTTCGAGATAGCGTTCCTGAAAGCGAGTTTAATGAAACCTTGATAAAAGGCCAATCCATGATTTCCGCAATTACAAATGCACAGGAGGTAGAATAATGGTACTCCTTATAGATAATTACGATAGCTTCTCCTTTAATTTATACCAATTAGTAGGCTCTATCGATCCAAATATTAAAGTCATCCGCAGTGATGAATTAACAGTTGAAGAAATCCGTGCTTTAAAACCGGACTATGTGATACTTTCACCAGGTCCTGGAAGACCAGCTGATGCGGGTGTATACGAAGACCTATTGCACGAATGCAAAGGGGAATTCCCAATCCTCGGCGTATGCCTTGGACACCAAGCCATTGGCGAAGTATTCGGCGGCACCGTATCCTATGCAAAACAAGTGATGCACGGCAAACAAAGCGTGGCGAAACAAGTACACCCATCCAAAATCCTTAAGGGCTTGCCTGAACAATTCGAAGTCGCTAGATACCACTCCTTGGCGATTATCGACGAAACCATGCCAAGCGAACTCATCGTTACATCCGTTACCGACGACGGCGAAGTAATGAGCGTGGAACACAAAGACTACCCAATCTATGGAGTCCAATTCCATCCGGAATCCATCATGACACCGGACGGAGAACAAATGATTCGCAATTTCTTAGAAAAATAAATTACAGTCTAATTTATGTATCGAGGGGCCATTCTTAGGCTCTAGAACGATAAGGCAGAAATAAGGTCTCTCGGACCTCCGATGGCCACCCACCCCACTACGTGGGGCCGCCAAGTCGTTCCTTAAGACCTTATTTCCTGCCAACTCAATCTTGGTGTTAACTACTCAATAGCCCCTCTACAATACATATTGTGAACTGTAGTTATATTTTTCTAAAGAAATATGCGAATCAGAACCCCTAATATAGGAAAAGGTGGTGCAAAGAACCACCATTCCTACCTTTATAAAGAAATGACCTGTGCATTACTACATATAATGCGCAAGATCATTTGATAATAGTTTGTTTGAGGGATATCTATTAAATTGTATGATTTTGCTGATAGGTGCGATTGGGTTATGTGCGAAGCCGACTTGGCGCCCCGCATAGCGGGGGGTGGCCTCTTGGAGGCTGAGGGCATGACCCAATCGTTACCGACTAGGTAGATAGGGTATCAATTTAATAGATATCCTCAAAAGGAGATATAAAATGATTAAAGACGCATTATATGCAGTAACGCATGGTCAAGATTTATCCTACGACCTTGCTAAAGATACAATGAACAAGATTATGAGCGGTGATGTACCCGAGGTTCCTATGGCTGGTTTCCTGTGTGCTCTTGCCGCAAAGGGCCCTACTGTAGATGAGGTTACGGCGTTTGCTGAGGTTATGCGCGAGAAGGCTGGCTCCGTGCCTCATGAAGGTACTGTTGTGGAAATCGTAGGTACTGGTGGTGACGAGGCTAATACGTTCAACATTTCTACTACATCTGGCTTTATCATTTCCGCCGCAGGTATTCCTGTAGCAAAACATGGTAACCGTAGTGTATCTAGTAAATGTGGTGCTGCTGACTTAATTGAAGCGTTGGGCGCTAAATTAGAGCTTAACGGTGAACAAAACGAGGCGGTGTTGAACAAAGCGAATATGTGCTTCATGTTTGCGCCTGTATATCACCAAGCCATGAAATATGCAGGTCCTGTACGTAAGGCGTTGGGCGTTCGTACTGTGTTTAACATCCTTGGACCTTTGGCAAATCCAGCAGGTGCTACGGTTGAGTTGATGGGCGTTTACGATAAATCTTTAGTAGAACCATTGGCTCGTGTATTGGCTAATCTTGGCGTTAAACGCGGTGCTGTGGTACACGGCTTTGACGGCCTTGATGAGATTACGGCTACCAATAAAACGTACGTATGCGAAATTAATAATGGTACTTTCACAAGCTACGAATTCGATCCTAAGGAATATGGTTTCGAATACGCTGATAAAACCGAGCTTGAAGGTGGCGATGCTACGGTGAATGCTGAGATTACTCGCCGCGTTCTCGGTGGTGAGCAAGGCGGTAAACGCACTGCGGTTGTTCTTAACGCGGGCATGGCGATTTACCTTGCGAAAGACGGCATTACATTGGCAGAGGGCATCGAAGAGGCGAAACATATGATCGACTCTGGTAAGGCGCTTGCGACAATGGAACAGTTTGTGAAAGCAACCCAAGAGGTATAACCATTGATTTTAGATAAGATTATAGAGGCTACCAAAATTCGGGTAGCCCAAGAAAAAGAGGTGGAGTCTCCTGAGGCTGTGAAAGCAGCGGCTTTAGCGTTACCATCTGATACAGGATTTCCTTTTGAAGCAGCCCTTCGTCAGCAAGACTTCAACTTTATTTGCGAAGTAAAGAAGGCATCTCCATCAAAAGGCATCATAGCAGAGCACTTCCCGTATTTAGACATCGCCAAAGAATATGAGATAGCAGGTGCAGCGGCTATTTCTGTTTTGACGGAGCCAGACTTCTTTAAAGGCGATAAAAAATATTTGCAAGAAATTGCAAGTGCCGTAAAAATCCCCGTGCTTCGCAAGGACTTTATCATCGATGAATACCAAATCTACCAAGCGAAGGTGTGGGGGGCTAGTGCCATCCTCTTGATTTGCGCGTGCTTAGATGTGCCTACGTTAACAAAGTTCCGTGAGCTAGCTGATTCTCTTGGTTTATCTTCCTTAGTAGAGGCTCATGATGAGCACGAAGTACAAATGGCCATTGATTGCGGGGCCCGTATTATTGGCGTTAATAACCGCAATTTGAAAGACTTCACCGTGGATATACAAAACAGTGTGCGCTTGCGCAATCTCGTGCAAGACGATGTGATCTTCGTATCTGAAAGCGGGCTAGAAACGCCAGAGGATATCCAAGTATTGCGGGATAACAATATCGGCGTAGCCTTGATGGGGGAAACCTTCATGCGCTCTCCCAATAAGGTTGAAAAGTTAGCCTATCTTTATGGACCCACATATTATACGCCTAAGATTAAGATTTGCGGTATTTCTAAAGTGGAAACTATCCTTGCTATAGTCGATGCAAAGCCTGATTATATGGGCCTTGTATTTGCACCAAGTAAACGACAAGTCACTGTTGACCAAGCAAAAACCTTAGTTGAAGAACTACATAAACAGTACGCAAATCGATATAACAGAAACGCAGAACAATACAGTAATAATGTAGTACAAGCTGGAACCATAACTGATGTAGTACAAGATGGAACAATAATTAACGCATTGCAAGAAGAAACAGCAACTGGTGATGCGCATGAAGGTACACTGACTAGTACAGAAAATATAAGTCCGACACTTATACATCAAGAATTTATTAAAACGGTAGGCATTTTTGTCAATGAAACGCTAGAAAATCTCGTTACGATTGCCACAGAAGTAAATCTTGATGCGGTGCAATTGCACGGTGATGAAGATGAAGCTTTCATCCAATCCTTAAAAGAACGTACTAATGTAGAGGTTTGGAAGGCTGTTCAAATTCGCAGTGCTGCAGATGCAGAGGCGTGGATTGATAGCAGTGCTGATATGCTCTTGTTTGATGCATATCACAAAGACGAGCGGGGTGGCACAGGTGAAGTATTCGACTGGTCCTCGTTAGATGAGTTTGAACGACCATTTATGCTCGCTGGTGGTATCGATAGCACCAATGTGGCGCGTGCCATTCGTACGGTTCGACCGTACGGCATCGATATTAGTAGCGGCATTGAAACAGATGGTGTGAAAGACGATGAGAAGATAAAAGCTTTCACCAACATTGTGAGAACAATAGCAATGCCATAGTATGGCGTGCTAGCAGGAATGGTATATAGAAAGGTAAGTTATATGAGTGAACAAAGACATGGCTATTTTGGCTCCTTTGGTGGTCAATTTATGCCAGAAACATTGATGAATGCAGTCATCGAACTAGAAGAGGCGTACAACAAGTACAAAGATGATCCTGATTTCGTACATGAACTTGAGGATTTACATAAAAAATATACAGGTCGCCCATCTCTTTTATACTATGCGGACCGTATGACAAAGGACCTTGGGGGAGCCAAAATTTATTTAAAACGTGAGGACTTAAACCATACTGGTTCTCACAAGTTGAATAATGTAATCGGCCAAATGTTATTGGCAAAACGGATGGGTAAAACACGCGTTATTGCTGAAACCGGTGCAGGTCAACACGGCGTGGCAACGGCTACTATCGCTGCATTGATGGGCATGGAATGCGAAGTATATATGGGTGCAGAGGACTGTGAACGTCAAGCGCTTAACGTATATCGGATGGAATTGCTAGGCGCTAAGGTGCATCCAGTAACAACAGGTACTAGTACATTGAAAGATGCGGTTTCCGAAGCGTTGCGCGAATGGACAAACCGCATGTCCGATACGCATTACGTATTGGGCTCCGTTATGGGTGCCCATCCATTCCCTATGATCGTTCGCGATTTCCAATCCATTATCAGCCGTGAAGCGCGTGAGCAAATCCTCGAAGCAGAAGGCAAATTGCCAACAGCTGTTATGGCTTGTGTAGGTGGCGGATCTAATGCGATGGGCATGTTCTATCACTTCATTCCTGATGAAGGGGTTCGTCTCATCGGTTGTGAAGCAGCAGGTCGCGGCATCGATACAGAGGAACATGCAGCAACAATCGCAAAAGGTTCTGTTGGTATCTTCCACGGCATGAAATCCTACTTCTGCCAAGATGAAGACGGTCAAATTGCTCCAGTATATTCTATTTCTGCAGGTCTCGATTACCCTGGTATCGGTCCTGAACATGCGTACTTGCACGATAGCGGTCGTGCTGAATATGTGCCTGTTACAGATGACGAAGCAGTAGATGCCTTTGAATATTTATCTCGCTTGGAAGGTATTATTCCTGCGATTGAAAGTGCTCATGCGGTGGCACATGCACGTAAAATTGCTCCTACTATGAGCAAGGACGACATCATTATTATCTGTTTATCTGGTCGCGGTGACAAAGACGTAGCGGCTATGGCGAAATATAGAGGGGTGGATCTTCATGAGTAAAATTAAAGACGCTTTCACAAAGGGCAAGGCATTCATCCCGTTCATTAGTGCTGGTGACCACGGTATTGAAAATACAGAACGTTATATTCGCATTATGGTGAAAGCCGGTGCAGACATGGTGGAAATCGGTATTCCTTTCTCCGATCCCACAGCGGAAGGCCCAGTTATCCAAGAAGCAAGTACACGCGCATTATCTACAGGCGTAAAAATCAATGATATCTTCGATATGGTGCGTCGTCTGCGTACAGGTGATGATGCGGTGACTATACCGCTCGTATTCATGACCTATTTGAATCCTATTTATGTATTTGGTCGTGAAAAATTCTTTACCCTCTGTGAAGAGGTGGGAATCTCTGGTGTTATCGTACCAGACATGCCGTTTGAAGAAAAAAGCGAGCTCGCTAGTGTGGCTCATAAGCATGGTGTTGAAGTTGTATCCTTAATTGCGCCAACATCTGAAAACCGCATCGAAATGATCGCCAAAGACGCAGAAGGCTTTGTATACTGTGTATCCTCACTTGGCGTTACAGGCATGCGCAGTGAAATTAAGACGGATATTAAATCCATTGTTGAAATGATTCGCAAATATACGGATATCCCGGTAGCTGTTGGTTTTGGTATTTCTAAGCCAGAACAAGCGGAAGCTATGGCGCGCGTATCCGACGGTGCTATCGTAGGCTCTGCTATCGTTAAAATCGTGGCAGAACACGGTGAACATGCGGATCTAGCGTTGTTTGATTACGTACAATCCATGAAACAAGCTGTTCTAAAGGCTGGCGCATAACATAATAACTCATATAGCCTTGGGAAAAATTATATAGGGGATAACACAAAAGGACGTTATACAATGTATAACGTCCTTTTCATTGGTTGGTTAATTTAATTTTGTATTTTTAGGGCTAGTAATATGTATTATGCGCAAGGCTTAGTCATTAGAGGATTCAGAACGTTGATGTCGTTCACTGCGTTTTGCTGTTGCATTTTTATCATGCTTTTCACGTTCAGATATTCTATGCTTTCTGTGCTTTTTCTTTTTATCATTTACTTTGTACCATGGATGATCGCTACTATCTACTGTGCCATCATCATTTTTTATCATGCGATGATTTTCACCGATTTTGAAGTGGTAATCTTTGGCTTGGACTACATTAGTACCAATACCAACTGTTAAGAAGGCACCTAAGCTGGCCAAGGCTACTGCTTTCATTAATTTAGCTTTCATAATTATCTCCTGTATAATTGATTGTACAAATTTTAGTTGTAAGAAATATATCTGTAGTATAGGCATATTTCATGAACAAAAAATGAATCAACTAAGTTGATAAATCATAGTATAATAGGAATATCTATATATGTTTATTATTTAATATTATCTAAGATTATAGTAGGAGCTTTATGAAACAGAGAGTATACGAAATCCTCTATCGTGAGCTAGTGGAAAACTATGCGAACAGTAAGGGACGTACCAATACAGCCGATTTTTGGCTCACCATAAGTGCTATATCCTTTGTATATGGCTTAATTATATGTATTACAGGTCTTGCAACCTACATACCGTATGGATTTCTTTATGCTGTCTCTATCGGTGGCGGCGTATTATTTGTATTGTCCATCCTGTTATGCTTGCCGAAGATTATGTTAATGGCAAGACGGTTACGAGATTCTAATAATGATCCAACGTTGATGATTTTACTATTGGTTCCTATTTTAGGCTGGCTTGCATTATTGTATCTATTCTGTAAGCGCACATCGCCTGTATCTAATGAATTAGAGGAAAAACGTTCCGTTTCGGGCCTCTTTATTGTGTCCATATTAGTATTAGGATGCCTAGCCACTAGTGCAGGTAGTACAATGATTAATCATAATTTTATGGTAGAAGAGACTGCTTATGGCAATTTGGAACCTAGTTCGTTAACGAAACAAGCAAATCGTCTTTTACAAAGTGAAACGGCTACAACAGAGGGGCGTACTGTGGTAAGTAATTATTATGAAGCCCTCAACAAAAAGGATTATCATGGTGCATATCGTTATTTGAGTGCTCGTGCTATGGAGCGATATGGTACCTTTGAACTATGGGAACAAGCCATGAATAAGGAGGCGGTTCCTAAGGTGAAAGCGATACAGCTTGACTATGTTTCTCAAGACCAAGATGATGATATTGTTGTAAATTATATGGGCTTTACCGTTACCTTTGAAGATAATCTAGAGCCTCTATTAGTTCGTTTGCATAATGAAGGCAAAGGCTGGGGCATTGTTGCTATTGAAGCCGCGGAGGAGGATTAGGTTATGTCAACCATAAATATATATGATTTGAATTATACCGATGCCTTCAAATTAGGCATTAGAAACTATGCTAATTTTAACGGTCGTGCTAGTCGTAGTGAATATTGGCGATTCGTGGCAGGCGTTACGTTGATTCAAGGGTTACTTGGGATTTTGGCTTTACTATGTAGTAACTTGGGCTTTCCTAATTATGAAACACTTATTGATAATATTGCTGTAGGGGTATCTCTTTTCTTTATAGTTCCCAATATAGCTATCACAACGCGGCGTATGCATGATATTGGCCGGAGTGGTTGGACGCAGCTAATCTCATTTATTCCTGTTATAGGCTTCTTTATATTCCTCGTTTACGAATTGCGTCGTGGCGATGAAAGAGAGAATTCCTATGGTGAAAGAACCGGTTATACATCTATTACTCCTGAGGTTAGCAAGGCTACAGGACTAGAAGAAACTCCATCCCGTCGTCAAGATTGGGCGATGGGGATTGCCATCTTTATTATCCAATCTATTATTATTGCTGATATCATTAGAGAGATATTATGGTATGGTATTAATGGGAATGGATACATGTAATAGATACCTGTATTTATTAACAATCTCATTATTTTATTTTATAAAAGTTTAACATCTCCTTTATAGACAATATAACACTTTGTTGTAAAATGAATTTCAGATGAATTTAAAAACTTAGATATTAATAAATAAAGAATATCTTAGTTGTTATATGTGTTAAGTACAGCAGGACATCGTAATCTTTGCTGATTTCTGTTTGTAGCTAGAAGGAGTTTATTATGAAATCTTGTCCCTATTGTGGACATGCAGTGTTGAAAACAGATTGTTACTGCCCAGAATGTGGGCATGTTAGTAGACCACAAATCTCGTTAGATAAATACAATCTAGGCTTGATTGAAAACTTTAAACAATGTTTGGTTTATAAATATGCTGATTTTGATGGTCGTGCAAGTCGTAGTGAATATTGGCATTTCTTTTTAGTCTATCAATTGTTGTTTGTGGCCATTCTGTTTACCTGTGCTTTTTTGAGCTATATTAGCCCACTGTCTAGTGTAGTAGGCGTAGGTTTTGGCTTGGTCATTCTTGTTCTTTTGTCCGTGATTATGGTTATTCCTGGCGTGGCCGTTTCAGTACGACGCTTACACGATCAAGGCCGATCAGGCGGACTCGTATTTATTGGATTCATCCCAGTGGTAGGGACCATTATCCTGTTGATCCTTATGGCTCTACCTGGTGAAAGCCTATCAAATCGCTTTGGTCCCCCTACAGGTCAAGTGGTTGTAACAAAACAAATGGCCCGTGAATTAGGTCTTATTGATACTACGCCATCTATGGGACTAACTGCAGGACTATTCTGCGCTATCTTTGTGCTCTGGTTCTTGGTAGATAAACTACTTATGACTAGTGCGATGTAGGCTATGATGTAGTCTATAATAAGATATTTATGATAATAGGGCATGTAGATTTTGTTAAACTTAGAAATGAAGTATTTGACAATTCCCCCTCGTGAGTCCTATAATTATCTATTATATGAAGATTGCGTTGAAAAAGACGGCACGTCTCAGACGGATTTAGTAGAGACCAAACTCATGGGCTGAAAGGTTTGGAAATCTAGAGATTTGCGGATCACTTTGGAGCAAGCAGGAACCCTGCCGGTGAACACCGTTATATGTCTAAGTGGCTTTCACAATATGAAGCCTAGTTATTTCGTATGCTCGGAATATGCTAGCTTTCACAGAAGGTCAGTAGGGTGGTACCACGGATATTACGTCCGTCCCTTCGGGGGCGGGCGATTTTTTATGTAAAAGGAGCACATCATGGATTACGGTAAGACGTTACATTTGCCTGAAACAGAATTCCCAATGCGCGGCAATTTGCCTAAGCGCGAACCAGAAATTTTAAAGTTCTGGGAAGACAACAAAATTTATCAAAAACGTTTGGAATTGCGTAAAGACGCAAAACCATTCATCTTGCATGATGGCCCTCCATATGCAAATGGTAAATTGCACATCGGTCATGCCCTCAACAAAACGTTGAAGGACATCATCATGAAATACAAAACAATGACTGGCCATTATACTCGCTACATCCCTGGTTGGGATACACATGGTTTGCCAATCGAGCATGCGGTTATTAAAAATACTGGTCTTAATCGTCATGAAATGGCGCCTCTTGATTTGCGCAACAAATGTAAGGAATATGCATTAGAATGCGTAGAAAACCAAAAACAAGACTTCATTCGCTTCGGTGTATTAGGCGAATGGGAACGCCCTTATTTGACATTGCGCCCTGAGTTTGAAGTTAAACAACTTGGTATCTTCGGTGAAATGGCAAAACGTGGCCACATCTATAAAGGTCTTAAAACTGTATACTGGTGTACGCACTGTGAAACTGCATTGGCAGAAGCAGAAATCGAATATGCTGAGAAAAAATCCTTCTCCATCTACGTAAAATTCCCTTACGTATCCGAGAAAAAGGTTACATTGCCAGCTGGCGTAGATCCAAAACAAGCATACTCTGTTATTTGGACAACTACTCCTTGGACAATGCCTGCCAACGTAGCTATTTCCGTTAATCCTGAGCTTGAATATGGCTGGGTGAAAGCTGGCGACGAATACTACTTGATGGCTACTGAACTTGTTGACGCAGCTATGAAAGATATTGGTATCGAAAACTACGAAATCGTCAACCGCTTCTCTGGGGCAGATTTAGAATTAGCTGAATTTAAACATCCATTCGTAGAACGTACATCCACTGTATTGTGTGGCGACCATGTAACACTTGAAGCAGGTACTGGTTGCGTACATACAGCTCCTGCACACGGTGAAGACGACTTTAACATCGTTATGCGTTATAACAAGGAAGGAAAAACTGAACTTCCTATCGTATCCCTTGTAAATGAAACTGGTAACTACACTAAACAAGTAGACGACAACCGTTATGGCGATACTGAATTCCCATTGGCTGGCGTAGAAATCCACGATGCAGAAGTGCCTGTTATTAAAATCTTAGCGCACAATAATGCATTGCTTCACAAATCTAGTTTACGTCACCAATACGCTCACTGCTGGCGTTGTAAAAATCCTGTCATCTACCGCGCTACAGAACAATGGTTCTCCTCTGTAGATGGGTACCGTCAACAAGCGCTTGATGCAATCGACAACCAAGTGCAATGGATTCCTAAATGGGGCCATGACCGCATCTTCAACATGGTGCGCGACCGTGGTGACTGGGTAATTTCTCGTCAACGTATTTGGGGCGTGCCAATTCCTATTTACTATTGTGAAAGCTGCGGCGAGCATATCATCAACGATGATACTATCAAAGCATTACAAGAAAAAGTAGCTGTAGAAGGTTCCGATGCTTGGTGGGCTCACAGTGCAAAAGAATTGTTACCAGAAGGCTTCAAATGTCCTCATTGCGGTCATGATGAGTTCAAAAAAGAAACAGACATCATGGACGTATGGTTCGACTCTGGTTCCTCTTGGGCTGGCGTGCTCGAAGTCAATGATCTTGATGTACCATGTGCTATGTACCTTGAAGGTTCTGACCAACATCGCGGTTGGTTTAACTCTTCCTTGTTGACTGCAGTAGCCACAACAGGTAAAGCACCATATAACTCCGTACTGACTCACGGTTTCGTGGTGGACGGCGAAGGTCGTAAAATGTCCAAATCTGTAGGTAATACAGTAGCTCCTAGCGACATTATCGACGTATACGGCGCTGACGTTATGCGTCTGTGGGTATCTTCCGCAGATTACCAAGCAGACGTACGTTTGTCCAAAGACATCGTAAAACAATTATCCGAAGTATACCGTAAGATCCGCAATACATTCCGCTTCTTACTCGGCAACTTGGATGACTTCAATCCAAATACCGATAAAGTGGCTTACGCAGATATGTCCGAATTTGATAAATGGGCATTATTGCGCTTAGAAGAAGTACGTCAAAAGGTTACTGATGCGTACGAAAACTATGAATTCCACATGTTGTACCATGCAATTCATAACTTCTGTACAGTAGACTTGAGTTCCATCTACCTTGATGTAATGAAAGATACAATGTATGCTGAAAGCAAAGATAATGTAGCTCGTCGTTCTGCTCAAACAGCGATGTACGAAATCTTGAAAATATTAGTAGCTATGGTATCTCCAGTACTTTCTTTCACAGCGGAAGAAGTTTGGAAATACATGCCTAAAGAAGAGGGCATGCGCGAATCCGTTATGCTTCAAGATTGGCCACAAGGTCATCCAGAACACTTCAATCAAGAATTGGCTGACAAATGGAACCAATTGTTAGACTTGCGTACATCCGTACAAAAAGCATTGGAACTTGCTCGTCAAGACAAAACAATCGGTCATCCATTGGATGCATCCGTTACAGTATATGCTGAAGGCGCTGCATTCGATGCATTGAACGCCCTTGGTGAAGAAGGCTTGGCTAAACTTGTTATCGTATCCGAAGCTCACATCGTGAATGGCGCTGCACCAGCAGAAGCTGTAAAAGACGAAGAAACTGGCGTTGCCACAGTTGTTGTTGCCTCTGGTCTCGAAAAATGTGAACGCTGCTGGATCCACCGCGATACAGTAGGTCAAGATAGCGCACATCCTACACTTTGTGCACGTTGTGCCGATGTTGTAAAAACACTATAATAAAAAAAAGACCATCCTCTGAACTTCGTTTCCAAAAATTGGACACAATTTTTGGATTGCAGTTCACTGGGGATGGTCTTTTTTATGTTTGTAAATCCTTTGGTACTGTTAACTGTTTCCAATTATCTAGTTCAGGGATTTCCAAGGTATTTATCGTTTTTTGAATCCAATAGTTTAAGGACACTTCGTTCCCCACATATTGTTCGAATAAGTAGGTCTTACCAGGCGTGTCTTGTTGGTTTCCATCATCATCGATGGTATGACGGGCGGACTCTTTCAGATAGAGCTGCACTCTAAATGGGGTCGATTGCTTGCCTTTAAAAATGAAATAGGATGGGCCCACAAAGTCATGGGTGCGAATATTAATTTGTTCGTACTTTTTCTCTTTCAATCCTTGCAAGGCAGCCTGAATCATAGCATTTGCATCATCGTATTCCTCTAGCAAGAACGGCTGTTGATCCACATCGAGCACGTAATGCCAGGTTGGTTTTTCTTCGTTTTTTTCGATAGTCCAATTATCCTCGAGGCTAGGCAATTGATGATTATCGTAAAGCTCTTTCAATAGGTTTATGGTATTTTCTTTGTCGTAAATGGACTTGTAGATAATTTCATGTCCTTCTGATGGATCATAACCATGTAGCCTTATTTGATAGTGATCTCGTAGCATCCGTTTTACATCGACCTTAAAGATATTACGCAACGTATCTGGAACGGATAGGAAATGATTGTAAAAGCTGAGCTTCATTTCTTCCTGTGACTCTAAGGCTGTTTCAATGGTTTGCCAGTCGTACAGTGTCGTATCCCACAGGAAGTCATCCATGATTACAGATAAGCGGGCCGCATTTTGAGGCCAGTTGGTAGGCGCAGGGCGTACCGTAGTAGTTGACTCGGTAATACCTTCTTTGTACTGCCAATGACCATCGACCTCCTCAAAGGCTGCTAAGCGTTCTTCTGCTTCATCATCGATAGGGATATCTTTTAGCTCCGGATCTAAATTGGCTTTGTGAGACAAGATATATTGATGGGATTGCTCGTAATAGGATACGGCTTGAGTTAAATCTGGCTTGCCTGTTACATAGCCTTTTTCGCAGGCATAGCCCAAGGCAACACGTGTTAAAGCGCGCGTAATATCGTAGAAAAGAACGCGATTCTCCTCTTCAAAGGCTCGTTGTTCCTCGTCTAAGACACGTAGTAATGATTGCACACCAAAGCGTATGTTTTTCGTTACCCCTAAACCGTGGATTCGCATGTATCCGATATAGGGCAAGGCGAATATGAAGCGATATTTTGTAGCCGCCATATGCGTTAAATCTGCAATGAGTCCCCAGTCGAGAGGCAGGTGACCTATGTGAAAGATATAGCCAAAGGCTGACTGCAAGGCGGTGTACCCCGCATCACTAAACTGTTTCGTTGCAGCCCGGCGATAGAGACCAATAGCCTTTACCGGATCGTAGGGAATCGTAGAACGTAATTCTTTAGCATCATAGAAATGATAGTAATAATCCGCTAATTCTGCGATGCTTTCAGATTGACCTAAGGAGGCACCTTTAGTGAACCATGTGAAAGCATCCTCAAATTTACCGTTTTCGTGGCAGTCGAGGCCTGTATATAGCATCATGGCAGGGTTGCCAAGTTCGGCCGCAGTCTTGGCGACACGGCGCGCATTGGTAAAATCGGCTTCGTCGATATAGATATTGCGCAAGTTCCCTTGGAACATAGCAAGACCGTTGTCGAGGGCCTTGTTAAACCACTCTTTCGCAAGGTTAGATGCATTTTCTTGCAATGTTTCATCTGGCACAGTGCCTTGCAAAGCGGCGATGCGATCCTGCACAGAGTTTGCTGTAAGGCTTCTTTGAATGCGCTTAGTCCAACTCATAGGCGGAGGTGTTAGCATAGTCTCAGCGGAGCTGATGCGATTATCATCACGCCAGAAAAAGACATTGCCTATAACATATTGGCAATAGGCATCGCCTTGGTTTGCGTAATCATAGACAATGCGAAATGCTTCGTCGAAGGAAATTTGCATGTCCTTCTCTACGGTAGGCGTAATGGAGCCTTTAATGCGCAAAGCTTGTAATGTGCCGATAGGGCTACAGCGGCGAATGCTATCATGCAAGCATTGATAGGTGCGCATATTATCCTCTGGAAAGTTAGACTCTTCCCAGGTAAAGCGAGGCCCTGCATAGACGCGTGCCAAGAGTACATAGGCGTCACCTAGCTCTCGAGCCTCTGGGTCATTGGCTATCTTGAGAGCGTCCTCTTTAGTGTCTATATCACTTTCAAGACGGCTTGTCTTGTCGTTTCGTAAGGCTCTATCTTTTAGTTGACTTGGATTTTGCTGATTATTGACGATGAGCTCCAATTGACGTAAGCCTTCTTGAGCCATTTTTTGATTGTAGGATGTAAAAATCATGTGGAAGACCTTTTGCAGGCGTTCCGTAAAGTACTGTGCCATTAGGCCTCCTTTTATACATGTATACAGTAAATACATATTTATTATATAACGAACGCGAGGTACCGTAAAAGAGGCAATACTAGTATATCTGTATGTTCTCTATTGATATCATACTGCTATCGTTTACCTGTTTTCATAGTATACTAGTCTATTTTTACTCTATATCTATGCATAATACAGAATCTTCAGTATGTATTAAATGTATTGGATTTAAGCATAAAAAAATCCCCTCTGAAGAAAATCTGCTGTCACAAATTTTATGTGATGTCTGCAATCTTTCAGAGGGGTTATTATGCATCCTAGTTCCTAGGAATACATATTATTTTTTGTTGTAATCGCCGAACCATTTGTTGTAGATTTTTTGGTAAGTGCCGTCTTCTTTAAGTTCTTTAAGAGCTTTGTTAACAGCTTCTTGTAAAGCTTTGTTGCCTTTTTTCACGCCAAGCACTGTGCCAGGGGATTGTGTAGGTTCGCCTACGAGTTTAAGGTCTTGGTCAGCACCTTGTTTGAGGTAGTACATAGCCACAGCATTATCGATGATAGCACCGTCGATTGTACCAGCTTTCAATTCCATGAAGATATTAGCATTAGAATCGATTTGTTTTACTGTTGTACCAGGAATTTTTTGAGCCATTTCAACCGGGATTGTACCGATTTGAGCGCCTACAGTTTTACCTGCTAATTCATCCATGTCGTGGATTGTTGTGTTGTCTTTACGAACAACTGTGATGAAACCGCCTTGGTCGAAGTATACATCGGAGAAGTCCAATACTTTTTCGCGTTCAGGAGTAGCGTTGATGCCTGCTGCAATCATGTCGATATCGCCAGATTGAACAGCTGGAATCAAAGCGTCAAAGCCCATGGATTTGAATTCCATTTTTAGACCGATTTTTTTGGAAATTGCTTCGGATAAATCAACATCGAAACCAACGTATTTGTCGCCTTCAGTGAATTCGAACGGTGGGAATGTAGTTTCAGAACCTACACGCAATACACCTTCTTGTTGTGTCATTTTAGGTTTGTCGTTGCCACAACCAGCTAATAAACCCATTGCTGCTACCGCTACGAGGGCGATGGCTGTCAATTTTTTGAACTTAAACATAGTATCCTCCTCAAACATCCATATACATGGTTTATACATTTCTGTTTATATTGTACGGAATTTTACACCAATAGGCAATAACATTGTATAATTAAGAGTAAACGATTTTTTTATTCTTTATTGTAGAGTATCATAATCCTTTACAATAATGTGGTTATATACATGGAGGCAATATGTCCCTTACAACTACTTTTGCTGATCTTTGTAAAAGCTTCGCACCTGATGCGTTTGCCATTAATTACATATTAGCCAAGAATCCTGAGCTTTCCAGTCAGGAGTTTAAGTCCGTTAAAACCATAGGCGCTGTTCTTGAGAAATATGGCATGGACGTAACCTATGAATTCTGTGATTTGCCGACTGCCTTCAAGGCATCTGCCGTGAAAGTAGACAACCCAAAAGGCCGCTTAGCCATACTTTGTGAATACGATGCACTGCCAGAGGTGGGCCATGCGTGCGGTCACTCCGCTAGCGGCTCTATGAGTGTGTTAGCTGCATTAACACTACATAAAATGCAAGAAGAAGGGGTTGCTTTCAACATGGACATCGATATTATCGGCACACCAGACGAAGAAGCGATGGGTTGCAAGGTAGACATGTGCAACGCAGGAGTGTTCAAAGAATATGATTTTGCCATCATGGTCCACCTTGACGGCGAGGAAACGCGTCCTAACTCACAATTCTTGGCACTCGACTGCTTCCGTGCTAAGTATCACGGTAAGCCAGCCCATGCAGCCGGAGAGCCTTGGAACGGCATCAATGCGGTAAATGGTGTGCAACTTGCCATCCATGCTATGGATATGATGCGCCAACAAGTGCGCCCTGAAACGCGCATCGGCACGTGGATCATTGCGGGAGGTACCGCATCCAATGTGATTCCTGCCTTCGGAGAATTAGAGGTTACCGTGCGTCATACGGAGCGTGAATACTTGAATAGTTTATCTGAGCAAATCAAAAAAATCTTTGAAGGGGCGGCCCTTTGTACTGGTACAACTGTGGATGTAGAGTTTTATGGCAACCCCTATGATGATATGAACCAAAACAATCGTGGCACAGCGCTTATCGAAGAGGTAATGGCCGATATGGGCCTCGATTTTGAGCCCGGTCCAGCAGCCCTTGGAGGTAGTTCAGATATTGGCAATGTAAGTTATCAATGTGCGGCATTCCATCCTAAGTTACGCTTGGCCGGCGAGCCAAAGGTGTGCCATTCTAAAGAATTTGCTGCTGCCATGTTAGAGCCTACCATTGAACAAACTATCATCGACGGTGCAAATATCATTGGTGGCACAGTATTGCGATTGGTAGAAAAATCAGCACTCTTAGAGGAAATTGTAGCCGAATTTAATAATTCTAAATAGAAGGAATAGAAGAAATAGAAAGAATAAAGGGAATAGAAGGAACAGAAGGAGGATGTATGGCCACGACTGAGACATTACAAATAAAAAATTATATAGGCCTCACTGGAGATAAGCCCATTCGATTCATCGCATCCGATGTAGATGGTACTTTGGTCAATGATGCAAAGGCGATTCCTGAGGATGCTATTGAGGCGATTCGTGCCGCTCGTGAAAGTGGCATCCGCGTAGCCATTGCTTCTGGACGAGCTTGGAATGAGATGAATGATGTTATTGAAAAACTGCCGTGTTTGCGCTATTTCATGTGCACCAATGGTGCTTATGTGATGGATAAGGACGAAAACCGCAGTCTATTCCACGTAAGTTTTGATAAAGAACAAGCACTACATTTGCTTCGCAAACTATTAACCTATGGCGTCTATGTAGAGGCCTATGTGAAAGACCAAATCTTTGGCATGTATCCTCCATCTAGATGTATTACACCTGAACGCTTAGGAGTATGCGCTAGCGAGCGCTTAGGTGTATGTGCTAGCGAACGCAATGAGGAAGATAAAAAGACTGTACATGGCATACTAGATAATCATCTGCCTAATACTAAAAATCAGATTTCTGGTATAGGGGACACTCGTCTGCCTGGAGCAACGTACGATCATTATGCATTGGCAGAAGGTAATGAAGCCGCAAAGGTAAAGATGTCTGAATGTGAAATAGAGCAATCTAATTTCTTCTTTAGACCTAATATTCGCCCATTTATCTTGGCTACGCGGACAATGGTATGTGATCTACTAGCCCATATGGAATCCTTAGACGAAGGGCCTGAGAAAATTCAAATCTTCTACGGTGATGAACCGATGCGTCAACGTATCTTGCAAGACTTGCGCGATGAATACCAAGGTTTATCTCACGATGGTACAGGCCGTGAACGCTTTTATGATGTGCTGCTCTCTAGTGAAGGTAATTTAGAATTTGTCTTGTCCCACACTACAAAGGGCACAGCCGTAGAAGCCTTGGCAAAACATTGGGGCTTAAGCCCTGATGAGGTGATGACACTAGGGGATAGCGAAAATGATCTCTCTATGTTACGCTTTGCGGGCGCTGGTGTAGCCATGGGCAATAGCAAGCCGAACATTAAAGAAGCGGCGCATTACGAAACGACAGACAATAACCACCAAGGCGTGGCAAAGGCAATCTATTCTGCTATTGCGTATAATAGTGAATTAAATAAGAAAAAACAATTATAATAGCTGTTCTTGTATTGAAATATTTTGAATATATTCTTGAGCTAGCGTGATGTTTGTGATCTTATATATTTAAAATATGAATTCTACTATTTAAAAGTAGATAATATTAAGTTTGGCACAGATAAACAGTACATAGGAGGTGATGTATATGGGAAATCTAAAGTTTAATATCGATGACACATGCGTTAAGTGTGGTGCTTGTGCTGAGGATTGTCCTGTTCAATGCATCACCGAAGGGAAAACTCGATTTATCATTGGGAAAGGCTGTATCAGTTGTGGTGACTGCTATTCCATCTGTCCCGTGGGGGCTGTAAAAATGTATAAGCGAGAGGCCCCTAAAAAGTGATAGCTAGAAATCCGAACATTGAATTCTTATTTATAATTTACATACGGAATATATGGAGTCGTTATACTTCCTATGGTATAATAAAATGTAATGAAAAATTAGCGTTTGGCTCGGAAAAACGCGTCCCAGTACAGAAACGTATGGGCATAATAAATAGTGAATATACTTTCACAAATAGATGCATATGGAGGAAGGCATGGAAAACAAGGAATTTGTAATTGTTGTTGACTTTGGTGGTCAATATAATCAATTGATCGCGCGCCGTGTTCGTGAAAATCACGTATACTGCGAAGTATATCCATACAACAAAGCGCTGGATAAAATTAAGGAATTAAAACCGCAAGGTATCATCTTTACAGGCGGTCCTAACAGCGTGTATGAAGAAAACTCTCCGAAAATTGAGAAAGAGATTTTTGAACTTGGTATTCCTATTCTTGGCATGTGCTATGGTATGCAATTTATGGCGCATACATTGGGTGGCGAAGTTAAATCTGCGGACAATCGTGAATTCGGTAAAACACCTACTAAAGTGGACACTACATCTCCATTGTTCAAAGGCTTGGACGAAGACCAAGTTGTGTGGATGTCCCACGTTGACTATGTAGCAAAGGTTCCAGAAGGCTTTGAAATCGTAGCACATACTAAGGATTGCCCTGTAGCATCTATGCAAAATAAAGAACGTAAACTATATGCTATGCAATACCATGCAGAAGTATTGCATACTGAACATGGTAAAGAAATGCTTCACAACTTCTTGTACGAAGTATGTGGTTTCACAGGCACATGGACAATGGCAAACTATGCGAAATCTGCTATTGAAGACATCCGTAAAACCGTTGGTGACGGCAAAGTATTGTTAGCATTGTCTGGTGGTGTAGATAGTTCTGTTGCGGCAGCTCTTATCTCTAAAGCTGTGGGCGACCAATTGACTTGTATCTTTGTTGACCATGGTTTAATGCGTAAAAATGAAGGCGACGAAGTAGAAGCAGCTTTCAAAGATTCCGGCATGCATTTCATCCGCGTCGATGCAGAAAAACGTTTCTTAGATAAATTGGCTGGTCTTGAAGATCCAGAAGCTAAACGTAAAGCTATCGGTGAAGAATTCATCCGCGTATTTGAAGACGAAGGCCGTAAAATCGGCTCCGTTGATTTCTTAGCGCAAGGTACAATCTACCCTGACGTTATCGAGTCCGGTACTGGTGAAGCGGAAGTTATTAAATCTCACCACAACGTAGGCGGCTTGCCTGCAGTTGTAGACTTCAAAGGTCTTATCGAACCATTGCGCAATCTTTTTAAAGACGAAGTACGTGAACTTGGTTCCGAATTAGGTTTGGCTGATTACCTCGTATGGCGTCAACCATTCCCAGGTCCTGGTCTTGCTATCCGCGTAATGGGCGAAATCACGAAAGACAAACTCGACATCTTGCGTGATGCGGACTACATCTTCCGTGACGAAATTGCAAAAGCCGGTCTTGATCGCAGCATCAACCAATACTTTGCAGTATTAACATCTACACGTACCGTAGGCGTTATGGGTGACTTCCGTACATACGATTACACATTGGCATTGCGTGGCGTAACAACAACAGACTTTATGACTGCTGACTGGGCACGCATCCCTTACGACGTATTGGACACAATCTCCCGTCGTATTGTAAACGAAGTACAACACATCAACCGTATCGTGTACGATATTACATCTAAACCACCTGCTACAATTGAGTGGGAATAATAAGAACAAATAATTCTGGCTATAAATTTGCCGAAATAAAGCCTCCCATCAGTTTGCTATGGACCCCCTTTTACTGTACAACCAGTAAAGGGGGTATTTTCATGAGAGATAGTTATAAATTTAAAAGGAAAGCAATTGAATTATTATAAAAGCAACAAAGAGGGCTTATATTCATTTGATTTCAATTCTAGTCTCAGATTGATTTTGTAGGTTATAAATAAATTTGGAGTAGCAGTATCATAAAATTATTAATGGAAGATTTGATTTGTTCGTATATTGAGTTCATAGAACGGATAAATAGATTTTTTTCTAAGAATATACAAAAGTAATAATGTAAGATATTATAATATATAAAATAACTTCATAAACTTAAAATTAAGGAGTGAGAATATGAAAGCTAATTATAATGGATTGTGGAAAATTTTAATAGATAAGAATATGAATAAAAAAGAACTAACCGAAGTTTGTGAATTATCTCCTGCAACAGTATCTAAAATGGGCAGAGGGGAGTTTGTTAGTATGGATGTTTTATATCGCATTGGAACGAAACTAGATGTTGATTTTGGAGAGATGGTTTCGATTATAAAACCGGGAAAGTAAAGAATCCTTGCGGTGGCGTAAAGGTGATTCAAAATGATTAAACTATATGCAAAGTAGATAAGAATTAACTTGTTATGCAGTGTAACTGGAATAAGGAAAAGATAGAAAATTTTATACTAGAAGATAGAGGATAAAACTTTACTTAAGCGTCTATTAAATAAGGAGAGGTAGAAAGGGATGTCAGACTTAACTAAGGGTAATAATGAAACAATACAAAGATCAGAGTTGCATAGAAAAATTTGGGCTATTGCTGATGATGTTCGTGGTGCAGTAGATGGTTGGGATTTTAAACAATATATTTTAGGGATTTTGTTTTATAGATTTATTTCTGAAAATATTACTGAATTTTTCAATTCTGCCGAGCATGAAGCTGGTGACTTAGAATTTGATTATGCTGAAATTTCTGATGAAGAAGCAGAGCAGGATTTTAGACCAAATACAGTTGAGGATAAAGGCTTTTTTATTTTACCAAGTCAACTATTTAAAAATGTTGTTAAAACAGCTAAGAATAATGAAAATTTGAACACAGATTTAGCTAATATATTTAAAGCGATTGAAGGAAGTGCAGTAGGATTTGCATCGGAAGATGATATCAAAGGTTTATTTGAAGATGTGGATACAACTAGTAACCGTTTAGGTGGAACTGTAGCAGAAAAAAATAAAAGACTGGCAGATATACTAACAGGTATAGCTGAAATTAATTTTGGGAATTTTCAGGATAATGAGATAGATGCCTTTGGCGATGCGTATGAGTATTTGATTTCAAAGTATGCGAGTAATGCCGGTAAATCCGGTGGAGAGTTTTTTACCCCACAAACAGTCTCCAAACTTCTATCAAGGCTTGTTATGGATGGAAAAGCTAATGTTAATAAGGTATATGACCCTACATGCGGTAGCGGAAGTTTATTACTTCAGATGAAGAAGCAATTCGATGAACATATTATTGAGGAAGGTTTTTTTGGTCAGGAAATCAATATGACCAACTTTAATTTGGCTCGTATGAACATGTTTCTTCACAATGTCAATTATAATAATTTTTCAATTAAAAGGGGCGATACTCTAATCAATCCTTTACATAAAGCAGAAAAACCGTTTGATGCCATTGTTTCAAATCCTCCTTATTCAATTAAATGGGTGGGAGATGCTGATCCAACTTTAATAAATGATGAAAGATTTGCACCAGCAGGGAAACTAGCGCCAAAGTCGTATGCTGACTATGCCTTTATCATGCATTCATTATCGTATCTTTCGAGTAAAGGTAGGGCGGCTATTGTTTGTTTTCCAGGAATTTTTTATAGAAAAGGTGCTGAGAAAACTATTAGACAATATCTTGTTGATAATAATTTTGTTGATTGTATTATCCAACTCCCAGAAAACCTTTTCTTTGGAACAACAATAGCTACTTGTATTTTAGTTATGGCTAAGAACAAGACAGAAAATAAAATATTGTTTATTGATGCGAGTAAAGAATTTAAAAAGGAAGCCAATAATAATATTTTAGAAGAAAAAAATATTAAAGTAATCATTGAAGAGTTCAAAAATAGAACAGATAAAGAATATTTTTCTAGATATGTGGATAAGGTGGATATTCAAAATCATGATTATAATCTTTCTGTCTCAACCTATGTGGAAAAAGAAGATACAAGAGAAATAATTGACATTAAAGTTTTGAATCAAAAAATTGAAGATACTGTAAAAAAAATAGATGATCTTAGAGTTTCCCTAAATGAGATAGTAAAGGAATTTGAAGATGAGTAAGATAGATAAACTATTGAAATCTGAAAAGGTTGAATGGAAGCGGCTTGGTGAAAAAGATGTTTGTATATCTATTACAACTGGTTTAAATCCAAGAAAAAATTTTAAACTAAACGATTCAAGCAACGGAGAATTAACATCGTGGTACATTACTACTAAAGATTATTCTAGCAATGAAGTTATAGAATTTATTGATGGGAAAACTGCTAGAATAACGGAAAAAGCAAGAAAACTTATAAATAAAAGAAGCAAGCTTCAAATAAACGATATTTTGTTTTCTGCTGTTGGGACAGTAGGAAAAATAGCACTTGTAGAAGTTGAACCAAATAATTTTGATGTAAATGAGTCTACATTTGTATTAAAGCCAAATGAGAAAAATATAGTGCCTAAATATTTAGTTTATTATTTAAGGTCTGATTTTATACAGAATGAGGTAAGGAAATCACTTAAAGGTAGTACATTAGCAGGAATAAGAAAGAATAAACTTGAGAATTTGGTAATTCCAATTCCATCTATAGATAAGCAAGAAAAAATTGTAAAAATACTTGATAAATATACAAAATGTGTTACTGAATTACAGACTGAATTACAGGCTGAATTACAGGCTAGAACTAAACAGTATGAGTACTATAGAAATATACTTTTAAGTGAGGAGCATCTTAATAAACTTTCGAAAGAATTTTGGTGTTTACCCCAAAAGGAATATGTATTTAAATCTGTTTTTATTGAGGATATCGCAAAAATTAGGCATGGGAAAGATTGGAAATCTTTAGGAGAAGGAAATATTCCTGTATACGGTAGTGGTGGCAAAATGGGAGTTTATGTGGATCAATATGCATATGATAAACCTTCTGTTTTGATACCAAGAAAAGGCTCAATAGAAAATGTATTTTACGTAGATGAACCATTTTGGAATGTAGATACTATTTTTTATACAGAAATAAACGATAAAAAAATTATACCTAAGTATTTTTATTACTTTATAGAAAATTATGATATTAGTAAATTAAGTATAGACTCTACAAGACCAAGTCTTACACAATCCATTCTAAATAAAGTAAAAATAGATTTACCACCACTGGAAATACAAAATAAAGTGATTAAAATTCTTGATAATTTTAAATTCTTGCTTTCTGATACAAAAGATTTGTTACCACAGGAAATTGAGCAAAGACAAAAGCAATATAAATATTATCGTGAAAAACTCTTGACATTTGATATTGTAGGCGCAACAATTTCAAGACAGACAGACAGACAGACAGACAGACAGACAGACAGGTAATATCTAGCAACTATTTTGTCATATTGAAAGAAGCGGCTGATATTGCTTGTGTACAAACCTTTAGTAAAGTTCATAAAAAATCATTAAAGCAGGTTGCAAAATATTCTATTCAGAAAGTGTCTGCGGAAGTTTTGAATGAAAAGAACTATGTAGGAGTTGAAAATTTATTAAAAAATAAATCAGGTAAAGTAGACTCTAGTTATCTTCCCAAGTCGGGAAATTTAACTGCTTTTAAAAAAGGAAATATTCTGATAGGAAATATAAGACCGTATTTAAGAAAAATTTGGATTGCAGATATTGATGGTGGAACAAATGGTGATGTATTGACAATTTGTATAAAAAAGGATTTTGAAAATGAAATTACGCCCCAATTTTTATATCAGATATTGTCTAATGAAGATTTTTTTGAATATAATATTAAATTTTCTAAAGGTGCAAAAATGCCAAGGGGAGATAAAAAGAAAATTATGGAATATGAGTTTATAATTCCACCTATCACGGTTCAAGAATACATTGTGTCTATTTTGGATAAGTTTAATACTATTGTAAATAATATTTCTCAAGAGTTACCAAAAGAAATAGAATTGCGGCAAAAACAGTATGAATACTATAGAGATAAGTTGTTAGACTTTAAGAGCAGTAATTAAGAGGTGAGAGGAAAGTATGGAAGAGTATAGTTCTTTAGCAGAAATAGCTCAAAAAATTAAAGATTCTAATAAGAAAGTTACTTTATTGTACGCTTTCAATGCAACTGGAAAGACAAGATTATCAATGGAATTTAAAAGTTTAGTTAATGATCTGGAGGATGATGAAGATATAAAGCATATAGTTTATTATAATGCTTTTACGGAAGATTTATTTTCTTGGGATAATGATTTAGAAAATGACAATGAGAGGAAGCTTAAAATCAATAAAAACTCCAGTTTTATTGATTTGGTAGAACGACAAGGAAAAGAAAAAGAGATCGCAGAGAGATTCAAAGAATTCACTTCTTCAAAGATTGAACCTAACATCGATACAAGTATAGGAGAAATTACCTTTAGTTTACCTACCGGAGACGAGGAAGCAGTTGAAAATATTAAAATATCTAAAGGTGAGGAAAGTATCTTTATTTGGACTGTATTTTTTGTTCTAATGGAAACAATTATAGCAGAGTTAAATATTGATGAAATCAGTGATAGAAGTACAGATGAATTTAATGCTATACAATATATTTTTATAGATGATCCAGTTACCTCTTTAGATGATAATCACCTTATTCAGTTGGCTATTTCTTTGAGGGAACTAATAGCTAATTCAAAGTCTGCTGATTTAAGATTCATAATTACAACTCACCATGCGTTATTCTATAATGTTTTATTCAATGAATTTAAAAGTGAGAGACGTATAAACGATAATAAAAAAGAGTATCGTTTATTACAAAGAAATGAAAATAGTTACTCAATGGATAAACAGAATGATACACCATTTGGATATCATTTATTTATTAAAAGAATAATTCAGAAGGCAATAGATGATAATGTTGTTGAGAGATATCATTTCATGTTATTTAGAAATTTGTTGGAAAAAACGGCATCTTTTCTTGGCTATAATAATTGGGGAGATCTACTTTTAGTAGATGGTATGTCTGATGAGGATAGAAAAGGATATATTCGATTTATTAACTCGGCATCACATAATAAAGTTTCAGACTTGGAGGCAAAAGAATTAAAACCTAACGAGAAAAATCTATTAAAGTTGCTCTTTGAAATTTTTAAGAGAGAATATAAATGGAAGGAGTAATTTAGATGTCAGAAGAAAACGTAAAATATAACACATCTACAATTGCCGAAATGACAGATGGAATTATTTTAGCTAATTTTGAAAAAGTTCCTCAAGTTAGAGAAAGTGCATACCAAAGTGAAGTTGAACTTGAAAGACGAATGATTGAAAACTTAGTTTCTCAGGGGTATGAGAGGCTTATAGTAAAGTCAAATGATGAATTATATGTAAATTTAAAGCTCCAGATTGAAAAGTTAAACGGAGTTTCATTTACAAATGAAGAATGGGAGAGATTTTTACAGGAATATTTAGATGCTCCAAATGAGGGGATAATTGAAAAAACACGAAAAGTACAGGAAAATTACATTCATGATTTTATATTTGATGATGGACATTTGAAAAATATTAAGATTATTGATAAGAAAAATATCCACAATAATTTCCTACAAGTCGCTAATCAGATTGTTGGAGAAGGAAAAAATCGAAATCGCTATGATGTAACAATTTTAGTAAATGGGTTACCGCTTGTCCATGTAGAACTAAAAAAAAGAGGCGTGAATTTACATGAAGCCTTTAACCAAATTCATAGATATAGTAAAGAAAGTTTTAACAGTGAAAACTCATTATATAAGTATGTTCAGATATTTGTTATCTCTAATGGAACTTATACTAGATATTTTGCAAATACAGTGGCACAAGATAAAAATAACTATGAGTTTACCTGTGAGTGGGCAGATGCTAAGAACAAGATAATTTGCGATCTAGAGGATTTTACTAATACCTTTTTTGAGAAGCGTGTCATTCTAGAAGTCCTTACAAAATACTGCGTATTTGATGTTAATAACACACTCCTAATTATGCGACCATATCAAATTGCGGCAACTGAACGAATTTTGTGGAAGATAAAATCAAGTTATGAGGCGAAAAAAGCCGGGAGACCCGAATCGGGTGGCTTTATTTGGCATACGACAGGTTCTGGTAAGACTCTCACTTCTTTTAAAGCTGCAAGGCTTGCTACAACATTGGATTATATTGATAAGGTATTTTTTGTGGTAGATAGAAAAGATTTAGACTACCAAACTCTGAAAGAATATCAAAGATTTCAGCCGGATAGTGTAAATGGGAGTAAAGATACAAAAGAACTGAAAAGATGCATTGAAAGAGATGATAATCGTATTGTAGTTACAACGATTCAAAAATTAAATGAATTTGTAAAAAGAAATCCTACTCATGATATTTATGAAAAAAATTGTGTTCTTATATTTGATGAATGTCATCGTTCTCAATTTGGAGATGCACAGAAAAATATAAGGACATTATTTAAGAAACATTACCAGTTCGGATTTACGGGCACTCCAATTTTTCCAGAAAATTCGCTTGGCGGAGATACAACATCAGGTATATTTGGGGCACAGCTTCACAGTTACGTTATTACCGATGCTATTCGTGACGGCAAAGTTTTAAAATTCAAAGTGGATTATAACAATATTACACCGAAATTTAAAACTGCAGAGAAAGAGGAAGATGAAAAGAAATTAGCCAAACTGGAAAATAAAATGCTGCTTCATCCTGAAAGAATTACTGAGATTACAAAGCACATTCTTAAAGTTTTTGATACGAAAACACATCGTAATGAGTTTTATGATTTGAAGCATAGAAGACTTAACGGGTTTAATGCAATGTTTGCTGTACAAAGTGTTGAAGCAGCCAAATTATATTATGAAGAATTTGAAAGACAACAAAGCAATTTACCTGAAGAAAAAAGACTGAAAATAGCCACAATATACAGTTTTACAGCCAATGAGGAGCAAAGAGCAATCGGAGAAATATCAGAAGAGAACTTTGATGTTTCTGCTATGGAATCAACGGCAAAAGAATTTTTAGATAAGGTAATCACTGACTATAATAGTTACTTTAAAACTAATTTTTCTACCAATGGTAATGAATTTCAAAATTATTACAAGGATTTGTCACTTAAAGTGAAAGATAAACAAGTTGATTTGCTTATTGTAGTAGGAATGTTTTTAACAGGCTTTGATGCACCTACATTAAATACTTTATTTGTTGATAAAAATCTTAGATATCATGGCCTTATTCAAGCGTTTTCAAGAACAAACCGAATTCTGAATAAAGTAAAGACATTTGGTAATATTGTTTGCTTTAGGGATTTGGAAAAAGCTACAAGAGATGCAATCAAGACATTTGGCGACGAAAACAGTGTAAACATCATTTTGGAAAAGAGTTATGAAGAATATATTCATGGCTTCAAAGATGAAGAGACAGGCAAGGTTGTTAAGGGATACACCGATATATGTAATGAAATAATATCTAAATTCCCAGAGCCAACCGAAATTATATTAGAAGTGGATAAAAAAGAATTTTCAGAGCTTTTTGGTGAGTTATTGAAAGCCGAGAATATCCTGAAAAACTTTGATGAGTTTGAAGAGTTTGAAAAAATTATTTCAGACAGGCAGATGCAGGATATGAAAAGTGTCTATGTTGATATAAGGGAAAGTGTTGTAAATTCAAGGTGCTATGAAAATATTGAAGGTGATCAAATTGATTTTTCTGATATTGAGTTTCAAATTGATTTGCTTAAAACAGATGAAATAAATTTGGATTATATTTTGGCCTTGATACTGGAAAAATCAAAAGAAAATGATGATGTGGAAAGCTTAAAAGTAGAAGTTCGAAGGGTAATAAGATCAAGCCTTGGTACAAGGGCAAAAGAAGAATTGATTATGGCCTTTATCAACAGTACAAGACTGTCTGAGCTGAAAAATACTGATGATATTCTTGAGTCATTCTATAGTTTTGCAAAGAAAGAGAAGGAAAATAATATAATATCTTTAGTTGAAGAAGAAAGCTTGAAAGAAGACTCAAAACGATTTATAGAAAAGGCTATAAGCAAAGGATATGTCGAATATGCAGGGGATGAGCTAGACCGTATTATTCCGCCGACTTCACGTAGATTAGGAGCAAGGGAAAAGAAAAAAGAATCGGTATTAGAAAAGATTAGAAAAATTGTGGAAGTTTTTGTTGGGATTTAAACCTTACGTTAGTGTTGTATTTTCATTAAAATGTATTGTTTTGATAGGTACGTGATATAAACTGAAGTTAAAAGATCAGAATGAGTTGATATTAGAGTGCTCTGAAATTATGAGTAATATGATTTTTATAAATGGTTATCTAAAGAATTAAGTATTAGAATACTGAGCAATAATATACGCTTGGCATGACGGCTATAAATAAAAATATCCTTATTGCTTTTTACCATTTTAATTTAGAATGGTAAAGAAGCAAGATTAAATATCAATGTATATTAGAGGAATTAAAGTACAAGACTACAAAAGATATCTCAATTTTTCTAGTGGAAATTGGTATTTATAAGAAGGGTGATTCTTTTCTCTTAACTAAATGTGAAATCATAGAGATGTCTACCAATTTTAAGCTAAAAAGATTTTATCTATCTGATGTTAGTTTGTAAAATCGAGGAATTATGAAAACGACTAAATCTTTTGGCAACCATTCCAAATATTCTCTCCATGATGCAAGGGTACAGAAAATAGAATACGCAGATGATAATTTGATCCTTACATTTGAGTACATTTTTTCCTATGAGAACGGTGTTGAACAAACTCATAAGGCTCAGGTCGTATTTGAAACGTGCGATATAGATTTTTTTGAAATTCTCGTATTTAATAATACAATACTAGATACTTTCACAGGTAAAAGAATTGAGTTATCTCAGTATCAACAGGAGTATAGTGAAAGTGAATTCGAGGTCATTACGGAGAACTATAATTGGGGACACGCTGTATTCCAGGGGTGGTTATGGACCGAAGGGAATCCCGTACACTGTATAATGAACATATACTTTAAAGGTGATATGGTATATGTAGTTGAATGAGGTCCGAAATGAGTAATTTAGATTTTACTATTGGTTGTACAGTTACTTTCTTCAGCAAGAAGAGGAGAACTCCACCGAATTTAAATAATGGAATGTACTATCCTCATTTTGTTATAAAAGGTACTGAGGAATATCTTGGTATTAACTTTATTGATGGTGAAGATGTCATCTTTGATAAGCCAATTCAAGCTAATGCTTTACCAGTATATGAAACTGTAGATTATTCTGCTATACAGGTAGGTGCAGAGTTTTTTATCATGGAAGGCGGAAATATTGTTGGTGAAGGGATTGTAAAAGAAATCTTTCAACATAAACCGTATGGAGTAAATAACTATGGGCTATAAAAATGTATGTGTAAACTGCCGAATCTCCTTGTCGGAGGGCACAAACTACGAGTTGTTTAACAGAAATAAAACCTGCCCTACCTGTAAAGGTAAAATGTACTTTGTGAATGAGAAGTTCAAAGCCCCTAAAAAATCTAATGACAAAGAGTGGAAGATTATAGAGTATTTGTTGTTGAGCGGCTATGATTTCCGTAATCCTTATTGTGGACATGAGCAATGTATTTATTTTGAGTTCCCTAAGAATCTGCAAGAGGCAGAAGAGTTTATCCGAGAAATGAGGAATTTAGACTAAGTCAGGAGGTTTCGTATGGTACTGCAAGTTATCGATTTTTCGTTCTGGAATGAAATGTGGAAACAAAGTTATTATGATCGTGAGAAAGGGATTCGGGCGAATCCATTATTAGAGTATTGGGACAAGCGGGCCAATGATTTTTCTCTTATGCGTAAAAGCAATGACTACGACTTTGGACGGAAGGTGTATGCTGCTTTAAGTAGTGTCTTAACACCTGATTCTAGTATGTTAGACATAGGTGCTGGTCCTGGTTCTTTTACAATTCCTTTTGCTCAACATATTAAATCTGTTACTGCTATTGAGCCGTCAAAGGGCATGGTGGCAGTCCTTAAAGAAAATGCCAAAGAATTAAACGTTGAGAATATTAACATCATTGAAGAATTGGTTCAGGACTTACCCCAAGATGGCTCTCCAGACTTTCAATTTGATCTGGTAAGCATATCTCTTGTGCTTTGGATGTTCCCTGATGTGTGGCCTCGGCTTTTACAAATGGAACAATATTCTAAAGGCTATTGTGCAATCGTAGCTGGCATTCCCGATTGGAAGAATCCTCGGGAAGCTAGCAAATCTGATGTACAAGAGTTTCAAATTCTGTATAATATGTTACTTTCACAAGGGCGCTCACCTAATGTAAGCATCATTGATTATAGATGTGAACGTACTGTAGAAGATGAAATCGAGTGCCGAAAGATCATATACGAACAGTACTATGGAGACTTAACGCCAGCAGCAGAGGAACAAATCAAAAAAGAAATCATAGCAAAATCTAAGGACAATAAATGTTTGATTTCCTCTCGGTCTGCTATAATTTGGTGGAATCCTAAGGAAGTTGTGTCACACACCTAAGATATAGTTGATAAATGGATTAGAAAAGGCAGTAGCATGATTAATATCGTTAAGGGCGATAGGGCGATTACCTATACCGAAGAAAGAAACTTTACCCCTCAGCAGGTAGCAGAACTGTTTTTATCTGTTCGTTGGGTGGTGGGCAAGTATCCTGATAGATTGCACAAGGCACTAATGAATTCATCGCGCGTGATTTCTGCTTGGGATGGAGATCGTTTAATAGGTCTTATTCGTGTCATGGATGATAGCGAACTTGTGTGCTTCATCAATTATGTGCTAGTTCATCCTGATTATCGGGGCCGAGGTATTGCAGGGCACTTGCTAGAAATGGTGAAAGACGCTTACAAATCGTATTTGTACATCAATGTTATGATTGGTGAAAGCAAGAATGCGACTTTTTACGAGAAGCATGGTTTTAAGATTAAAGACGATTCATTGCCGATGCAGTATCGCAATGTACCTAAATATACGAAAAAGTAAATTTAGTAAATATAAGATTCAGCAGAAAAAGGCTACACGTAACATCTCTACGTGTAGCCTTTATGGCGTAAACCATTTATACTAAAAATGATTTATTTTAGCTGACTCATTTTAAAATGTGCTCTATACAAATACATAAGTGCATAAGTACATAAAGAAGGATATTAATATGTTAATACGAAAAGCGACAACCGCAGATTTAGATGTAGTTACATATATCGAAGCAACTTGTTTTCCTCCTGCTGAAGCGGCACCTCGTGAGGCTTTTAAGGAACGATTAGACCGTTATGCAGGGCAGTTTTTAATTGCCTTTGACGGCGATACACCAATTGGTTTTATTGATGGCTTCGTATCTGATGATGAAATCTTAACGGATGAGATGTTTGCCGATGCTTCTTTGCATAACCCTAACGGTGCATGGCAGATGATATTTGGCTTAAATACATTGCCAGAGTATAGGAATCGCGGTGTAGGTGGTAAGTTAATTGGGGCGTTTATCGACCTTGCGAGAGAGGAAAAACGTAAGGGTGTTATTCTAACCTGTAAGAAAGAAAAGATACCTTATTATGCCAAGTTTGGTTTTGTAAATGAAGGTGAGTCTGAGTCTGATCACGGCGGTGCCAAATGGTATCAAATGCGCCTTGAATTGTAGAGAAAAAGTTATTAATCGATAAAAATAAATTATAGAATTTGACGGACATTTTTACAGATTGTCCTAATGAGAAACTAAAACTCCGCTTAGTGGTTGAGTTTTAGCTTCTTTTTTGCTGAAAAGTATAGATTTTACAAGAATGGCTGTACCCCTATATGTTTATTGACACTGTATATCCCGCATGCTACGATGAGGAAAATCACATATGATTGGGTTAGGTGTCTATTGACTTAATAGAGAATTTGGTACAAGCCAAAGCGGTCACGCCACTGTAACAGCGAGGTACTTTGCATAGAGGGTGAAATGCTCTCAGTCACTGAAGTTTTTTGGGAAGGCGCAAAGTAACGTTAAACTGGAGCCAGGAGAACTGCCTAATTAACAATTGCCGATTGACCTGCGAGAGACAGGGATGGGGATTGATATAGATGGATTTATACTAGCTATGCATAGTTGAAAGCTCATACTATATGCTAGCTTATTAGGCGTGGTAGTTAGTCTAACTGAGATGACAGCCCGTTTCCTCTTCGTGGGGAGACGGGCTTTTTATGTGCACTTATAGTGATAGTTTTAGTTGAGAGAAGAGAGGTACTTATGTTCAAACAAAAGAAGTTTATGGCGTATTTAGCTACGGTTTTTCTCCTAATTGTTAGTATGTTCATCGCTGCATGTGGAGGTCCTAGTGAGACAAAGAAAGATATGGCGCAAAATAGCAAGCCTATTGAGATTACTGACGTAACAGGACGTACGGTAACACTGAAAAAGCCAGCAGAGCGAGTTGTCTTACAGTGGAGTGGCGCTGGTGGTCCATTCTTTACGATTTCCGCACTTATGGGCAAGGATACACCGAAGGTTATTGCTGGCATGGATACATCCTTACAGGATTATAGAGCGGATATGTGGAAGCACTTTACTGCTGAAATGCCCGAGTTAGCTAAGATTCCAGTAGTTGGTACTATCGGTGATAAAACATTTAACGTGGAGCAAGTTATTTCCTTGAACCCAGATGTTATTTTCATTCCTGTTGATTTGAAAGAACAATATGAGTCCGATGCTAAACCAAAATTAGATGCAGCAGGTGTACAAACGATTTACATTGACTACCATGCTGAAAAACTTGAAAGTCATCAAAAATCCATTGAAGCCATCGGCAAGGCTTTAGGTAAAGAAGAACGAGCTGCAGAAATTAGCAAGTTCTATACAGATCGTGTGACAAGAGTTCTCGACCGTGTTAGTAAAATTAATAAGCCCAAACCAACAGTTTACCTTGAAGTTGGTATGAATGGTCCGGAAGAATTTGGTAATTCCTTTAGTAGCAATTACTCTTGGGGGGCGTTAGCTACTATGGCTGGTGCTGATGTCATCACCAAGGATGTTATTAAGAAAACGTCTCCTATTAATCCAGAGTTTATACTTGAAAAAAATCCAGATATCATCATGATCATGGGTTCTTACTGGCCTAAGAAACCAACCTCTATGCGTTTAGGTTTTGAAGCAACCGAAGCATCGTCTCAAGAGTTGTTGAAAGCTTTCACAACAGAGCGTCAAGGTTGGAGTGATTTGAAAGCCGTTGAGAATAAACAAGTTTATTCCGCGCATCATGGTCTTCCACGTGAAGTGTTTGATGCGGCAGTATTTGAATATTTAGCAAAAACATTCTATCCTGAAGAGTTTGCGGATGTAGACCCAGAAGCTACGCTTAAAGAGTTCTATGACAAATTCTTGCCATTCTCTTATAGTGGCATCTGGTTTATGCATATGAACTAGGATTTTGTGTTGTGTCGATAGGGGTTGATTGACCGAGGTTTTGAAAGTTATTTTCTGATGTTATCATTTGAAATTATTGTGTTTTAGATATGAGGTGCTTTTATGGTTAAGAAAAAGAAATGTATGGCGTATCTTGCCACCGTGCTCCTACTGATTGTGAGCATGATTATGACAGCTTGTGGTGGTCCAGCAGATACGAAAAAGGATGCGGCACAATCTGGCAAACAAATTGAGATTACAGACGTAACTGGTCAAAAGGTTACCTTGAAAAAACCAGCAGAACGCGTAGTAGTTCAATTGAGTGCTTCCGGTGGTGCGTTCTTGACTATGGCTGCGTTGCAAGGCAAAGATGTGGCTAAGACTATTGTTGGTATTGACCCTTATTTGAGCAAATTGCGTACAGATATGTGGGATC
This sequence comes from Veillonella sp., assembly GCA_032480995.1. Classification (GTDB taxonomy): domain Bacteria; phylum Bacillota; class Negativicutes; order Veillonellales; family Veillonellaceae; genus Veillonella. Next base: position 50,725 of record JAWETS010000007.1, on the reverse strand, counting down.
GCTACAAATCTGAAGTGCCAGAGTTGGAAAAAATTCCTCTCATTGGTAACGTAAATGATAAAACATTTGATGTGGAAAAAGTAATTTCCTTAAACCCAGATGCTATCTTCATGCCTTTATATTTCAAAGATCAATATGAAGCTGATTACAAACCTAAAATCGATGCAGCTGGCATTCCTACTATCTATATCGATTACCATGCTGAAAAGCTTGAGAATCACCAAAAATCTATCGAAGCTATCGGTAAAGCTTTGGGTAAAGAAGAGCGTGCTGCAGAAATCAGTAAGTTCTACACTGATCGCTTAAATAGAGTTATGGACCGTATTAGTAAAATCAATAAACCAAAACCAACTGTTTACATTGAAACAGGTAACGAAGGTCCAGAAGGTTTAGGTTTTGCGTATAGTGCAAACGTAGCATGGGGCGCATTAGCAACGCAAGTTGGTGGCGACCTTATTACAAAAGATGTAGTTCAAAAAGCAGGCCCTGTTAACCCAGAATTTATTTTAGAAAGAAACCCAGATATTATAATGATCATCGGTTCTTACTGGCCTAAGAAACCTACATCCATGCGTTTAGGTTTTGATACAAATGAAGCAAAATCTCAAGAGTTATTGAAAGCTTTCACCACAGAACGTCAAGGCTGGCCTGAATTGAAAGCCGTTCAATCTAAAAATGTTTTCTCTACTCACCATGGTTTACCTCGTGAAGTATATGACGTTGCAGTATTCGAATACTTAGCTAAAACATTCTATCCTGAGGAATTCAAGGATGTAGATCCTGAAGGCACACTTAAGGAATTCTATGATAAATTCCTTCCATTCTCTTACGGTGGCGTTTGGTTTATGCATTTGAACTAAAAAGGAGTTTTTCGTAGTGACAGAAACTAACAATCAGTACGATTATAAGAAACAGAGCTATAAAAAGCTCATGTTTATTATCATTGGTCTGATCATTTGTGCGGTAAGTTTTGTTACCGATATTATTGTGGGCCCTGCATCACTCACCTTGAGTGATGTATGGCTCGCATTAACAGACCCAGCAGAGGTTTCCAAAAACGCATATGTTATCATTTGGTCGATTCGTCTTCCGACGGCCATTATGGCATTGCTCGTAGGTGCTTCCTTGGGCATTGCTGGTGCTGGCATGCAGACTATCCTTGATAACCCGTTATCTAGCCCGTATACACTTGGTATATCCGCAGGGGCTGGCTTCGGTGCATCTCTTATGGTTGTTGTAGGCGCTAGTGCATTAGAGTTTTTAGGTGTCTTTATGGTTCCATTTGGCGCCTTTGTATTTGCTAGTTTGACGAGTTTCTTTATCTATTCCATCAATAAGATTAAGAATTTTTCCTCTGAAACGATGATTCTCGCTGGTATCGGCATGATGTTCTTGTTCCAAGCGCTTCAATCCTTGATGCAATATATGGCATCTCCTGAGGCCCTTCAAAACATCGTGTTCTGGACTATGGGGAGTTTAGCGAAGGCTAACTGGATAAATATCTCTATTGTTCTTATCGTGCTAGCAATCATGCTTCCGCTCATGATGCGTGAATCTTGGCGTTTAACAGCATTAAAATTAGGCGATGAAAAGGCTTCTGGTCTTGGTGTTAATGTTGAAAGCTTACGAGTAAAAGTGTTTGCTTTCATCTCCATCATTACAGCCGTTGCTGTTTCTTTCGTTGGAACTATTGGTTTTATCGGTATTGTAGGACCACATATTGCTCGTATGCTTGTGGGTGAGGATCAACGGTATTTCTTACCGTTATCTGCAGTATGTGGCATGGCGATTTTGTCTCTCGCATCTATTGCGAGTAAGATGCTCGTTCCTGGGGCGATGTTCCCAATCGGTATTGTGACGGCAATCATCGGTGTACCTTTCTTCTTCTCGTTGGTATTAACTAGGAAAAGGAGCTATTTCAAATGATTGAAGTTCATAATCTAACCTTTGGTTATTCCGCTACGGAAGACGGACAAATCTTAAAGGGCGTTGACTTTGCTGCTAAAACAGGTAAATTGACTGCGCTCATTGGTACTAACGGTGCTGGTAAATCTACACTTTTAAAAACAATTATGGGTATCTTGAAAGGCAAGGGCGAGATTTCCGTTAATGGTAAACCTGTATCTCAATATTCTACAAAGGATTTTAGCAGTACAGTCAGCTATTTGTCTCAAGATAATGACTGTAAAGTCAATCTATCTGTTTTTGAAGTCGTTATGCTAGGGCGCATGGGCTCCATGTCCTTCCGCGTAAGTGATGAGGATATTGCAGCTACACAAGAGGTATTGGAACGGTTGAACTTACAGCGCTTTGCATCGCGCAGCATCATGGAGCTCAGCGGTGGTCAACGTCAACTTGTGTTTATGGCGCAAGCCCTTGTAAAAGAACCTAAAATCTTAATTCTTGATGAACCGACAAGTGCTTTAGATTTGCACAAGCAATTTGACTTGTTAACATTGCTAAAAAATCTGACTCAAGAAAATGATTTTACAACACTCGTAACATTACATCATCTTGATCTGGCGGCTATGTTCGCAGATGAAATCATCGTGCTCAAAGAGGGTAGAGTATACGCTCAGGGCGCACCGAAAGACATCTTTACAGAAGCCATGATGGAAGATGTATACCGTGTTAAAACAAAAATATATATCGATGACAATGGTTTACCTCATGTTATTCCATTAGAAGCTATTACTAATTAATAGGATTCTTTATGATTGAGCTGATCTATTATAGTATTGGCACTATTTATTATAGATAGTCATTGACGTGAATGCAGTTATTAATAGGATGTAAGACTATTAGTTAAAAATAAAAGAGGCTGAAATCTTTGCAGAGTAGCATTGATTTCAGCTTCTTTTTGTTGGGAAAAGTATTGGTATTGTATTTAAATAATCTCTTTAACCTGTGCTATACCCTTATCAGTAAGCACGTAGTGTCCATTTGTCACATATAATAGACCTTGTTTCTTTAGCTGTGAAGCAGCTTGATGAGTATAATCAGGCCTCCAGTTCAAATGCTCATGAATGGTACCGATGCCGTTTTCAACGTGCGCGATAGGTGTATCCATATGTGTATAAATATGGCATAGCATCATCGTTTCCCGATAATGGCGACGTAAGTGACGTTGACGGCGGTATGTGGCGATATATCCTGTCTTCGGTGTTGCGATAACAGCGATAATCAGTGCGATACCGATGGTGGTTGCAATGGAACCCGCGATGGATACGTCCATGGTGAAAGCTACTTCCGTACCGACGACAGCACAGATAATACCGATGATGATACTGCTAGTAAGCATGGCTTTCACAGAGTCCGTCCATAAATAAGCGATGGCTGCAGGTCCTATCATGAGGCCGATGACGAGAATGGCACCTACCGCTTGGAACGAGGCCACAACGGTGAGGGATACCATGGTCATCAGCACGTAGTGGATGAGGGCTGGCATAAAACCGAAGAGTCCCGCTAGTAGCGGATCAAAGGTGGAGAGTTGCAATTCCTTGTAGAACAGCATGACTAATATTAAATTGATAATCGCCACGCCTAGAGAAATCCATAGCGATACAGGCCCCAAGTCGGTGCCGTTCACAATCCATCGATCAAAGGGGGCAAAGGCTATTTCGCCAAGTAATGCGGTATCTACATCGAGATGAGCGTTACCGCTGTATAGGCTGACTAGAATGATGGCGATAGAGAATAGAAGCGGGAAGATGATGCCGATAGACGCATCTTCGTTGACAAGCCCCGTATTGTGTATCATTTCCGTAAGCCATACGGTGCCTACACCAACTAAGGTAGCCCCGACGAGTAGAAATGGAGAGTTTAAATCTTCCGTCATAAAGAAAGCGAGCACGATGCCGAGGAATACGGTGTGTGTAATGGCATCGGCCATCATGGACATGCGACGCAATACGAGGAAGACCCCAGGGATGGCACATGCGATGGACACCGCAATGGCAATGAGGAATATCTCTGTATGAACTGTCATGGGGCACCTCCTATGTGAGGTTGTGCGTCCTCTGCTACGTAAATACTTTGCTGTGCTTTGGATTTGGGAGCCCTTGTGGTTTCTAACAATAATGCGTGTTTTGACTGTCTATTTTTGCGGAACTGCCAGAGCATACCTCGGTTAGGAGCAAAGATGAGGCTCAATAATACGAGAATCGATAAAATGACGATGATAGCTGGGCCTGTCGGTAATTTTGGGACCGATGTACTCCAGATAGTACCGCCAATGGCGGATATCATGCCAAAAAATCCTGCTAATATACACATGGTGCCCAGTTTATTCGTCCACTGTCTTGCCCCAACGGCGGGTGCAATGAGGAGGGAGCTAATCAAAATAGCGCCTACCGATTGAATGCCGATAATAATGGTCATGATCAATAGTGAACGGTATAAAATAAGGGTGAAAGTGACGGGAATTTGTAGTGTTTTGGCGTATTCCACATCGAAGGAGATAAGCTTTAACTCCTTCCAGAATAATGCGGTTAACACGATGATGATGAGCGCCGCTGCAGATGTGATGTACACGTCACGCGCTAATATGGTGGCTGCCTGTCCAAATATGAATTTTGAAAGCCCCGCCTGACCAGCATTGTTTAAGCTTTGTACATAGGTGAGTAGCACCATACCAAGCCCAAAGAAGGCGGAGAGTATGGTGGCTAAAGCGCCATCAAATTTGATTTTGCTGTTTTCTACGGTGATGGTAATGAGCCAAGCCGCAGTGATAGAGGATAGGGCAGCACCTGCGATGAGAACTTCGATGTCCTTGATGCCCGTCAGCAAGAAGGCAATGACCACACCGGGTAGTGCCGCATGAGATAGGCCGTCACCGATGAGGCTTTCCTTGCGAAGTACCGCAAAGGTGCCAGCGATACCGCTAGCGAGGCCTAATAACGCCGTGCCGAGCAGTACCATCTGCGTCGTATAGGATTGGAATATGGTCATACAATCCTCCCCTTGCCGTAGGTGCGCTCAATAGCTTCGTCCGTAAACGTATCTGCTACAGGACCATAGGCGACAGTTTGTTTGTTCACCATCGTTACCCAATCGAAATATTGGGGCACCGTATTTAAATCGTGGTGGACGACGATAACCGTTTTGCCGCGAGCTTTCATTTCTTGTAAAAGAGAAATAATAGCATGCTCTGTGGTTTTATCGACGCCCTTGAACGGTTCGTCCATGAGGTAAATATCTGCCTCTTGGACGAGGGCTCTTGCGAGGAAGACGCGCTGTTGTTGTCCCCCTGAAAGCTGGCGAATTTGTCGATCCACATAGTCGCTCATGCCCATTTTTTCTATCATGGAGAGGGCGAGTTCCTTATCCTTTTTGCTAGGACGCTTAAACCAACCTAGATGACCATAACGACCCATGAGTACTACATCTAGTACGGTGGTAGGGAAGTCCCAGTCTACGCTACCACTTTGAGGGACGTAGGCGATTTTCTTGTAATCGTTTTTGTCCATCGCTAAGTGGTGATCTATATAAAATTTTACACTTCCTGAGATAACTGTTAGTAGGCCGAGCATGGCCTTTAATAATGTAGATTTACCGGCACCATTAGGGCCGACAATGGCCGCTAAGGAACCGATGGGTACCTTCATATCTACGTCCCATAATACGGGTTTTGTCGTATATGCTACGGTCATATCTTCAACTTCAACGGCCCATTCCATGGAAACCTCCTTGTATTAATGCGTGCTACTGGCTGTGAATTGCTAGTAGCACATGTACTTACAATAATAAAGTAAACTTAAGTCAATCTAATTTAGTATAAGTAAATTTACTTTGTTGTATTCAATTAAGAAATTCTAATAAATGATTATTTAAGTGCTTTGGTAATTGTATCAATATTAGCTTTCACCATACCGATATATGTACCACCTTCAGTGCCTTCAGAGCCGAGAGAGTCAGAGTATAATTCGCCGCCGATGGAGACGTTCCAACCTTTAGCTTTAGAAGCTTCTTGAACGGCTTCAATTGTTTTGTGAGGTACAGAAGACTCTACGAAGATAGCTTTGATCTTGTGGTCTACGATGAATTGAACGAGGTTATTCATATCTTGTGTACCTGCTTCTGTGGCAGTGCTTACACCTTGCAAACCTTTTACTTCAAAACCGTACGCACGAGCAAAGTATTGGAATGCATCATGAGCTGTTACAAGTACGCGAGATTCTTTTGGAATAGATTCTGCTTGAGCTTTAACGTACGCATCAGTTTCATCTAATTTAGTAAGGTATGCGTCATAGCGTTTTTGGTAATCTTCTTTATGAGCCGGATCGGCTTTCGCAAGACCTTCGTATACTGCTTTTGCTGCCAGCTTCCAGTTAGCAACGTCAAACCAAATATGAGGGTCTTTTGTTTTTACACCATCTTCTTCGTCAAAGTCGAGCAATGTAGCTGGATCAATGGCATCAGATACGCGGATGGTCGCTTTATTTTGCTTTGTTAGATTATCAAAAATGGAGCCCATTTTACCTTCCAAGTGAATGCCGTTGTATACTACAACATCCGCCTTAGACATAGCTGTTACATCGCCTGCACTCGCTTGATATAAGTGAGGGTCTACACCAGGTCCCATGAGACCTTGAACGGTTACATGGTCACCGCCGATTTCTTTTACTAAATCCGTTAACATCGTTGTAGTAGCTACGACATTAAGTTTTTTCTGACTATCTTGGGCTGTGTCCTTTCCGCAGCCTGCAAGGGCAAATACTATAAGTGCTAATGATACGACGACTAATAAAATTCGATTAAATTTCATAATAAGCCTCCTTTTTTATAGATACTAAATTTAAAAACATTAATGACTTTGTTTGAGAGAAATATTTTGTTCTAATAATGAAATAATTTGAAGAAGGAGAATATCTCTCTGAATTTAAACGGAAAAATAGCCGCTACTAACGTAGCGGCTAGTGGCAGTTATACAGTCTTCTGCTAAGGTCAAAATAATCTAGGGAATAAGTGCTTGTAGATGGCTAGGCCCAACGAGGGCAACGATACCAAGTACCATCATGACCTTCATTTGAATACGCTTTCTACGTCTCATGATGAACCTCCTTTGTGTAGTTTTTTGTCATATCAACTAGATATGTGAGTCCGGACAGTTATCTTGAATTCAATATATCATAAATGAGAAATTTTATCAATAAGAATTTATTCTTTTAATATTCATCTTTATTTAGTATGATATTATGCATAGGTAAAAGGTTAATAAGGAGGCTTCTTATGAATAAATTATTCCGATACGCTGCTGCAGCAGTACTCGTTGCATCTTTTGGCATGTTAAGTGATTATACAGCTGATGCGGCGAAGTTTTTAGAATCTCCAAGAGAGGTTACTATTGTAAAACCTGAGTTGCCTGAGATCCCTCAAACCGCTATGGTAGCGCCTGATATGCGCGTACGCTTCTTGATTGATAAAAAAGGTAATGTTAAAAATGTTTTCGTAGAGCGCTCTTCTGGATATGCTCCTGTTGATGAAGCAGTAAAAAAAGCAATTTTGCAGTGGAAGTTTACCCCTGCTATTGGCACAGATCAAAAGGCACACGAATCCATTATTGGGATGACAATTACTCTGCCTAAGCAAGCTGTGAAAGCTAAATAAGGAGAAAACGATGAATAAAGTGTTGCGTTGTATTATATTAAGCTCATTGTTTGTAATGAGTATGGTAGCTTCTGTGTTGGCAGCTCCATATGATCCACCAGTAGCTATAGCTACACCACCTATTGACCGAGCATTGCTCGCGGCCTATGGTGAAGCTGCTCATGGTGCAGATATACGTTTTACCATCAAGGAAGATGGTTCTGTAGGGGACGTTGAAGTTGTCTCATCTAGTGGTTCTAGTACTCTTGATGCAGCCATTGTTGATACTATTTCTAAATGGAGATTTAGTCCTGCCACAGATTCTAATGGTAAACCTGTAGCATCTTCTAAAACTGAATATATTGATTTTAAAAACTAATCAAAGGCACTCATACAGAACTGCACTCCAAAAATTGGACACAATTTTTGAAGTGCAGTTTTTGTATGCCAAAATATTCTAAAAAATAAAGTAAGGTTATTCATGTTCATAATATTGGATTCGTAAATCTTAAAAATTAATCAAAATTGTATCTGTAGCAACTGAAAATTACTTTCAAAATGATATAATAAAACTATAATTATAGATTAGCCCGTGGAGGTATAAGCATATGAATCCATTAAAACAAAAGCTAGATATTAACAATGAACGTTACAGAATTATTGTGTCCATTAAAGAAGATTATTTAGATGGTAAATTGTCCTTAGAAGAGGGCAATCGCATTTTAAAAGAGAAACTAGGTACTTGTACGCCTGATGAATTTGCTTACGCAGAGCAAAGCTTGAAAGGTGTTTACAAGGACGAAGAAATCCTAGAGAAAATGGATGATCTCTTAGAATTATTTGATGGCGTTTTGGTACGTGCCGAAAATGAGTACCCTAAAAATCATCCATTGTGGGCGTACTTGGAAGAAATCAACGCTGTTGAGAAGGTAGCCCTAGAAGCGGATGAATTATTAAAGCAAGAGAAGTTTATCAAAAATCCGTGGCTCGGTGTTTTTGATTCCTTAGCAGAGTGGAGAACACATCTGTCTCGTAAGCAAAATCAATTGTATCCAATGCTTGAGGACCACGGCTTTGACCGTCCAACGCGCATTATGTGGACCTTTGATGATGCTGTGCGCGATGCTATCTCTGCATCCTATGCATTGCTTCGGGAAGATAAGTATGAAGAATTCCTAGCGTCCGTACCAGAAACTTTGGCGAAATTACGGGATTTGAATTCTAAAGAACTAGAAGTCTTATTGCCAACGTCTTATAAATTGTTGAGTGACGAAGAGTTTGTGCGGATGAGTAAAAATGACCATGAAATTGGTTATGCTATCATCAATGCGCCAGGCTTATATGTAGTGCCAGGTATCAATGATTCTGCGGCACAATTGAATGGCAATAATTCAGCTCAAGGTGGTGCTGTATCTAACGAGTTCTTAAATGATTTAGCCGGCTTGCTATCTAAATATGTAGGTCCTGTTGGTGGTGCGCCCGTTGGTAAGGACGCAGTCCTCGATGTAGCAACGGGTAAATTGACATTAGAGCAAATTAATTTGTTGTTCCGTCATTTACCGGTAGATTTATCCTATGTAGATGAAAATGAACTAGTTAAGTTCTACAGCGATACGGCACATCGTATTTTCCCTCGCAGTGCGAACGTTATCGGCCGTGAGGTGAAGAATTGTCACCCTGCAAAATCTGTTCATATAGTAGAAGAAATCGTAGAGAAGTTCCGTTCTGGCGAACAAAGCCAAGCGGAATTCTGGATCAATAAACCAGGCTTGTTCATCTATGTTATCTACACCGCAGTACGCGATGAAAATGGTAAATTCCGCGGCGTATTGGAAATGATGCAAGACTGTACTCATATCCGTGAACTGGAGGGTTCCCGTACATTGTTGACTTGGGATAAAACTGATTTTGTAGGCGATGGTGGTAAAGAAAAATCCTTGGCTCAAGAGGCAGCAGAAGAGGTAGAAGAAGAACCATTAACAACTGATGCAAATGGTCGATTCCATATCGATGCAAAAACAACATTGTCAAATCTAATTAAACAATGCCCGGATATTGTAGATCATTTGATTTCTTTAAATCCTAAATTTGAGAAATTAAAAACACCTATGGTAAAAGTAATGGCTAAGGTGGCAACAATCAAGATGATGGCAGAACGCGGCGATTTTGAGGTAGATGATCTAATTAGCAAAATCGATGCATTTATCAATAAAGATAAGAAATAATTGTACTTTTAAACCTTGAAAAGAGACGAGGACTTTGGACCTCGTCTCTTTTATCTGGCCAAATGTGTTGCACTAATTCGAAATAAACATACATTAATTTCCTATAAATCATCTGTTTTATGTATACAAATTTGATTGAACAGGGTAAAATAGAAAATAATGAAAGTATTTGCCTAAGCAGTGTTTTCATATACAACATTACTTTTACAAGAGAAATTACTAATATATTAAAAGGTGAGGATCTAGATACTATGTCTACAAGACGCGTTTGGAAGCAAAGTGAAATCAAAACAAATCCATTATTTTCTATGATGCGCAGTACAATTGAAACTGCATTCTATGGGAACAATGTAACTCCTGTAACATCTGTGGCACAAGCGTATCAACTAGCCTCTGAAGAGCCAGGTGTTATCGTCCTCGATATGCCAGTATTTAAACCATTAGAACAAGGTTTGCCAGCTGATGCAAAGGTCCTTGTTACAAATGATGGTAAAACTACAGGTCGTTATGCTAAAGCTCGTCGTATTATTGGAGACGAGGGCATCGATGAAGTTGAACTCGCGAATATTGCACGTGATGCTGTGTATGATAGCCGCAATAAAGAGTGGATTTCTGCAGAATCTATCGTTGGTCTTGATAAAAAATTCACAGCTCGTGCTCATTTGATGATTCCAAAAGATCACGCGTCTATTTTGTATTCTTGGCTCATGAACTTCAAGTTCTTTGATGCAGCTGTAAAAGAATTCTACAATGACAGTGTAGAGATCCCAGAAGGCGACATCTATATTTACTCTGATCCTGACTATGTTGTACCAGGTCATCCAGGCGGTCTTGCTATTTTTGACCCTGCGCATAACTGTGCTATGATTCTTGGTATGCGCTACTTTGGAGAGCATAAAAAAGGTACACTTACACTTGCGTGGTCCTTGGCAAATCGTTTCGACTATGTTGCTTGCCACGGTGGCATGAAACGTTACAACCTTGAAGGTGGTAAATCTTACACTATCGGTGTATTCGGTTTATCTGGTTCCGGTAAATCCACATTGACTCATGAAAAACATGATGGTCGTTATGATATCTCTATCCTGCATGACGATGCATATATCATCAATACTGAGGATTTGAGTTCTATTGCTCTTGAACCTACGTACTTCGATAAAATGCAAGATTATCCTGTGGAACATCCTGCTAACGAATTCTTGTTGACGCTACAAAATGTAGGTGTAACGATGGATGAGGATGGACGTAAGGTTGTACTGGCCGAAGATGTGCGAAACAGCAATGGTCGTGCTATTAAATCTCAATTCTGGACAGATAACCGCGTAAACTACGTAGGTGAACCTGTTAATGCCATAGTATGGCTTATGAAAGATAAAACATTGCCACCAATCCTTAAGATTTCCGATCCTGTATTGGCTTCTACAATGGGGGCAACCCTTGCGACTCGTCGTTCTACAGCAGAAAAACTTGATGCTCACGTCGATCCAAATGCGCTTGTTATCGAACCATATGCAAATCCATTCCGTACATATCCATTGGTTCGTGACTATGAAAGTTATAAAAAATTATTCTCTAAATGTGGTGTAGAGTGCTATATCATGAACACCGGCTTCTTCTTGGAAAATAAAATTCCTAAAGAAGTTACTCTCGATTTGTTAGAGCGTTTAGTAGAAGGTACATTAGAATTTAAACCGTTCTGTGAATACGAAAATCTTTCTTATGTAGAGGTTCCTGGTTTTGAACCTCCATTCGAAGTACGCGAGTATCATCACCAATTGCACCAAGCTTTTGAGTTCCGCTATGATTATGTAGAAAAACTTAAAGGTCATAAAAACGAATTACCTCAAGAAGTATTGGATGTACTTAAATCTTTAATGTAATCTAAAAATTAAAAAGGGCTGTAATAGAATGCGGTTTTACCGCATACTATATGTAGTTCGTTTAACTTATAAGACATACCAAGAAATTTAGGTTTGTAAGGCACTAAATTTCTTGGTATTTTTTTATTTTCCCCATGTATATGTAACGTATATTTTAGTAATATATAGTTATAATAGAAATAATGTTTTATTATAAGACTTGTATATGTACATAGTTATAAGGACTCGTATATGGACATAAAAGACATTAAATATATTAGTACCATCGTTGAGATGGCATCATTTTCTAAGGCATCTAAAAAGTTATATATTTCTCAGCCGGCGTTGAGTCAGGGAATTCGTCGCATTGAAGCAGAGCTAGGAGTTACGTTGTTTGTTCGTGATCGTACAAAAGTCGTGCCAACGGCTGCGGCGTTACAAATTGCAAAAGAGGGCATGCCGTTAGTTTTAAAGGCGGAGGCTTTAACGCAATCTATCATTAATCAAGGCACAGATGTAGCCTATCATGTGCGTATCGGCTTGTCTCAATTTTATGGACATCATATGCTCGGGAAAACATTGAAAAGCTTTCAACAGATTGAACCGTCTTGGGAGTTCCATGTTGTAGAGGGTGAATCTCACTTCTTGGAACAGCAAATTTGTGATGGTTTAGTAGATGTAGGGTTATTCCCAACGCCGATTTATTCTCAGGATCTTGAAAGTTATCCCGTTTTAGATGAGCAGATTTTATTGGCCATTAGTGTGGAAAATAAGAAGGCTATAGCCATTGCAGATTCTCTCATGACTGGTGATGGAATTCGAGAAATTGCACCCTTTGGAGCATTTCCGTTTATTTTGCTAAGAGAAGGACTCAAATTACGGACGTTGGTAAACCGTTTATGCCAAGCGGAATGCTTTGTGCCCAAAGCCGTCATTGGCTCTGAAACTCTAGATTCATGCCGGTCCTTGGTAGAAGATGATTATGGTATTACATTCTTGCCGAGCACGCTCAATAGCAAGGGGGATGACGATAAGGTTAAATTCTATCCTCTTGCATCGAAACTTTGTTTCCGCCAATTAGTTCTTGTGGCAAGGTCTGATCGGGCAAAACGTTTCCATTTATCTGAAGTAGCACATATCATGCAGCAATTTTTGTAGTGCATAGGTATAAAGATATTTAGGTGGCATATCCTGAGGGGAGGATCATATTAATAAATTAATAATTAATACATAAATTAATACGTAAATCAATCAATTAATCAATAAAATAAAGAGACTAATTCCTGTAAAGTTTAGGAATTAGTCTCTTTTTATTTATGAAAAGAAACTGAAAAAATCGAATTTAATAAATATAGTAATTATCATATTCTTAGATATAGATGCGTCAAAAATTTCTCAAATTTTAATTGACAAATGTCTTTTCAGAAAATATACTTAAAGTGATTTAAAACATATTTAGGAGATAGGACTTAAAACCCATCATTGTAGTGGATTTAAAGTGAATTAAAAGTAGAATATGTTTTTTGTTTTTATTGGTTGGCCTATGTAGGCCCCTAGGAGGTTTCAAATGAGTAAAGATGTGGAAAATAAAAATACCCATGAACACAATCATGGTGAACAACATGGTCACGACCATAATCATGAACATCATTGCCACTGTGGCGGTCATGGTCACGACCACGATCATCAACATGACCACGATCATGACCATGGTCACGACCATAGTCATGCAAAGGCTCTTCCGACGGATAAATGGGTGCCACACACTCATGAACCAGGGGTACCTCATGAACATGGTGTAAATGACTACATGAAAGCTGTTGCTGAGTATCGTAAAACATGGCCTACAAAACAAGATGTAATTGAACAAACACCAGATCCTGCTGTGCGTGAAATGATTCTTCGTATGGAGCAAATCGGTTGTGATACGGTATTTGACCGCTTTGATAAACAACAACCACAATGTACATTTGGTATTGCTGGTATATGTTGTCGTATCTGTTTCATGGGCCCTTGTAAAATTACACCTAAGAGTCCTCGTGGTGTCTGCGGTGCGGATGCTGACCTCATCGTAGCTCGTAATATGACACGTGCTGCTGCAGGTGGTTTGACTCAACATGGTGCACATGCTCGTGAAATCTTGATTTCTTTGAAAGCTGCTGCTAATGACCAATTGGACATTCCAATTTTAGGGGAAGAAAAAATCCGTACTGTATGTAAGGCTTTCAACATCCCTGAAGAAGGTCGTTCCTTGAAAGAAGTGGCTAATGATTTAGCAGATGTATTGCTCGAAGATTTGAGCCGTGCATTGCCAGGTGAATATAAAACAATTACAGCTATGGCTCCTGCAGAGCGTCGCGAAGTTTGGAAAAACTTGGATATCTTGCCTGTTTCCGCATACAATGAAGCCTTTGATGCATATCATCGTACAACCGTAGGTACAGATGGCGATTGGGAAAGCAATATGAAACAATTCTTGCGTTGTGGTCTTGCTTTCACATTCACAGGCGTAGTAGCGGCAGACATTGCTACAGATGCATTGTTCGGACAAGGTGGTCGTCGTACTTCCAAAGTTAACATCGGTGCCTTGAAAAAAGGGTATGTTAACATCGCTGTTCATGGTCATTTACCAACATTGGTATCCCAAATTTGTAAAATTGGCGCCTCTGAAGAATATTTAGAAAAAGCAAAAGCTATCGGCGCTAAAGGTATCCAATTCTACGGTATCTGCTGCTCTGGTTTGTCCAGTATGTACCGTTATGAAAATGTTATTCCATTGTGTAATGCTATCGGTGCTGAGCTTGTACTTGGTACAGGCGCTCTTGATTGCTGGGTAGCTGACGTTCAAGACGTGTATCCTGCTATCATGGACGTAGCACGTTGCTTCAACACAAAGGTTATCACTACGTCTGATGCAGCTCGTTTACCAGGTGCTGAACACATCGGCTACGATCATCATCACACTAACTTGGCTGAAACAAAAGATTTGGCTTGCAAAATTTTGGATCGTGCTCTTGAAGCGCATGAATTGCGTAAAGGTATGCCTGTATTCATTCCGCCATACGAAATCACAGCAGAAGTTGGCTTCTCTCCAGAATCCACTGTTAAACATTATGGTTCCTTCAAACCATTGGCAGAGGCTTTAAAATCTGGTAAAGTTCGCGGTATCGTTAATGTAGTAGGTTGTTCTAACCCTCGCGTTATCTACGAAAAAGCTACTGTAGATATTGTTGATACACTTATTAAAAATGGCTGTATCATCCTTACAAACGGTTGTGCATCTTTCCCATTGATGAAACTTGGCTATTGTAATACAGATGCTAACAAGAAATGTAGCCCTGCATTGCAAGAGTTCTTGGGCGATGATCAACCACCAGTATGGCATGTGGGTGAATGTGTAGATAATGCGCGTTCCTCTGGTATCTTCGGCGGTATTGCTGCAGAACTTGGCCTTAACTTACCTCAATTGCCATTTGCTATGTCTAGCCCTGAATGGTCTAACGAAAAAGGTATCGATGCATCCCTTGGTTTCCGCTTGATGGGGATTAACTCTTATCACTGTGTTGAGCCACCTACACAAGGCTCTGATGCCGTTACAAAATGGCTCAAAGAAGACACTAAAGATATCTTAGGCTCTGTTATGTATGTAAATACGGATCCTGCTAAAGTAGCTGAGAAAATTTTGGCAGATATCGATGAAAAACGCGCTGCTTTAGGTTGGGCTGAAGTAAAATAGTTTATCTTTTGATAGATTATAATTTGTAGTTAAGTATAAAAACACCCTCTATAGATCTTATAGTTATTATGACTATTAGAATTAAGAGGGTGTTTTTTATTGTTTGTGGATCGATTTTTTACTAGTCTTGTATTGGCCGTAGTATAATGTACTAATTGTTTTAGACCTATTAAAGTGTGATGGTTTCACCATCTTCAGGCACTGCTACATGGCTTTCAATGTTGGTGCCTTTGATAAATTTGCGCACATCCTTACGACTTGTTGCAGTATGATTAACTGTATCCATGTGAACCGCAATAATTTTAGCCTCTGGTTTACGTACCACCATGCGGGCAATATCTTTTGTACCCATAATAATACTATCTTCAAAGCCTAAAATTTGAGCATATCCAGTGTTCATAATAATAACGTTAGGGTCGAAGCGAAGGAGGGCCTTCTCTACATCACTTGTCCAAACTGTATCGCCTACAAGGTACACAGTTGGTTCGTCTGCTGCTTCAAAAATAACGCCCATCGCATCGCCTGCTAATGGTGCGAGAACTGGATTTGCATACATTTCTACAGTGCCGTGGGAGCCACCTGTTTTTCTTAATGTGATACCATTAAACTCCAGACTTTCAAAAATAATGCGTACATCGTTAAAACCTTGAGTAGTAATAAGTTCTTTGTCCGCTGTATTTTGTACAAAAATAGGAAGTGATTTTGGAATAGAATTGATTGCCGTATCATCCCAATGATCAAGATGTGTATGTGTAACTACTACTGCTGTTACATCGTTTAATAGCTCATCCATTGATACAGGCAAATCAACCATAGGCATTCTTTGTTGATAGTTAAATGTTCCTTCAAAGCCAGGATAAGTATCTTTTGGTGCTAAGAATGGATCAATAAGAAATGTTGTGTTTTTTATTGTTAATTTTCCCGTTGCATTTCGAATGTGAGTATATTGTGTCATAGTTATCTCCTTAATTGAATTATTATTGATTTAATTGAATAGATTATTATTTGTAATCTCTAGAATTAGTGTACCTTGTTTTGTTATACTAGTCTCAACAATAATTAACACTCTGTTTATTAATAGACATATTGTATAAAAGTGTCTATATTGGAGGTTTTATGATAACTCGAAAAGAAATGACACGTATATTGTTAAAAGAAGGGTTGCTTAGTTGTTTAAAGAACCATTCTTTTGAGTCTATAACAGTAACATTGTTGTGTAAAACGTCAGGTATAACTCGTTCTACTTTTTATTTACACTATAGTAATATCATGGAAATTGTTGATGATTTAGTGGATGATGCAATCGCTTATTCAAAGCCAGGAATGGTAGATAACAATAATTTACAAACTATAGCTAACACCTTATCAGCTGCTTCTAATTCTGTTTCGTTGAGAGAAGCATACGATTCTATTTTTGATAGATTGCCTTTATGTCAGCGTATTATACGACATAAAAAGTATTTACCTTTATTTTTGGATGAACAAATTTCAGAATATGTATTACAACGCATTATACGGCGTGAAAAAGATCGGCAAGGGCTTGTTATGGCAGAAGCACTTGGGGTTTCATTTGATGTGGGCGTATCTATTTTTTTATTTTTAGTACACGGACTATATGCTGTTAATAAAGAATATAAGTGGTCTCAAAGTGATGAGTGGTTAGAAGCTCAGAAAATTATTTTTGAACTCGTTTATCGTGGTTTACAAAGTAAATAGTATTCAAACTCGCTTATGTTTTAGTATTCTATGAATTTTTTAGACAACGAAAAAAGGACTCCATTGGGAGTCCTTTTTTCATGTAAGGGGAGTGTTAGTATTAATATCAAATGAAACATGTATTTAAACAAGTAGTAGGTTTGGGGTTAGTATTACTTGTCGGGAGATAAATACACGTACGGCAACCAGGGAATTGTTACCTCTATCTATCATTTGACATTATCATTATAGGAATGGTAAATGAGTTAAAAATGAAGAAATTTAATAAATTTCTTTAAAATTCTTATATTTGTAAAAAACATGGTAATTAATTTTAATTATTGTTGATAAATATGGGACAATTTTGGTATTATATAAAGGAGAAGTTATATATTTTATAAAGGTTTATCCACATTAAGCTTTTATAAAATATACAGCTCGATAGCATGAGAGGGGCAGTCATATGAGTAAAATATTCACCATATTAACACTTTTGTGGCTACTCAGTATAGGGGGGACTACTAACGCAACGGACTGGTACTATGTTGGACCAGATGCATCAGGAAACCAATTATTTATTGACAATGACAGTGTACAGAAGAGTGATTACGATGCACTTTTGTGGCTGCGAGTTAATGAACTGGGTGGCGACGAATTGCGATATAAAGTTTATATCAGTAGATATAATCGAACCATGGAAACATTGAAGGTAGATGCGTACATGTCAGACGGGACGCCGTATGAGAATGTAGAATTTAATGAGAATCCTGAGCCCATTGCGGGTAACACAAATGGTCAAGCCATTTACATTTTATTATGGAAATAAAAGAACCATCTAGTACAGCAAACTAGATGGTTCTTTTTATGTGTAAAATATTTATAAAGCATTAGGGAATAATTTATATACTACATCCTCTAGATATGGAGAATGGTATATATGAGGTTTTTAGACTTGAGCTGTATTGCGAGTCAACTCTAAGTCTTGAATCATTTGGAGATCGTCTTGAGGTGAACGACCGCCAGTAGTTAAGTAGCCACCAACCATGATACCATTTAGGCCACCTTTTAGAGCATAAGCTTGTAAGTCCCGTAGATTTACTTCGCGACCGCCTGCAGTACGAATCAATGCGTTTGGCAAGATGAAACGGAATACGGCGAAGGTACGTAAGATATCCAATGGACGTAAAGCTTCGTTGCTTTCAAATGGAGTCCCTTTAACAGGATTCAAAATGTTTAATGGCACAGAGTCAATATGTAAACGTTTAAGTTCGAACGCCATTTCTACACGTTGTTCTAATGTTTCGTTAAGGCCAAGAATGCCACCAGAGCAAACACGGATGCCTGCTTTTTGTGCATTATCTATGGTAAACATTTTATCTTCGTAGGAATGTGTAGTACAAATATCTGGGAAGTGGCTAGGTGCCGTTTCGATATTGGAGTGGTATCGAGTAACACCAACTTCTTTTAATTTGAGTGCTTGTTCGTAAGTTAACAACCCAAGAGAACAGCAGATTTCAAGGCCAATTTCGTTTTTGATACGTCCTAATACATGGATGATTTGATCAAATTCATCAGGGTTATTAGTATTACGACCACTTGTTACGATGGAAAAACGAATGGCCCCAGCCTCTTTAGCTTTACGTGCTGCTTGGAGAATGCTTTCTTCATCCATGAAAGGATACTCCTGAACGCCTGTGTTGTGGTGTGCGGATTGAGCACAGAATTTACAGTTTTCAGGACATTTGCCGGATCGAGCATTAACAATGGCGCATACATCCACAGAATTATCATTGAAATGTTGGCGAATTTTATCAGCCATAGCGAGTAGAATCATAGTATCATCATCTGAAGTATGAATTAGCTCGATTGCTTCTTCTTTTGTAATTTCGCCGCCGTTCATGATGCGGTTTGCAATGGTAAGTATTTTTTCGTATGTACCCACTTGGGCTGGTTGTTGATCTATAGGCAAAGCCATAATAGCCTCCAGGAAATTGTTAACTTAATAAAAACATAAAATATTGACAATTTGATTGTAAACGTTCGCGTATAAATTGTCAACTTAATGCGTGAATTGGTTAACAAAAATAATAACATATTATGATTTATCTCTTATGATGAAAGAAAATGTTCTTATCTTATAATTTATATTTATTAATAGTTAAGAGAAGTTTAGTTTAACTATATCTTTTTGATGCTAAATGATAGTTATTTTTAACTTATCTTTAAGGTTTTGTAGTATAATAAACTATTGTAATTACTATATATAACTATAATAAGAATATTAATGGAGGAGTGGATATAGATGCAGCCGTTTCGATTTATACACTGTGGTGATCTGCATTTAGGGGCACCCTTTCAATATGCTACAGGTATTAGCAGCGCTGTTGATCGCGCCGTAAGTGAAGCCACTTATGTAGCCTTAGATAAAATTATTGATACTGCTATTACAGAACATGTTCATGCTGTCGTAATAGCTGGTGATATTTATAATAGCGAAGACCATAATTTAGAGGCTCAAGTCCGTTTTGTGCGCGCCATGTATCGCTTGGCGGAGCATCGTATTGATGTCTATATGGTACAAGGTAACCATGATCCTGCTGAAAGCTGGAAAGCACAATTACAGATGCCAGATAATGTACATGTATTTTCTAGCGAACAGGTACAGCGTTTCCCGCTCATCGTTAACAATATAGAAATTGGTGGCGTATATGGCATTAGTTGTGGTCATGGTAATGAAAGCGACAACTATGCTCGTCAATACAGAGCTTTTGAACGGGATGAGTTTTCCCTTGCTGTCATGCATGGTACTGTAGGTTCTAGTGTAGGCTCTGAAAATCATAATGTAACAGGACCTTGTAACTTAACTGATTTAACAGAGGCTGCCATGGATTATTGGGCATTGGGCCATATTCATAAATCTCAAGTTCTTAGCGAGGAACCTCTCGTAGTTTATGCGGGTAATTCGCAAGGATTGCATCGTAAAGAACATGGACCTAAAGGATGTTATCTTGTATCCGTATCTCATAATGGTCATTGTGATTTGAGATTTATCGACACCTGTGCTGTTCGATTTGAGGAAATCAAAATCGATATTGCTGGCATGCAAAATGAAACAGATTTCTTAGAGATTTTGCGGCATAAAAAAGAAAACTTGCGAAAGCAACATAAGAAAAACATCTTGCTATCCCTCGTTTTGTCCGGAACGGGACCTCTACATCGCCTATGTACGCAAGAGGAGATTCGAAAACTATGGTTGCAAGAGTCTCAAAATGAAGAGAAAGGCAAATCTATATTCGTTATGCCTTACCGTATTATTTCTAATATACGACCTAGTATTAATCTAGTTGAACGACGTTTATTAACAGATGTAGTAGGTGATTACTTGCGTGCTTATGACGATATGGTAGATGGGGATGCGATACAGACTGCGCGTCAAATCATGGGTAATCGTCCTGAATTTAAGCGCTTAGGCGCATATGCCGATTTATTGAGTGATGAATTATTGGCACGAGCTTTGAAACGTTGTGAAATTGAAGGTGTTACTGTGTTGATGGGGGCTAATGATGAACATTAAACGTATACGATTTGATGAATTTGGCCCGTATCGCGACTGGTCTTTCACCACGGGTGACAATGGGGTTCAACTCATGTATGGCCCTAATGAAAGTGGTAAAACATCCTTGCTCGAAGGGATGCGCACCTTGTTATTTGGCGGTACTCATAAGGCTTATGGCCCTATGACGGGGGCCCTTGATGTGGACCGTAATGGTGAAAGTTACTATATCGGTCGTAAGGGTAAGCAGTTAGACTTTTACAGCCCTGGTCATCCTGCCATCCATGAAGAGCCGGCTCAACATTGGTGGCATGGCATCGATAAAAAAACATATAACCGCATATTTGCGTTAACATTAGACGATCTACAAGGCCTTGATGTATTACAAGAGGTAGAGGTTCGTTCTCGATTCTTTGGCGCCGAAGGGGGAGAACACTTAGGTGGAGCTGTTAAGGATGTTGAAAAAGGGGCTACAGACCTACTTGTAGCATCCTCGAATGGTAAACGTCGCATCAATGTATTGATGGATGAGCTTAAAGAAAACCGTCAAAAGTTGAGTCAGTTGGCGGAGCATGAAGCGCAATATGTGGAATTACAAACCGTCTTTCACAGTACGGAGCAAACCGAAATGGAATTGCAAAATCAGTTGAAAGAATGGAAGGAATATCGGGATGGTATCGATGTAGTATTGCGTGCGTGGGATACATATCGTCGCAGTGAAGAGGCGCGTATGCACATGCAGCAGTATAATAGTGAGCTCGCCTTGAGTCGTGATGAGTTCCTACGTCTTGATGAAGAAATAAAACGGGCTCGTGACAATATGCAATTATGGCAGGAAAAGGAAGCGGCATTGATGCCCGCCAACTTTAGTCCTGATAGCCCATTTGGAACTTACGGCCAAGATATTGAAGACCTTATTCAACAAGGTGCTAAATGGGAGCAATTACGCCGTGAGTGCGAAGAAGGCGATGCGTACATCCGTAAGGTTAGAGAACAATTAGAGTTTTCACGCACCTTACATTCTGCGTGGCGTCACGATGAGCCAATGGCAGAAGACATTAATTGGTTTGATGGAGAACGTTTGGCAAGTCGTTTGCGCACCGCAAAAGAACAACTTTTACATTGGCAAGACCGCAAACCTGCAGAGGCTACCGATGAGGTGCCGACGGCGAACCTTGAAGGTGCAACTTTACCTAACTTTAGTGAAGAAGAATTAGCTAAAAAAGAATATTTAGAACGTGAATTAGATCGTATCTTAATGGATATAGATCAAGTAGAGGCTAGACTAGAGGCTAGACGGAATAGTTATGGTTCAGACGCACAGCCCACAATTCTGCCAAAATGGCTACAACGCATTAGTGGTATAGCTGCTGTTATAGCTGTATTGGTAGTATTAGCAGGCCTGTTGGTTCTTGAATCTGCATTATATACTATAGGTGGTTTTATTTTCTTGATTCTATCTATGGGGCTATTCTGGTATGCTACCTGGAGGCTTCATAATGGTAACTCTGATGTGTCTAAATTAAACTATGAGTTACAAATTTTATCTTCCCGTAAATCTGATGTAGAACATCAGCTAGAGGCTTTGATCAAGGCTGCTACACCTACAGTGAGCCCTATACCATCCTTAGAAGGAGAGGCACATCTTGAGCGTTGGATTCAGGAAGGGCATACCTTACAAGGTATTTATGATGAAGCCCTCGCAGCATGGCAAAACTGGTTACCCCGAGGGGCGGCTAAGAGCCTCAACGAAGATGATTTCTTCGGCCTTAAGCAAGAGTATGATCAATATCATGAACAGTTACGTACTATTGAAGGTTATGAAAAACGTTTAGCGGAGCATAAAGAAGGTCTACGCATTATTGAAGACCAAGCGATGACCTTGTGGTATAACCTTGGTGTAGAGGCGCCAGTATCTCCAACAGAGCTAAAACGCATTTATAACCAATATAAAAACTTTCAGCAAAACAAAGTCGTATGGGAACAAAAGGAAGCACAACGTAAAAGTTTACGTAATGAATACGATAATTGGCACCGCAAGGAAAAAGAACTACTCCTTCGCCAAAAAGAATTACTCCATAAAGCTGGTATGGAAAGTTCCAACGAGTATCGTCAACATCTTATCGATGAGGACCAATATAAACAGTGGCAAACTATCTACAAGCAAAGTCAGGTTCAGCTGGATTTACTTGCTCCTGATGCGGAGAATAAAGACCTGTTCTATCGTCGTTTGCGAGAAGGCAACAAAGATAACTGGTTAGATGAATTGGCTCACTCTGAGCGTGAAATAGCCTCTATTGAAGATAAATTGGCTACCTTGTACGAGCGCCGTGGTCAAATCGTTGAAGCAATGCGTACACTTGGATCTGACCAGGAGCAACACCAAATGTTGCAAGAACGAGAGGCTTTACAAAGTGAATTAGAGTCTGCACTAGAAGATTGGGCTACACAAGTATTGATAAGCCATTGTATGGATAAGGCTCAACAATCGTATGAACAAGAAAAACAACCTCATATGTTAGAGCTTGCCTCCTCTTATGTTGAAAAACTAACTGGTGAGAGGTATACGCTTGATATTCTAGGCATTAATAAAGGGGTAGCACTTATCAACAATAATGGGGAACGACTAGAACTTAAATTTTGGTCTAGTGGCTTAGCTGATCAAGTGTACTTGTCATTACGACTCGCCCTAGCTAAGGTATTCTCTTATCAAGTGGAGTCCTTACCGATTATCTTGGACGATATTTTGGTGCGTTTTGACGAAAACCGTCAACGTAGTGCCTTGGAATTGTTGGCCGAGCTTGGGAAGAATCAACAGATTTGGCTCTTTACCTGTCAACGCTCTGTATATGATATGGCTCAATCTATTATGGGCATCGATTGCCATAGACTAAGTCGTAGCTAAATTAATTTCGGACTTGAATTAAAGACTAATTAG
Organism: Veillonella sp.; assembly: GCA_032480995.1. Taxonomy (GTDB): domain Bacteria; phylum Bacillota; class Negativicutes; order Veillonellales; family Veillonellaceae; genus Veillonella. The sequence continues at coordinate 27,132 of JAWETS010000007.1, read as the reverse complement.
ATTAAATAGATATCAACGAGGTAATGAAATAATCCCTGTGGTCGCCGCAAGCTTTCACAGGGAATATTAATGGCATTGTTGTGTGTGATTGTAACCAAAGTAACTGTTTTAGTTACCATAGTGTGTTAGTATACATTTAGAATGAAAGGGGTTGAGTACTTGAATACAGCTTATTTGGACATGATCCAAGGGAAGAACCCGGGTGTAACGCCTGTGTGGTATATGCGTCAAGCTGGCCGTAGCCAAGCGGAATATCGCAAAATCAAAGAAAAATATACATTATTTGAAATTACAAAAGAACCTGAGCTATGTGCTCGCGTTACGGAATTACCTGTTAAGGAATACGGTGTCGATGCGGCTATTCTCTACAAAGATATTATGAGCCCCATGGTGGCTATGAATGTAAATGTAGAGCTCAAGGCTGGTGTGGGGCCTGTATTTAGCACGCCTATCCGCTCTATGGCTGATGTGGATAAATTAGAAACCTTTGATCCTACAAAGGTAGATTATATTGCGAAAACGATTACATTATTGACTTCTGGTATGCTCGACGTGCCTCTCATTGGTTTCTGCGGGGCACCGTTTACCATAGCGTCCTACCTTATCGAAGGGGGACCAACGAAAAACTACAATAAGACTCGCGGTATGCTCATCGGTGCTCCAGATATGTGGAATGCATTGATGACAAAACTGGCGGACATGTCCATTGCGTACTTATCCATGCAAGCCGAAGCGGGTGCTAATGCACTTCAGATCTTTGACTCTTGGGTAGGTGCTGTTAATGCAGACCAGTATAAACAAGGAATTTACCCTCATATGGAGCGGATTATAAAGACTGTGAAAGCTAAATATCCTCATTTGCCAATGGCCATGAATGGTGTTGGTACGGATCATTTGGTGTCTATTTGGTCTCACTTGCCTTTAGATGTCATTGCCCTTGATTGGCGTAGTTCCATCGTTATGGCAAACGAGCGCGGCGTAACACAAACGGTACAAGGTAACTTAGATCCGGCGTATTTGTTCGGAGACGAAAAAACATTGGCCCGCGAAGTGGATCGCATCTTGCTCGACGGCGTTCGCTATGGGCGCCATATCTTTAATTTAGGTCATGGCGTATTCCCAGAGGCAGATCCTAAAAAACTTCATTGGCTAACGGACTATGTGCATGAACGTAGTCGTGAGATTTGGACTCAAGAGAGGTAAATTAGTGAAAGTAGAAAAAAAAGGATTATTATTCCTGTCTTATGGTAGCCCTTCAAGTAAGGATGATTTAGTACCCTATATGACGAGCATTCGTCGTGGCCGTGTACCAACGGAAGCAGAGCTTACAAATCTCACTAAGCGTTATGATACAATCGGTCAATGGGAAAATATTGAGCTTCAAACTATGGCAGAGTGCCAATATAAAGCACTGCTTACTCTGTTGCCAACTATGCCTTCCGCTATTGGTTTTTTACACATGAAACCATCCATTGCAGATGCGGTTGACTGCTTAGTCCAGCAAGGAGTGGAGCATATTATCGCTATTGTAACAGCTCCATTCTTCACCGCTCTCGGTACTGGAGCTTATGAAAAACAAGTGCAAGCAGCCATTTCAAACCATGATAATGTGACATTTGACTTTATCCGTTCATGGTGGGATCAACCAACTTTTAAGGAATACTGGGTAAAAGCACTTTCAAAGTGTGTGCATAATGCTAAAGATGTATTCGTTATTTTTAGTGCGCACAGTATACCTCTTATCAATAATCATGATGGCGATTCGTATGCGTTAGCTTTAGAGGAAAGCGCTAAAGAGATTGCTGAATATTGTAAATTACCGAACTGGACTGTGGCATGGCAAAGTGCGGCTCCTCATGGCCAATGGTTGGAACCTACCGTAGAGGATGCAATCAATGAAGCTTTACAAACTGGTGCTACTCGCATTGCTTTTGTACCATTTGGATTTGTAAGCAATCACGTTGAGGTACTGTACGATAATGATGTGGAGTGTAAAGAACTCGTTGAAGCAAAGGGCGCAACATATATGCGTGCACCCATGCCAAATTGTAATGAAACATTTTTACAAGCAATGGCGAGTGCAATAATAGAAAGGATTCATTCGTGAACGTAACAATTGTGGGCGGTGGCTTAACAGGGCTAACAGCGGCTTATTATTTAGGCCATGCAAAGCCGGAATGGACCATTACTCTTTTCGAACAAGCACCACGATTTGGTGGGAAAATACAAACGCAACGTGTGGATGACTTCGTAGTGGAACTCGGTCCTGACTCCTATTTGGGGCGTAAAACAGAAATGACAGATCTCGTGCATGATCTTGGACTAGGTGATACCCTTGTGTCTAATGAAACAGGTCAAGCCTTTGTATATGATAAGGGCTCTATCCACCCAATTCCGGGCGGCTCCATCATGGGCATTCCTACGGAAATGATGCCCTTTGTGAAAGCAACACTCATTTCATGGCCTGGTAAATTGCGTGCTGGCCTAGATTATTTTAAGAAACCATACCAACTCGATAAAAATGGGGATGTATCCATTGGTCATTTTTTCAAATACCACTTAGGACAAGAAATGATGGATAAGCTCATCGAGCCCCTATTAGCGGGTATCTATGGTGGCGATATTTATAAAATTAGTTTATTGTCGACATTCCCTCATTTTATTCAAGTAGAACAAAAATATGGGAACATGGTGAAAGGTATGATGGCTGCTAAGATGAGTCACTCCAAAGCCGGTGTCTCTAAGGCCACCAAAGGGGCTGTTACTGAAGGGGATGTTCCTCGAGCTGGTAAAGGCACCATGACGGACCGTCAATTTGAAAGTCACGAAGCTAAGACTAGTCAAGATACTTCTGCTGGTAATAGTGTAAGCGGTTCTAGCCATGTGACAAAGACTAGTTCTAATCATCAGTCTGCTAAGGCACAAGCGGATATGGAAAGTCGAAAGGGTACTGCTGCTCAATCCGGTATGTTCCGTCAATTGACAGGTGGCCTTGAAAGCGTGATTACCGCTATCGTTGAGGCCATGCCTAGTAATGTACACTTGCATACAGGTACGCTAGTTTCTGATATTCGATATATTGATGGTGTATATGCAATCGATGTAGTGAAGTCGTGTAACGATTCTTGTGGCTGTCAATCTACGGCAGACCATGTGATTATCACTACACCGCCGGCAACATATACTCAATGGTTCAAGGATGATGCGGGTTTTGATTTCTTGCGTTCCATGGAGCAATCTAGTTGCGCCATTGCTATCATGTCTTTTGATAAAAGCACCTTTGATGGTGATTTAAAGGGATCAGGTCTTCTCATTACTCGTAACACGAATACACCTCTTACAGCGTGTACCATTCTTAATCAAAAATGGCCTCAAACTACCCCTGATGATAAGGTGGTTTTGCGCGTCTTTATTGGTAAGCCAGGTAATGATGTAGTAGAACGACTCAGTGAAGAGGAACTTTCAGAATTGGCAGTCAAAGAAATTCAGCATATTATGAATTTTTCTGCCAAGCCAGAGTGGGTGCGCATCAATCGTCTCATTCACTGCATGCCTCAATATAATGTAGGCCATCGTGCAGGTATTAAAGTCGTACGTGAACATGTAGCCGAGCAGTATCCAAATCTACACCTCATCGGCACACCTTTTGATGGAATCGGGATTCCTGACGGTGTAAAACAAGCAAAAGAACTCGTAGAAAAACTTGTGAATGACAAGTAAAATAGTGACTTGCTTAAAAGAGTTAGTATAGTATTAAGCGACATAGGATTATCTCAGCCTAAAAGCAGTAATTTAGTCTTAACTAAAGAATATACTAATAAAAAATCTCAATAGAAACTAAATTGAAAAGACTCTATATGCTATAATAGTAAGTGGAGTCTTTTGATTTCCGTAATTATAGATATACATTATTATTTTGATATAATCACCATAGATAGGAGTGATCATAATGGGAAAAGCAATCCCTACAGTAGAAGGTTGGCATAGCCAACACATGGTATTTGCCATGGATTTCAGCGCATGGAACTGCTTCACAGAGGATGAAAAAGCAGCAGCGCGCAATGAATTAAAAGCATTCTTAGCCGACCTTGAAGCTAAACATCAAGCTAAAGAAGGTAGCTATGCATTCTATGATTGTAATGGAGCAAAAGGGGATTTAATCTTATGGATTCTCGGGCCATCCCTTGAATACTTGGCTCAAGTAGAACGTAAATTCCGCCGTCTAGCTATTGCAAGCGTATTGGTGCAAACTTATTCTTATACATCTGTAACAGAAGTAAGCACCTATGTTAAGGCCAAGTTAGATACAGAGGAGGTTAATCAAAAATTATATCCTCATGTACCTCGCGATAAATATATCTGTTTTTATAATATGAGTAAAAAACGCGAAGGTGATGACAATTGGTTCATGTTACCACCGCAAGAACGCGGAGCTCTGATGAAAGCTCACGGCGAACTTGGTAAAACATATTTAGACGTTTTATCTGAATTCACTACAGGTGGCTGTGGCCTAGACGACTGGGAATGGGGTATTACTATCTTTAGTAACGACGACATCCAATTCAAAAAAATTGTATACGATATGCGCTTCGAAGAAGCCAGTGCAAAATACGGCATCTTCAGCGACTTCTATGTTGGTACCATCATCGATGATGCACTACTAGAAGAAATCTTTGGATAATAAAAAGGGACTGCGTTGCAGTCCCTTTTTTTCCCTCTAAAATGAAGGCTAAAATTTTAAACAAAAAATTTTTGTATTCTTTTTACTGTACTGTGTAAAATATAATTCACTATATTCGATTATCTTATTAATGGCTATATTTTTATAAAAGAGAACCCCGCATCGATCCGACTTACGAGATCAAGGCCCTAGGCCGCAGACCTGATAAGTATGGAGGAGAGATGCAGGGTTTCTTTTATCACTTAGTATAGAAAAGTGAATTATATTTTGTTGTACTGTTCAGTGAACGTAAATTTTCTGTTCCAGAAAATTATACGTTCATGTTTGCACCTTTACGCACATAGAACCAGTAGCACACAGATACAGTTACAAGGTTGAACGCAAGTAATACAGCAAAGGCTGGGTGAATATTGCCGAACATGGAATATACAAAGCCGAAGATTTTAGGAGTAATGAAGGCACCATATGCAGCTACAGCGGCTACGAAACCTGTAATTAAAGAGGAGAGCAATGGATTGCCAAATACGTGTGGAATCATACGGAATGTTGCGCCGGTAGCAAAACCACAGCATACAAAAGTTAATACGGACATTGCAAAGAAGAATGGGAAGTTGTGCATATCTACACCAACTGCAATTAATGCGGTTGATGCACATAAGCCGATAAGACTAATAAAGGTAACTTTTGTACCACTATTGATTTTATCTGCTAACCAACCACCCACAGGACGAAGGGCACCTGCTACGAGTGGGCCTACAAATGCGATAGAAGCAAATGGAATTTCAGGGAATTCTTTGCCTACTAATAGACCAAGTGCTGCTGCGTAACCAGAGAATGCACCGAAAGAACATGTATAGAGCAATGTTAGCGCCCATGTGTGCTTGTTACCAAAGATTTGTACGAGGTTTTTAGGATTTGGTTTTTCTAGAGGTAGGTTATCCATGAAGCGAGTCATCAATGCAAGGATAACAACAAGAGGTACAACCCACATGAAAGCTGCATTAGCTAGATATACTGCGTTGCCCTTAATAATTGTTGGCGTTACACCAAATACACTACCTAAAGCCGCAGATCCCATAGCAAATGGAGCTAGGAAGTAGATTACAGAAATGCCAAGATTACCAACGCCACCGTTGATACCAAGAGCAGTGCCTTTTTCAGATTTAGGGAAGAAGTTACCAATGTATGCCATAGAGGATGAGAAGTTGGCACCTGCTAAACCGATAAGGGCTGTTAAAATCATAAATGTCGCATAAGAAGTTGTTGTATCTTGTACAGCAAAGCCGAGCCACACAACAGGAACTAATAAGATAATTGTGGAAATAAATGTCCAGTTTTTACCGCCTAACAGTGCTGGCATGTATGTGTATACAAATCGCAATGTGGCACCTACTAGGCCTGGTAAGGCAGCCAATGTAAATAATTGATCAGTAGTAAAGTTAAATCCAGCGCTATTTAGCTGAGCCGCAATGGTTGCCCATAAGTACCAAACACAGAATGAAAGTGTTAAGGCAATAGTGGATATAACGAGGTTTTGTTTAGCAATTTTTTTGCCAAACTTTTCCCAAAATTCCGGATTCTCCGGTTGCCAATTAGCCACGATTTCGCTGCGGCTTGCACCTACTTGAGGCATTTTTAGTTCGTTCATTTTGAACTTCTCCTTACTGTAACAACTATACACGTAGACAAGAAAAATATATAAGATTATATATAGTATATATATATATATAAATGTAAAATCTAAAGAATTTTCATAGAAAGCATTCGATTTACTTACAAAACTGCGTTATAATTATTGTAGCATTAATATTTTTCAATGTCTTACATCACAGATATATTATATAGTGTAATTTTTTTTGTGAATGTGACCTAAAACACACATATTCTGAAATTAATAAGTTATAATAATCTTATATATACGAAAAAGTATATAGTATAGGTGCTTTTACTATAAATAGATTAGTATAACTAATGGATTTTGTTATAAAAGTACTGTGGAGTGATAATGGTATGGATCAAAATTTAATTAACCAATTGCTTGCTTTGCCGGGTGAGGAACTACATCTTAAAAAAGGTGATTTTCTCTTCCGTGAGGGGGACAAGGCAGAATACTTTTACGTAGTAGTAAAAGGTAGAATGAGCATTAAAAAGTTCGAAGCTAGCGGACACATTTTTGCGTTGCGTTTAGTAGGACCGAATAATGTAATTGGTGAGGTTCCGTTGTATGAGGAGAACACTAGAACATATGTGTTCAACGCCATTGCTCGGGAGGATTGCTCTGTTTATTGTATACGCTATGATGTGTTGGAAGGGGCTATTGCAAAAGACCATTCATTGGCTATTGCAATGATGAAAATCTACACTTTACATATGCGTCGTCAACAGGCAAAATACCGGGACTTGCTACTTTATGGCAAGAAGGGAGCATTCTATTCTACCTTGTTGCGCTTAGCCAATAGTTATGGTGTAAAGCGCGAGGATGGTATCTTTATTGATATTGCCCTAACAAATCAAGAGTTGGCTGAGTTTGCTGCCACATCAAGAGAAAGTTTAAATCGCATGTTAAGTGAGTTACGTAAGTTAGGCTATGTAGCCTATGACAAACACCATCTAGTAATCTGTGATTTTGACGCTTTAATCGGATTACTTGATTTAGAGGTTGATGGTATCGACCCTAATATTAGTAATATCGAATAACAGGATTTTCTCCCTTGTGTTAGCACATCTAGCACAAGGGATTTTTTTGTAGTTTTGAAGGAGGACACGAGATGAGCTTGTTGTCTCAAAAGTTTAAGTTTCTTCGTAAGAAGGAAGTATCTCCAAGTGGTCATCAAATCACAGAAGATGGTGGTCGCGAGTGGGAAAATTTTTATCGTGACCGTTGGTCCTACGATAAAGTAGTCCGTACGACTCATGGTGTAAACTGTACTGGTTCTTGTAGCTGGAACATTTATGTTAAAAATGGTGTTGTAGCTTGGGAAAATCAAGCAACTGATTACCCTGAAACACCAGATGATATGCCGGATTACGAACCACGTGGGTGCCCTCGTGGTGCGACCTTCTCTTGGTATCTCTATAGCCCTTTGCGCGTAAAATATCCTTATGTACGTGGCGAATTGGCTGAGCTTTGGAGAGAAGCAAAGAAGAATGCTAAGAACCCAATCGAAGCTTGGAAATCTATCGTAGAAGATCCTGAAAAAGCGAAAAAATATAAGTCTGCCCGTGGTATGGGTGGCTTTGTGCGCTCCACATGGGATGAAGCAACAGAAATCACTGCAGCATCCTTACTATATACAGCAAAAACTTACGGCCCTGACCGCAACGCAGGATTCTCGGTAATTCCTGCGATGTCCATGTTGTCCTATGCAGCAGGGGCTCGTTTCCTTAACTTGATGGGTGGTACACCATTGTCCTTCTATGACTGGTATGCCGATTTGCCACCTTCCAGCCCTCAAGTTTGGGGTGAACAAACTGATACACCTGAATCTGGTGACTGGTATAATGCTGGTTACATCATGACGTGGGGTTCTAATGTACCGTTGACTCGTACGCCAGATGCTCACTTCTTGACAGAGGTTCGCTATAAAGGTACTAAGGTAGTATCCGTGTCTCCTGACTATGCGGAATCTACCACATCTTCCGATGCATGGCTCAATGTAAAAGCTGGCACCGATGCGGCGCTTGCTATGTCTATGGGTCACGTTATTTTAAAAGAATATTACATCGACAAAGAAACTCCATACTTCAAAGAGTATGCAAAAGAGTTCACAGATATGCCATTCCTTGTACGCGTTGAAGACATCAACGGAACAGTTCAACCAGGCCGTTTCTTGAATGCTAAGGACTTAGGTCGCCAAGAGGAAGGCGCTGACTTCCAAATGGTATTGATTGATGAATTGACAAATGAAATCGTTGTACCTAATGGTACAATGGGTGAACGTCACACGAACCCACAAAAATGGAATTTACGACTTGAAAATCGCGACACAGGAGCTAAAATTGATCCTCGCTTATCCGTGTTTGATCAACGGGAAGATGTGACGATTGTTAAATTGCCGTACTTTGGTGATGAAGAGCACGAAGGTGTTATTGAACGTGCTATTCCTACTATTACGGTACAAACTGCAGATGGTCCTGTGAAAGTAACTACAGTGTATGACCTCATTCTTGCTAACTACGGTATTGACCGTGGTATCGGTGGTGAAGTGGCTACAAGCTATACTGATGACACTCCATACACACCTACATGGCAAGAAAAAATCACTGGCGTAAAAGCGGACATTGCTATTGCTACAGCACGTGAATTTGCAGATAATGCTGAAAAAACGAAAGGTCGTTCCATGATTATCATGGGCGGTGGTATCAACCACTGGTACCATGCCGATGTTATTTACCGTACTATTTTGAACCTTATCATGTTCTGTGGTACAGAAGGCGTTAACGGCGGTGGTTGGGCCCACTACGTAGGTCAAGAAAAGCTTCGTCCTGTTGAAGGTTGGGGTGGTATCATGACTGCCAATGACTGGAGTAAGGCTCCTCGTTTGCAAAATGGTACATCTTGGTTCTACTTTGCTACAGAACAATATCGTTCTGACTGCATCGACTTGGCAGACCGCGTATCTAAATTGGCTAAACCTCGCTATCGTCATCCTGGGGATTACAACGTCTTAGCAGCTCGTTTAGGTTGGTTGCCATCCTATCCTACTTTCAATAAAGGTAGCCAAGAATTGATTAATGATGCTCGTGCAGCCGGTGCTAGTACAGAAGCGGAAATCAACCAATATGTGGCACAAGCCTTGAAAAATAAAAATTTACAATTCTGTGTAGAGGATCCAGCAGCTAAAGAAAACCATCCACGTAACTTGTTTGTATGGCGTGCGAACCTTATCGGTTCTTCTTCTAAAGGCCACGAATACTTCTTGAAACATTTATTAGGCACAAAAAATGCCGTATTGGAAGATGATGATGCTCCTACACGTCCAGAAGAAATTAAATGGCGTGAAGCAGATGGTGCTGGTAAGCTTGATCTCTTAATTGATATCGACTTCCGTATGGCGTCTACAGGTTTATATTCTGATATCGTGTTCCCCGCAGCTACATGGTATGAAAAAGAAGACTTGTCTTCTACGGACATGCATCCATATGTACATGTATTCCAAGCAGCTGTTGATTGCGCATGGGAAACTAAATCCGACTGGGATACATTCCGTACCCTTGCAGAAACAGTGTCTCGCGTAGCAAAAGAATCTGGCTTTACAGAATATGAAGATATTGTAGCTACTCCACTTGGCCATGATAGCCCAGGCGAAGTAGCGCAACCAGAAGGTAAAGTTCTTGATTGGAGTAAAGGCGAATGTGAACCAATCCCTGGTAAAACAATGCCGAACCTCGTTCATGTAAAACGCGATTACAGTCAGATCTTTGAAAAATACATTGCTTTAGGACCTAACATCGAAAATAAAATGGGTGCTCACGGTTTGGCGTGGGATGTATCTGACGAATATCAAACATTGTATGGTCAAAATGGTACGATTGATAATCCAGACTTCATTTCTCATGGCCGTCCAAGCATTTACGAATGTAAGGAAGCTTGTAATGTTGTATTAACATTATCTTCTTGTACAAATGGTAAATTAGCGGTTCGTTCTTGGAAAGCGATGGAAGAAAAAACAGGTCTTTCTGGGCTTGAAAAGAATGCAAAAGGTCGCGAACAAGAAAAGATTACTTTCGATGACATGGTTCGTCAACCACGCTTTATCATTAGCTCTGTAACAAGTACAGGTAAGAACGATAAAAACCGTCGTTATTCCCCATTTACAACATCTACAGAAGATAAGGTGCCATTCCGTACTGTAACAGGTCGTCAATCGTTCTATTGTGATCATGAAATGATGCGCGACTATGGCGAAGCTATGGCATTGTACAAACCTGTATTGTCATATAAACCAGTACAAGGTGATTATAAACAAGAAGGTATTCCAGAAATTACGTTGAAATACTTAACACCACATAATAAGTGGTCTACACATAGTATGTATTTTGATAGCCAACAAATGTTAACATTATTCCGCGGAGGCCAAACAATTTGGCTTAACGAAGATGATGCAGCAGAAATTGGTGTTAAAGATAACGACTGGGTAGAAGCTTTCAATAAAAATGGTGTAGTTGCAGCTCGTGCAGTTGTATCTCCACGTATTCCTCGTGGCATTTCTTATATGCATCACTCCCAAGACCGTCACATCAACGTTCCTGGTACGCAAGTTAAGAAAGATCGTCGCGGTGGTACACACAATGCGCCAACTCATATTCACATGAAGCCGACACACATGATCGGCGGTTATGGTCAATTGAGCTATGGCTTTAACTACTATGGCCCAACTGGTAACCAACGTGATATGACAATTGTGGCTCGTAAATTGAAGGAGGTGGATTGGCTTGAAGATTAAAGCTCAAGTATCCATGGTCCTAAATTTGGACAAGTGTTTAGGCTGTCATACATGCTCTATTACTTGTAAAAATACATGGACGAACCGCGAAGGCGCGGAATATATGTACTTTAATAACGTGGAAACCCGCCCTGGCGTGGGTTACCCACGTAATTGGGAAAACCAAGAGAAATGGAAGGGTGGCTGGACTCTCGATAAAAGCGGTAATTTGGCGCTTTCCACAGGCTCTAAAGGCTCTCGATTGATGAAGTTGTTCTATCATCCAGAACAACCAGAAATTACGGATTACTTTGAACCTTGGACATACGATTATGAAACATTGATTCATACCGGTCGTAAAAATAATCAACCTGTAGCACGTCCTCGTTCTTTGTTAACAAAGCAAAAAATGGAAGTAACATGGGGCCCTAACTGGGATGATGACTTGGCTGGTGGTCATCATGCACGGGAAGATGTGAACTTGGCTAAGATGGGTGATGATATCGTATTTGACTACGAAGAAGTATTCATGCGTTATTTACCACGTCTTTGTAACCACTGTTTGAATCCTGCATGTGTAGCAGCATGCCCATCCGGTGCTATCTACAAGCGTGATGAAGATGGTGTTGTACTTGTTTCTCAAGATGTATGCCGCGGTTGGAGACATTGCGTTCCATCTTGCCCATACAAAAAAATCTTCTATAACTGGGAAACGAATAAAGCTGAAAAATGTGTATTCTGTTACCCTCGTTTGGAAAATGGTCTGCCTCAAATATGCGCTGAAACATGTGTAGGTCGTATGCGCTATGTTGGTGTAGTCTTATACGATATGGACAAAGTTCAAGAAATGGCAGCTACGAAGGATGAACAAGACATCTACCAAAATACAGTAGATTTAATCTTGGACCCTAATGATCCAGAGGTTATTAAAGCCGCTCGCGAAGCAGGTATCTCTGAAGCATTCTTGAAAGCAGCTAAAAAATCTCCTGTTTACAAGCTTGTAAAAGAATGGGGCGTTGCATTGCCATTGCATCCAGAGTATCGCACATTGCCAATGGTTTGGTATGTGCCACCGCTCAGCCCAATTTTACAACGTGTTACATCTGATGTATACTTGCCAGATGCACATGAAATGCGCGTGCCTGTACAATACTTAGCTAATATGTTTACTGCTGGTAATACAGATATTTTAGCTCGTGTATTACAACGCATTCTTGATATGCGTGAATACATGCGTCGCCGTGAAACAGGTGATGAAGCAATCGCTCATGAAGTAGATCTTACAGAAGAGCAAATGTATGCTATGTACAAATTGTTAGCCTTGTCTAAATATAATGATCGTTTTGTTATCCCATCTGATGTTAATGTATCTCGCGAAGGTCGCTTAGAAATGCAACACAATCGTGGTTTTGCATGCCCGACAGGGGGTTGCCATAATGGATGATGCACAAAAAATAGCTCTCATTGCTTCTTTTTTGCTTCGGTATCCAGATGAATCTTGGTACAATGAACTTGGTGAATGGAAAGAGGATACTCGCTCTGTTGAGCATCCTCAACTTCGCCAAGGATTGTTAGAGTTCTTTGATTACATTGAAGAAACGGATCGTAAGGCCTTTGAAGACCAATACGTACGTATCTTTGACTTCAGTCGTAATACAACGATGTACTTATCAACTTATGAATTGCAAGGTACAGGGGAACAAGCAGAGGAACTCGTTAAATATAAAGCCTTCTTCCTAGAAAATGGCTATGATTTACCAAAGGAGATGCCTGACTATATTCCAGCTATTCTAGAGTTATGCGCTGTTATCGAACCTGAAAAGGCTCGTGAAGTGTATGATTATTGTAAACCAAAGCTAGAATATATTAGGGATCGATTGATCGAAGCAAAACTGACCTATGCATTCTTATTTGATATCATATTGTCGGTTGCAAATGGATTGGAGGACGGTGCACGATGAATCTATTTTTATGGGGCGCTTTGCCATATATTGCGTTTACCTTCTTAATCGTAGGCACACTTGTTCGTTTCTTCTACTTTGAAAGAAACTGGACTACAAAATCAAGTGAATTTTTAGAGAAAAAACAATTACGTATTGCCAATCCATTGTTCCACTTTGGTTTGCTATGCGTTATCGGCGGTCACGTAGTAGGTGTATTAGTACCTAAAGCTTGGACTGCAGCTTTGGGTATCAATGACCATATGTACCATGAAGGTGCATTATATATGGGTGCTGTAGCGGGTATCATCTTCATCGTTGGTTTCTTGCTCTTGATGAAACGTCGCTTTACTGTACCTGCTATGAAAGTAAATACATCTGGCCTTGATAAATGGTTATATTTATTCTTAACATTAGCTATTTTTAGTGGTATGGCTGGTACATTGCTTAATGCATCTGGCTTTTTTGACTACCGTGTATCCATCGGCCCATGGTTCCGTAGCTTATTATCCTTTATGCCTGATCCATCCTTGATGGAAGGCGTGCCATTCATGTTTAAATTCCACATGTTGGCATGGATGGTGGTTGCTATTATCTTCCCATTCAGCCGTTTGGTACACTGCTTGAGTGTTCCACTCAACTACTTAACACGTCCGTTTATCGTATATCGTAAACGGGATCAAAAATAATTAGGATGATGATTAATTTGTATGCCTATATATAATAGGATTCATTAATCTATGGCCCCTTGTAGTGGTGAAAGCATATGCTCACAACTATGAGGGGCTTTTTATTTACCGATTCTGTATTAGTAAATTACAATGTATTCCCTGTAGAGAAGAAATTTATTCATTGTAATAAGCTTAGAATGACTATAATAGGTATTTTAATTTAGAATTATTCTTATAATATATACTATGTATCTAATATAAGTAATCTACAAAATTCGATTTAAATGATAAACTATATCGTATAGATTGAATTTTTTAGGTATTATTTTCGAGAGGTATATGATGAATCAAGTTGAAACAAAACAGAAAAAAAGTATTTACCATATCTTTGTATGGATTGCTATTTTCTCCTTAGTTATGATCGGTTTATTAGAGTGGGGCTACATGGCCGGTGGTCGTGCCTTTGGTAATTATAAAGTGTATACGGGTCTTGTGCCATGGTGTGTATGGATCATCATGACCTATTTAGCGACTCGCCCTAAATGGTTTACAAGTCGCTATAATTTAGGTGACATGTATAAGGTACACCGTGCATTAGGTATTGCCACTGTAGCTGTTATTGCATTCCATTTATATCTCTATTTTGGTAAAGCGGCTAAATCCATCCTTGGTTGGTGGGGCGGATATGTGGCTCTTACCTCCTTTGGTATTGCTACAATCTCTGGCCTTGCGTTCTTAACTCCAAAACTTAGAAAGGTTACACCATCTGGTCGTAATGTAGGTATTTGGTTACATCGATTAAATCTTGTAGCACTTGTTGCTGCAGATATCCATATTCATGGTTTTAATCGTATTTCTAAAATGGTGCCATTTTTACAAGTGTTTGATATCATTACATACGGTCTCGTTCTTTACTGCATTTACTTGATATTTAAAAAGAAATAATATGAATTACTAGAATCCCTTCTGTATCATGCAGAAGGGATTTTTCGTTACATTTATAGTTTCTAGTAAATTAACATAGGATATTACATAGGATCTTAACATAGGATATTATCAGTTTGAGTCATAAATGATTATGAGATTGATATACATTTTCCCTTTACTCATATAATGAAAATTGTTATTATCTGTATGTTAAACATGATAATGATAATTAGAGTCGAAAATTCATTATCTATTCATTTTTATTTCTGTTATTTTTATTGTGTGAGGTTTAGTATGATTAAACGTAAAATGACCAGTGCTTTTGCGGTGGCTGCCATGATGGGTGTGGCTACAGCTTTTGCTGTTAACCCATTTTCCGATGTTCCTTCTGATAGTTGGGCTTATCAAGCAGTAGATCAATTGGCTACAGCTGGTATTATCAATGGATATCCTGATGGTACTTTCAAAGGGCAAAATAATATTACGCGTTATGAAATGGCCCAAATGATTGCAAAAGGTATGGCTAATCAAGATCGGGCAAATGCGGAACAACAAGCTATGTTAAATCGCTTGGCGGATGAATTTTCCAATGAATTGAATACACTTGGTGTGCGTGTAGCTAAATTGGAAGACCGCGTAGGCAATGTAAAAGTTACTGGTGATGCTCGTATCAATTACATCGGTAAAGAGGGTGGCGATGGTTATGATTACGAAGATAAGATCACAGCTCGTGTACGTCTAGGTCTCGACGCAAAGGTTAATAAAAATACCTCTGTTAAAGCCCGTATTACATCAGGTTCTATTGAGCTAGGTGATAGCTCTAAAGAGGCACAAGCTAATTGGGATTTGGCATACGTAGAACACAAGTTTGGTAAAAATGTTGTGGTCGATGCGGGTCGCTATACTCAAAAATTTGGCGGTGGTCTCATTTATAACTCCAACTTTGATGGTGTAGGCGCTACAGCCAAGCTTGGTAAAAAAGTGACATTAAATGGTGGCTATGGTTATATGACAGCAGGCCGTTTTGCAAAAGTTTCCAAGGAAAATAACGGTGATGTGGGCATTGTGAATGCTAATGTGGCTGTAAATAATCACTTTAGCTTTGGTGGTATGCTTGCTCATGTAGGTACAGCGAATGTACGCATGGGTAATGGCAAGAAAAATAATGACTTTGATAATGTATATGGCTTCAATGCGAAATATAATGTAGGTAAACTTGATATTCACGGTGAGTGGGTTAAAGCATCAGGCTTGAGTGATTCTGATATTTGGAATGTAGGCGCTAAATGGGGCAACTACAAAATTGATAAAAAGAATTCTTGGGCAGTAGGCTTAGATTACTACGATCAAGCTAAAAATGCACCGATTTTCAAAACACAAAAATACGAATCTAATGATTTGCAAAAAACAACGCGTTTTGAAGGTTATAAAGCGTGGGAGTTGGGCGCATCTTACTCACCAGAGAAAAATATCGGCATTAATGCATACTACGGTTTCAATGCTAAAACACAAGAAGGCAATCGCGTAAATGATTACTATCGTGCGGATCTTAACTTCAAATTCTAATGTAATAATTGGATTCTAATTTAATCAGTAATTAGTTCTAAGTAGAATGCTATAGGGTGAGAGTGTTTTATTAGCATGCTACATTAGGCCAAACTAGATGTATACTTGTAGATCGTATAGGACATAGAGAGGTTTATTATGGCAGAAGTTGTAAAAAAACAGTTTAAGAGTAAATACCATATTTTAATTTGGATTGCAGTTTTATCCCTAATATTTATGGGTATGGTGGAATATGGTTATGTAACAGGTGGTAGACCATTCGGCAACTGGAAGGTTCACTTAGGACTTATTCCTTATGTGGCATGGCTTGTATTAACATACATTGCGACAAAACCAAAATGGTTTATCAAACGATATAATCCAAAAGAAATGTTTGAAGTTCATCGCATCGTAGGTATTGTTAGTGTTGTTCTCGTATGTGCACACTGGTATGTATACTTTTTGAAAGCTTTGAAATCCTTCTTAGGCTTCTGGGGCGGTTATATTTCCCTTGTGGCTATGTTTATTGCTCTTATCTTTGCGGTATTATACTTAACACCTTGGGTAGGCAATATGGCAAAATCTGTATCCCGTAAAAAAGCAATCTGGATTCATCGCTTGAATCTAATTGCCATTATTGCGGCAAATATCCATGTTCATGGATTTGGCCGTTTATCTAAAATGGTACCTTTCTTGCCTGTATTTGACATAGTAACTTATGCACTTGTTATTTACTATATTTATTGGATGTTCAAACAAAAATAGTATGTCGTAGGCATCTCTTCCTTTAGTCAAAGTAGGGGAACCACACGATAAAAGAGACCATCTCTGGCCCTAATGGGTATAAGCGATGGTCTTTTTTTGTCGTTTGCGATACAATAGAATCATAAGTATATATTCTATGGATTTATGTAAATATATGCTATTGCATTCTTTTGAGGTAAGAGTAAAAATCTGTTCTATAAACATTTTTTTGTATTATAGTATACTTTAGCTCATATCGATATGTATATTACTACCTTTATAGGTAATTTCAAATAGGAAAGAAGGATATTATGGATTCTTCTTGGAAACGAATTATATACCTAATCTGTACTATACAGGTTGGTGGGGGTATAACAATTATCGGTGTATTATCCTTCCTTCCGTTATTTTTAGCTGAGCTAGGTCTTCATGATCCAGGAGAAGCGGCCATGTGGGCAGGCCTTGTATCAGGTGTAACGCCTTGTATGGTGGCTCTTAGTGCTCCCTATTGGTCGCGTAAGGCAAATCAGCTTGGTCCGCGTAAGGTAATGATGTTTATCTTGTTTACCCTGATGGTTACGGTTGGTGCCTGTGCTTTTACACAAACACCATGGCAGTTATTGATGTTACGTATTTTGCAAGGCGTGGTGGGGGGATATGTTCCGATAGGCTTGGCTATTATTATTCTCATAACCCCTGAGGATAAGGTGCCTTGGGCGATGGGCTTATATCAAGCCTCCATGGTTATGGGCCTCGTTTTTGGACCGCTTATGGGTGGTTTGGCAGCGGACTTGTTAGGTTATCGCGCGCCATTTGTTATGTTCTCAGCCTTAACAGGGCTTTGTATGTTGGGAATTTATCTATTCATGCCTAATCTACAGTTTGAGCATAAGGTAGATGCTAGAGAGTCGCAGCTGTCTCTAATTAAATCCTTTTTGGTCATACCTCGTGTTCGCCTCTTGGTAGGGCTATTGTTCTTATGTAATTTTGGTATTACCGGTATTGGTCCTATTTTACCACTATACATTAAGCACTATATGCATATGAATGATGAGTTTGTAGCCACCATTGTTGGTATAATTATTTTTGGCGCCGGTTTGTTTAGTGCTTTAGCTTCAATCTCCATTGGCAAGATAACAGAACGTTTAACCATGCCTCGTATTGTTTTTACTGCTACATGGGCTGTAGGGTCTTTGTTTATACTTCAATATATAATGCCTAGTATATGGGGCCTTGGCATATTCCGTGCCATTGCAGGATTCTTCATGGGCTTTATTACACCGATTGCCAATACGCTCATATCCAAGGCTGTTCCTATTGAGCGCCGAGGTATCGTATTTGGTGCGGTGTCGAGTGTAGCCATGATGGGAAATGTATTGGGGCCTGTCCTTAGTGGTATGATTGCTCGCGCCTTTGGGTATGGGGCGGTCTTTTGGTCTACAGCAGCTATATTCTTTGTAGCGGCCCTGTTTATTTATCGTAGTTTAGTTATTCCTAGTGAAAGTTAATCATCATAGCTGATCTGCTTTCACCGTTTTAGACATAGTTAAATATATTTAGTATTATGTAGAGAATCGATAGATACTATAGATTCTATGTAAGATACTATGTAGAGAAAACGTATAGCAAACTCCAATATGGGGCTATATGTTGCGAAATGTTTCAAAGGTATTGATTTGTCTAATCCGTAAGAGAGATGAGAGTGCATCGTTATGTTATTAAAACAATTAGAGTATTTTGTATGTGTAGTAGATAATAACAGTTTTACACAAGCTGCAACAGAGCAATATGTATCTCAATCTGCTATATCTCAGCAAATCAAGGCTCTTGAAAATAGCCTTGGTGTTGAATTAATGGTTCGAGAGAAACGAAGCTTTCATCTAACACCAGCAGGACAATATTTATATCGATCTGGTAAGAAGTTATTAGAACGGTTCCATGATATTAAGGTAGAAACGACGCGCATTGGTACAGATGCACGGGTGAGTTTGCGCATTGGCTATTTGAACCGTTATAGTGGGATTGCTATGCAGCAAACTGTGATTCGCATGGCAAAGCGTTATAAAAATTTAGATATTCGTATGTACAGCGGCAGTCATGAAGAGCTATATGGCATGCTCAGCGATCGTCGTGTAGATGTAGTATTTAATGATCAATGGCAAATTTTGTCTGATGATTTTGAAAGTCATTTAATTGATAAAGCCACTACATTTATAGAGGTACCACAAGGATATACTAATGAAGATTGTGTAGAACTAAAGCATATCGATGATTTACCACTTATTTTATTGTGTCGCGGGAAATATACCTTGTCTGAAGAGGAACACTATCGTAAGGCCATAGGTTATAATGGTGCCTTCGCTTATGCTCGTACGTTAGAAGAAGCACGATACCTGGTTGCAGGGCAGCAAGGGCTATTACTATTAGATTGTTTTAAATACTTAACAGATCCTATGCCAGGTATCGAACGTAAGGTGTTGACGAATCATAGTAAACCTATGGAACGCCACTACTACTTTATATCGCAACGAAATCAAAATAATTCGTATATTGTAGCTCTTAGAGATATGTTCCGGCAGGTACTTGAAGAATTATAAATGAGATTATAAATGAAAAAGTCGTTAGCAACTTGCTAACGACTTTTTTCTTTTTTGTACATCATCTATTTGTATTTTTCTTATATAGTTATGATGGTATTAGTGATTTAGACTTTTCTTTGTATCTATGACTATAACCTTACAAAAAGTCTCTTAACATCATGAAGCCATCAATACATAGTTTGATACCGTAAATGACGAGAACCGAACCACAGAAACGGTTAATCCATGCCATATGAGTAATTTTAATTTTTTTAGCTAGTAGATGCATTGTAGTAGCTAGAGAACCAAACCAAATTGGTGTCATAACTAAGAAACCAGCGAAGAAGTGGTAGATGCTTTCTTTTGGAATATTAGCTTGAAAAGCACCGAGCATCATTGTCGCATCTAGAATGGCTTGAGGATTGCCCCATGATACCGCAATGGCTGAGACAATAATTTTTCTAATTGGAATATGTGTGTCCACATTGCGCATGTCTGGTTCAGTTTTAAATATATTAAAGCCCATATAAACAATGAGGAGGCCCCCAAAGAGGAGAACTATGAGCTTTGTGAGTGGCCACATTTCAAGAACGGCACCAATACCATAGAAGGCGGCAGCACTTAAACTCATGTCAAAAAACGCTAGTATGATTAGCGTCAATATAATGCGACGGACAGGTTGCACCAAGGCCGTATTAATAATGAAGAGGTTTTGCATGCCAACAGGGGCAAACGTAGCGAGACCGACAAGAAGTCCTTGTAAGAAGTACATATTAACCCTCCTGACTATGGTATGATAAAGTACTAATAAGGTGAATAGTAGCACGAAACCCCTCCATTACTGGAGGGGTCCTTACTATTCTATTCATATATAATTATAACATAATATACAATATATGTATATTTTCTACCATAAACCTATCATATGTTGTGCCATAAGGCTTACGGCGGAGATAGCAATCCAGCAACAAGCGCCTAAGGCTAGGGCAGAGCCGCCGGATTTTAATAATTTTACAATATTTGTATTAAGGCCGATTGCTACCATGGCCATTGTAATAAAGTATTTGGAAATTGTTTTGAAGATACTCAAGAATTGAATATCTACATTAGCATAGGATAATGCTGTTGTAATAAGGGAGCAAAGTACAAAGTATAAAACAAATCTTGGGAAAATCTTAGCAATACTAACGTTTGCACCATCTGTCTGAGAGGCATTTTTCTTGGCTTTGTATACTTGATAACTAGCGAGGCCTAAACATATAGGAATAATAGCTAGGGTACGTGTTAGCTTTACGATAGTAGCATATTCCAAAACTTGAGTGCCCGTACCTTTCATACTATCCCATACAGCAGCTGTTGCTGTTACAGAAGAAGTATCGTTAACTGCAGTACCAGCGAACAATCCAAAGCCCATGTTAGAGAGCCCAATGGCGTCGCCTAATTGAGGGAATACGAAGGCGGCTACCACATTGAAGAAGAATACAACAGAGATTGCTTGTGCAATATCATGATCCTCTGCTTTAATAACTGGTGCCGCTGCAGCAATAGCGGAACCACCACAAATGGATGAACCAACACCGATGAGAACAGCTGAGTTAGAGTCAATATGGGTTAATCGATAAATAACATAGGATACGATTAACGATGTAGCGATGGTAGAAATGATGACAGGTAAAGAAATCCAACCTACATGTAGAATCTGTGTAATGTTAAGACCAAAGCCCAACAAAATAACGGCCCACTGTAAAATCTTTTTGGATGTAAATCCAATGCCAGCACCTGTTTTTTCCCGTTTCCAAGAGGTAAAGATAGAACCAATAATTATACCTAAAATGATGGCAAAGATTGGACTACCTACTAGATGAAATTGCTGTCCTAGTAGCCAACAAGGAATAGCGAGAATGGCACAGAGCAAAATGCCTGGCAACGTTTTTTGATTGATACCCATTATAAAACCTCCTTACTGTACATACAGTTCACGTCATATGCGGTATCATGTGGCGTTTGCTTTCTATAGTGTTAATAGTACCATAGGAAGGGTTTTTAAATCTACTATATATGTCAGAATTATACAGAATATTCATCGCATTTTTGAAGTTTTTATATGATTGATATAAATAAAAACAAATTATAAGATAAAAGTTAATATTATTGAGTTAAAGATTTTGTATAATCGTAAAATTCATAATAATAATTTATAAGTTGAAATTTAAACTTGTTTTGTGATGAATAAGGTGTATATAATGAATAGAATCTATTTCAGGTGGAAATAGAGTATATAAAGTGAGGACCCTTATGATTGATATTACAAAAATAATTGAAACCAATAAAGAATATGTGAAACAACACCCTGAGCTACCAAAGGCGGGGCTAACAAGCCATCCTACAAAAAAGTTAGGCATCGTAACTTGTATGGATACCCGCTTAGTAGGTATGCTTGAAGAAGCACTAGGCTTTAATCGAGGCGAGATAATTGTCATCAAAACTGCAGGCAATAGTGTAACACAACCTATCGATAACATCGTGCAAAGCTTGCTCGTTGCTACCTATGGTATGGAAATTGAAGATGTGCTAATTATCGGTCATGAAAACTGTGGTATGATTGATTTTTCTGCTACTACATTCATGGAATCTATGAAAGCAAAAGGTATCAGTGAAGATGCTATTCGCATGATTGAACCGGGCCTTATCGACTGGATGGATCGATTCCATATCTCTGAAGACAATGTAATTTATACAGTTAACTTCCTACGCCACCATCCACTATTTCCAAAAGGAATGGGCTTCTATGGAGGCATGATGGATCCTGATACAGGCGAATTCCGCTACCTTGAAATTTAGGCTAAGATTTGATGGGGCCCAAGTTGATTTGTACATTTAGGTGAAAAAGAACGATAACTAACCTCTACGCTCCAAAGCGAGCTAAGTCGCTAATCGGTTAGTTATCGTTCTTTTTCTAACTGTACCTATGAATTAGTCCCATCAAATCTGAATGTCCATTAACGAGTTAGCGTAATTTCGCCGCATCAAGAGGGGGAAGAGAAATTAATGGGCCCCGTTAGATAACTACATTTAGGTAAAAAAGAGTGATGACTAACCTCTACGCTCCAAAGCGAGCTAAGTCGCTAATCGGTTAGTCATCACTCTTTTTATAACTGTATTTGTGAACTCGTCCCATCGAGTCTATCCATAAATCAATAAAACAAAATTCACTGTATCAAAAGAGAAAGGGAATGGCTTAGCCATTCCCTTTTCTCGCTCTCTATATAGCCAACCTATTATTTTCGCATTTAAGGTTGATGGTAGGACTATATGGGACTATTACATAAGTACAGCCATAAAAATCACAGAACCTAGTAAAGAGCGACTTAGCTCGCTTTGGAGCGATGAGCTAGGTTCTGTGATTTTTAACTAGGGTCTCACTAATGTATTCGGGCCCCATATAGTCCTATTATGGTAAACCTTAAGCGTAATAATAGGTTGACTATATATTCCTTTTCGCTGTATATTGTAATTAGATTGTAAACTTAATCATATAAATTAGTTAACCTATGCGGCAGTAAGTATTCGCTTGAGAGGAGCTTTGTATGAAGCAGTTAGGTATTTCTATAATTGGTACAGATACAGATGTAGGTAAGACGTTTGTGACCGGGTTATTGGGGGCGATGGCTGTAGACGATGGCTTTGCTGTTGGAATGGTGAAACCTGTGTCTTCTAGTGCAGTGCCTTTCCCTGAGTGTGTAACGATGGATGAGGACAACTATAATATCGACCTTGAAAGTAAAGATGCGACGCATTTGATGCGTTCGGCAGGTATTCCTGAAGCTCGTCGTCATGAAGTGAATCCTTATGCTATTGCTGGTGATTTCTCTCCTCGTCTTGCAGCGGAATTGGCTGGTATCGAGATTGATTATGATGGTCTTGTAGAACATACTTTAGATGTAGTAAATCGCTATGATATAACCTTTGTAGAAGGTGCTGGCGGTATCACCACCCCTCTCTATGGAGATAAAACTTTCACGGATTTTATGAAAGATATCAAATTACCAGCTATTGTTGTAGCAGATGGTCGTCTTGGATCAATTAATCGTGCTGTTTTGACTTGCGAATATGCTAAATTGCATGGTATCGAGGTGAAAGCTATTATCGTAAATGATACGACAGCTGTAGATTTGTTCTTGTTGAAAACAAATGTGGCAGATATGGAGCGTTACGCAGGTGTTCCTGTAGTAGC
The DNA here is from genome assembly GCA_032480995.1 of Veillonella sp. GTDB lineage: Bacteria > Bacillota > Negativicutes > Veillonellales > Veillonellaceae > Veillonella. Next base: position 3,386 of record JAWETS010000007.1, on the reverse strand, counting down.
AGTAGTACCGCCATACCAAGGCCCGGATATTCACAAGGTTCAACTTGGTTGGGCTCGCTCTTTTATTGATTCTAAGGAATTATGGAACACCGTCTTAGGGCTATAAAGCTTAGATTGAATAATTCGTTATTTATTAGTGGTAGAAACTTAGCATAAATTATATACATCAATTTAGCGTAGTTAGATATATATAGTTATATAACTTACTATATATATAGTAAGTTAACTTACATTAATTATAGTCATAGAGAGTTATAGTTTGTAAAACTTAGTAAGTATGAGGTGACGAAATGGCAGAGAAACAGCTTTCACAAGCAGCACAATGGGACCACGAGTTTGTGTGGCATCCATTTACACAAATGCAAGATTGGCTAGCGCAAGAGCCAGTAGTAATCGAGCGCGGTGAGGGGGTATACCTCATCGATGAGAACGGTAAAAAGTATTACGATGGCGTATCCTCCTTGTGGGTTAATATTCACGGTCACAACCATCCTGTATTGAATCAAGCATTGAAGGATCAAATCGATAAAATTGCACATAGCACATTATTAGGCCTCGTAAGTCCTCCGTCGGCACAATTGTGTAAAGAACTGGTAGAACTTGCTCCAGAAGGCCTCGATAAAGTATTTTTGTCCGATGATGGTAGTACGGCTATCGAAGTTGCCATTAAGATGGCATATCAATATCGTCAGCAAGTGGGCCAAACTAAGAAAACTAAGTTTATCGCCCTCAATGCAGGCTATCATGGGGATACATTAGGCACGGTATCCGTAGGTGGTATTCAATTATTTCACCAAGTATTCCATAATCTATTATTTAAACCATTAACATTGCCAAGCCCTGGTGTGTATAGAGATTTGGCAGATCGAGATAAAGCTTTTGAAGAGTCGTTGACTGAATTGGAACGTATCCTTAACGAAGAAGGCGATGAAATTACAGCTCTTGTTATGGAACCATTGGTGCAAGCAGCAGCGGGTATGCTCGTAATGCCTCACGGCTATTTGAAACGTGTTCGTGAGTTAACAGAACAACACGATGTATTCCTCATCGTCGACGAAGTGGCTACAGGCTTTGGTCGGACTGGTAAATTCTTTGCCTGCGAGCATGAAGGCGTATCTCCAGATTTTATGACCTTATCCAAAGGCATCACTGGTGGGTACCTTCCATTAGCAGCAACATTGACTACAAAACGCGTATTCGATGCATTCCTCGGCACTTTTGAAGAAAAGAAAACCTTCTATCATGGTCACTCTTATACCGGTAATGCCTTGGCCTGTGCCGTTGCGTTGGCTTCTTTGAAAGTATTCCGTGATGAAAAGGTAATTGAACAATTGCCTGTTAAAGTAGAAGCTTTCACAAAGGCTTTAGAACCTATTAAGTCATTGAAGCATGTTAAAGAGGTTCGTCAGCGAGGCCTCATCGTAGGTATTGAACTTGAAAAAAATGTGGCAACTCACGAAGCGTATCGCCCGAATGATGCGGTCGGTGCTAAGGTGGCAATCCTCGCCCGTGAGCAAGGACTTATCTGTCGTCCTATCGGTGACGTGGTTATTCTCATGCCTCCATTGGCATCCACTGTGGAACAATTAGAGGATATGGTTCATATTGTGGGTGAAAGTATCCAACGTGCAACTGAGGAAGAGGGGATACTTGAAGATATGCGCCCAATTATTTTATAATGCTAAATTAATTATTGGAAAGCTACACCTATTGTCTTTTGTTAGTAGTTTAAGGCAATGGGGTGTAGTTTTTTTGGTATAGCATATCGAAATTTCGTCATATTTTAAACTATAGACTATACATTGCCAAAATTCGATGATTATTTAGCATATCTATGATACTATATATGTATAAAGGAGGTCATCGTATGGACATTTATGTAATTATGCAAGTTATTATTTTATTTGGTGCCATCTTCCTCGGTGTTCGCCTAGGCGGCATGGGCATCGGTTACGCTGGCGGCCTTGGGGTTGTGTTGTTAAGCCTTGGTATGGGGATGTTTCCGGGACAGATTCCATGGGATGTAATTCTGATTATCATGTCTGCTATCGCAGCCATCTGTGCTTTACAGTTAGCCGGCGGTCTTGATTATTTAGTGCGCATTGCTGAAAGTATTTTGCGTAAAAATCCTAAGCATATCAACTACTTAGCACCAACTGTTACGTATTTCTTAACTATTTTAGCGGGTACTGGTCATACAGCATTCTCTATGATTCCAGTAATTGTAGAGGTGGCGAAAAGTGAAAACATTAAGCCATCTGTGCCATTATCCATCGCCGTTGTAGCAAGCCAAATTGGTATTACAGCGAGTCCTGTATCGGCAGCAGTAGTTGCTATGAGTGGGTTCCTTGAACCATATGGTGTTAACTATCCTACATTGCTTGCCATCTGTATTTCCACAACATTCGTAGGGGTTATGATTACGGCATTTATCATGTCTACCTTTGCGAATAATGATTTATCTTCTGATCCAGTATATCAAGAACGTTTGGCGGCAGGTCATGTGACGCCACCTCGTGAAAAAAGCACTGATTTCCATTTAAAACCAGGCGCAAAAACTTCTGTATTAATCTTCTTGATTGGTATCATTTGTATCGTATTCTACGCAACAGCAATTTCCAAAAATATTGGTATTATTAAACCAGTTATTTTTGGTCGAAACGATGCTATCATCGGATTTATGATGATTATTGCGGCTGCTATAACATTCTTCTGTAAGCTTGATACAGCAGAACTTGTTAATACAAGTACATTCAAATCTGGCTTATCTGCTTGTGTTTGCGTACTAGGTGTAGCATGGTTGGGCGATACCTTTGTAAAAGGTCATATTCCTGAAATTAAAGCACTCGCTTCTAGCATGGTAACAGCATATCCGTTCCTATTGGCGGTAGCCTTCTTCTTTGCAAGTACATTGTTGTATAGCCAAGCGGCAACTACACAAGCTTTGGTACCAGCTGTAATTCTAGCTCTCGGTATTACACCAGAGAACACAGGATCTGTTTATATTATTATCGCATCCTTCGCAGCTGTATCTGCACTCTTCGTATTGCCTACATATCCAACACTTTTGGGGGCTGTACAAATGGACGATACGGGCTCTACGCGAATCGGTAAGCTTGTATTTAACCATCCGTTCTTTATTCCAGGCGTACTTGCCATCGCCATTTCTGTAGCACTCGGTTTCGTAGTGGCTCCGTTGATGCTGTAATTGGTGAAAGCTAAATAAGGTTAATACAAAATATATTTTAAAACTAAAAAGGACGTAACTATCAGTTGCGTCCTTTTTGTTGTTGTACGCCGAATAGGCATGACTAAACCCCCAGTTAAACTGGGGGTCGGTAAAAAATTCTTAGAGAAAAGGAAAGAACCTCCTAGTGGTAAAATGA
>JAWETS010000006.1:0-147817 GCA_032480995.1 Veillonella sp. | reverse complement strand
TTCATTCTATCACTAGGAGGTTCTTTCCTTTTCTCTAAGAATTTTTACCGACCCCCAGTTTAACTGGGGGTTTAGTCATGCCTATTCGGCGTACAAAAACAGGAAGCAATTTCTAATTCTAGAATTTGCTTCCTATAATATCATTAATTAATCTATTAAAATTTTGTCTAAAAATGATTTTGTTCTTTCATTGGTAGGAGCATCGAATACGCGTTCAGGTGTATCATCTTCTAAAATCAAGCCACCATCAACAAATAAAACTCTATCCGCTACTTTTTTCGCAAAGCCCATTTCATGAGTAACGATGACCATCGTCATACCTTCCTCAGCTAAAGACTTCATTACATCTAGTACTTCACTAACCATTTCAGGATCAAGAGCTGAAGTAGGTTCATCAAAAAGCATTACTTTAGGTCTCATAGCTAAAGCACGAGCAATAGCAACACGCTGCTTTTGACCACCTGACAAAGAATCAGGATATGCATTGGCTTTATCCGCCAAACCTACTCGATCAAGTAAAGCTTGACCTATCTTCTTAGCCTCTTCCATAGATGTTTTACGAACCTTAGTTTGTGCTAAAGTAAGATTTTCCATAACCGTCATATGTGGGAATAGATTAAAGTTTTGGAATACCATTCCTACTTCAGCACGAACGTCATTTAACTTTTTCTTATCAGAAAGATCCATACCATCTACGATAACCTTACCAGATGTAGGTTCTTCTAAGTAGTTCATAGTGCGCAGTACCGTACTTTTACCAGAACCAGAAGGACCGATGATTACAACGACTTGACCTTGTTCAATATGTAAATTAATACCTTTTAGTACTTCATTTTTACCAAAAGATTTATGTACATTTTCTAATTTAATCATTTAATGCTATATTTCCTTTCAAGATATCCAACTAATTGTGAGATAGTCACTGTCATAATAAGGTAAATCACAGCAACCGTACCCCAGATTTCAAAGGATGCATAGGTTTTAGCAATGATTAATTGACCACGACGTGTCAACTCCTCGAAACCGATAACAGAAACTAAAGAGGAATCTTTCAACATGGCAATAAATTCATTCCCTAACGGAGGAATAATTGCTTTAAAAGCTTGAGGCATAATGATGTAACGCATAGTTTGTCCCCAAGTTAAACCAAGAGAACGACCGGCCTCCATTTGACCTTTATCAATAGATTGAATACCAGCACGGAAAATTTCAGATACATAAGCACCAGAGTTAATACTACATGCGGTAACAGCCGCAATATATGGATCAATCCGTTGACCTGTAATCATAGGCAAGGCAAAATAGATTAGGAAAATTTGCACCAGTAATGGTGTACCACGAATGATATCTACATAACATTTTGCAAGCAATCTAACTAATCTAAATTTAGATAAATTTGCTAAAGATACTAAAAGACCGATAAAAAAGCCACAACCTACAGACATGGCTGTAATTTCTACAGTCACTAGAGCACCTTGTAGCAAGAGCGGTAAATTATCCGCAATTAACCCCCAATTAAAACTCATAATCTCTCCTATTATTTAAATTCTAAAACTACTGGCATATCAGCAGGTGCATCTACATTAAACCATTTTTTATATAATGTATTAAATTCACCATCAGCCTTCATATCAGCAATTGCTTTATTGATTTCTTCTTGCAATGCTTTGTTATCCTTATTAATTGCTAAGCCCAAGTATTCTTTAGTATTTGGATATGCCATAAATTTAATATGTTGGTCAGGATGCTTAGTACTGTAATATTGAGCTACAGGTAAATCGATTACAGTTGCATCTACTCCACCATTTTGTAATTCTAACAAAGCTTCATTACTATGGTCAAATTCTTTTACAGTAGTACCTTCAATTTTATGAGCTAAATCTGCACCAGTAGTACCTAATTGGGCTGCAATTTTTTTACCCTTTAAGTCATCAAGAGAATTCACAGCCGTTCCATCTTTATATACTACTGCTAAGGCATTTTCATAATAAGGAGAAGAAAATAATACTTTTTCACTTCTCGCTTTTGTAATAGTCATACCAGATGCAGCAACATCAATATCATGTGTGTTCAAAGCTGGAATCAAAGCATCAAAAGCTACATTTTTTAGCTCTACATCTTTATTAATACGTTTACCGATCGCACGAATCAATTCAATATCAAAACCTGTATAATCTTGAGTTTTTTCATCTTTAAACTCAAATGGAACAAATGTAGCATTAGTGCCAACGATAAGTTTATTAGATGTAGGTTGATTAGAGGAACCACATCCACCAACTAAAGAAGCAGCCATCACTAACATACAACCGCCAAGAATTATTTTTTTTACTTTGCTATTTAACATATTATCAACCTCATTATTTTAACTTACTACTACTTTATAATAGTATATAGATTAAGTATAATTATGTCAATAATTTTGTATATAATTTTAGATATAATCGCAAAATCACTATATTTATATTTTAATTTTATGCATTATTTGTATAAATATTACGGCTATGTATAAAAACTTTCCCATAGTTAGTGGTTTTCTATAGATTTTATAATATACAACTGTATAAAAAAAGCACATGAGAAAAGCCTCATGTGCCCCTATACGGCTGACCTGGTCTTTGCCCCCACACTCGCCTGCTGGAAGGTTCGCTCATAAGTCCAAGACTCCCCACTACTACCTCTCTCGATTTTATCGGCAGGACTTACACCTAAGCCGCACCATGCTCACAACCCTTTGGGCTGCTTATGTGGATCGTTTTGCCTGCGACTAGCCTCGACTTTCAACCACAGACCCGTATAGACGTATTATAAAGAATAACAGTATTCATGTCTAGTTTTACTATTATTTTAAAAAATTTTGATTATATAGTTAAGTAGCCAAATATAATTTTTTTACCAAACATACTATCGCATAATTCTTAGAACAATGAGAATAAATTTTGCAACCCCTATTTGTTGATGTATAGAAAATTGGAATAGAAAACCTAAAATATTCTTCATAATATTTTAATATTTCTAAAATCACATTTTTTAAGTACCATATCTTGTGGATTCTTAAATTGTCAATTATTTTTTGTATGCCAAATATGAATACAACATATTTGTAAGAACATACGTATCATACACAAAAAATTATTTATGGTGTATAATTTGTATACTGTTAAATTAGAACGGCCTAAAGTTGTACGATATGAACATAAGTACGAGGGGTTGTACCATATGTTCAGTTTGTTAGTTAGAGGGGTTTATTATGTTTATGTTATCATTGATGCAACCATCAGGTTTGTATGAACTGGAGAAAGACAGTTTAGAAGCCATAAGCGCACAACTTTTACAGATGATACAAATGAAAAGCTATCATCTCTATACACATTCTATTCAGGTTTCAAACTATGCTGTTAGCATCGCAGCTAAAATGGGTTTACCATTAAATGAAATTGAACAGATTCGTCATGCAGCTTTACTTCATGACGTAGGTCTATTAATGGTACCTAATGCATTAATCCAAAAATCTCCATATCTTAATAAGCAAGAAATGTCTAAGTATAAACAACATGCTGCAAGTGGTGCCAATATGATTGAAAACTATCCTTGCTGCCAACAAATTTTACCTTATATTCGTTACCATCATGAAAAATGGGATGGCTCCGGTTATCCTAAACATCTACGTGGTGCCAATATTCCGTTAGGAGCTCGAATCATTGCTGTAGCAGATTACTATGATACAACAGTTAATCCTTCTACTGAATTTTGGGCTAAAACAAAAGCTAAAGCAAAAGAAGAACTTTTTAGTGCGTCTGGTTCTCTCTTTGATCCTGATGTAGTTAAAGCATTTATTGATGTGCTTGGCTAATATGAAATCAAATATTATATTCCTACATTTAGTAATAAAGATTAGAAACTACCACTAGCCAGCGTAAGGGCATCAACGCGTAGCGCTTTATGCTTTTGTAAGACTTTTGCTACAGCTTCAATTGTAGCACCTGTAGTATATATATCATCTACGATTAAAATATTCTTATTTGTCAAATCAATATCCTTGTAATCGGCGCGTATAACAAAAGCATCATCAATATTTTGATGTCTTTCTTTATTTGTTAATCCCCACATATCTCGAGAAGTATCAAACTTGTATATACAATCTAACCATTTAAAGTTTTTTCTATCTATCTCCCATAAAGAATGAGCCCATTCAAGAAAGAATAAATCTACTTGATTATATCCTCTCTTAGCTTTTTTCTTTTCGCTAGATGGTACGGGAACAATATAATCATACATAATTTTACAATTACTGTTCACAATGTTAGACTCATTATATTTCATGTAAAAGTTGTACGATACTAAAAAAGGAGCGGCCCCTTTGGACTGCTCCTTTTTTTCATTAAATTTTACATCGTAAATCATAGACTTTAGACCACCACGATATTCGGCCAACACACATACATCATCTACATAGTGTAAAAATTTATGTGGTATATGACGAATATGTAATAAATCTGTAAAACAAGCTTTACACCAATCCCCTTGTATTGCCACAGGTGCACCACAGTGAGGGCATACAGGTGGAAATAGGAAATCCCAAAGACTCATTACGAATCACATCTCCCTTGTAGTCGTTCTTTAAACAATGTGTAACGTTCATCGGCATTAACAGTACGCACAGCACGTTCAACTGCGCTCGTAGTACCAACGATGATTACTTTACGCTTTGCCCGTGTAACAGCAGTATACAACAAATTACGTTGTAACATGCCACCATAACGTGGAACAAATGGAATAATAACTACACCGTACTCACTACCTTGACTCTTATGAACTGTAATAGCATAAGCAGGCATAATCATATGTGCTTCATCGATAGGTAGACGAACCTCTTTATGGATAAATCGAATACAAATATCGGTCCGCGTAATAGCATAGATAACGCCAATTTCGCCATTAAACACTTCTAACTCATAATCATTGAGAATTTGAATAACCTTATCCCCAACGCGATACGTAATGCCATTGACACGAACTTCTCCCTTATAGCTGTCTGGAGGGTTTACAGCTTGTTGTACATATTGTGATATCAATGTACTACCTGCTTCACCACGGCGCATAGGAGAAATAATTTGAATATCTAATTCATCCTCTATCGTCTCTTGTTCACGTTTATATACATCAATGATGGCTTTCATCATCATATCATAAGATTTAACAGGAATAAAAGAAAACTCTTCGCTCACACCTTTCAGGTTAGGCATTTCACCACGGTTAATTGAGTAAGCACTTTCAACGATAGTATTACCAGAGCTTTGACGATAAATCTGATTAAGTCGTGTATAGGGCACACAATCACTATCTAATAAATCTTTTAATACGAACCCAGCACCTATAGGTGGTAATTGATCTACGTCACCCACAATAATGACATGGGCTTCCTTTGGAATAGCAGCCATCAAAGAATAGAATAAACGCACATTAAGCATAGATGCTTCATCGATGATAATGACATCTATATCTAGAGGATCATCTTCATTCTTTGTAAAGTCATAGGAGTCACTACCTTGAACAGGTACCAATAGACGATGAATTGTAGTAGCTTCAAACTCAGTGGCCTCGGTCAGACGCTTTGCAGCACGTCCCGTAGGAGCACAAAGTATAATGCGCCCCAATCCACCGAGTTGGAAACCTTTTACTAGCGCCTTGATGATAGTTGTTTTACCTGTACCAGGACCACCAGTTATAAGAGAAAACTTTTCAAAAAATGAGAGCTGTATAGCTTCTTTTTGAGCATCACCAAAGGTAATATAGTTGTCTCGTTCAAACTTTTCAATAAAACTAGAAATATCTAATGCTATTGAATCAGCTTGTAATAGAAACTCACGAGTATAGTGGACCCCTTCCACTTCAGAAACATACATCTCTGGCGGATAGATATATAAGATGTCTTCATAATACGTACTATACAGTGCACCTTGTTCCAGCAAACTTTCAATAAAGTTCGCAATATCATCTACATCAGTTTGTAATAAATCGTCAAGTCGACCGATAAGTTGGTCTACTGGTAAACATGTATGACCTTGATTATCTAAACTACGTAGAATCCATTCTAAACCAGCCTCTAAACGGCGTGTATCACTACCATTAATACCAAGATGCTCTGCTAGTGTATCGGCCGTACCAAAGAGCATATCCGGTGCTACACGTAATAATGTATAAGGATTATCCTCTATAACTGCAACTGACTGCACACCATAATAGGTATATACAATGCGACTCCATTTCGATGAAATGTGATGACTTTCAAAAAAATGATTTAAATCGGATAAAATACCTTCACCAAGTAAGGTATTAAATAATTCATCCTTAACACTCTTTCGGAGACCTGGAACATCCTTAATCTCTTCTGGACGTTCTTCCCGTAAAATTTCTAAAATACGAATACCGAAATACTCTAGTACCTTCTCTACGGATTTTTCACCAAAACCTTTTATTCCTAGATTCAACAAATAAGTCTTGGCAGCACCCATATTATCAGGTTTTAACTTTTCAACACTGCTCGCATCAAATTGGCGGCCGTACTTTTCATGTTCTACATAGCGGCCCCGTACTTCGATGTCTTCCCCTTCTTTAGGAGACTCAAATTTGCCAGTACAAGTAATGTATTCCTCATTATAATCTTTTAGGATAAACACGCAATATGTACGTTGTGTATTCTCATATATAGTTCGGTATACAAATCCTCGTATGGCGTCCATTATTTCTCCGTATTCGGCAAGGCTTCAATAATTTCTTGCACTGCATCGGTAATACTGCCTTCGTTACCAATTTTAATATGTGCTACTTTTTCATATAAAGGATATCGTTCTTCATATACATTAAAAATATATTCGATACTTTCTTTTACAAGCGGACGAATCTCTAGATCCAAATCATCTAAAATATGATTTACATCGCGGTTAACAAATACAACAAGACCATTATTGCGCATCAATTTAACAGTTTTATTATAGGTAACCGTACCGCCACCTGTAGCAATGACAGATGGTTTATTATGAATTAATTCTTTAATTGTAGCATATTCATATTCACTGAAAGCATCTTTACCATCGTAAATATAGATATTTTGAACAGATTTACCCACTTTGTCTTGAATCGTTTGGTCTAAGTCAAAAAAATCTCGCCCCAACTCTTTAGCTAGAACCTTACCAACAGTAGTCTTACCTGCGCCAGGCATACCAATGAGAAAAATATGCTTATGCATGTGTTCTTTTAAGAACTCATTACTCATAGAAACGACGGTTTTTATATAATTTTCAACATAAGGTGCTAAAACTTTATCTTTACAATTTTGAGTATGTAAAGCAATGATACTTTCGTCCCGTTCTTCATCAATAAGTGGTAAATGATGTTCATCCTTATATTTACCAATTTCTTTAATCAATGTGAGTCGCTTTTCAAACTCCGTAACTAATACAGAATCAATACTATCTATCTGTTTTCGAGCTTCTTTAATATCCATGAGAACCCCCTTTTTATGCATTAGCTAAAATAGCTAGAGCCTGTTCTTCATCTACCTTCATTTGATCGATAAGGTCTTGTAAGTTATTAAATTTAACTTCTCCTCTAATATAAGAAATGAACTGTACAATCACTTCTTTTCCATATATATCCTGGTCAAAGTTAAAAACGTGTACTTCACATCTATGGTACTGATTTCTAAAGGTTGGATTATCTCCAATATTGCCTACCCCATCATACCAAATACCACCAATACATACACGATTAGCATAGACTCCATCTGGAGGTGTAGCCATTTCATTAGGAAGTAATAGATTTAATGTTGGAAATCCTAATGTGCGTCCCCGTTGATCACCTTTAATCACAGTTCCTTTAAACTGGAATGGCCTACCTAGCCAATGATTTGCATCCTCCAAACGTCCCTCATGAATAGCCTTTCTAATTTCTGTACTAGAAATAGGTGTACTACGACCATCACATGGCAGTAAAGGCTGTACAAGAACTCGTATATTCTTATCCGCTACCACTTGTTTCATATATTCTGGATTGCCAAGCCCCTTTGCACCAAATGTAAAGTTTTCACCAATTACAATAGCTTCCACATTCATATCATTGCAGAGATCATGTAAGAATTCATCTGCAGTCATTTTTAATAATGCTTCAGTCATAGGTAATCGTAAAATATAGTCAACTTTGAGCTCTTCTAGCACAGTATCCATAATCTCTTCTTGAATCACCCGTTTAGGTACTCGTTCTGGATGTAATATAGTCAACGGATGATGTTCAAAGGTAATGATAATACTTACGCCATTGACTGATGTAGCCTCTTCAACAGCCTTACGTATAACTCGTTGATGACCTCGATGAATGCCATCAAAGGTGCCAAGGGCATATACTTTTGTATCTTTGATTTGGCGTAGTTCATCAAACGAATGTATTTGCTTCATACTTATCCTTCAATAAAAATATTTTTTTCCACCTTTAATGAGTGGTTTGTTCGTCTCATAATACCTATGAAACCAAGAGGTCCATAGGCTCTATAAAAATTATCTGGCTCGGTAAAAGAAAATTCCCTTTCAATAGGTAATTCCTTCCCTTGCACCATCATCCTTAATTGTACACTATTTACAGTCACTTTTGAAAGATGAGAAACCGCCGCATCCGTTGGTAACAAAAGGCTTTTACCATGTAGCATTATCTCTTCAGCCATCTTAGCGGAACCGATGTCAAAAGGCCCTACTTGAGTACGTGCCAAAGAAGTCATCGTACCAGGTATACCTAAAGCAATACAAATATCGCGTAATAATGAGCGAATATAAGTCCCCCCTGAGCATGTCACACGAATCGTGAAAAAAGGGAATCCATAAGCAATGAGCTCAATATTTTTAATATGAATTTGGCGTAATGGTAGCTCCACAGGAATACCTTTACGAGCATATTCATAAGCTCGAATACCATTTACTTTAATGGCAGAATACTTAGACGGTCTTTGGTCCTGAACGCCAGCAAATTTTTTCAAAATACTAACCAATTCTTCAAAGCCTGGTTTAACCATAGTTGCTGAGATTTCTGTAGATTGAATAGCTCGATTCAATACAATACCATCTCGCAATAGCATATCATTATCTGGCAATACAGGTTGTCCTGAGCTATCTTCAGTATCTGTAAAAGTACCCAATTTACATTCTGCTACATAGGTTTTATCAAAATCCTCGGTGTATTCTATAAGGCGCGTAGCCTTGCCAAGAAACACAGGCAATACACCATAAGCCATAGGATCTAATGTACCGCTATGACCAATGCGCTTTTCCTTTAGAATACGACGACAAATAGCAACGGCATCATGGCTCGTAATACCAGGAGGTTTTAAAAATGGTAAAATGCCATCCATTATTAAATCACCTCAATGAGAGCCTGTTTTGCTTCTTGTAACGGCAAATTAATAGTACACCCAGCAGCACGAATGTGACCACCTCCACCAAAATGGCTTGCTACAGCGTTCACATCAATACCTTTAGAACGTAAACTTACACGTGTTCTATTATCAGCTTCTGCTTTTAATAAAATTGCCACATCTACAGTATCAACATTTCTAATAATGTCTACAAAACCATCTGTATCATCGCCAAGAATATTCATGGCATCACGATTTAGCTCGATAGTGGCCACTGTATTATTTTTATGAAACTCGATAGTTTGCATAACTTGTTTTGTTAATTCTAAGCGACTGGCAGATACGGCTTCTATGGTTTCAGAAATAACATTTGGTCTAGCCCCTGCAGCTACACATTTAGCAGCCATCTCAAGGGTATTCGCCGTAGTATTACTAAACTTAAAGAAACCGCAGTCCGTAGCTATCGCCATATATAACGCGATACCCATAGACTCAGTGATAGGCCAATTCCATTTTGTACATAAGTCGGTAACAATTTCACCTGTAGCAGCAAAGTCAGGCTTTAAATATAGATAATCCGCAAATTCCGTATTAGAAATATGGTGGTCTATATTAAAAATAGGTGCACTCCAGAGTGCACCTACTTTGCCAATTCGCTCATACGTGCTAGCATCCAAAACCATTAGCATATCAATATCAACTTGATTAGTTTCAAAATAGGCGACATCATGGATGTGGTCCGTATACCGTAAGAATGAGTACTTCTCAGGAACTACATCATCTACTACCATATATACAGTTTTACCTTGCCCCACAAGGGCTTCGTAAAAGGCAACCATGGATCCGATAGCATCGCCATCAGGTCTAACATGGACGGTTAGCATAATAGAATTAGCTTCACACAGAGCCATATGTAATTGATTAATAGTAATCTTACTCATGTTCTGTATCCTCTGTTTTAATTTGTTTCTTCGTCCTTTTTAATTTCGTTCAAAAGGGATTCAATATGCATGCTATAGTCCAAGGACGTATCCTTATCAAAAGTAATGGAAGGAATATGTCGCAATTTAAGTACCTTTCCAAGCTCGGTACGAATATGTCCAGCCGCATGCTTTAATGCGATAAGGGTATCTTGTTTTTCCTTATCGGAACCAAACAAGGAAACATAAATCGTAGCTTCACGCAAATCACCTGTTACATGAACATCAGTAATTGTGGTAAAACCGATGCGAGGATCTTTCAATCCACGCATCAACATTTGACTTACCTCTTGTTTGATAAATTCTTGTAATTTTCTGACACGAACATCACTCATATAAACCTCCTATAATTGAGGTGCAATTTCTTCCATCAAGTAAGCTTCAATAACGTCGCCTTCCTTGATGTCGCGGTATCCTTCTAAGGAGATACCACATTCAAAGGATGTTTTAACTTCCTTAACTTCATCTTTAAATCGACGTAAAGAATCAACCTTACCTTCAAATACAACGATGCCGTCACGAATTAAACGAACTTCAGAGTCGTTAGTAATACGACCTTCTGTTACATAAGAGCCAGCTACAATAGCCTTTGGTGTGGAAATAACCTGACGCACTTCTGCACGACCTACGACAACCTCTTTAAATTGAGGCGCCAACATACCGCGCATAGCAGATTCAACGTCATTGATAGCATCATAAATTACACGATATGTACGCAAGTCAACCTTTTCTTGTTCCGCTGCACGTCGAACATTAGCATCAGGGCGTACATTAAAGCCCATTACAATCGCATTAGATGCAGATGCCAACATGATATCCGATTCATTAATGGCACCTACTGCAGCATGAACAATAACAATACGAACCTCAGGGTTTTTGATGCCTTCTAAAGATTGACGCAATGCTTCTACAGAACCTTGAACATCGGCTTTGATGATAATATTAAGATCCTTCAACTCGCCTTGTTGAATTTGGTTGAAAATATCATCTAATGTAACTTTATGTGTAGCTTGCAATTCTTGAACCCGTTGCTTAGCAATACGTTTTTCAGCAATTGCACGTGCTTCGTTGTCATCCATACCATTTATAATTTCACCGGCTTGTGGAACTTCGGAGAAGCCCAAAATTTCTACCGGCATAGATGGACGAGCAACTTTTACTTTTTCACCGCGCTCATTTGTCATGGCACGTACTTTACCGTATGCAGTACCAGCAAGTACTGTATCACCTACACGAAGAGAACCTTTCTGTACCAAGACAGTACATACGGCACCACGACCTTTATCAAGTTGAGCCTCGATAACTACGCCATATGCCTTACGGTTAGGATTCGCTTTCAATTCCATAACTTCTGCTACGAGCAAGATATTTTCAAGTAAGTCATCAATACCTTGTTTTTGTTTAGCAGATACTGGAACCATAATTACATCGCCGCCCCATTCTTCTGGTAAAAGGCCATGTTCAGACAATTGTTGTTTAACATGGTCTGGGTTAGCACCTGGTTTATCCATTTTGTTGATGGCTACAATAATAGGTACATCTGCAGACTTCGCATGATTAATAGCCTCGATAGTTTGCGGCATTACACCGTCGTCGGCAGCGACTACAAGAACTGCAATATCCGTAGATTTCGCACCGCGTAGACGCATAGCAGTAAATGCTTCATGACCTGGTGTATCAAGGAATGTGATTTTATTATCCTTGTAGCGAACTTGGTACGCACCAATATGTTGAGTGATACCACCAGCTTCGCCAGCTGTTACATTAGTTTGACGAATTACGTCCAACAAGGATGTTTTACCATGGTCAACGTGACCCATGATAGTTACTACAGGAGGTCGTAGTTTTAATGTTTCTGGTGCATCTTCAATTTCAATAACATCTGTAGGGTCTTCTTCAGGTTCTACTTCAGTTACAGTTACACCGAACTCTTCAGCCACGATAGTAGCTGTATCTACATCAACCTCTTGGTTAATGCTAGCCATAACACCTAAAAGCATCAATTTTTTGATGATTTCAGATACTTCGCGACCCATTTTTTCAGCTAAGTCTTTAACAGTTAGAGGCCCGCTCAATTCAATTTCTGTAGCAATTGCTGCTTCAGCTTTACGTTCAGCTTCTGCTTTTTGTTGTAGGTACTGCTCGTTACGATGTTTTACGCGATTTTTCTTTTTTTGCATAGATGTAGATAACAAGGATTGGGGGCGGTTATTACCACCTTTTTTATTTTTCTTGTTACGGCGATCATTATTAGAATTGCGATTATCGTTATTGCGGTTGTCGCTATTACGATTATCGTTGTTTCGACTGTCATTGTTACGCACATCATTAGAACGACCGTTATTACGGTTATCATTATTGCGGGTATTATTAGGGCGATTGTTAGCACGGTCTCCACCATGTTGCTTACCATCGGATTTGCGTGTAGGCTCAGAGATTTGTACATGACGGACATTGCCTTTTTTATGGTCCTTTTGTTTAGATTGATCGTCTTGTTTTTGACCAGCTTGTTTGTGTTTATCTTTTTTCTGTTCGTTAGAACGATTTGAATGCTGTTGTTTATGTGATGCAGCTTCTTGTTTATGAGCTGCAGTTGGAGCAGATTTCAATTCTACCTTTTTTTCTTTTTTTTGTGCTACTTTAGGAGCTTCAGATTTTTTACCTAATTGTTTTTTTACAATTTCATAACCTGAATCATCTACAGAATTAACTGCTTTAGTAACATTAATATTATGTTGTTGCAAGATAGAAATGACCTGCTTACTTTCAACGCCGAACTCTTTGGCGATTTCATGAACGCGTTTTTTGGACATCTACATACCCCCTTATTATCGATCAATCTCTTTAAGTAATGCCTTTGCAAATCCATCATCTAGTACGGCGACTACTACCCTAACTTCCTTACCAATGGCCGTGCCTAAAGCCTCTTTATCGGCAATACTGTGAAGTGGAATGTGATGGGTTTCTGCTAATTGAGTATATTTCTTTTCATTATTGGTTGCACAATCACTAGCGAGAAGTACTAATTTCGGTTCCTTTCTCTTTATAGCTTTTTCTACGATAAAATCACCAGAAATAACTTTTCCTGCTCGTTGCGCTAAGCCTAAGAGATTTAAAATTTTATCTTCATTCATGTATATCAGTGATTACTCATTCTCTTGTAAATCACGTTGTAACGCTTCATATATCTCTTTAGATACGCTATGCTTTAAGGACCGTTCTAATCGTTTTGCCTTATAGGCCTGCTCAAAACATGACATGGATTCACATAAATAAGCTCCACGTCCTGGTGCTTTACCGCTGCGATCAATAGTGATATTGCCATCTGGACTCAATGCTAAGCGAATCAATTCTCGTTTTGCCTTAAGTTCACCACATCCTACGCAAGTACGCATAGGTTGGGATTTTGGTTTCATGACTATTCACCATCCTCAGCATTGCCGAAACCTGTGAAAGGCTCTTCAGCAGCTTGAGTTTCACTTTTAATATCGATTTTCCAGTTAGTCAACTTAGCCGCCAAACGAGCGTTTTGACCAGCTTTACCAATAGCTAAAGATAATTGGTAATCAGGCACTACTACATAAGAAGCTTTTTCTTCTTCGCTTACGTCTACAGATACAACCTTCGCAGGACTCAGGGAGTTAGCAATATAAATTGCTGGATCTTCATCCCATTTAACAATATCAATTTTTTCATCGTGTAATTCATCAACGATATGTTGTACACGTTGTCCTTTAGGACCTACGCAAGCACCTACAGGATCAATATTTTCATCACGACTATATACGGCGATTTTAGAACGCATCCCCGGCTCACGAGCTACAGACTTAAGCTCTACTACGCCTTCAAAGATTTCTGGAACCTCTAGCTCAAATAGACGTTTCAATAAACCTGGATGTGTGCGAGAAATCATAATTTGAGGACCTTTCGTAGTTTTCTTAACCTCTACGATATAGCATTTAATACGATCTCCTTCACGGTATGTTTCTGTAACAATTTGCTCAGTTGGAGGCAAAATCGCTTCCGTTTTACCAAGATTGATAAATACATTTTTACCTTCAACGCGAGTAATAACGCCAGTGATAATGTCTCCTTCACGGCTGTAATACTCTTCGTATACTACACTCCGCTCAGCCTCTTTTAAACGTTGAATGAGCATTTGTTTAGCAGTATGGGCAGCACTACGGCCAAAGTTGGCAGGAGTTACATCTACTTCTACTACATCACCAATCTCAAAACGTTTATCTTTTTTGCGAGCGTCCAACAAGCTGATTTCTGTTTCAGGTAATTCAACAGTTTCCACAACTTGTTTTTTAGCCATTACTTTATAAACGCCTGTTTCGCGGTCAATCACAACGTACGCATCTGGGTTAGATGTTGGTTCTTTGCGATATGCTTGCAACAATGCAGCCTCTAAGGATTCAAAAATAACCTCAGGAGCAAAACCTTTTTGCTTTGTAAGCACCATTACCGCTTGAATTAATTCTTGACTCACTCGTATGCCTCCATATATTAAAAATCAAGATGTAATCGAATTTGTGCAATGGTAGAACGTTCAAATGTCATGCTTTCACCATTGATAGTAAATTCGATAGTTGTGTCTGTAAAACCTTGTAATGCACCAGTAAATTGTTTACTGCCATTAATAGCCTTAAACAACTGAATATCTACATCACGGCCATTATAGCGAACTAAGTCCTTGTCTTTCTTAAGAACTCGATCAAGACCGGGAGAAGATACCTCCAATAAATAGTTTTCCGTAATTGGATCCTTTTCGTCGAGGACAGCACTTAATTTTTCGCTCACCAACTGACAGTCATCCAAATCTACACCACCTGGTTTATCGAGGTAGACACGTAAATACCAATCCCGTTCACGTACATAGTCTACATCGACGAGTTCCATATCGGTGCCGGCTATAATACCTTCAACCACAGAGGATACAAACTCCTCCACTGCTTCTCTTTTCATAGCCATCGCCTCCTTACTTACTACATCTTGTATATATCTCTTGATTCTAAAATACTCTAAAATTGAGCTAATCATAAATGAAAGAGTGGACATAAGCCCACTCTTTTAAAAGATTTATATAAAAGTCATATATAGTATATCACATTTACTGTGTATATACAAATTCTACGCTTTCTAATGGGCATTAAAGAAACCAATCCCACATAAGTCATTCTATAAAAACAAAAAATGACAAAAAATAGCATAGTTAAATCTATCCAAACTTTAATCAACGCGGTCATTCAAGCCTTTTAGAATAGCACCTAAATGCTCACGCAATAGCACTGCTAAATCATCTAGATGTTTTGCATCTAAATGATGGTCAATTTCTGGATAGCTTTTATAACGAAGTTCCGCAAAGTATTCATCACGCAATTCATTATAATACAATAGTAAGCCTGTACACTCATCCATCTTGCGGTATTCGCCGATGATAAAAGAACCATTAATCATGCGAATCGCATGAGCTGGATCAATATCACGTACAAAGCCTTCTAACTCATCAGGCATAACTTGTGAAAAGTCCCATTCAGGAATCCCTCGGCGACGATAAGTAAAAGTAAAATTATTAGCAGGTTCTATTAACATATTGGTTAACCCTTTTACACATCGCTCTTGTAGCCCACTCCAAAAAGACGCTAAATCGGCTCGCACAAAGGAAATGTCTACAAAGGAAAATAGTGGCATTTCTATATGTACTGTATAGTCCTCTACCTCTTTATCATATAAGGCAGACCAACGCCACCCCAATTCATTTTGATAGTGGAAAATAGGTACCTTTAATACGTCTTCACCAGCACTAATACGATTAGCTAATATTGTATAGTCACTTTCAGTAGATGTAACTAACGTAAAGCCGTCAACAGTTTGAGGTAACCAAGAATAGTCTAAGGCTTTACAAGCTTCAATAATTGTTTCCATATAACGCCTCATATCTTTCTTGATACTGTAAGACCGCCTTTACATAGCTACGGGTCTCAGGAAACGGAATCGTATCGACCATTCCATTCCAGTTATTTTCACGAAGCCACGATTCCACATGACCACGACCAGCATTGTAAGCAGCTAATGCTAACACCTGATCACCATTAAATTCCTTTAACAAGTGACCTAAATACCATGTACCTAACTCAATATTTATAGTAGGCTCTTTAAGTTGACGATCTGTATAGTTACCATGCCCCACTTGCTGTGCCACCCACCGTGCCGTATCTGGCATGAGTTGCATCAATCCAAGAGCCCCCGTTTCAGACTCCGCTGTGTTTTTATACTTGCTTTCTGCTAAGATAACACTAGCTACCAAAGATGGAGGTACCTGCTCTTTCTCAGCTGCAGCTATAACTTCCTCTTTATAGTTAAAGGGATACGCAATCTGACGCGCCAAATGGTCATCTAGATATGTAAAATAAAACCATCCTAGTACGACACAAGATAATGCCGTTGCCGTTGCACGTTTCATATATCCCCCTTTCTACATACAAACTGAAAATAGTCATCAAAATCTAACATATAACAAATGCTAAACTAATATCATGCTAAGTTTTATGGGCTTATTATACCATTTATTACTATTATTTATATACCAAATTTGACACATAAAATGGCAATTATCAATTTTCTTATAGAGCTGATTCGATACGCTCATTCCAGATGGTATCTAATTGTTCCTTTAAATCCAGAGGTGTACCATTATTATCAATGATTACATCCGCATAAGTCCGTTTGTCATCAAGACGCATTTGACTCTTAATACGAGCCAATGCATCCTTTTTGGTAAATCCATTGCGATTCATTAAGCGCTCAATTTGAGTTGACTCATTCACATATACGAGCCACACCTCGTCCATCATGGTATACCACTCTCCTTCGATAAGTAAGGGAATGTCATATAGTAAAACTGGTGTATGTAGTGCCTCATAATGAGCTGTGAGCTCCATGATTCGATTTTGAATATGCTCTTTTAAACAACCATTCAGTTGTTGGCGTTTTTTTTCATTGTGAAAGATAATAGCCCCTAATGCTTCTCGGTTTAATGTCCTATCATCGTGCAATACATCGGTTCCAAATGCAGCTACAATTGCTTCTAGCCCTTTTGTACCAGGCTCTACAACTTCACGAGCCACAATATCAGCATCGATATATGGTATACCTTTATCCTTAAAATATGTAAGAACTGTACTTTTGCCAGATGCAATGCCACCAGTTAAGCCAATTTTAAACATATATACCTTCTATTAATTATAAACACATATTACTTTACTAATGCCCAGTTTTCTGCATGATGTACGTCTACAATAAGAGGTACTTGTAGCTCTACAACAGATTGCATTGTACTACGCAATAATTCTTCTATAGCTTCTAATTCAGAGTTCACTACTTCAAGCACTAGTTCGTCATGTACTTGTAATAAAAGTCGAGACTTAAAGTTTTGTTCTTCTAATTTTTGCTCCACTTGGTTCATGGCTAACTTAATAATATCTGCGGCAGTGCCTTGAATTGGCGTATTCATTGCGGTCCGTTCAGCAAAAGAACGACGGTTAAAGTTACGACTATTAATATCAGGTAACTCGCGTTGACGACCAAACATAGTGTGAACCTTCCCTGTTTCATGAGCCTCTTGAACCATTCGATCCATATACTCTTTAACCTTAGGGTAACGGCTAAAATAAAGATCAATATAATTTTTAGCTTCACCACGTGTAATACCAAGGTCACGAGATAAACCAAAGTCAGAAATACCGTAAATAATACCGAAGTTAATAGCCTTCGCATGAGAACGTTCTTCGCTAGTTACATCATCTTGAGCTTTACCAAGCACCTCTGCCGCAGTAAAGCGGTGAATATCCTTGCCTTCTACGAAGGCTTTAATCAATGCTTCATCGCCAGATAAATGGGCTAAGATACGCAACTCAATTTGGGAGTAATCGGCACTCACCAATGTATCATATCCAGCACCCGGATAGAATAAGGCACGAATTTCACGGCCTTTTTCGGTACGAACAGGAATATTTTGCAAGTTCGGATCAGATGAGCTAAGTCGACCTGTAGCCGTAACCATTTGATTAAAAGTCGTATGAATACGACGAGTCTTATCATTGATGAGAACTGCCAAACCTTCACAATAGGTAGATACTAATTTAGCAACAGAACGGTATGCCAAGATTTTTTCAACAATCGGACTTTCGTGACGAAGCATATCCAGTACTTCCGCATCTGTAGAATAGCCGGTCTTAGTTTTCTTGATGATTGGCAAGTTCATCTTTTCAAACAATATTACACCCAATTGTTTAGGTGAATTAATATTAAAAGTTTCTCCGGCCAGTTCATAAATCTCTTGTTGTACTTGAGCTAGTTCCTCTTTAAAGCGAGCCGTTGTTTCTGCCAACTTCTCTGTATCGATATAGATACCATTCTTTTCCATCACTACTAAAGTATGAATCAAAGGCAACTCAATCGTTTCATATAAAGACCATAACTCTTCACGACGAGCAGATTCACAAGCTGCTTCGTTCATGGCGAGTAATGCTTTCACCATGGATACGCATTCAACATCTGCACTACCGCTAGCAATGCTAGGTACAGAGAAGCGCTCAGTTAGATATAGATATCCATAATTAGTACGCGTAGGATCTAATAAATACGCAATGAGAGACATATCGTGAACACGAGCAGTTTTATCAGCATTAAATAAAGAAATCTCAGCTGGCACATCTGCACCAAGGGCTTCGATAATCTCCTTAGTTTGAGTTGTAACAATGACTTTAGCACCTTGTAATACAGCTAAAACAGCTTTAGTATCGTCTGTTTTTACAATAGTATCACCATTATATAGATACGTATTCGTTACCGTTCTAAATGGAGTCTTACCATCTAATATAACATGCACTGCTACCGTTTTATCTTTATAGAAGTCGGCTGTTAATGCTTTAGCATCCGCTAAATCATCTAAAGAAATCTCCTCTTGTGGTGCAAATAAAGAGCCTGGATCTCCAAAAGTTGCTTCCTCGCCCCCCATTACTTGAACAATGCGAGGTGTTAATTTAGTAAAGCCTAAAGTTTCAAATAAAGGCTGTACTTCAGAGGTATGGAAGTTTTGTACAAAATCTTCTACTTTATAAGATAACTCCATATCTGTTTTGATTGTTGCCAACTCACGAGATAAGAAGGCTAACTCTTTATTATCTACGAGTCGCTCTTTTAATTTCTTACCAGAAATATCTTCAATATGTTCGTATACAGATTCAAGATTGCCATATTCGGTAATTAATTTAAGCGCTGTTTTCTCACCTACGCCTGGTACACCTGGAATATTATCAGAAGAGTCACCCATAAGCGCCTTCATTTCGATAACCTTATCAGGACCATAACCATAAAGTTCCTCCATATTATCTAGAGTAACCTCTAACATATCAGAAATACCTTTTTTAGTTAAGAACACATGGCTATGTTCTGTTACAAGCTGTAAATTATCGCGGTCACCTGTAATAATTTGAACAGCCATCTCAGGGGCTCCAAACTTTTTACTCAAGGATCCAAGGATATCATCCCCTTCAAAACCTTCTTCTTCGATGACACAAATGCCCAATGCTTTTAATACATCTTGAATTAAACTAAATTGTGGACGCAAATCCTCAGGTGCATCTGGACGATTTCCTTTATATTCACTATACATTTCAGTACGGAATGTTTGACGACCTTTATCAAAAGCTACGGCAATATAGTCAGGATTAATTTCTTCATACAATTTAATGAGCATCGTTAAGAAGCCATATACTGCATTCGTTGGTGTTCCTAAAGCAGATTTCAACGGTGGTAATGCAAAAAATGCGCGAAATAACAAACTGCTGCCATCTATAATCATTAATTTTTTCATAAGACACCTCACTTAATTCTATTCTTCATTATAACATAAGGACCCTTTTAACTTTCATAAATAAAAATTAATATATTGTTACACTAGAAAATGAGTAAGTAATTTGATTTTAAAAACCACATATATGCTTTCCTTAATAAACAGTAGAAAATGTTTTACAAATCATGTCATTAAGGAAAATATTGGGCTGAAAAGTCCTTGCGTATCAATATTTGGTATGATATAATCATTCAGGTATAAGAAACGATTTTTAAGGAGGTGACTCAATTGCCAAACATTAAATCCAGTATTAGAAGCGTAAAAACGGATGCTGAACGTCGTGCGAAAAATGCCGCTGTAAAATCTCAAATTCGTACAGCAGCTCGTAAAACCGTTGAAGCTGTTCAAGCAGGCGCAGTAGAAGAAGCAAAACAAGCACTTGTTCATGCTACTAGCGTAATTGATAAAGCAGCCTCCAAAGGTGTACTTCATAAAAACACTGCAGCTCGCAAAAAATCTAACCTTGCAGCTAAAGTAAACGCTTTATAATTTTAAAAGCAAGCAAGACAGTCTCTCGGATATCCGTTGAGACTGTTTTTTTATGCCCTTTTCCTATTTAATCATAAAATAATTTTTCGTTTGTTATACAGTTATATTTTATTACGCCCTATGGGCAGATTAGAGGACTATTACTATGAGAACACTATTATTAATGCGTGGTGCTCCTGCTAGTGGTAAGTCTCAGTGGATTCGTGACAACAATCTTGAGGCTTACACCCTTGAAGCCGATCATTTCCGTATGCTTTTACGTAGCCCTTCCCTTGGTGAGAATGGCTGGTATATTTCACAAGAGGATAATGGTCCAGCATGGAAGCTCCTACTAGATTGTTTAGAAAAACGAATGAGCAATGGTGACTTTGTCGTCTTAGATGCTACCCACACTACATCTAAAGCGGTTAATGCTTACAAAGAATTGCTTAACAAATATAAATATACTGTATATTACTATGAACCAGATACATCCTTAGAAGATTGCTTGGTCCGTAATGCGGCTCGCGCCGATTACAAACGAGTGCCAGAGCAAGTCATTCATCGTATGTACAAAATGATTAAAACAAGTACATTACCAAAGTTTTGTAAAAAAATTAACTCTATTGATGAAATCAACAATTACTTTACGGTTAATCTAACAAATAGATATGATCGAGTGCGTGTTATCGGTGATATTCACGGTTGCTACACCGCATTACAACAAGCTATTACACCGTGGGATGAAAAGACATTATACATCTTCTGCGGTGACTATTTAGAACGCGGTATTGAAAACAAAGAAATGATGTACGAAATGATGCGTCTCAGCACATTACCCAATACAATTATGTTAGAAGGTAATCACGAACGACATATTGCAAACTTTGCATTCCATACAAATTTAGATCGTTCCAAGCGCTTTATGAAAGATGTGGTAGCACCTATCGTAAAAGATATGACGAAAAAAGACGTAGAATCACTCCAACGAGAACTACGACTCTTTTATAAATCACTTCGTCAATGCTATCCATTCAGCTTCCATGGCAAAAAATATTTAGTTTCCCATGGTGGCCTCTCCTATGTGCCTAATATGACCTTCATACCTACCTCAACATTTATTAATGGTTTTGGAGCTTACGAAACAAATATCGCTAATATTTACGATACTAATTACGAGCAAGGCATGTGTCAGGACTTCATTCAAATTCACGGTCATCGTGGCGTTCCAGATGGAAAGTACTCCTTCTGTTTAGAAGGAGAAGTTGAGTTTGGTGGAGAGCTAAAATACATCGATATTACAGCAAATACTTTCATAAAAAATGGAATAAAAAACGATGTATATGATAAAGATTATATGCGCCATGAATTCCAAAATATGACACAACATGTCATCTTCACACAAAATGAAGATATTAATATTATTGGCAATTCAAAATTAGTAAAAGTAAAACAATGTTTCCCTAACCTATATTCCTTGAACTTTACCTCTCGTGTATTTCATAAACGATTATGGAATGAAAGTACAGTACAAGCTCGTGGATTATTTGTGGATCGAATTACAGGAGATGTGAAATTACGTAGTTATAATAAATTCTTTAATCTTGGTGAGCGCCCAGAAACAGAGTTAGATAATCTAGCTAATACTCTATCCTTTCCAGTTGAAATTAGAACGAAAGAAAATGGTTACCTTGCCATTCTTGGCGTTATCAACGAAGAATTAGTATTTGCCTCTAAATCTACAACAGAGGGTATACATGTGGATTTATTTAAAAACCTCTTCCATAGATTACCTGAAGGCTTACAAGTAGAAATCAAAGATTTATTAGCACGTAATAACTGCTCTATGATATTTGAGGTCATCAGCCAAGAGGATACTCATATCATTAAATACGACCAAGACCATCTCTATGTACTCGATATGATTCAAAATACTCTAGACGTAAATGGTAAGCATATAGATGTCCCATTCTCTAGAGAAAAATTAGCTGAACTTTATACGATTTTACAAAAATATGACACTGACTTGATTTCCATTGTTAAAACAGTTCAACAAGTTTCTACCATGGATGAACTCCAAGGCATTATAAATAAGGAACTAAATTCATTCCATGAATCTGAAGGCTTTGTATTAGTCGATAGCAATGGTTTTATGACTAAATTCAAAGGTCCTTATTATAATACGTGGAAGCACAGACGAAATCGCATTCTAGAGCCATATCAAAAATTTGGTAAAATTCCATATGGAAACTGTAAAAATGAAGATGACACTAAATTTGCAGACTTCCTTGGTTCATTAGATTATGATGTAGTATGTAAATCTACCATACTTGATATTAAAGATATGATGGAAAATCAAGGCTTGCTATAATTAAATAAACTCATCCTGTTTCAAGGATAAAAGCAAAAGGGACTGCAACTAGAATGTGGTAAAACCACATTCTGTTACAGCCCCTTTTTATATTAGCTTTTCATTAAACTTAACACTAGAACTCCATCACACCTGTAGTAGTGATTCTAATTTCTGGAATTACAGTTAATGCAAGGAAACTCAAATTAATAAAAGGATCTAGGCCTTTCGGCACGCCCATACCGTAAGCAATATCTTTCATCTTAGCTACTTTTGCATCTACTTCTTCGTGAGGTCGATTTGTGATTAAGC
Source organism: Veillonella sp. (assembly GCA_032480995.1). Lineage (GTDB taxonomy): Bacteria > Bacillota > Negativicutes > Veillonellales > Veillonellaceae > Veillonella. The sequence goes on along the minus strand of JAWETS010000006.1, from coordinate 124,388 downwards.
CCATTACTTCAAGAGCTAGTTCCTCTACTACTTTGCCTTTACTAGCAATGACATATCCGCCGCCAATTTCGCGAATACGCTCAATAGCAACCATCATATCTGCATCGTTGTCGCCAACAACAATCAGATTATGTGAATCATGTGCAAAGGATGACGCAATAGCACCATTTTTTAAATTGAAGCCTTTCAAAATACCAATACCATTTCTACCAGATGCTTTATACCGCTCGATACAAGTAATTTTATTGTACTCAGCATTAGGCTTGAACAGTCCATTTTCAACAGGAACCTCTTCAACAGTTTTTTGTGTAACTATTTGCCCAGGTACGATATTAATAATCGCTTGCGGACCTTCAACAAAAACATCTAATTTATTCTTTGTGAAAGTACCTATATTAATCGTATGCAGTAATTCAGCTGGTACAACCTTCTCTTCTCTTACGAGAACACGTTCAATCATTTTTCCTTTATAAAACACCTCGTGAATATCTACGCGTTGTTCATCATTAAGAATTACAAGATTAGCACTATAGCCGGGTGCAATAGCGCCTAAATGTTTCAAACCGTAGCATGATGCCGGATGAGTGGAGGCCATTTTATAAGCTTGGATTGGTGTCAGTCCCAGTTCAATAGAACGACGAATATTATAGCTGATATGGCCTTCTGAACGAATATCCTCAATATGTTTATCATCTGTACAGAAACCATAACGTTCCGTATTCCCTTGTTCTTCTACAAGCCCTTTCACAATGGAGTCTAGATTATGAGCCGCACTGCCCTCACGAATCCATACATAGATGCCATTTTTAACTTGCTCTTTTGCTTCTTCGTAGGAAATACATTCATGATTTGTAGTAATGCCTGCCAAACGATAGCTTGCTAGTTGCTCTAATGAAAGTCCAATAATATGACCATCCATAATTGTATCTTTAAAGTAATCTAACTTTTTCATCATGTAAGGATCACTATTGATAACACTATAACAGTCCATGACTTCACCTAATCCTAAAATACGTGGATTAGCTTGTAGCTTATGTAACATATCTCCATCTAGAATAGCGCCATTATCTTCACCTGGTACAGCGGGCACACAGGATGGAGCCATAACATACACATCACCTTGAGCCGATGCAGTTTCATTGATCATGTACTCAATACCTGCAATACCTGCAACATTGCCTGCTTCATGAGGATCTACTATAAAACCTAAAGTCCCTACTTGAGATGCTTCAAAGACTAATTCCTTAGGATTTACTAATGTAGACTCTAAATGTAGATGACTATCGATAAAGCCAGGTACGACATATTTACCACTATAATCATATTCTGTTTCACCACTATAAGTACCAACACCTATAATCGTATCATCATGAACGGCAATATCTGCTTTCACCCATTCATCGGTGAATACATTTAAAACAGATGCCCCTTTCAATACAACAGGAGCCTTGTCCAGCCCCTGTGCCTGTCGAGAAATTTTTGCATTAAATTGTATCATATAAGGATCCTCCTTACATAAAGATTTCTTTCAAAATAAAAATGAGCGCCAAGAAATACATGACACCAGAAACATCTCGATATTTCCCAGTCAAAACCTTAATTAATACATAACTAATGAGACCCCATTCAATACCTACACCTATGGAATAAGCAAAAGGCATCATGATTATAGTTAAGAATGCTGGTAATCCTTCAGAAATATCACCGAAGTCTATATCTTTAACAGAGGCCATCATAAATAGACCTACTACGATAAGTACCGGAGCAGTAGCCGCTACAGGAATAACCATGAGTAACGGCGCTAAAAATAAGGATGCTATAAAGAGTCCTGCAATAGTTAAAGCGGTCAAGCCTGTACGTCCGCCCTCTGCGATACCCGCTGCCGATTCAACCGCTACGATATGAGGAGATGTACCTAGTGCACTACCAATGATAGTACCTAATGCAGATACTTTCATACAAGAGCTTTGTGCGCCCAACTGTTTATCTTGAGGCACTTCAGCTTGATTTGTAAGACCAATCAATACGCCCACTACATTAAATAAATTAACGAACAAGAACGTAAAGACCACAAAAACCATATCTACAGATAAAAGTTCGCTCATATCATAATGAAACCAAATCGGTGCCAACGATGGTGGCATAGAAAATATCGTCGACGGCAACTTTGTAATCCCACAGAAGAACCCAACAACCGCAGCAATGATAACGGCTAGAAATATTCCTCCTTTTACATTGCGCCCCGTAAAAACGGCGATTAATATGATTCCCAAAATGGATATCAAGCTAGATGGCGCCTGTAAGTCCCCAATGCTCACAATAGTAGCAGGATTGCTGACGATAAGTCCTGCACTACTAAGACCAATGAGAGCGATAAACAAGCCGATGCCCGCTGTTACAGCCAATTTAATCGTATGCGGTATGGCATTAAACAGATATTCTTTTAACGGTGTAACTGCGATTAGTAAAAATGCTAAACCTGCGATTAATTGAGCCGTTAACGCAAAGGCAAAGCTATGTCCCATTTGGACCACAATAGTGTAAGCAAAAAATGCATTGATACCCATACCAGATAAGCCGGCGAATGGCATATTGCTATATAAAGCTAGCAATAATGTCATAATAATAGCACTAACAGCCGTTGCCGTGAATACGGCGCCTACATCCATACCGGCAGCGCCAAGAATAGCAGGATTTACAGCTAATACATAAGAAACGCAAAGAAATGTAGTGGCCCCCGCAAATAACTCTCTCGATACGGATGAGCCCCGTTCTGAAATCTTGAATACTTTGTCCCATACACTACCTTGTACTTGTTCTCTCATAATGATTCCTCCTCTCGTACTTACGATTATGGGTGTATTCTTTTATACTTATATATTTCCACATATAAGTAAGAATTTCCTGTTTTTTATTAAAATCTACTCTATAAAAAAATACCGCAGTATGTATTTAACTCAATTAAAGTAAATATATACTGCGGTATTTCGTATATGTAATTATTTATAAAATCAATAATGTAAAGCTATTCAACTCTACATAAATATAAAATCTAGATCTATCCCTTCAGAGAATCTAAAAATGAAGTCCCAATCCCCCATTGTTTCAATCCAAAGTTTTGCAATATGGTTTCCCCTATATCTGCAAAACTATGTCTATCACCCAAAGCTACTGAATGACTCATACTTGGACTATAAGCTAGCAAAGGCACCATTTCTCTCGTATGATCTGTACCTTTCCAAGTCGGATCATTCCCATGATCTGCGGTGATGAGAAGTAAATCGTCATCTTTAAGCAAGTCCAACAAACCACCTAATTGGTAATCAAAGTCTTCAATAGCACGCTTATACCCTTCTACATTACGCCGATGACCGTACAGACTATCAAATTCAACAAGGTTGACCATCATGAACCCCCGTGCAAAGCTTTGCCCCAATAGATAAGGAACTACGTTCATACCATGCGCGTTAGACTTTGTCGGATATGATGCATCCCAGCCAACATGAGCATAAATATCGCCGATTTTGCCAACTGCCACTGTCGAAATGTTTGCGTCTTGTAACTCTTGTTGCACCATTTTCTTTTCAGGCATGCGACTATAGTCATGACGATTTGAAGTACGTACAAAATGCCCTGGTGTACCAACAAAAGGCCGAGCTATGATGCGCCCCACATAATAATCACCGACACATACCTTATCGCGTGTAATTTGACACATGCGATACAACTCTTCTAAAGGAATGATATCCTCATGAGCAGCAATTTGAAAGACAGAATCCGCCGATGTATAAACGATTGGCTTACCTGTTCTTATATGTTCTTCTCCGAGGCGTTCAATAATTTCTGTTCCAGAGGCTACCTCATTACCAAGAAATCCATATCCCGTTTCTTTTGTGAAAGTATCCATCAGTTCCTTCGGAAATCCTTCATAAAATGTCGGAAATGGTACCGTTACAGGATGCCCCATCATCTCCCAATGACCACTTGTCGTATCTTTGCCGGAACTCGTTTCAGCCATACGACCATAAGCACCAATAACAGGCTCATCAAACGCTGAAATATCGGCAATATTAGCTAAACCTATGGATTTTAAATTTGGACAGCGAATAGGTCCTGCTACAGCTTCGATATGTCCTAATGTATTCGAACCTTCATCGCCGAATTTAATCGCATCGGCTGCATGCCCTATACCGACACTATCCATTACTAGTAGAATAATTCGATTATACATATGTACTCCTAAATCTATATGAGATTAGTTACTCATATAATGTAAAAATACTTTGTAACATATTACAGTTAAAATCATCAATATGAATTAATAAAATGCATAATATATTGAGAGATAAAATTTCTAAAACTTACTTAAGATATGGCATAGCAAGCATAAGGGCCGCCAAAGATTTGCTATCCTTTATAGTCTCATTCTTGATAGCCTCCAATAGTTCCGGTAAAGTATAGTATTCTAACTCTACATATTCATCAGAATCCCAATTAGTTTCCCCCATGGTAAGCTCCTTAGCAAGATATAAATGTAATACTTCATTACAGAAACCAGGACTCGTAGCAATAGTCCCTAGTGAGATCCATTGAGCTGCACGATAGCCTGTTTCCTCAGCAAGCTCCCGTTTAGCACAAACAATGGGTTCTTCATTTGGATCTAGTTTTCCTGCAGGTACCTCAAGTAATGGCTGCTGCAAAGCATATCTAAATTGACGTTCCATAACGATCTTATTATCCTCTGTTACCGCCACAATAGCGGTAGCTCCAGGATGATGCACCACTTCACGCCAGGCATCTTTACCATTTACATCGGCAATATCATAGGTAACTTGAATCAATTTACCATCAAATTTCACTTCACTAGACTTCTGTATTTCCTTACTAATTGCCATATATACCTCTAATCTTCAATTTTATGTAAAAACCCGAGCCTTCTTATACGTTGTAAAATTTCCTCTAAGTACACTTTATTAGGAACAATAAAATCAATATTATCCCGCGTATGACGCTGAACTGTAATATTGTCATCCATAATAGCAAGAATCTTTTCTCTTGTTGTAGGCTCCACCATTTGCTTTATTACAAAAAGAAATCCATTATCTATATCTTGTTGTACTTTATTGTACATGTCGCCTATACCAATATAGGAGCTGCCTTCCTTTTCTACTATAGTAGAAATAAAATCTATAAAACGTTGAGGTATATACACCTTATTATCTTCAAAAGCAACTCTTTCATATGGTTCGGCATACATATCAAGATTATCTACAATGATTAAATATAGTAAACGAGAATAAACTCTGTCCATTTCTATAGTATAACCAGGTAGCTTTCTATGTATATGATCTACTATATCCTGAACAGTAAATATATCACCCCGATCCATAACCTCTTTAATAGCAATATGGATACTATCCGTCATATTGGAAGGAATACCTGTATTAACAACGCTGCAATAATATAATTTTGATAATACATCTATACTAACTCGTTCATTGCGAACAATCTTTTTACTATGTTTCTCTTTCGTTAATAGGGACATTCTAAACTGCGTATCATAAATGTAATCATAATATTGCTCTTTTGCAATATAATCATCATTTGCCAATTGAGCTATATTATCGTGAATATCCTCTGGTAGCCAACTTATAAAAGATCGTGAAAGAAATACATCCCCAATATATACACAACCTTGATCATTGGCACGTTTTATAAATTCATGTATATATACAGGATCATTAAAAGGCTCTAAATATTCATGAGCCACATAATAATCGTTAGAGCTTAACACATTTTGGATGTTATCAATTTTATAGCTCGCTTTTTGACTTATCCGATTATCCATCCCCATCGTATCCGCTACGAGCTTCAATATATTCTTCGTATATAAAGTCCGTTCCATTAATGGTAGCTCCAACTCTTTTTGCTCTGCATATTGCATGATTTCTCGATACTGCTCTAATCGTTTCCATCCAGGATAGGTATTATACGATACATAAGCTATACCGTTGTCGGATAAATTCTTATTACAGATAGATAGAATTTTATCTTTTACCACATCCGGAACCCAAGACCAAATCCCATGTACGATAATATAGTCAAAAGTGCCGAATGATTCATCAATATCTAGAATATCCTTCTCTATTAAATGTATATTGGTAAGTCCCATCGACGCAATCAATTCATTCCCCATCTCAATCTGCGAAGACGATAGATCGATGCCCGTAAAGGACGCTTCAGGGTAATATAAAGCTTGAGAAATAATGTTTCCACCAAAAGAACATCCGAGCTCAAGGACACGAGCCTTTTTTAAAGGCACTGGGTTTAATCCAAATAACAAAGCTCGTGCTGCTAAAGTGTTCAACGAGGTCGCCCCAAAAGGTTGAGAGATATATACTACATCTTCATAACTCTTTTTAAGTATCTTGTTCTCATCCAATACATGCATAGTATTTTGTGTAGTCTCAATATCATTACCCATAACTGATGTACCTACGTTCTTTTTATGTTTAGACTCCTGTTTCATAAAGCCTCCCGAATTTTCTACTAACTATAATAATTATTATATAGTATTATGTAAAATACTATCATTTTCAACAAGATTTACCATAATTATTTCATAATTAAAAGTAGACCCTAAGAAATAAGAAGCCATATTCATTCCCTGTAAATTAATTTTTGTAGGATAGATTTTATCCCTATCAACATAAGCATAAATACTACCAAGATTATCAAATACTTCGGTTAAAATATATACATTCTATAAATCTAAAAAAACTATCTTATTATCTTTAGTAACAACTACAATAGCCGTTGCCAAAAGATGATAAACAATCTTCTACTATTCTTCATTACCATTTACATCAGCTATATCATAAGTGTATTTGATTATCATACGTAAAACTTCATCTCACTTGATTGTTATAGCTCTTAGTTAATTAATAAAAATCATAGTTGTTTATACGTAATATGATACCACAGAGAAGTACTAATATATATGTTCTCAATACGTATCTACATATACTAGTTACAAAATTTAAATAGAAAATGAATATATATATATATATATATATATTATAGTAAAATTTTGTCACATTAAATTATTATTTAGCATTCGATTCACTATATGAATTAAAGTTCCAGTACAAAAGTAATAAGATTTAAATCCTTAAATATAATTATATTATTTAATGATTTTAATTACTTATTTTTTAGTTTTTTCAGTATATATATTTTCAAAATCATCATAATTTAAATGACAATGATCTAAAAATGATTGTAATTTCTCATCAGATAAAGTATTTAAATCATATTTTATTAATTCATTAACAAATTTTTTAACATTATCTTTTAGTTTTCTCAGACCACTTTCTTTAAGTACATAAACATCATCAGTAAAATTTGCACTATACGCCAACTTATTCGTAGGTATAACCATTATACGTAGAACATTTACAAATTCACCATATTCAGACTTAAACCAACCACAATGATTATTAAATTGACCAACTTCAGTCTTACTAATTTCTTTCCTTTTTACATCAACCTCGCTTTTACACTCAAAAAATATATATTTTTTATCAGTAATTCCCCATAAATTATCTGGTCCTTTTCTAATCGCTTTATCAGGACGTTGACTAACAAACCCTAATAATTCACCCAAACTCATTAGTGAACTCTCAAACTTTTCTGCAGATACACCAAATGTAAGACTATTAAGTATAAAATTTACTTCAAGAGAAAGCTCTGAATAATCGTCAAAATTTTTTAAATACTTTTTTATTCTCTGAGTTCTATCCTCATTTAAGTTTTTGATTTTAGCATATGTTACGCCCCTTCGAGGCTTTAATAAGCTATTGTTTTTCTTAAAAGCAATTTTTTGTAAGTCTTCCGATTCTGATTCTGAATACATATATACATATCTGGCCATTTGTTCTAAATACCACCCCTTTTCATCTTCATCTTCAATAAATTCATCTATAAATTTTTGAGTATGCTTAGCAGCCTCTTCATATTCTCCCTGTTTAAATAAATCTTCTAATTTACTTTCTTTAGTATATCTATCATAAAGTGTATTCGTAATTTTATTAATAGTTAGATCATTCATTTCGCTGTTATAATAATCTTTCCAACCTTCATCGCGATTAAGAATTTGCTGTATCAACAAATATACTTGTTGCATGGAAATATCATCTTCTTTTATATCTTCCTTTGCCATTTTTGCAACATCAAACCCTATATTTATTTGTTTTTGAGTTTGAGCAGAAAAATATTGTCTTGTTGTAACACTTCTCATAAACTTTTCTATATCATTTCCAATTATTAAAATTACACAATAATCTTTTTCACCACATATAGCCCTACCTAAACCTTGTTCAATTTTTTGCGCTATTTTTTTATTTAGTATTTCACTCTTAGGACAACACTCTTGTGCATATCTTTCAGAATATTTATTATAAAACGGCAATGAGTCTAATATTAAAATTCTACAACTTTCATCAGGTAAATCAATCCCATCATATCTATTATTTATTACTATCAGTTTAGAGTATTTTCCTGATCTTAAATCATTAATAGCATTTCGTAATTCATCATTAGTTTTAGGAAAAATTCCACCTAACGACTCATAATACATTGCTTGTTTTGTATTAGGAACAATGGCAACTATACCAAATTCACTACTTTTTTTAGTTTTAACAAATTCAGTAGCAACTAACTCTCTATCACACCTCTCATCAATAGATGATGGAATTAAAATCATTTTTTCGCCTGACCATTTCAGTTTTGGATAAATAATAGGATTAATAACTGAATCGCTTGAAAATCCTAGACCTTTTATAAAGAAAATATCTTCTTGAGTTGTAGCAGACATCAATATTCTTTTTTGTGCTTTTGAAAACACACCAAAAGCTTCAACTGTTATACTATATGGTGCAATTTCGACTTTACTTCCTGAAATAAAGCATGAATATTCTAATAATCTATCTTTCATCAATGGCCAAACAAATTTTACTTCATCAGACTTTGTATCTTTAAGTAAAAGAGAGGCTAACTCTTCTCTTTTATTTATCCATGCCCAATAAGGAACCAACATATATGTCTCAGAAGAACCAGACTCAATATCAAGAAAACTTCCTAATCTTTGTTCTCTCAAATCATCTGAGAATAATGTCAATATATTATGATATAGAATTTCATTTTGATCTTTTTTTACAGATATGGTAAATGAATCTTTTATTATATCTATACAAGTATGAGAATCATCTAATATAATTGTACCCACTTGTATAGAATTATTTTCAACCCCAAAAATAGATCGTCCATTAAATATCTTATGTGCATATGTTATTAATATTTTTTCTCCTAAATAAAATTCATTAGGAATTGTATTATCTTTATCAACAACACAATAAGGAATGCCAAACTTTTTAGCCTCTTCACAAACTTGATAAGCTAAATATTTACTAGGACAAACATAAATACATGGCCCTTCTTCCATATTTAGTGTTGATTGAAGCATTAATAATCCAATTAATGTTTTTCCTTCTCCTGTATGAAGTTTAATTATAAGATCTTTTTCTAGCCTTCGATTATTATACCATTCAGTTAGAGTATATTCTTGTGAAGGGCGTAAAGGTCCTACAATACTTTTCCGGTCTAAAGTTTTATATAACTCTATTGGATTAGATGGCTTTATATTATTTTTTGAAATTAATCTTTTCTTAAAATCAACCATGATTATATCTCCCCTTTTTAAGAATTAACTTATTTATACATGACTTTATAATAAATAGATATCTTAACTATAATACATAATAATAATAATTCAAATTAGTATTTTACTTAAATAATACCATAATACTTTATTATATAAAGTTATAGAAAACTATAAATCTGACTATTCCTATTCACTTCCGTAATAAGACTTATACTACTAAAATAACATCTATAGGAAATAATAATTAATAAATTAACCGTATATTCGTTAAACCTTAACCTTCCTCTCAAAGAAGACCTGCATTACTTCTTACACCTAAATTCGTATATAACTTTTATTGATTTTAAATTTTTTATTAAAATCTTAATTATAGAGTAAAATTGAACAACTTAAAAATCCATATTGAACCTCGTGTTATGATTTAGGTGTCTAATCAAAATATAACCGAGGTAATCACTATGATCAACAATAATCATAACACGACATTACGCACAAACACTTAATCCTGAAAAAACGCTTTTATGTAAAACTAAAATATGATTCGGTGGTCCAAATTCGACAAAGTAATTCTCATTTTGTATCTTTAGAAGGTTCATGGCAATTAAAGTATAAACAACAACGTCTTGGCTCATTTAATACAATAAAGTTAGGTTCCATAAAGTCCTTCATACTTTAAGTATTTAAAGAACATTGGTCTTTTAATGTTGCTGTCAGATATGCTAAACATCATTGTGTATTTACACGTAATGAATTGCTTTGTACTAAATCTTTATATAAGTATCTTTATCAAAAACTACTTGGGGTAAAAGCTATTAATCTACCTTTAGTAATACGTCGTTCAATAAAAAAGTTTGTTTCGAATAAATATAAACTAAGAAAACCAATAGAACTTCCTGATGCTATAATTAAAACTCAAAAAAAGTATGATCATGGGGAAATAGACACTGTTTATGGAGCAAAAGATAAAACAAATGATGTATTAATTTCTTTAATAAGATGAAAAAGTAAATTATATATAGCTTTACGCTGTCCTTCTGCACGTCCTTATGATATAAAAAAACATTAGAAACATGGTTAAGTACATTTAGAAAAAATGGGGGGGTAGGATTGTTATTTAAGACAATAACCACTAATAATAATTTAGAATTTGCGAATATATCTAATTTTGAAGACGAGATACTATCTATCTATTTTGTAAGGTCTATTAAGCTTGGTAACGAGGTTCTAATGAAAGACATAACGGTTTACTTCGTCGCTTTATTCCAAAAGGAAACCGAATAGAAAGTATCTCAGAACATACACTACGCCGAAAACTTCACTGATATAATAACTTACCACGTAAGATATCACATTACAAAACACCACATAAAATCTTTATAGAGGAAGTTAATAAATAGGGAATCTAAATATTGTCCAATTTCATGTTGCAATTTAACAATTCTTATTAGTACTAATTTAGTCCAATTGTATTAATATTGTCTGCTCTTATATGCATGTAAATATCTTACTATTTCACGTAAATTATTTCTGTTTTAATTATATATAACTTTATGTCTAAATTTAGGCGTAAATACTATGTTGTATTTGCATAACCATTTTGTCTGCGCAAGACTCTGTGTCTTTGTTGCCACACCCGCATAGCGGTTGGTTTTATGATTCGCGACTACGTCGCGAACCAGTCTAAAGATAATAATAAAAACTGCACCTCAAAAATTTTCTCCAATTTTTTTGGGTGCAGATCAAACCTTAGTTGAGTAGTTTTTACCATTTTATTTAGAGTCGTTTATAACTAATATAGTTCTATTACAAATGCTTGTTACATCATAATATGTAGTGAATAAAGTAGCTTTTTCGTTTTTGCAAAAATTGACAAAAAAATACGACACTTAAATAAATTTCTATTACTTCTTATAATTATTTTAACTATATTGTGCCAAGAATATGTTGATAAATAAAAATATCAATATCAGTAATTTTATCAAAATCAAAATTTGAACCAGTAGCTATAAAACTAGTATAATGAGATTCTTCAGGAATCTCATTATACTCACAACAAATTAAAATATATGATATTAATGTTCTAAAATCCTTTATTAAGTAAAAAAAAAATTTAAGCAACATCGACATATCTATGCATACATTATGACAACCACAATAAAATTGACTTTGGCTTACGCCATCACTTTCAAATGAAGAATAACGTGCGAAATCAAACCTAACATTATTTAAACGTAAGTCACTAATAAAATCTTCAATAAAATTAAAATCCATATTTTTATTAACGATAGATCCTAACTTAGTATTAGTAACATTACTTTTAAACTCATCATATAAAATCCCTAACTCATGTATTTTTTTTATTTTTTTTTCAAAATTATATAAATTTGAAATAGATAATATACCTGATTTTAACCAACATTCTAATCCATGCATCAAATTGAATAAGATTGGAAAAATTAAATTATCTGCAATATTACACTTATTCCCTTCAGTATATAATTGATAAAGATTTTTAAAGCTTATCGATATATAAGAATTTCCCATAATAAAAAATTGTAGACTATCTATATATTTATTAACATTTGGTTCATTATTTGGATTTTTTTGTTCTTCAAAGAACCAATTCAAATAAGCAAATGCATTTTTAGGTACATCAATAGCTTCTATTTGTTCTTCTAAAAAATTGCTATTATATATAAATTTAGACATATATATTCCCTTTTCTATAAAACCGCCCAACAAAGTTGAGCGGTTTTTACCATTCTATACAGAATCATATGTTGTTTACATAGTCCCGGTACTTCCAATGCCACCAGTTCTTACACCTGTAGCATCATCATCGTTTGTAATAAGGTATTTAGAGAATATACCTTGAGCAACGCGTTCGCCTTTATCAAGGGTAACTGTTTCTTTGCCAAAGTTAAGAAGGGCAATCATAATATGACCTTCATTATCCTCATTGTTGTAGTAATCACTATCAATGATACCTGTACTATTCACAAGTGCCAGATGTCGTTTAATAGCCATGCTAGAACGAATGTGAATAGCAAGATATTCATCGTATGCCATGAAAGCTTTAAGACCTGTAGGTACAAGTTTTATTTCACCAGGTTCCAATGTAATAGCTTCAGCGCATTCAATATCATAACCTGCGCTTTCAGTTGTTTTACGTGTTGGTAAGTTGATATCTTGTTCTTCAAAAGCAGAAACTACTTCAAAGCCACGAATATCCATGTAACACCTCTTATTTTAAACAATCTTTACGGGACAAATTTACACGGCCTTGTTTATCGATCTCGATAACTTTTACCATGATTTCATCCCCTACACTTACTACGTCTTCTACATTTTCAACGCGTTCTTTTGCAAGTTTGGAAATATGTACAAGACCTTCTTTACCTGGTAATACCTCTACGAATGCGCCAAAGGCCATTAAACGAGTTACTTTACCAAGGTATACTTCACCTACTTCAACCTCTTTAGTAAGGTTAGTGATGATTTCTTGAGCTTTTACAGCCCCTTCTTGTTCTACAGAAGCGATAAATACTGTACCATCATCTTCGATGTCAATTTTAGCGCCTGTTTCTTCGATGATACTGCGGATTACTTTACCGCCAGAACCGATCACGTCACGGATCTTATCAGGATCGATTTTCATTGTAATAATACGTGGAGCGTATTGAGACATTTCTTGACGTGGTTCAGCAATTGTATCAAGCATGATACCCATGATATGCATGCGCCCTTTGTGAGCTTGTTCTAATGCTTCTTGAAGGATTTCACGGGATAATCCGGAAATCTTGATATCCATTTGAATTGCTGTTACGCCTTTAGCTGTACCAGCAACTTTAAAGTCCATATCTCCAAGAGCATCTTCCATGCCTTGAATGTCAGTTAAAATTGTATAATGTTCCCCTTGAGTTACAAGACCCATAGCAATACCTGCTACAGGAGCTTTAATAGGTACACCAGCATCCATCAAAGACAATGTAGAACCACATACGGAAGCCATGGAGCTAGAACCATTCGATTCCAATACTTCAGATACTAAACGCAACGCATATGGGAAGTCTGCCTCGCTCGGAATCACAGGCACCAACGCGCGTTCAGCCAATGCACCATGACCGATTTCACGACGACCAGGACCGCGAGAAGAGCGAGTTTCGCCAACGGAGAAAGATGGGAAATTATAATGATGGATATAACGTTTTTCAGTTTCAACACCAAGACCATCGATGGTTTGTTTTTCGGATAAAGGCGCTACTGTTGTGACATTCAACACTTGAGTTTGGCCACGTGTAAACAAGCCAGAGCCATGTGTACGAGGTAATACGCCTGTACGGCAAGAGATTGGACGAACTTCATCAAGTTGACGACCATCTGGACGGATTTTTTCAACAGTAATCATATGACGCACGATTTCTTTTGTCATTGCATCAAATGCTTTATTTACATCAGCCAAGTTATCTGGGTAGATTTCTTCAAAGTGAGCTAATACATCTGAACGTACTTCGCTTTCTTGTGCATCGCGTTGTTGTTTATCTGCACAACGAACTGCAGCATCAAGTTTATCATGACCATAGGCACGAACTGCATCACTGATTTCAACAGGAACATCTTTACATTCAAATACGCGTTTTTCCTTACCTACTTTTGCAGCCATATCTTCTTGGAAAGCTACGATTTTTTTGATTTCTTCGTGAGCTGCCATGATAACTTCAAGAATGATATCTTCCGGTACTTCTTCAGCGCCACCTTCAACCATGAGGATAGCATCTTTAGTACCAGCCACAACGATATTAAGATCTGTTTCTTCTAATTGTACTTTCGTTGGATTTACAACAAATTCACCATTGATACGTCCCATACGAACGCCTGCAATAGGACCATTCCAAGGAACATCAGAAATAGACAATGCGGCGGAAGCGCCAATCATACCACAAATGGCTGGATCACAATCTTGGTCTACAGACATAACTGTTGCTACTACGTGTACTTCGTTGCGTACACCTTTATCAAATAATGGACGAATAGGACGGTCAATCAAACGGCTATTCAAGATCGCAGACTCAGGTGGACGCGCTTCACGTTTAATGAAGCCCCCTGGTAAACGACCAACCGCATACATTTTTTCTTCATAGTCTACTGTAAGTGGGAAGAAATCGATGTCCTTCGCCTCTTTAGAGCCTGTAGCAGTAACGAGTACACGAGTATCACCATAGCCAACCATTACAGCACCGCCAGCTTGTTTTGCAAGTTCCCCAGTCTCAATCGTAAGCGTACGACCAGCTAGGTCCATTTGGAATTGTTCCATTCCTATTCCTCCTAAAAATCTTCTTATATGTATACCTTCTAATTATATATCAATTAAAGCTAAATAGCCAATTCAAAATAAAAAAGCCGTCCTAAAGGACGGCTAATTTTATTATTTACGAAGACCAAGTCGTTCGATAAGAGAACGATAACGTTCGATATCTTTACGACGAAGGTAGTCAAGCATGTTACGGCGTTGACCAACCAATTTCAACAAACCACGACGAGAATGATGGTCTTTTTTGTGCTCTTTCAAGTGTTCTGTTAAGTATTGAATGCGACTTGTCAAAATCGCAACTTGTACTTCTGGGGAACCAGTGTCACCTTCATGAGTAGCGTATTCTTTAATTACTGCTAATTTAGCTTCTGTAGTTAACATTAATGTTACCTCCTAAAAAATTATAATCCCGATAAGCTTAAGTAACCGTTGGAGAATCGAATACTTCGCTTACGATATGTCTTACGACCTAATTTAGTATACAGTATCTGCCCTATGTTGTAAAGCAAAAATACAATAAATACACAAAAGAGGGTCTACGCCCTCTTCTATTATTTTGCACCTAGCACCATACGGTCGCTCAATGCATTTTCCCCAGCCACTTCGAACTTTTGAAGTAAATCAGCAACTGTTAATTGTTTCTTTTCTTCCCCTTTAACATCATAAATGATACGACCAGCATCCATCATGATAAGGCGATTACCAAAGCGCAATGCATCACGCATATTATGGGTAATCATAAGAGTTGTTAGATTATGTTCTGCAACGAGTTTCTCTGTTAGTTGCAACACATTTTCTGCAGTTTTAGGGTCAAGTGCCGCAGTGTGCTCATCCAATAGCAAAAGCTCTGGACGAAGCATTGTGGCCATCAACAATGTTATAGATTGGCGTTGACCACCAGATAGTAGGCCCATACGAGCAGATAAACGTTCTTCAAGGCCTAAACCTAATAATGCAAGGCGTTCCTTGAAAAATGCTTGTTCACTATCTTTAAAAGCCCATTTAAGACCTAAGCTTTTACCACGGCGCATAGCAAGAATCAAGTTTTCCTCGATTTGCATATTACCAGCAGTACCAACCATAGGGTCTTGGAATACACGACCAATGTATTTAGCACGTTTGTATTCTAGCATTTTTGTCACATCAATCTCATTAATTGTAATGGATCCTTCATCTACTGGAAATACACCAGCGATGGAGTTTAGCAAAGTACTTTTACCAGCACCATTACCACCAATTACAGTACAAAAATCACCCTCTTCTAGACGAAGGTTGATGCCTTGTAATGCAGTCTTTTCATTAATTGTGCCCTTAAAGAAGGTTTTTACCATATTTTTTACTTCTAACATAGTGTCCTCCTTAACGAGCCAACCATTTTGCTTTCAATGTAGGTAGGGAAAGCGCGATGGCAACAAGAATTGCAGTGAATAATTTCAAATCATTTGGTGGCATACCCATGTAGAGAACGGCAGCAATAACGATACGATATACTATAGAACCAAGTACTACAGCGATGAGACTGCGTACGAAGGATTTCGTACCAAATACTACTTCACCAATGATTACAGAAGCCAAACCAATAACGATGGTACCAATACCCATACCTACATCAGCAAAGCCTTGGAATTGACCGATAAGAGCCCCAGACATACCAACAAAGCCATTGGAAATCAAAAGGCCAAGAACGATCATATTATCAGTATTTACGCCTTGAGCGCGAATCATTTGAGGGTTAACACCTGTAGCACGTAAGGCTGTACCAATTTCGGTACCGAAGAACCAAAATAAAAGCAAACATACAACTACAGCAACGATAATACCTACGATGGCTGCAGACCACATATTCGGCGTATGGAAAAATCCACCAAGAATCGTATAAATTGTATCCATTCGAAGCAAAGATACATTAGCTTTGCCCATGATGTGAAGGTTTACAGAGTACAATGCAATCATTGTCAAAATACCAGCCAATAATGCAGGAATTTTCAATTTTGTATGAATCCAACCTGTTACGGCACCTGCTATCATACCACCCACACCGGCAAGTAAAATGGAAAGGATTGGATTCATACCACTTGTAATTAAAATAGCGGAAATGGCCGCCCCCATTGGGAACGTACCTTCCACGGTTAAGTCAGCCACATCTAATACACGGAAGGTGATGAATACACCGACCGCTAACAAAGACCATAAAAGGCCTGTGGTTATGGTGCCTACCACTAAATCTAACATTAAAATCTCCTCTATTGTTTCATGTCTTTACGAAGAGCTTCAGGAATCGTGATTCCCAATTTTTTAGCACGTTCTTCGTTAACAGTTAACTTAATCTCTTTTTGTGTCTCAATAGCTAAGTCTGCAATTTTTGCTTCACCAGCTAGAACTTTTGCAGCCATTAAACCTGTTTGGTAACCCAATTGATAGTAATCAACAGAATATGTTGCTACGCCACCAGTCATTGTCATGCCTTCGTCAGCAGCAAATACCGGGATTTTAGCAGCATCTGTAATTTGTGCCAAGTTAGCCATAGCAGATGCTAATACATTATCTGTTGGTGTATAAATAGCTTGCACATCTTGGTTTACAAGATTTGTAGCTGCTTGTTGAATATCATTTACGTTGGAAACAGTTGCCTCTACAACAGTAATACCTTTTGTAGCAGCATAGGCTTTCATTTTTTCAACTTGCAATTGGGAATTGATTTCAGAGGATGTATAAATGGCACCAATGCGCTTTACATTCGGTACTAATGCTATGATAAGATCAACCTCTTTTTCAACAGGTGTCATATCGGATGTACCAGATACATTACCACCAGGGCGTTCATTAGATTGAACGAGTTTAGCTGTCACGTAGTCTGTAATAGCTGTACCCATGATTGGCATGTCATGAGAAGCATTTGCCATCGTCTGAGCCGCAGGTGTTGCAATAGCTAATACTAAATCTTTTTTATCAGATACGAAACGTTGTGCAATGCTGTTCAAATTAGATTGGTCAGCCTGTGCATTTTGTTGGTCAATTTTAATATTTTGACCATCTTTATAACCTTTAGCCGCTAAAGCATCTACGAAGCCCTTATTAGCAGCATCAAGAGATGGATGTTCTACTAATTGAATAACACCAATTTTCTTTTGGTCATTAGTTGCGGTATTAGAACCACAACCGGCTACCATTGCCATAACAGCAATGGCACTAAGTGCCACTGCAATACCTTTTTTCCAGTTCATGTATAACTCCTTACCAGTTATGTATTAAATCATAGTCGCCTTGTTCATCAAATCCTCTGGTAAGGTGATGCCCAATTTTTCTAATTTATCTTTCCCTACAACTAATTTAAATTCTTTCTGCATTTCGATAGGCATATCTTCAACTTTAGCTTCGCCAGTTAAAATTTTTGCGGCCATCAAGCCTGTTTGGTAACCAAGCTTGTAGTAATCTACAGACAAGGACATAACGGCTCCACCTTTTACGTGATTATCTTCACCGCCAAATACAGGAATTTTTGCTGGGTCGGTAATAGCTACAAGATTGCTCATCGCAGAAGCTACAACATTATCTGTTGGCACATATACAGCATCCACACGTTGAGATACGAGATTTTGTGCCGCTTGTTGAATATCATTTACATTAGAAACTGTAACTTCTTCAACTTTAATTCCTTTTGTAGCCGCATAAGCTTTCATCTTCTCCACTTGAATTTGAGAATTTACTTCGCTAGAGCTATAAATAGTGCCAATTGTTTTCGCATTCGGCATTACTTGTAAAATTAAATCTACTTGTTGCTCTACTGGATTCATGTCGGATGTACCAGACACATTACCGCCAGGTTTTTGATTAGATTTAACAAGTTTAGCTGCCTCGTAATCAGTAATAGCTGTACCTAAGATTGGAATATCATGAGTTGCATTCGCCATGGATTGAGCCGCTGGAGTAGCAATTGCTAAAATCAAGTTTTTCCGATCGGATACGAAACGCTGCGCAATGCTATTCAAATTAGATTGATCAGCTTGCGCATTTTGTTGATCAAAAGTAATCTTTTCTGCTAAACCTTTTTCTTTTAGCGCATCAACAAAACCCTTATTTGCCGCATCTAATGCAGGATGCTCTACCAATTGTACAACACCAACTTTGTATTCACCATTCGATGTAGTTCCATTTGAGCCACAGCCTGTAAACGCCATTAGTGCTGCCGCCGTGAGCGCTAGGGCAATACCTTTTTTTAAGTTCATGGGGATTTCCTTCCTATCTGCAAAGATTATAATACTTTTATTATAAACAAATTTATCTACTACATCAATGTAGCAGATTAAAGTATTTTATTTTTTATATGTGCGAAAATAAAATAAGAAATCCACCTATTAATCTAACGATGCTAACATATCCTCAGTCAATTCATTTGCCGCTAAAATATAGTCCTTAAGAGTTCCTTTGTCGAGAGCGACCTTCATAACCGGCACTTCAAAAGGATCGAGGATAACGCACATCAAAATTTCACCTGTTACATAATAGCCAACCACTGCTTCGCCTTCTTCAGCATCTAAGGTTTCACGTTTTACTGTAACACAGTATGGTTTCATTACTTGTGCTGCTGCTTCTGCTACTTCTTCTCGATTTGCAATATACTCTTCAGCCTTCGTTTCGGGGATGTCAAAGATATCTACCTTTACGGTCTTAACCTCTGTCGCCTCTCCCTTCGCCGCCTCAATAGCTGCACCTAAATCTGTTTGATTCATATATACCTCACATAGAATGGACTTTCACCATCGGCAAAAGTCCCATCGCATTAGATTGTTTCATCCGCCGCATTTAAGAATGCAACGTAGCATTGTTTTGCCTCGTAAATATCAGCCTTAGATGTAACCTCCCAAGGAGCATGCATACTAAGTACGGCTACACCACAATCGATGACATTCATACCATAAAGAGCCATGATGTACGCAATGGTGCCACCACCACCTAAATCAACCTTACCGAGCTCTGCTGTTTGGTATGTTACATTGTTAGATTCCATGACACGACGGATAAAGCCCATATACTCAGCATTCGCATCATTAGAACCAGCTTTACCACGAGAGCCAGTAAATTTATTAAATACTACACCCATACCAAGGTAAGAAGCATTTTTCTTTTCATACGCCGATGCATAAAGCGGATCATAGCCTGCACTTACATCGGAGGATAACATACGAGATTTCTCCAACGTACGACGTACACTTACAGAATTAGGTTTACCCATAAGTGTTAAAATTTCAGCCACTGCATTTTCAAAGAAGCGTGATTGCATACCTGTAGCACCTACAGAACCAATTTCCTCTTTATCTACAAGTAAGCAACAAGTAGTACGCTTTACATTATCCACTTCAAGCATTGCTACCAAGGATGTGTAGGCACACACGCGATCATCTTGGCCATACGCCATTACCATGGAACGATCAAAGCCCATATCACGTGCTTTACCAGCTGGTACAATTTCTAGTTCTGCAGACAATAAGTCACGTTCAATAAATCCATACTCTTTTTCAAGAAGGCTATTAATAAATTTAGTAACCCCTTCTTTTTCTTCGTCTTTAACTGGACGGCTACCGATGAGTAAATCAAGAGCTTCCCCTTCAATTACTTTAGCTGCATTTTTTTGCATTTGTTCTTGTCCCAAATGAGGCAACAAGTCAGTAATACAGAATACAGGATCGCTTTCCTTATCACCAATATTAATATTGATACGAGTACCATCTGTTTTTACCACAACGCCATGAATAGCAAGAGGCATAGCTACCCAATGATATTTTTTAATACCTCCATAATAATGAGTATCCCAAAATACTAAATTACTATCCTCATATTGTGGATTTTGCTTTACATCGATGCGTGGAGAATCAATATGAGCACCTAAAATATTCATACCCAATTCAATATCATCAGTACCAATATTAAATAAAGCAATAGATTTATCCATATGTGTGTAATAAATCTTATCACCAGCTTTAATTGACGTATTGCTTTTAATAATGTCATTTAGATTTACATAGCCCTTTGCTTCTGCAAATTCTACAGCTTGCACAACGCATTCACGTTCTGTTTTACCATTATCTAAAAATTGACGATATGTATCACTTAAAGCATATACCTTTTCCATAGTGGCATCATCATAATTATGCCATGCATATTTACGTTCCATAATCTATCCTTTCTAAAAGTTCATATCCTAATATATAGTACAGTTCAGAAAACGAACTTGAATTTACATAACTATTTTTGGCGGACTTTTTCTTGTTCCGCCTTACGATACTCTAAATATTTTCGCTCTTTTTCGCGATTGATTTCAGACTTCTGAGTATATAGAGAACGAATTTCATCCGTACAATGGGTCAGTACCTTAGTAACATAGAATTTACTACTGCCGGACTTAATCGTATACTTTCCAACTTTAAGTTGCACCGCAAAATCGCCATGTTTAGGACATACTCCAATGGCTAGGTGCTTATCCCCTTGTAATCGTTCAGGTCTTGTCGTTTCTAAACGTGTTTGACAGTACGGACAGAAGGACATACGTACTCTTCTATCATGAACAATACGTTTTTTCTCAGAAAAATTTTCATACATAAAAAAGGTAAGAATAGGAGGATATAGGAAAGGATTACTACTTTCCTTGCGAATTAGATCATAATGCAGAATTCCTTGTGCAATATCTAAAGTCTGACAAATGTGAGCTGTAAAAACTGCATCATGCAAGGCATTATGAGCAGATAAATGCTCCGTCGATATATTGAGATCCTCCATAGCATGCGCCACAGAATACTGTTGACTTGTTCCATAGCGTTGATAAGAATAAATCATTTGCGCATCTACCCATTGATCATAAGATAATGCTTTCATCTTATGAAGCATAAGATTTTCTCGAAGGATAAGAATATCGTCTGATCCCCAAGAAAGCAGCATATATTCATCACCACACCATTTTTGAAAGTACTGCATAGCCGTCTTGAATGGCACACCATGATTGAGCTCATGGGTGGTTATCCCTGTCAACTCGCGCACATGTTTATGCATCCGTGGCAGATATTGAGGTTTGATGAACATCGTAAAATGATCTATAATGTCCATCTTTTCATTCAGTTTTACCGCTCCGATTTGAATGATTTCCCCTGTCAACGGCATTTTTGTGCGCTTCATAAAGCTAATGTCATTGCTATAGGGTTGGTTCCATTCTAAATCAAATACAATATAGTTCATACGTTTATTTCGATTCTAAAAGCAATGTTTCCGCTGCTTTAATAACCTGTTCTTCAGAAATTACAGATAAACCTTTATAATTTCCTTCTTTAATAATTTTTTTCATGCTTTTACCAATCTCATAAGAATCCATCGTTTCTAAAACGATAGCATGAGCTTGATAAGGTCCATAAAAGAATGGATTTGATGGACCATACAGTGCCACAATTGGCACACCTTGACTGATTCCTACATGCATTGGTCCAGAGTCATTAGTAATTAATAGATTACAACGGCTCATAGCCGCTGCCAAAGGACCTAACTGGAATTTTCCGGTAGCCACAATAGGCTTTGTTTCCATTTGTTCTACTACGGGCTGCACCATTTCAAGGTCCATAGGTCCGCCAAAGAAAACCGTCTTATAACCTAAACGACCAAAGTAATCTGCTACATGAGCAAATCGTTCAGCTGGCCAACGTTTCTCAGGAACGGCGCTACCGATATTAAAACCAATGAGTATATCAGTATCAGTTAATCCATGACCAGAATAAAACTCTTGAGCCTGACGACGCCATTCTTCACAGGTCTCAATATGTAAACCAGAGTTAGAAGTATCTGTTACACCTAATTGCTCTAGTACATTAATGTACATATCCGCAGCATGACGAGTTTTACGATCTAAGCGCGTATACTTTGTCATAAATGGTCTAAAGAGGAAATGACTCATACCAGTTGTAATAGGTGCATGAATCTTCCATGCTAAATATGAAGTACGCTCATTGGGATGTAAATTAATGACAATGTCAGGTTTTCCCTTAGCATTGATTTCACGAGCCACTTCATTGAGACCTAAGATGCTATTATGGCGCCCTTTTTTATCTACAACAATAAGTTCATCAATATTTGGATTATATTCCATTACTTGTTGTAATTTTTCATCTATTACATACGTAATATGACTATGAGGAGCCGCTTTGCGAAGCACTTCTAAAAACGGAGTCGTTAATATAACATCGCCTAAATGCATTAAAAAGGTTACCACAATGCGCTTATAATCTAGTTCCATTATAGTTCCTTTCCAAGTACTTGTTCATACACTGACCATACCGCGTCTACAGGAATTTGTGCCATACAATCTGGATCATCTACTAGTGGTTGCTCAGGTGTAGCCTTAGAAGTAGGTGAAATAATGAGATGTACATGACTACCACCATAAGGACCTGTACGCTTAGGTGATGTTGTACCAAACATGGCAATCAAAGGACGCTTCAAAGCATTTGCAATATGCAATGGTCCCGTATCGGCACTAATAAAAATCTGACAATGACGAATCAACTCAATGAGTTCAGGCATGGTTGTAGATCCAACTAAATTGATGAGATTCTTATGTTTTACATAATTTTCTATGAAAGCACCTTTATCTACATCATCAGGAGCACCGGCAATAACAACCTTCTTACCAGATTCACATAAACGAATACAAAGTTCTCCAAAATTTAGAAGTGGCCACTCCTTAACAATCCATCGTGCCCCAGGTACAACTACAATATATTCATCATCTACACCATGGCATTTCAACTTTTGTTTTATGGATTTCTCAGCCTCAACGTAAGCTGGCATCGGAAATTCAATCTCCTCCACCTCACCACCAAGGGCGCGTACGGTATCCAGATAGCGTTCAATAACATGGTCGTATTTATGCTCACCTACTAATGCTTTATTAACAAGATTACTGCCCTCACGAAGCTCCCAGTAGCCATATTTTTCAGGGGCACCAGATAATAAAGAAACAATAGCACTTTTTGCGATACATTGAAGGTCTAAGGTCATATCAAAATGACGACTATGTAGCTCCTTGCGCAATTGATATAAATACGTAGGCTTCTTTAGTTGTTTTTTGTCAATGATAATCACGTCATCAACCCATGGTGTACCAGGTAAGAGGCTAGCGAATTGCTCATGAATAGCCCATGTAATACGCGCATTAGGCCAATTCTTGCGCACAGCGTACAAGGTAGGCAATGCGTGAATTACATCACCTAAGGAACTCATCTTGATGATGAGTATATTCTTGTAATCTTTCATATAGCCTCCCCAATACAACACAACAAACCCAAATATATTCTTCCGAAATAAACTAAATGGAATAAATGATTAAATTATTGTTTTAATGAAATCCAATAGATTAGAGCCTTTAAATAGGTACCCCTTAATGCCAGCAGCCTCAGCTGCATCAACATCACGCTGACTATCACCGATAAGAAAACTATCTGATATATTTACATCATAATCCTTAATGGCTTGCTTAATCATGCCAGGTTTAGGCTTTCTACATTCACATTCTACTGCATAGAGAGGAACAATACCTTCTTTATGATGTGGACAGTAATAGAAATGTAAAATCGGTGCTCCACTGCGATCTAGTTCATGAGCCATATAGTCATGTAAAATCTGAACATCAGATTCTTTATAATAACCACGAGCTACACCACTCTGATTTGTCACTACAATGAGATCATAGCCCTTACTATGAGCATAAGCAAGGGCCTCTTTTGCACCATCTACCCACTCTAAATCGCTGATTTTATATAGATAACTAACATCCTTGTTAATAACACCATCGCGATCTAAAAATAATACCTTGCGCATTAGCGTAAATACCCTTCGTTATTATCTAATAGTTCACAATATTCTTTAACGGCATCTTCCATTTTATGGAACCCTTTGTCATAGCCAGCAGCTAACAATTTAGTAGTATCAGCCTCTGTAAAGCTTTGGTATTTACCCTTTAACACCTCTGGGAATGGCACATATTCAATTTTGCCTTGACCATTGTAGTCGATAACAGCTTGCATGAATTGGTTAAAGCTATGAGCATTACCTGTACCACAGTTGAAAGTACCAGAGATTTCAGGATGCTCCCAGAAATAGAAGTTTACATTAACTACGTCTTTTACATAGATAAAGTCACGTGTTTGACCACCATCTTCGTAGCCATCTGTACCTTCAAAGAGATTAATAATACCTGTTTCTTTATTTTTGTAGAACATTTGACGTACTAAAGAAGCCATTTTATCTTTATGGGCTTCATTAGGACCATATACATTAAAGTAACGTAGCCCAACAACTTGCGCAGTATATTCACCTTCATATTTGCGTACATAACGGTCGAATAACAATTTAGAATACGCATATGGGTTAAGCGCTTCTTCAGCTTCCGGTTTTTCTACGAAACCATTTGTACCATTACCATAGGTAGATGCAGAGGAGGCATAGATGAATGGAATGCGACGGTCTTGGCAATAATGGAATAGATTTTTAGAACCTTCATAGTTGTTCTTCATCATGTATTTGCCATTATATTCCATTGTGTCTGCACAAGCACCTTCATGAAATACGACTTCAATAGGGCCAACGTCGAATGTACCATCAGCAATAGCACAATCAAAATCATCACAATCGATGTAATCTAGAAATTCTAGATTTTGAATATTGCGAATCTTACGACCATCTGTAAGATCATCTACGATGAGAATATCTGTACGACCACAATCATTCAGTGCTTTCACAATATTACTGCCAATAAAACCAGCACCACCTGTTACGATAATCATAATTTGCCCTCCTTAGCCATAGTAGCTATTTTCCCTACAATATCTGATGTAGAGTAACCTTCTTTAAATGAAAGAACCTCTACATTGTCAACGGACTCGCGTCCAATAATATCTTCTATTTTGTAATCTCCACCCTTAACAAGAGTATTGGGACGTAAGTACGCTAGTAATTCAGCCGGTGTATCCTCTTCAAATAGTACTACACCATCAATACATTGCAACGCACTCAACAAGGCCGCTCTATCCGCTTCACTTACGATGGGCCGTGTTTCTCCTTTTAAACGTCGAACAGATACATCAGAATTTAATCCAATGATTAAATGATCACCTAGCTGCGCAGCTTCTTGTAAATACGTGATATGTCCACGGTGAAGAATGTCAAAACAACCATTTGTAAACACTACAGTTTCACCTTTGCTTTGCCATTGTGAAACGAGTTCTTTCATCTCTTCCTTCGTATATAATGGCTTAGATTGAATACTATGTTTATAGGAATGCCATAAGTCTAATAACTCAGAACGATGTATTGGATACGTACCAACCTTAGATACTACGATACCTGCTGCACCATTGGCGATATGTAAGGCTAAACGCATCGATAAACCACTTGCAAGACAGGTCATCATCATGGATACAACGGTATCTCCTGCACCACTCACATCAAACACCTCTTGTTGAGTAGCAGGATTATGCCATGTGCGGCCATCCTTTGCAATAACCGTAATACCCTTAGCAGATCGAGTGGCCACAATATAGTCTAAATCTACATCAGCAAGTACAGACTTAGCAGCCTCTACAATAGTAGCATCATCATTTTCTAATGTACGGCCTACACATTCACCAAGTTCTTTCACATTCGGTGTAATACATGTAGCACCATTGTATTTAGACCAGTCTGCCCCCTTAGGATCTACGATAGTTTGCACACCATATTCCTTAGCCAAACCAAAGATTGTCTTCAATAAGGTAGGTGTACAAACGCCTTTACCATAGTCAGATACGACAATACCATCAATCCCCGCTTTACATAGATTTTCCAACCAAATAGACAATTGTTGCTCTTCTTGATTGGTTAAATTTGTAATTGTTTCAAAATCAAGGCGCATCATCTGTTGACGATCACCCAATATGCGCATCTTAGTAATAGTAGAGCGGTCATCACTAGTGATTAAACCAGTCGTATCGATTTTATCAGTATCAAGTAAATTTTTTAATAAATGGCCATGGTCGTCATTACCTGCTAGTGCACCAAGATATACTTTACAGTCTAAATTAGACAGATTAGATGCAACATTACCAGCTCCACCAAGGACCTCTTTCATCTTGGACACGCGGTTTACAGGAACCGGTGCTTCTGGAGAAATACGACTTACATCACCAAAAACATAACGGTCTACCATTACATCGCCTACAACGGCAATCTTCAAGTTTGGCAGTTGCTTTGTTAAAAACTGACTAATGGTAGTATTTATCATAATCCACCTATTCCTTATCAAAATTACATATGTTCCTAATTTAAATAAATTTTTAATTGAAACAATGTGTATCTATGAGTAAAAACCTATCGGTTAATAGTCTTCTTCAATAATTTCGCACATAATGTGGCCAGCTAGGATATGCATTTCTTGAATGCGCGCTGTCACATTACTGGGAATAGCCAGCGTAATATCACATAGTTCGGCCAATTTGCCACCGCCTTCCCCAGTGAAAGCAATGGTATGCATACCGATAGAACGGGCCATTTCTGCAGCTTTTACAACATTCTTGGAGTTACCAGATGTAGAAATACCGATGAGAACATCACCTGTACGGCCTAAGCCCTCTACTTGACGTGCAAAAACAGATTCAAAATCATAGTCATTCGCAATAGCTGTTAATGCAGATGTATCAGTAGTTAATGCAATGCCTGCAAGAGAGCGCCGTTCCTTTTTAAAGCGACAAATCAATTCAGCTGCTAAATGTTGAGAGTCCGCCGCAGAGCCACCATTACCACAGAACAAAATTTTATTACCATTTTCTAAAGCCGCTTTACAGCGATATCCGATTTCTTGAATGGTATCCATATGTTCCATCGTTTTACCAAACACTTCAAGATGCTCTGTAAAACGATCAGCAATGATTGGATTTAAATCAGTCATTATAAAATCTCCTTTAATAGTCTATCTGCATTTTTCCAGAATAACTTTTCACATTGTTCCACAGATAAACCTGCCTCTTTAAAAGCATCATAAAGACGACTCATTTGAGACATATCTGCAATCTCTGTGTCGGGTGGAATCCCATCGAAATCAGTTCCTAATGCCACTACATCTTCACCGCCCTTGTCGATGAGATATAGACCATGTTTAACAATATCTTCAATGCGACTAATTGGCGATGTGCCGAGAAAATTCTGTGCAAAATTAAGTCCTATAATACCTCCCTTATTAGCGATAAGTCTAATAAGATTATCTGGCAAATTTCGCATATGAGCCCGAACTTCCCGTGCATTTGAATGAGATGCTATAAAAGGAACCTCTAGAATATCCCCTAATTGCTCTGTACCAGCATCGTTAAGATGAGAGCAATCAACAATTATCCCTAACTCTTGCATAGCTTCTACAAATTCAACACCTTTAGATGTTAATTTTTTATGTTGCTCACCACAATGTGGCTCGCCAAGTCCATTTGGATAGTTCCATGTTAGCGTTATAAGTCTGACTCCATCTTGGTAAGCTTGTTTAAGTTTATTTAAATCGCCACCTAGTACGCCACCTTCCTCAATAGACATAAGTGCCCCAATCTTACCAGTCTTGTATACAGACTCTACATCTTGATAAGAGAGCACATGTTGTATGTGCTCTCCATAGTGATGAATTTGTGATACACACAAATTACGCATCTCTTCATAGCGGCCATAAGGGTCATTCGTCTCACCCATATTAATAAAGAGTGCAAAGTCTTGTATCTTGCTATGAGCCTTTTGTAATTTTTCTATATCTATTTTCCAAGTATTACAATATAAATCACCACTATGAGGATGATCTAGCAATTGCATCATCGTATCACAATGTAAATCTATCATAAAGCCTCACACATCGCTAATTTCAAAACTATGTATAACCAATCAGTAATACAGAATCAATTATTCTTCTACGACAGGTTTGCGTTTTGGCTTTTTAGCGTCTAACTTCTTCAGAGCTTTTAACTCTTCCATAAAGCTATCAATATTATCAAACTTACGATATACACTGGCAAAACGAACATATGCAACTTGATCTATATCTTTCAATTGTTGTAACACGAGCTCACCAATGCGATCAGTTGTAACCTCTTGGTTAATTTCATTTCGAATGTCACGCTCTACATCATTAACTACTTGCTCCATCACGGACATAGGAACTGTACGCTTATCACACGAGCGCAATAACCCATTCAGGAGCTTACCGCGGTCAAATAATTCACGTCGTCCATTTTTCTTCAATACCATTAGTGGTACTTCTTCTATAATTTCATAGGTAGTAAAGCGACGGCCACAATTGATACATTCACGGCGACGGCGAATACTATTACCTTCATCAGTCGTTCTAGAGTCTGTTACCTTCGTGTCTGTGTGTTGGCAATAAGGACATCTCATCTGTTACTACTCCTTTTCTACTAATCATTCTAAAATAACGCATAATACGCCCATTTTCTCTATATTATATAGTACCATGAAACCCTTGAAAATACAAAGAATCCCTAGGATTTCCTAGGGATTCTTCCATTATTCTTCAATTTTTCATCTTATGAAATACTTGAGAAATAATATTTTTAATTTTAAATGATTGTTAGCTTATCGTTTTAAAGCATCTTCAATACGAAGCAAGCAGTCACCAGATTCGATACGGCTACCTTCACGTACAAGGATTTCTTCTACGATACCGTCGATAGGAGCTGTAATTGTTGTTTCCATTTTCATTGCTTCTGTAACGATCAATGGTTCACCTTTAGTTACAGATTGACCATTCTTAATAAGGATCTTAACAACGGAACCAGACAATGTAGCACCAATTTCACCAGGGTTAGATTCATCCGCTTTGCGACGAACAACACCAGTTGTCTTAGCATGTTTATCATGAACCTTAATGCTACGAGGTTGACCATTAAACTCGAACAATACGATGCGATTACCATCTTCATCAGGTTCAGAGAAACCATTCATCTTGATAATCAGTGT
This sequence comes from Veillonella sp., assembly GCA_032480995.1. Lineage (GTDB taxonomy): Bacteria > Bacillota > Negativicutes > Veillonellales > Veillonellaceae > Veillonella. The sequence goes on along the minus strand of JAWETS010000006.1, from coordinate 94,338 downwards.
TTTACCTTTTTCAATGGTTACTTGAATTTCTTCGCCCCGTTTCATACCAAAGAAGAATGTTGGAGTATCTAATACAGATACATCACCAAAGTCTTTTACAAATTTATTGTAATCTTGGTAAACCTTAGGATACAAGCAATATGCACTAATATCTTCATCAGTTGTTTGGGCTCCCATTTCGCTTAATTCATGACGAATATGTTCAAAATCTGTTGGAGGTAATACAGCACCAGGGCGAACTGTGATTGGGCGAGCACCTTTCAAGATGATTTTTTGTAATTTTTCAGGGAAGCCTTGATATGGAGTACCAAGACGTCCTTCAAAGAATTCAACTACGGATTGAGGGAAATCCAATACATCGCCTTTTTCGTAGATATCTTTTTCAGTTAAGTTGTTTTGTACCATGTACAATGTCATATCCCCTACCACTTTAGAGGATGGTGTAACTTTAATGATATCACCAAACATCATGTTTACTTGGTGGTACATTTTCTTAATATCTGTCCAACGATCACCAAGCCCTACCATTTTAGCTTGTTGTTGCAAGTTAGAGTATTGTCCACCTGGCATTTCATGTTGATATACTTCAGTATTAGGATATGCTTCTGCTTTATCTACACCTTTGTAATATGGTCTGATACTACCAAAATAATGAGACATTTCTTCCATATAGTCGATGTTCATTTCTGGTTGACGTTCATGACCAGACAATGCATAGTACATGGAATTCATGCTAGGTTGAGAAGTACCATTAGCAAAAGCAGAGTACGCTAAGTCGATTACATCAACACCAGCATCTACAGCGCGGCCATATGTATAGATAGAGTTGCCAGAGCCTTCATGAGTATGCAAGTGAATTGGAACAGAGACAGCATCTTTCAAGGCAGATACCAAGTTATAAGAAGCTTGTGGTTTTAAAAGGCCGGCCATATCTTTAATGGCAATAATATTGGCACCAGCTTTTTCAAGCTCTTTTGCCATATTTACATAATAGTCCAAGTTGTATTTTGTACGAGCACCATCAAGGATATCGCCAGTATAGCACAATGCAACTTCAGCTATTTTATTTTGTGCACGCACTTCATCGATAGCAACATGCATATTATCAAGACTATTCAAGCTATCAAATACGCGGAATACATCAATACCATTAGCAGCAGCCCGTTGAATGAATTGACGAACTACGTTGTCTGGATACGATGTGTAACCTACGGCATTTGCACCACGAAGAAGCATTTGAAGCAATGTATTTGGCACTTCACGACGGAACATGCGCAAACGCTCCCACGGATCTTCATGTAAGAATCGGTATGATACGTCAAAAGTAGCACCCCCCCAACATTCTAAGGAGAATAAGTTAGGTACACCTTTTGCAGCATGACCAGCTACGCGAGCCATATCGATTGTACGAAGACGTGTAGCAAACAAGGATTGATGGGCATCACGCCAAGTGGTATCAGTGAAGAATACTTGTTTTTGTTCCGATAACCATTTACTGAATTTATCTGGTCCAAGTTCATCAAATTTTTGTTTTGTACCAGATGCTGGACTTACATCCAAAGTAGATGGCATTTGAATCGGTTCAAAGTCAGGAACCTCTTGAGCCCCTGCACCAGAATAGCCATTAATTGTAACATCAGCAATGTAACGTAATAATTTAGTACCACGGTCACGATCTGGTTTCAATTCGAATAATTCAGGATGTTCTTCAATGAAGTTTACATTGTAAGAACCACTTTGGAATTCAGGATGTTCCAATACATTAATCAAGAAGTGAATATTTGTTTTTACACCGCGAATACGGAACTCTTTTAAGCAACGAAGCATTTTACGAATAGTTTCTTCGTTGTTAGGACCAAATGCTGTCGCTTTCACAAGCAAGGAGTCATAGTAAGGTGTTACAACGGCACCTGTAAAAGCATTACCAGAATCAAGACGGATACCAAAACCACCAGAGCTACGGTACGCTAAGATTTTACCGGTATCAGGCATAAAGTTGTTTTTAGGATCTTCTGTGGTAATACGACATTGGATAGCAGTGCCTTTACAAGGAATTTTATCCTGCTCAGGAATACCTACTTCAGGGCTATGTAAACTAAAGCCTTCAGCGATTCTAATTTGAGCATGAACAATGTCAATATCTGTAATCATTTCTGTTACAGTATGCTCTACTTGAATACGTGGATTAACTTCGATAAAGTAGAAGCTACCATCAGCAGTTACCAAAAATTCTACAGTACCTGCATTCACGTAGCCAACATTTTTCATGATTTTAACGGCAGCATCACATACAGCTTTACGAGTTTCTAATGATAACGCAAAGGCTGGCGCCATTTCAACTACTTTTTGGTGACGACGTTGAACAGAGCAATCACGTTCATGCAAATGAACTACATTGCCATGTTCATCACCTAAGATTTGAACTTCAATATGTTTAGGCTCTACGATAAGTTTTTCTACATATACATCATCATCGCCAAACGCAGCTTTCGCTTCAGATTTAGCACGATCATATGCATCTCGAAGATCTTCTTTATGATGAACTTCACGCATACCACGACCGCCGCCGCCATTAACGGCTTTAATCATCAATGGAAAACCATGTGTATCAGCAAATTCTTCTAGTTGAGCATAATCTTTTAAAGCCCCATCAGAACCTGGGATCATCGGAATTTTTGCTAATTTAGCTTGCTCACGAGCATTTACTTTATCACCAAACATATTCAAATGCTTGATTTTAGGCCCAATAAAGATAATTCCTTCTTCTTCACAACGACGAGCAAAGCCTTCATTTTCAGATAAGAAGCCATAACCTGGATGGATAGCATCGATGTCATGTTCTTTTGCAATACGGATGATATCTTCAATATCAAGATATGCGTCAACTGGTTTTTTACCGTCCCCTACGAGATAGGCTTCATCGGCTTGGTTACGGTGTAAGGATAATGTATCCTCTTTAGAGTAAATGGCTACAGTTTTAATCCCCATTTCATTACATGCACGGAACACGCGGATCGCAATTTCTCCACGGTTGGCAACCAATACGGATTTAATTTTTCTCATGTATTGCCTCCTACTAGCTTCCACAAATGTGAACTATCAGCTTTCATTTTTATTAATATATGAATATTTCCTATACTTATAGATAAATCAATATTGCGGAAAGCCTCATCAAAATTTATGATAAGGTTTTATATTCATAATAATATATACTTATTATACAATATTTTCATTATATTTAAAGGATTATACCAATTATGAAAGTATAAAATATATTTTTTACTGTTCATTACAAAAAATCATATGTCTTTCAATAATGCACATCGAATAAATTCCATTTTTATATTATTTACCACCTAAAAAGTGATTCATTAATCGATTTAATTGCTCTTGATCAGCTGACCCCATCAATTCTCTAGCTGAATGCATTGCTAAAAGAGGCACGCCTACATCAATAGTACGCATTGGTAACATAGCTGATGAAATTGAACCTACAGTAGATCCACCTGGAATATCCGAACGATTTACATAAATCTGATACTGTGCATCCGCTTCTTCACAAAGGCCTTTAACGATAGCAATGGCCTTAGCATCTCCGGCGTAAGATTGGCTACATGCAATCTTGAGGGATAACCCTTTATTAAGTACAGGAATATTCGTAATATCATTTTTCTCTGGATAGTTTGGATGTAATCCGTGAGCTACATCGGAGGAAATCATAAAGCCTTTAGAGATAAAGCTGTCCATCTCTTGATTAGAATATCCTAATGCGTCATACACGCGTTTAACGAGATTTGGTAATATCATGCCAGCCCCACCTTGTTTCGTACGACTGCCCACCTCTTCGTTATCAAAGAGTATAGCACAACGAACACCATTGACATTCGTTTTTCGAGCTTGAATAATACCAGATAATACACTAAAGCAAGATGTTAAATTATCTAAACGAGGTGAGCTAATGAAATCACCTTCCGTACCGAGTACACAGCCTTGTTCCGTAGGATATAAAGTCATTTCATAAGATAATATTTCGGAAGGATCGCAATCTACTTCATCAGCTAAAAACTTTGTCCACTCATCGTATTGAGTATCTGATTCTGAAAATAAACTTGGATTATTTCTATTATTTAAAGGTTTTGTAGGATTATCTTCATTATTACGTTCCATCATCAATATAGGAAGCATTTCTTTTTGACGATTTAGTTTAACCCCATCATTAACAGAGCGATTCATATGAATAGCTAGGTTTGGAACAATAGCGATAGGCCGTTTTGTATCGACTAGAACAGAATCTACGTCAAAGGCATTTTTTCCTTTTAACACAACCGTACCTGCTGCACCTAATGGACGATCAAGCCATGTATTTTCTATAAGACCGCCATACATTTCTACATTTAACTTTGTGTATCCTTTCATAGAGGTTATAGGGTTTGGTTTAACACGAATAGCAGGAAAATCTGTATGAGCCGACGCAATACGTAATGTATGTTCTGGTTTCTTCCCTATATGAAAGGCAAATAAGGTGGTGCCGAACACGTTAACTACATAAGAACCAGAGTCTAACTGCCACTCATCTTCTAAACTGAGCTCTGTAAATCCTGAGTCCAATAGCATTTGTAAACTTGTATCTACTGTGTGATACGGAGATGTACAAGCGCCAATATACTTTAATAATTGTTCATTATCAAACTTCATAGGTCCCTCCTATGCACAAATCATATAAAATTTGTACAATTAGCTTGAATAATTTATTATGTATATTATTTTACAATATTTACATTAATTATCTATTAACTACTCATATTTTATCACAAAAAGCCGCCCCTATCGGGACGGCTTTTTATATACGATGTAAATGCATAGTACACTAAGTCTAATAGGTTTAAAGTACATGCCATTACAATCCTATAAAATTGTCAGTACTAAATTTTACCACATACCAATCAACTTCATCCATACAGAGCCAAGACCCATGAAGATAATTAAGTTGATTACAGATGTGAAGAAACCAAGTTTCCACCATATATTTTGAGGAACATAACCAGTATTAAAGATTACTGGAGATGGACCTGCTGCATAGTGAGTCAAAGACATACACAAGTTAGATGTGAATGCAATCATCAACAATGTCAACATAGGTGGGGCACCTGCAGAAATAGCGATTGCAGAGAATGCTACGAACATCGCAGAAATATGTGCTGTTAAGGATGCAAATACATAGTGAGCATATGTATTAACAAGAACAGCTACAACAAAGGCAATTACCCAAGAGCCTTCTGGAATATAACCACCCACTTGAACTGTAGCCCATTTGATAAAGCCCAATTTGGAAAGGAATCCGGCAAAGCCCATCAATGTACCCATCCAAACCAATGTATCCCAAGCACCCTTTTCACTCTTAACATCGTCCCAAATTAGAACGCCTGTAGCAAGTAAAATAGAAATACCTAAGAATGCAACAGTTGTAGCATCAAGTTTTGTAAATTGAGACGTAGCCCACAATACTAATGCTAAAATAAATACGCCAAGCATTACCCATTCTTGGAAAGAAATCTTGCCAAGACCTTTTAACTCTTCACGAATCATTTGTTGAGCTTCACGAGCATCTTTGATTTCCGGTGGATATACTTTATAAATGAAATACGGCATAATAATCAATGCAATAATACCAGGTACGATAGCTGCCATAGCCCAGTCGCCCCATGTAATACCAATACCAAAAGATTGAAGCGCTAATGCTGCAACCAATGTATTACCAGCCATGGATGTTTGGAACATCGCAGATGTAATCGTATTTACTTGGTAAATTGATTGCATCAAGAAAGAACCAATTTTACGAGGTCCATCTTGTGGTTCAGAACCGAAAGCTTTTGCTAAGCTAGTTGTAATTGGCATGATTACACCGCCTACACGAGCTGTGTTAGATGGTGTTGCGGGAGCTAAAATCAAATCAGACAAAGCCAATGCATAGGCCAAACGCAAGGAGCTACTACCAAAAGCAGAAATCAAATTATAAGCAATACGTTTCCCCAAACCAGTTTTAATAAAGCCACGAGAGAATAAGAAAGCACCTACAATTAGCCAGATTGCAGAGTTAGCAAAACCTGAAATACCTTCACTAATCTTTAATGTGCCTGTCAATGCAGCAACAGTAATAACAACGATAGATACGCCACCAATCGGTAACGGCTGAGTAATGAAGCCTACGATAGTAGCTACAAAGATTGCAAATAAATGCCATGACTGAGGAGTTAATCCCTCTGGAGTTGGAACAAACCACAGACCTAAACCAAAGGCTGCTGGAATGATCCAGTTCAATAGTTTTTTCATACACATACGTCCTACATAGGAAAACATTAAAATTAAACCAATATATGCCAATACACCCTATAGTATCATGTTAAGAAAAATAAAAATCTATACTAACTATGTTCAGCATATCTGTAGTAAGAGAATTAAAGATATAATTCTATCTTCCTACCATAAATATAACATAATTCACCATAAAAAGATGTGATAAAAAGCTGTGCATTTATAAATACACAGCTTTCATCATCATATGAATCCTATTCAGGTAGAGATACGTCCTCTAAATTTGTTTTTTCGATAGACTCAATATCACCTTTATCGCAAAGGTTTGCAATAGTTGGGTCAATTGGTAAACGGTTCAACAATAATAGACCGTATTTTTGAAGGATTTCTTCGATGTGGCTTTCACCAAAAATTTGATAATCCTTACCGTTATCTGGGCAATGGAAGTAAGAGTAGTTTTCCACCACACCAATAATAGGCACTTGCATTAAATCAGCCATTTTAACTGCTTTTTCAACAATCATGGATACCAAGTCTTGAGGAGATGTAACGATAATAATACCGTCCAATTTCAAGGATTGATATACAGTAATCGCTACGTCACCTGTTCCCGGTGGCATATCAACAAATAAATAATCGATGTCTTTCCAAATAACATCTGTATAAAATTGTTTTACTACATTACCTAAAATAGGACCACGCCATAAAACAGGATCTGTATCGTTTTCCAAAAGGAGGTTAACAGACATAACGTCAATACCGCCTTTAGATTTTACAGGATACATACCGATTTCGTCAGCATATGCCTTTTCCTTAATGCCAAACATCTTAGGAATAGAAGGACCTGTAATATCCGCATCGAGGATACCTACTTTGTAACCTTTACGCGCCATTGTAATGGCCATCAAGCTGGTAACGGAGGATTTACCTACGCCACCTTTGCCAGATACTACACCAATTACATGTTTAACAGAACTAAGCTCGTGTAATTGAGCTGTAAGATCTTGAGGTTGTTGAGACGCGCCACCACCGCAACCAGAAGATTGAGATGGGCATCCGCCACAATCACTGCTGCTACCGCAACCCATAGTAAACACCTACTTTCTTTGAGGCTATACCTCACATCTATATTAAAAACTTTTTTATATGGTAAACACAATGTATCTACGCCTACATTGTATCACGTTATATCAAAAATTATCAATATATTACTCACCACAAAATTCTTTAGTTAACCCGCCGAGAATTTCCATCCCCTTTGTAATTTCCTCTACTGTTGGTACCGTATAGCTCAAACGAAATGCATGACCTGCTCCTGCTCCATCTGCTGCAAAGGCACCACATTTAATAATCCCAACATTGCGGTCCATACAAGTTTCAAAGAATACATCACAATCTACATCCTCAGGCATCGTCATCCATGCAAACATACCACCTGTAGGTTGTGTCAAATGAACTTTAGAACTCGCATACTTTTTAAAAGCGTTAAGTAAAGCTTCACATTTCATTTTATATACTTTTCGTACATTATCTAAATGAGCATCGTAATCAATGGTATCAAGAACCTTCGCTACCACCTTTTGAGTTACTAATGGCATTTGACCGGCCGTATTATTTTTTAATGCTTGGATAGCTTCAATAACTTTAGTTGGGCCAAATAAGAAGCCTACACGCAAGCCTGCAGATAATGTTTTAGAATAAGAACCTGCATACAGAACACGATCTTCTGTGTCGAAGGATTTGAACGTTGGAATATATTCTCCGGCGAAACGAATTTCACCATATGGATCATCTTCATAGATAAATAAATCATATTTAGATGCAATAGCATAAATCTCCTTACGGCGCTCTAAAGGCATAGTAATGCCTGTTGGATTCTGGAAGTTGGGAATTAGATAAATATATTTACCTTTACCAGATTGAGCCGCTTTTTCTAACTCACCCGGAATCATACCGTACTCGTCAGTTTTAATACCTATTGCTTTACCGCCCATGTTGCGCACAGAGTTAATAGCACTGGTGAAAGTAAATTCATCCATATACACTTCATCGCCTGGTTCTAAAACTGTAATTGGTACAAGACCTAATAATTGACCTGCACCATTGGAAATAATGAGACCTTGTCCTTCCGAATTCATCTTATGAGTTTGTACTAAACGTTCTAACGTAAGTTCTGCTAAATGTGCATCACCTTGCATTGGACCATATTGTAAAAGGCTCATAGGATTAGAATGCACAACTTCATCAAAAGCCCTTTCGATGACCTCTACCGGTATCGCTTCTGGCGCAGGATTACCAATACCAAAGCTAATAAAGCCTTCCACGCCTACACCACGTTCAAATACTTCACGAATAAAATTAGGACCTTTTAAGGTTACACGTTCAGGAAGAGAAAAGCTCATACTATCGCCTCTTTCATATATACTATGTAGAAAACACTTCTAAGTAGAAAATATTACTAACATCAAGAATTAAGAATATTACATTATTAAAACGTAAGCAGCCTATAGTTAATTAGTTATTTTGTAATGGCTTACCTAATTAGACTTTATATTACGCATTAGGATCATGCTCTTGTTCCGCATTTTTCTTATTAATATAGTTCTTATATACTTTCCAAAGAATGAAGTATACAACACCTGCAACAAGAACAATAATTCCTAATCGTCCCATATTTTCTTGGAAATTTACAATATCTGTACCAATAGCTACTTCTAAAGCCGTAGATGGAAATTTACCAATCAAGTTTGCCAATATATAATCTCTAGGTTTGATTTTACTAATGGCCCCTAAGGCGGTAATGACTCCAGATGGAAAATACGGTAAGGATCGTGCAAATAACATGACCACAAAACCATTTTTACCGGAAAAATCATCTACTTTCATCAATACCGTACTCTTAGCAATCAACTTGTCCGCTGTATCACGTAAGAAGTAACGCATAATATAAAAGCTAATGACTACACCAATTGTTTCAGCCAACCAAGAAATAATAATCCCTGGCCACATACCAAATACTAAACCATTAGCTGTAGATATGAAAATTGACGGTAAAAAGCCTACGGCGTTAACAAAAATATCGAGGACCATACTCACCAACATGGCCATAGGGCCAAAACTTTGAATATACTCCGCTACCTCTTCCATAGAGCCACTTGTTGCTAAGTGCCACATGGTCGGATAAAATGTAGGATCTACAATATTTATAATAATTAATAAAACAATAAAACCTATGCCTGCTATTAACTGTACCCAACCTTCACCAGAAGGTTTTAAATTTCTTTTACTCATATATACCTCGTATAAAAAAGACTAGCTTCATTATATCACGTATTCTATAGAACAGTTATAACTAGTTACATTTCTTTAATTTGAATAGCTTTTTTAATATATTTAAAATTGATAACCGATATAGCATTAGAGGTGTATACATATATCTATAAAATATGTATCATTACATTAGCATAAAAATTATCGAAAGATGTATAATACTATTATAACGAGAATTTTCTTAATGAAAGAAGGTATAATATGGTATCAGCAGGTCAAACAGCTACGGCTACTGTAACAGTTACAGAATCTAATATTGCTAAAACAATGAAATCTGGTTCTTTAGATGTCTTTGCCACACCAGCCATGTGCGCTTTAATGGAAGAAGCGGCTCAAGCAGCAGTACAACCATACTTAGAAGAAGGTGAAGGCACTGTAGGTATTGCTTTATCCATCACCCATGAAGCCCCTACTCCACTTGGTGCAACAGTAACAGCAAAAGCTATTGTAAGCGCCGTAGAAGGTCGCAAAATCACATTCGATATCGAAGCTTCTGATGGCATTGGTATTATCGGTCGTGGTACACATGAACGCTTTGTCATTAACAACGAAAAATTTATGGCTAAAGTGCATAGTAGAGCAAACGCTAACTAAATATAGCTAGAATATTTATCAATCAAAATCATTAGTTTACTAATATCTTTAGCAGAATAAAAAACGGCATCTATCATACGGTAGATGCCGTTTTTATATACTTTCATGTTTGCATAATTAAATCATATTTGCATAGTTAAATAATTAGCAAATTTTAACTACCCAGCCTTCAGGAGCTTCGATTTCACCATGTTGAATGCCAAGTAATGTGTCATATAATTTTTTAGTGATAGGACCCATATCATCCATGCCAGCAGGAACATTAATAGTGCCTTCTGGAGTATCGATTTGACCTACTGGAGAAATAACAGCCGCTGTACCACAAAGACCAATTTCAGCAAAGTCTTTTAATTCATCTTTATGAACAGGACGATGTTCTACAGTCATACCAAGGTAGTGTTCTGCTACATACATCAAAGAACGACGTGTAATGGATGGCAAGATACTATCAGATTTAGGTGTAACTAATTTACCATCTTTAGTAATAAAGATGAAGTTAGCACCACCAGTTTCTTCTACATGTGTACGAGTAGCCGCATCAAGATACATATTTTCTGCATAGCCTTCATTATGAGCATCAGTGATAGCATACAAACTCATAGCATAATTCAAACCAGCTTTAATATGGCCAGTACCATGAGGAGCTGCACGATCAAAATCAGTAATACGAATTTTGATTGGTTTAGCACCACCTTTAAAGTAAGGGCCTACTGGTGTTGTAAACACACGGAATTGATATTCATCAGCAGGTTTTACACCGATAACGGAGTTTGTACCCATCATGTAAGGACGAATATAAAGGCTTGCACCATGACCATATGGAGGAACAAAGTCTTTATTTGCTTTTACAACTTCTTTTACAGCTTCGAGGAAACGACCTTCAGGTAATGTAGGCATTACAAGGCGTTCACAGGATTGATTCAAACGTTCTGCATTCAAATCTGGACGGAAGCATACGATGTGACCATCTTTTGTATAGTATGCTTTCAAACCTTCAAAAACAGTTTGAGCGTATTGGAATACACCAGCACATTCATTAAGGACAACGTTAGCATCAGTAATTAGACCACCTTCGTCCCATTTACCATCTTTATATGTAGTCAAATAACGGTAGTCGGTTTCTACATAACCAAAACCGAGATTATCCCAATCGATATTCTTGCTCATAACAATAACCTCCATTTATATTGATATACACTTAATCTTATCACTATCATCTTGTATTTTCAATAGATTCTATAGAGATGATAAATTATATATACAGATATAGTATCTATTAAGATATATCATCTATATATAGGTAACATATTAATAGATATGTATATTATCAAATAGGCCCCTAGCTATACTATCGTTGAATATAAAAATTGTTTTTTACAGTATAGCTACCGCCCTATTTATATTATAATAATTTCAGATATACATTATCTTATTTTACTAGAGGTCCCTATTATGAACGAAAATAAAAATTTTTTAATTCCTAATCCTAAAAGTATCATTTGTATCGGCCTTAACTATGCTGATCATATTGCTGAAACTAGTCTAGCTACACATGATTTTCCAGAAATCTTTATGAAAACATCAAATGCTCTTGCAGGTAATCATGATACAATTACTATTGAAGACGAAACTTTCCATTACGATTATGAAGGAGAATTAGTTATCATCATCGGTAAATCTGGTAAAAACATATCTCCTGAAAAGGCAATGGAACATATCTTAGGCTATACCATTGGTAACGACGTATGTGCCCGTACATTACAGTTTAGAGGTTCTCAATGGATCCTTGGCAAATCGCTTGATCACTTTGCTCCTATTGGTCCTAATATTGTATCTCCTGATGATTTTGACTTTGAAAGTGCTACTATTACGACAACAGTAAATGGTGAAATACGTCAACAAGCAAAGCTAGAACAAATGATTTTTAAGCCTTATAACATTATTGCCTTCTTATCAACATATATGACACTCCAAGAAGGTGACATTATCTTTACAGGTACGCCTAGTGGTGTAGTATTAGGTAAAAATGAAAGTAAGTATTCTTGGTTAAAACCAGGAGATATTGTTACAGTTTCCATAAGCGGTATTGGTACCTTAGAAAACAAATTTATTTAAAATAAGTACATTGTAAAAGTATTGTATTTGCTCATATTCTAATTATTACGATATCTATTTACATTACAACTAAATATATCTAAACACAAAAAAAGATTACTTCTATATATGTCTAACTATACATAGAAGTAATCTCTTTTATTATTATCTATGTTTTATATTTACTATTACTTTATTTATGCTCCGACTCTAGGTCTAGCATATATTTCTTGCGTTCAATGCCCCCTGCATATCCTGTTAACTGGCCATTACTACCAATAACACGGTGACAAGGAACGATGATAGAAATTGGATTATGCCCTACAGCCCCTCCTACGGCTTGAGCAAAAAATTTCTCTTTACCTTGTTGCTGTGCAATTTGTTTACCAATATCTCCATATGTTGTAGTTTCACCATAAGGAATTGTCTGTAATATAGACCATACGGATTTACGGAACTCTGTACCTTCTAACTGGATAGGCGGTGTAATAAAGGGCTTTTTACCATTAAAGTATTGATTTAGCCACATAATTGTTACTTCAAATGGACCTGTTAGTTGCTCTATATACTCCGCATCATCATAACTAGGTGCATGAGCTTCATCAATAAAAAATAAATCTGTTAAGTATGATAATGTACCAAGCATAATCATTGTCCCTAATGGACTTTCATAGGTATATTTATAGTTCATAGTACATTAACTCCTTCTTAAGATAACAAATCATTCAATACCTTTTGTATGTCATTATTAAACAATACTGTATTTTGCTGAATATCAAATGGAATCGATCGTTTTTCAATATTAACTGGTACATATAGTGTGTCTATATTGTCATGTGCCACCCGCATAAATGGATATTTAATAATCATCGGTGTATTATAGCCAACACCAAGTTCTAACAATACGGTTTTCTTATCTTTATAATTCTCTATAAAACTTGCATATCGTTTTTGAGCTGCATACCAACCTTCGTCTTGCACAAAGGCACCGTCGACACGTAAATTCATCATCATTAGTTCGCCACATCTAGGACAGTGAGGAATTAATTCTGTGGGAATTTTCATATCCTTTTGTTCTTTCACCATACGACGCACTTGTTCTTCATTATCATAAGTCTTTTGATGACATGGCTCAAAGCATTGCCACAAGCCATAATCACCTTGCATGTAATAAAATCTATTTTTATCCACTCTAGCAAATTGCATTTGATGATCTACATTAGTGGTAATCACAAAGTAATTCTTATTTTGTAACAACTCCATCAACCGAATATAAGGTTCACCTACTGAAATATCATAGCGATTATAGTAGATATGACGGCTCCACCACGCCCAATATTCTTCCATGCTTTCAAATGAATAGAATCCACCAGAATACATATCTGTGATACCGTACTTTTTGTGAAAGTCATCGAAGTATTTATGAAAACGTTCTCCACTATAGGTCAGACCCGCTGCAGTAGACATACCGGCCCCAATACCTACGAGTACCGCATCAGCTGTATTCAAAAAATCTTTTACACGTTCTATATTATCCCAATAATTTGTTGTAGATGTCATAATCTATATCCTTAAATACGTTAAATACCACTTGGATTTTACTATTTGTTTCTTTTAAATACCTACGTACCGTATCGATAGCAATTTGGGCCGCCAATTCATTAGGAAATCTAAACTCACCTGTAGAAATGCAGCAAAATGCAATGGACTTCAAACTATAAGCATTAGCTAGCTCCAAGCAAGATCTATAGCACGATGACAATTGTTCTTTTTCTAAGTCTGTAACAGTATCATAAACAATAGGCCCTACCGTATGGATAACATGACTGGCAGGTAAATTAAAACCATAGGTCATACGAGCTACACCTGTCTTTTCAGGCATATCCATATACTCAGTCATCCTAGCACAGGCCATACGTAACTCAATACCAGCAAAAGTATGAATGGCATTATCAATACATTTGTGATTCGGTAGAAAACAACCGAGCAACTGCTCATTAGCTGCATTGACTATAGCCTTTACCGCTAGACGTGTTATATCCCCTTGCCACAAATATATCTGAGGTTCTCGCTCTTCCATATCGTTAATCGTAACGATGCCTTTTTCATGAGCCAATGTATTTAAATATTCATCCTCTATCTTCATCCACTCTGCGGACATAGCTCCTGCAGGACGAATATTACATAGTGCTCTAAATAGAGTAAATTGTTCTTCTTCACTTACGGGAATATCTATATGTTCGTTATATTTCTCTTTATATTCGGCTACTAATCCCTCTAAAAGATAGCGCAATCGTTCTTGTTGTGTCATATATAACTCCTAAATAGAATTAACTAGATTATAACCTATTATATAGCAAAAAACTGCTAGCACATAATATGCTAGCAGTAACTTTACTGATTAGTATTATATCAAAAACTAAGGTCTAACAAATGATTGACCACCATGGTTTACAAGGATATCCCCATCTAATACTTTAGTAGTAACCCCTTGTAGACTACCTTGGATTTGGCTCATCATAAAACGATAACCTGGGCTGTTCAAGTGTTTAGTAAGGGCTTCTTGATCGCTATAGATTTGAATGACGTACCAACGATTTTTTGCATTTCTTTCACGAAGCACATAACCAGCCTTATAACCCGCATCATCACGAACGGCACGTTCCATATCGAGTTGATATTGTCGTTGTACCGTATCGATTTCATTGCTATCAACAGTAAACTCAGTTAAGGTCACCACTGCCTTACCATCATTTACGATAGATAATGCATCTTTCTTTTCAAATAAAAGTACAGACTGTACATCGTACATCTTACGATTTGTTAATTTAGAACCGACTTCATTAACAAATGCTTGATAATGGTCAGATTTGCGATGTGTTTCAATAGCAGCTAAATCTTTATAGATTTCAACTACATAAGACTCCGAAGGATTACCTTTTACATGCGCCACATTCATGGACAATGTATTAGGTTCTTTTTCCATAGATGCTGTCAGATTAGCTACACCTGCACTATTATAAGTTCCTTGTAACTCTACAGGTACTTCGAAACGATACATGCCTACACTAGGTGCTGTATCTACAGATTGATCTCGCTCCATAACAAGAGCTGCAAAAGATGTGCTTACACCTAATACGGCAATAACAGATGTAACTATCATACGTTTTAATAATGTTCTATTCATAGATCTTCTTAAACTGCTCCTAAAACACTTCAAAATTACAATGTAATATACTCTACTATTGTACCATGTTCTTCAATAAGTTTAACTAGTTCTTTGCCTTTAAGCCATACAGTCGCATCATTTTGGTTTGGATGTATGCCGATTAAATTATTTTCGTAGTCCGCGTCAATATAGTAATGGACCTTACGGTCCTCATCATGGAGCAAGCAGAATGGAGATACATGACCTGGTTTAATCTTCAAAATATCCCATAGTTCTTCTTCAGAACCAAAGGTAATCTTTTTAAGCTTGTGGTCCTTACGGAATTGTTTTAAATCTACACGTTTAGAACCACGAACGGTAATTAAATAGTAATGTTCTCGTTTATGATCTCGTATAAATAAATTCTTCGCATCCCACTCAGGATATGGCAACTGCACATTTGGCTTATCGTCCATACTAAATAATGGTGCGTGATCTGTAATTTCAAAATCGATATGATGGTCACGTAAACAATCATATACGCCTTGTTTATCTAACATGTAATACCTCTAATATATCGGTTCTACTTGGTGAAAGTTACTACATAATAAAATCGATTAACATAGTGAAAGTACCAGTTGTACCAGTTGTACCGGTTACATCGATTATATCTTGTTAAATATATCCCAAGCTTATTCTGGAATCGTATAGGTACCATCAAATACAAATAATTCAGGATGTTCATATACGAATGTATCTTCATAAATTCCATCATATTCATACACTACATCATCTTTTTTATCGAGAAAATCGAACAATTTCTCTTCATTTTCCCAGTCTTGTAAAATAGTCCATCGTTCAGCTCTATCAAATGGAACTGAACCACCAAAGTAATCGATAAGTGATTGTAAATTATCTGCTAGCTCATCCATCTTGAAGAGGCGTAAGCCAGCAAGAGCATCTTCCCATACAATGCCTGTTGAGTTATATAAAAATTGATGATGACCACCATTATTGACCTCGGCAAAATACCAACATATTGCATTTAGGTATCGTTGCTCTAAAGTGAAAGGTTTTCCAGATTCTAAATAATCATCGTAAGAACCATATATATTGATAGTCCAATACATGGGCTCATTAATGGTCCACATATCATCTGTAGCTTGGATTTCTTCAATAGTAATGGTCCGATGACGAGGTACACCTTCTCGGTTCTTCTTTTTCTCTGCTACATAATTGCTATAAGCTTTACATAACTCAGGATACTCTGCTTCACACTGTTCAAAGTCCATCTGCATATAGCACATATCAATGACTTCAAAACAATACGATTTTATATCATCCAGATTCTTTTCCTGAGCTAAACGTACGCCCTGATCTACTAATCTTAGCATCTGTTTCATAGTATCTGATGTATACGATTCATTATTGTCTAAAGCAATGGCTCCATACGCATAGGCACAACGATAATACCACACCGCATCACGATACTCTTCATCAATAGACTCTAATACCTTTATTGCCTCTTTTTCATTGCCATTATTGTTATAAGCTCTACCAAGCTCACCTAACAGAGGTATAGATAAATTTTCTATGCCTACACGAGTTAACACATCAATAATAGTTTTTACATTTCCAGTATCATTAAGCTCTTTAACAGTTTGTAATTGCTCACTTTCAGAAAAAGATAAAAACTGTTCAACAGTCATAGACATACAATACACTTCCCCTCATATTATCAATATGTATATGAACTCATCTTAGCATAATAATAACAAACAACACAAAACAATAAATTACAGATTTTAAAATAATAGTTTATGACAAAAAAGACTATTTAACTAGCTACCAAGCCATACAACAAATACAGGAATACCTTCATCATTATCGTCAATATCTTCAATTTCATCAGCTTCAAATTCGTGATCATCATAGACTAGATTTTCAAAGAATACATGATCACCGAGCTCTTTATTGGCCATTAAGTTATGTATCTTGAAAAGAAGCTCTTCAGTAGTAAAGTACTGACCATTATCTGCTTTAAGGCGAGCATAGATTTCAACTTGCCACATATCATCTTCTTTATCGTCTTCTAGTAATTCATCTACCTCGTATAAGTGTTCATTAGCGTGAAGCTGACATTTGCTTTCAATCCAAGCTTCATAGCTTACAAAAATTTCAGGCTCTACTAATGGCGGTAAATTATCAGGATTAACTTTATGCTCTTCTAAGCATGTATAAAACTCCTTAGCAAACTCTTCTTTAGTATAGGTAGTTTTATTAAAAACCCAAGGAATTCCCTTAAACTCATGATAATAACCTTCATATATTTTATTACCATCTTTATCAACACCAAGATATTCAATCTTTTCCGTGTTCTCATTTTTGTTAAAAAGGTTTTTGATCATTTCAAAAATCATAATATAATCCTCCTTGTAATCTTTTAAACAATGCTTTGATTTTATTATACCTAACATATTTCTCAATATTCTACATTAATCCCCTATAAAATAACGTAGCCCGAAGCACAAAAGTATATAATTTCTACGTATATAGTAAAAGCCCCTCGCATAGCGAAGGGCTAATCTATTATTGTCTTATAATGTTCTATACTAACTAGCTACCACAAACAATAAAGAATACAGGTATACCATCTTCATTATCTATAAGTCCGTACCCTTCACATTCATGACCTTCGTATTCAATACCTTCAAAGAATACGTGATCTCCTAATTCTTTATTGGCCATTAAATTGTGTAATTTAAAAAGTAATTCTTCTCTAGTAAAATATGTACCATTATCCGCTACAAGATGAGCCATAATTTCTACTTGCCACATGTCATCTTCTTTATCTTCTTCCAGCAATTCTTCGTCGGTAACACGTTCATTATCAAAAAGTTGGTCTTCACTTTCAATCCAAGCTTCATAGGTTACTAGAATTTCAGGTTCTTCTAATCTATCGTCGTCATCTGCTTCATCATCTACATATTTCTTTACATTTTCATTGTATTCTTTGGTAAACTCTTCTCTGCTATATGTTTGCTTATTAAATACCCAATGCACTACATCATATGTAGGATAGTTATCCTCTTCGCGTTCATCAATGTCTCCAGTAGCTTTACCTTCTGTAGTAATTTTACTATTTTTCTTATCAAAGAGGTTCTCAATGGTATCAAAAATCACAGGGTAATCCTCCTTGTACTCTTTTGGCTTAATTTTAAATAGTTGATACTTTACTACTTCACAGCACCAACCAAGCTGTTTATCTAAGTGAGCTTCTTTCGTCATTTTTATGCCTGTCTCTATTAACTGTAATGCCTTCTGTACATGTTCAGACTCGTAGCTTTCACCAATAGCTAACGTCGCATGAGCATAACCACAACGATAATATCAAGACCAATCACGATGTGCCTCATCGATACGATCAAATAAATCGATAGCCTCTGCCGGTCGGCCATTATTGTTATACATACGTCCTAAGGTGCTTAATAGTATAGGAGACAAATTATCGATACCCATATTAGTTAACAGTTCCATCGCACGCTTGATATCAATGCCCTCTTGTTCATTAAGGAGCTTAACCTTTTCCGCATCACTTAACGATTGAAACTCTTCATCCGTAATTTCTTCTATACTGATATATAAGTTCTTAATAAAGTCACCAAAATTATCTGCTAAGAGAGTAATTGAATAATCACCTTCTTGGTCTACACGTACAACCTTAGGTTTACCGCTAGGACCACAGTCACGATAATCAAGGAAAATCATATCGTGACCACCAGAAATCGTATCCGCTACAACGACACCGATAGGGGGATATTTTACTTTCGAAATCCAAAATTCATTCCCCATCTCACCTAAAAGAGAGTATTTTTTATCTCTATCGATGCCATATATTCCTGTTATATATACACAATCGTCATCATCATTAATAAAACAATTTTTCTTTACTACACCACCATTATGGTTTTTAAGTAGCTCAATATATGCAGTAGGCAATGTATAACCTAATTCTGCTTCAGCTGCTTTAATATCCTTATCAGTAACCGGTTTACCAATATAGGATTCAAATGCATAGTCAACATCGTTCCAAAATCCAGTCCAATCAAAGTCTTTCAGATTACTCATAATACCCTCTCCTAGTTTAAACCGATATAATCTAAATTCTTAATTACTCATTTATAGAATAAGTTTTGATTAAAGCTTTTACCTCATGTCGTATCAATATGGTATCTACAATATAAGAAAAAATGATATAAGGAGATGCATTTATAATCGCTATAGGCGCTAATATAATTGCTACCCATAATAGATCTAGAGGATATGCATACCACTTAATATCTATGGTATTTAAAATGGGTATCACATAGTCTATGACTCTTAATTCCCATTGCATTAAGGGATTTAGTTCCTCAGTTGTTCCTACTAGCCAAGCAAAGATAATCCCAAAAAGCAAAAAATATAATATTCCAGCTGGAATTAATATCTTCGCTCTCTTTTTTAATAGATTACGACAAATCTCATCTTCTTCCTCTGGTGCTAAATCATATAACATATTACACTGAATCTGAATCCGTCTAAATCGATAGCGAATATACTTATACAAAATGTTATTAGGTGTATATAACATAATAGACTCCACATATAAGTCATACTAGCAAAATCATGGAAAATATATCATCCATCTATGGCAAAATAATGTAAATCTTTGAATTCATTATCCCAGCAAAACTGTATTCCTTCGTAGGATATGGTATATTGCCTTAATTGTTCATCAAATATTACAGGATTAGTCATCGTTTGTACCCATTACATAGCTTTCCATTTTTGGTCTTAAATCTAGTACGACTTCCCAATCATCTAATGATGGTAACTTATGATGTGCAATAAATTCTTCTATGATCTGGAATGCTTCTTGATGTCCTAGCTCATTTTTACCGTATATGATAGCGCCCTTCTCACCATCATTAGTTACACTAAGCTCTATATGTAATAAATCGGTATCTTGATCACTACAAACTTGCACAAAGTTATACTTTTTAGTATCTATCGGAATTGCCTTTGATGGTGATATAACTACAAAATCCTGTTCTTGATCCTCAATAGCGTAGAGATTTTGCTCAACCTCATTCAAGGTAATCCCTTCATACTTATAGTCACCTACATCAATGGACCAATCTGTATATGTTTTCTCAAAAGTATCTATCATATGTATCGCCTCTCCTTTACGATATACGCTAAAACAAGTTTTCTAATTGACCTGCCATATCGGACATAAACTCATCAAATTTACAAAGCTCACTCAGTTCTTGATGTTCTATATCATAGCAACTTATCTTCTTAGTTTTAGGGTCCCATACAATTTGCCAATCATTATACTCGCCCAGTTCTTTAGATAAACGCAATAGATTACGACGACCTAATTTAAAGGGAATCGTATCAATAAGTGGGAAGAACTCTATAGATATAAAATCGGAGTCTGGCAATTCAAAGTAAAGTTGTTCGCCCTCTAAAAAATTCACTAATGCTTTTGGTAATTTAAATGGCTTTAACTGATCCATTTTATTTTGTATATCATGGAATTCAGCAGGCTCTAAAGATTTAAAATACTCGGCCATTTCCATATCGCCTTTTTCAAGGGCAATGCTATAGGGGCGCATACCATCCTTTTCCGTGATGGTCACATCAGCACCATGTTCTACCAAATATTTACACATCTGTAAATCCACATAACGAGTTGCTACACACAATGGAGTTGGCTTAAAGGAATATACAGAATCAGGCTTGTTATAGTTAATATCTACACCATTACGAATAAAGAAATCTAGGACTTCATAATTTTTATCTGTAATGACATTTCTGAAAGCTTTACCACCATATTTCTGTACAGTATGCCCTAAGTCATGAATAATCTGTAAGTGATTATATTTCTTGCCATATAAGGCAGCTTGAAAGGCATCTACTTTCACACGGTTCAAAGCATGAACATTGGCACCATGAACTACGACATAGTCTATAATCTCTTTATTACCATACCGTACAGCTAATAAGAAACTTGGATTTTCCTCATCGTTAATATCAGCGCCATTCTCGACTAACCATTGAATACTTGGCAAGCAACACATAACCAAAGCTAATTCTAAAGGTGTATGCTTACTATACTCACCAATTTCTATAGGTTGATTAATATCCCAACCATTGGCTAATTCTATTTCAAGAGAATGAACATCCCCTTCAGTAATATCTGTTACAATCTTAGGCACTGATTCAAATGTACCTAAATCTTTTAATTGTATCATGTCTCTCTCCCATGAACTATATTTTAAAATGATTATCACTAATTACATTATATTACATTTATAAGTATGAGTGTATAGTAAAAGCCCTTCGCATAAGCGAAGGGCTAATCTATTATTTCTCTTGTACTTGTTTGCCACTCATATGTTCAATAGTAATTTCAAACATCTGTGTTGCTTTACCGTTCCGAGCAATTTGATCATCAGCTAAATCTTCATCAGGATAATATTTCATAGCGAATTCTTTTAATCGAGCTATAGATTCTGGACCGGCCTCTAATAAACGGCATCTCCCAAATACAACTGCACTTTGTACATACGGCGCCCATGGTTCACATTCATCAATATGCTCATTACCATATACGGTAAAGCATACCTTATCTGAAGTTTTCAATGCATCGACTTTATGCCCAGCTTTAGCTCCATGAAAATAAATTTTCTTCTTATCACAATCATAAAAATAATTAATAGGAATAGCATACGGGTATCCATTATCGCCGTTCATGGCTAAAATACCTCGACGATTAGATTGTAATAAAGCTTCTGCAGCACTATGGTCTAATTCATTTATCTTTTTGCGAACTGGTTTAAACATAATATATCTCCTAATTTTATTTATCAATCGTATTTACAAGATACATAAAAGTACCACTATTAGTATCATCAACTTTAGAATATTCTTTCCAATTTATAGGATATATCCCAGTTAATACTATAGGTGCTTCCATTCCACGCATTGTTCCTTTTCCTGTATTGGCATCCCAATTCATGCATCCAGTTTTAATAGAACCATCCTCAATAGAAAATTCAGCATATGTACAATTTATTTTTGTCGGAGGCTTTAGATAAGACATTTCACTAGTTATCTTAATAGTATAACCTTCAATAAATTTACTAGTTTTATTTCTGAACTCCTCTATACGCATTATATCTTTTAAGTAGTTATAACAACCTTGATCCTTAGCACCTTGCTCCTTCAACACATACACTTCATCATTTATAGTTTTAATACATTTTTTTGTCGTATATTTAAGCTCAATTGGAATCCATTTACCATCTAATATAACAAGAATATCGAGATGTAAATTAGTATTAAAATCAGGAACAAACTCTAGCCGTATTTCACAATCATGATATATTTCTTTTATAATCCACGCTAAACTAAATTGAAAATCTGCCTCTGAATGAAAGATAGGTCTCCATAAACTCAAGCGATGCATTATATTATGAATATCAAAGTAAAAACACATAACACATTCCTCGAATCATACAATACAACTCTTTAATTTCATTACTTTGCTTAATTGTAGAATGAAATTGAACACATAAAAAATCCATAGTGAACCTTGTGTTATGATTTAGGTGTCTAATCAAAATATAACCGAGGTAATCACTATGGACTACAATAATCATAACACGACATTACGCACAAACACTTAAACTTCGAAGAACGATTTTATTTAGAAAAGAGAATCGTTCTAGGAGATAGTATTGCTGCAATTTCACGTGCACTGGGCCGTTCTAGAACAATTATTTATACAGAATTAAAACGTGGTACTGTAATTAAAATTTGACAAGGTAAATCTCAACTTGTATATTTAGCTGATTCTGGACAAGCAACATATGAAAGACAACGTGTTGGCTCCTTTAATACCATGAGAATTGGTGCCATAGAATCTTTTATAAATTGGATTGAAAGCAAGACTCTAGCTGATCATTGGTCATTTGATGCTGCTGTTGGATATGCTAAACATAAGGGGTTGTTTGTGCGTAATGAAATAGTTTGTACTAAAACTTTATATAACTATATTCACAAAGGTGTATTAGGTATAAAAGCAATTGATTTACCATTGGTAGTACGGCGTTCCCAACGAAAATCTATTTTTATTTTGCTCGACCTTATTCTGCTTGGGAACATGGATCAAACGAAAGGCATAAGGGTTTACTTCGTAGATGTATACCGAAAGGAATGCCAGTAAAAGCCGTTTCAGAGGAAACAATTCAACGAATACTTCAATGGTGTAATAATTTGCCATGCAAGCTTCTAAATTATAGAACCCCCTGGGATTTCTTTCTTGAAGAAGTTAATAGAATTGTAGATTTGGATACTGTTCGATTTCATATTGCAATTTAAAATATGTTTTTTCTTGACAAATAATTATGAATATTACTCACCGTCTTCTATTCAACTAATTTTTTTATATTCTGCTACTTTATATTTTGATTTATCCAAACCCAAAGAGCAGCAAAGGAATATGCCGTATGCAGAATCAACATCCAGCGCATCTGGTGCTGGTGTAATAATCTTACTCAATGCATCTGCAAGAATTGTATCTGCACTTTGAGCAAAAACAAGGTCATTCACTAAAGCGATACCTCTTTTAGACTGGTTCAATCCATTTTTTATTTTTAGAAAGGCATTAGCTATCGCATCATCCATTTGATCTTCAACATTGGATGTTCCAAAGACCATCTGAAAAGACGTATCATCCATCTTCAACAAATGAATACCATCATAAAAGCTCTCAGAAGTTAAAGAATCCAATTCGATTTTACTAAAAATCTTTGATGCACCCAGTTTCTCCTCAATAAATGCATACTGAAGGATTTCTCCTAGCATATTTCCAAACGAATCCGTTTTTTTAGTTCTTTGGTCGTTAATCAACTGCATGGCTTCAATACCAATGCTTGCTTCATCATCTTCTTCCTTGAACTTTGCAATACGTGTTCTTGAATAGACATATTGTCCGATATTTTTTCTCAAGCACTTATAAAGGCCTTGATTGGTAAACGTGTCTCCATCTAGTTTCAGATGAAAAGGCGCAGTTGAGCAGAGTTACGCAGCCCAAGGATTTCAGAATGCGTAACCTCTTTAAAAACGGAATCAATTGTTCCTGCTTTTATAGTTGTATTGATATCAATAGTACTAATCAACTTTAATCACCTCAATTTTTATTTATACCATATGGTTCTGATTCTTCAGCAACCTTCAAAACTGCACTCGTACTAGGAGCATATTGATAAACTTTTACTTTCGCAGGTTCTGGAGTATCAGAAGAAACATCCGCATACTTCTTAAAGTTTTCGGCCTGTTCCATTACCTTTTCGAATACTTCTTCATCCCACTCAGGTGGATATCCATTTTTATAAAGAAGTACCGTCAAGTCCATATTTAACTGATTTTTTATATCATCTCTTGTAGACCAATCAGCAAACTGTGCTTTATCGTCTACAAGTTCTTTTATTTTCTTAGCAAGCAACAAACACTTTTCTTCCTCATAAGGAAATCCGTGGTCGTCTCTTACTTTTACAAGAATGTCATAGAATGCTTTTTCTTCATAGCTGATACCAAGCTTTTCAAAGGATGTTTTGTCTTCTTGTAAATCCTTAAGAATTTTAATAAGTTCGTCGGACAAGTCATTAACAAAATCAGCAACAACTTCACTTGTAAATACCAACTTATCACGGCTGTTATAAGCTTCTACAAGCTTACGTAAACGTTCATCAAACTCTACTGCTTTAACTTTGTTAGTTCTTCCATAAGCCGAGATAGCCTTACGAAGAAGCTTCAATAATGCATTAAACTTAGTGATTGGCATCTTAACAGTATCAAGCTCTGCCAAGAAATCATCGCTGAATAAATCTACAGATCTTTGGTCATCAACTATATTTTCAATGCCTGTGCATGTGATAGCTTCCTTAACCATCTCTTCAACAACACGGTTCATAACTTCTGCATCTGGCGCATCACCTTGAGTCTGTTTGTAGATGATAGAACGAATTGCTAGATAGAACTGTGCTGTAGCAGTTTCTTTTTCTGTTAATTCGCCTGATGGGAAGCAGATGACATAAGCACTCTTCAATCTTCTTGAAAGTCCCATGAATCTTGTTTGTATTTCCTTTTTCATCTGAACATACTCAGCTGCAACATTTAAGCAGTTAAGTCTTTCAAGTGGTGTACCGGTATGAAATTTCGTTGCATTGAAGTCGACAAGAAGCTCATCAATCAATGCAAGATGGTTTCTGAAAATACCAAGAGAGATATTAAGCTCATCAACAGGGCTTTCCTGTGGCCCACCATATTTTTTGACAGCTTCGAGCATATCGTTCTTGATACCGATGTAGTCGACAACAAGACCTTTATCTTTACCATCAAATACACGATTTACACGCGATATAGTCTGAATCAGAGTGTGTTTCTGAAGCGGCTTATCAATGTACATTACTGCAAGAGATGGAACATCGAATCCAGTAATCCACATATCTACAACGATAGCAATTTTAAAGTTTGATTTATTATTCTTGAACTGCTTGTCCAACTTTTTGCGGTATTCTTTAGTTCCGCACATTTCAAACAGTTCTTTTTCATCATTCTGCCCCTGAGTAGCAACCATATTTACTTTTGGAAGCGCCATAAGTTTATCAAGTTCTTCCATAGTAAGCTGGCTTTCATCTTCGGCCTTCTTTGCTTCGCCCCATTCAGGTCGAATAGCAAGAATCTCTTTTAGCACTTTGAATGCCAGCGGTCTATCAGCACAGACAATCATGGCTTTCTGTACTATCTCAGGTTTTTCAGAGCAAAGTGCCTCATAATGATTTACGATGTCGACAGCAAGTTTTTTCAGTCTACCCGGATGCCCTAAGATAGCTGTCATCTTACTCATTGCGAGTTGGCTTTCCTCAATTTCTTCACTTGAAGAACCTTCAGCAGCACACTGATCATAATATTTTTGGATTTCTTTAGCCTGCTCATCAAATAAAACTACACGAGCAAGACGAGGTTCATAAGCGATTCGTACTGTAATACCATCATCGCTTGATTCTTTCATTGTATAGCTATCAACCACATCACCAAATACAGCAATTGTTTCATCGATAGGAGTTCCGGTGAAACCACAGTAAGTAGCATTAGGTAAACTTGCACGGAGATAATGGCCAAATCCATATGTAGTAAATACACCTTTGTCCGTCTTCTTCAACTTACTTCCAGTGCTCGTCTGTGTTCTATGTGCTTCATCGGAAATGCATATAATATTGCTTCTATCGGAAAGCAGTCCAGTGTTTTCACAGAATTTCTGAATAGTAGTGATATAAACACCGCCGCTTGGCCTATCCTTAAGTGTCTGCTCTAAATCTTTACGGCTTTCGATGCTTCGAACATCGCTCTCGTGCAGATATTTTGTAGCAGTAACAAATAATTCAGAAGTTTGAGTATCCAAGTCCTCACGGTCAGCAAGAATGATAATTGTTGGATTATTGAATGCCTCATTATCTCTTTGAGCAATTAAGCGAGATAAGAATAACATAGTATATGTTTTTCCACATCCAGTGGCACCAAAGTATGTACCACCTTTACCATCACCTGCAGGACGCATGTGATCCTTGATATTATTTAACATCTTGTTAGCTGCAAAGAACTGTGGATAGCGACAAACAATTGCTTCACTCTTCTTGCTGTCATCTGGATAAAAAACAAAGTCTCGAATCACTCGCAACAATCGTTCCGGAGCAAATGCACCAGCAATCATAGTCATTAAAGAGCTAATTCCGTTTGCGACTGTATCTGTATCATTTGCCTTATTCCATGAGTAGTAGTACTCATATGGAGTAAAGATGCTTCCTAATTTTGTATTAGCTCCATCGCTAATAACAGATAAAAAGCAATACTTCATCAATTTAGGAATGTCTCTTGTATATCTTTTTGTAATCTGCTCCCATGCATCATGAACAGTAGTATCTTCGTTTATGGCAGATTTAAATTCACAAATTGTTACCGGAATACCATTAATAAAGACAAGTAAGTCAGGTCTACGTAACCTTTCACCCTGAACAGAATACTGGTTAATCACTTTGAAGATGTTATTCTCTGGATGGTCATAATCAATATAATCAACATGGAGCGCAACCTTTGAAATATCGTCACGTTGTAAGTTAAATCCCTCATTAACAAGCCAGAAAGTTTCTCTATTGCCAAGATACAAAGGTGATGCCTGTATAAGAGCGATTTTATTTATAATCTTTTGCACTTCAACATCGCTTATGTCTTTGTAACGGCCAAGCAAGTATGTTCGCAAGTCATCTTCCAACAAGATATCTTCATATTGGCGATGAACGTTTTCACCGTGAACATAAGTATATCCTTGCAATTGGAACAGCTCGATAATGGCCTGCTCCAACTGGTCTTCGGTGAACTTACCCTTTTCGAAGAAGTAGTCCATATACGGCACCTCCTTTTATGCACGGGCCTCTTCGATTGCCCCTTTAATTAGAATTGGACACATATCTTTTATCTGTGCTTTTAATCTTTCGTTTATAACTTTTCTCTCATTGTAGGCTATAAATATTTTAGCGATACTTCTTTGAATATCAATATTTGGAATAGGAATTTCTATATTCTCCAAATCTCTAAAATAAACTCGGTTTCTCACACTATCGATATTCATAAAATCCATAAATCTTCCAGTTTCATCTCGTTTCAGCCACAAAAACAAATACTCTGGAGAAAGTTTATCTTCATCCTCGACATAAAAAACAATATACTCTTCGGTACAAATTTTAGGTTCTTCAAAATGAGAGTTAAAAGCTATTGCACCTTTGCTAATAACAGAAGGGTTGTAAACAAAATCTCTTGGATAAAAAATGTTACACTTATAAAATGTTGACTCATCTCTACTTCCTCTTGGAATAATAAAGCCATCATTTCCTACACCAATCAAATCATTATATTTAACCTGAGTATTCTTCTCGTTTCTTTCAATAAGATAAGGAAGTATACTTTCTTTTTTTGTATTCTTCTTTAAATCTTCAATTGAACCTATACAAGCCAATTTCAAATCTTCCAGACCACGCTCATAGCTTTTCTGGTTTTCAAGCATAGAAACATAAACTGCTGCGAACTTTCTTTGGATATCGATTGAAGGTAACTCTATCTCAATATCGCACATTTCGCTCCAATCAAATGTTTCTCTTGCCGAACCCCACGAGTTAAAGCGTGAATATCTGTCAAATTCAGGTCTCTTAAAATACATGAATAAATAATCAGGATTTAGTTCATTCTCATCGGTAATATAAAACACCACTGAAATTGATGATACTAACAAAGTATCCTCTGTGTTATTAAAGCAAAGAGACATCTTGTCACCTCGTCTAGAGGTATCTGGCACATATGCAAAATATCCCGGAGGCAACAATTTATATGATGTAAGTTTCACTCCATCCAAGTCAGCCTTCGTTGTAATCATCTTTTTCTGTGTAGAAATACCTACAACAGCATCTGGGCCATACTTATCATCTGAATTACGCAAATCGCTTACTTCAATATATTTTCCCAACTTAGTCAATGCCATATCCAATCCTCCTAAATGCTTCCTCCAGCATCTGCTGGGATTTCTTTTCTGCCTTCATAACATCTTGCATTTCAGCTTGAATACGAGCCATTTCTTCTGCATAGTTGATATCTAAGTCATGGTCAATAAATTCAATGTACTTGCTTGGTGCAAGGGAGTAGTTGTGCGAACGAACATCCTTAATTGTTGCAGACTTACAGAATTCTGCAACGTCACTATATTCAGATTGGTCAGCACTCTGCCAAGCACTATAAACTTTCTTTATTTTAGTAATCTGCTCATCGGTAAGAACAGTCTTCTTCTTCTTCTTATTCTTACCTTTGTCGATCACGATTTCTTCAATATTACTGTCCCAACGTCTCAAGTCCATAAATAAGATTTCATTGCTGCGGTCACGAAGCTGGCGGCCATTAACAGCACCTGCTTTCTTGTTCAGGTTCACAATCCAAAGTGTCACAGAAATATCTGTTGTATAGAACATATCTTTTGGAAGAACAATGATAGCTTCAACCTTATCGTTCTCAAGAATCTGCTTTCTTATTTCAAATTCATCAGGGTCATTTAATGCACCATTCGCAAGAAGGAAGCCTGCAATACCGTGACTAACATCAAGTTTAGAAATCATATGAAGAATCCACGCATAATTTGCATTTGAAGCACGTGGAACTGTATATCCTCTCCAACGGTAATCATCTGTTAATTCATCTTCTTTTCTCCAACCCTTAAGATTAAAAGGTGGATTAGCCATGATGAAATCAACCTTCTTATCTTTGTGAAGATCTTCAGTAAATGTGGAAGCGTTCTTTTCACCAAGATTATGTGCAATACCTCTAATTGCAAGATTCATTTTGCAAAGACGCCATGTTTCAGCCTGACTTTCCTGACCAATAACAGAAATCTTCTGACGATTACCGTTATGACGGTCAATAAACTTCATACTCTGAACAAACATACCGCCAGAACCACAACAAGGGTCATATACCACTCCGCTGTATGGCTCAATCATCTCAGCAATAAGTTTTACAACACATGCAGGAGTATAGAATTCACCATCTTCCTTTGTTCCAGAAGCCGCGTAAATCTGAAGGAAGTATTCATAAACACGACCAATAAGGTCTTCTTCTTGGAATCTCTTCTCATCAATCTGATTTACATTATCAATAAGGTCTTTAATCTTAGATTTATCAGCACCAAGTGTAGCAAATAGATTTAATGTCAATGCACCCTTAAGAGGTGGATTGCTTTCTTCAATATCTGCCATGGCTTGGTCAATAATAACTGCAATATTATTTGCAGATGCATTCTTAACGATATATGACCATCTAGCGGTTTCTTTTAAATAAAAAATATTTGCCGCATTATAGAAAGAAGGCTTTTCAAGAAATGCGGGGATATCTCCATACTGTTCTTGAAGTTCCTTACGACGTTTTTCGAATTTATCTCCAGCAAACTTTAAGAATACTAATCCAATTACTGCATCACGATTTTTTTCTGTTGTACCTACTCCACGAAGTGCTACTCGACAGTTCCAAAGGACGGTCTCTAATGATACTTCCACTTCTTTTTTAGCTTTTGCTGCTCTTGCCATTTTCTTAATCCTCCATGTTATCTGACGGGTCAGTTTTATCAGCCGCTTCTCCAGAGTGTACCCACGCATCTACTTCTGATATTTTAAATTTCCAAAGTCTGCCCATTTTATATGCTGGCATATTACGTTTTGCTATCCACTGCAAAACAGTCTCTCTTCCTACACCCAAATATGCCTAAATCTCTTTAAGGGTTACCCATTTTTCAATGTTGTTATCGTTCACAATTAGTCCTCCGTATCTATTTTATATGACACATTAACAGTCACATTTAATCCAGCACTCATTCTGAAACAAGACCGGTCGTTTAAGTCTTTCATATCCCACTCTACAATAAACTTCTTTTCAATGCTACGAGCTTCAAAGTTCGTAGCTATTTTTATAATTCCGTTTGGCCCAATGTCTGGAATTGGTCTTTCTGTTAATTTCGAAAGTGGGCTATTTTTATTCATTTCTTTTAATACAATATTTCTTCCGCTCCAATACA
Source organism: Veillonella sp. (assembly GCA_032480995.1). Classification (GTDB taxonomy): domain Bacteria; phylum Bacillota; class Negativicutes; order Veillonellales; family Veillonellaceae; genus Veillonella. Next base: position 63,145 of record JAWETS010000006.1, on the reverse strand, counting down.
CACTACCTGAATTATGAATCACCCATGTGTGCTGAAACTTCTCATAACAATTCACATCATGTTTTTGATTTCTTTCTTCTATCCAGAAATCATCTCCCGGATACAAAGCTCCTGCTCGTACTGCATGTACCTAGTCTTGTACCTACAAACCTTGTCTATTTATTTTGCTCGACCTTATTCTGCTTGGGAACGTGGATCAAACGAAAGGCATAATGGTTTACTTCGTAGATGTATACCGAAAGGAATACCAATAAAAGCCGTTTCAAAGGAAACAATTCAACGAACACTTCAATGGTGTAATAATTTGCCACACAAGCTTCTAAATTATAGACCCCACTTGGATGTCTTTCTTGAAGAAGTTAATAGAATTGTAGATTTGGATACTGTTCAATTTCATATTGCAATTTAAAATAGAAAAATATAATATTAAATTTTCGTAAGCAAAGCCACTGCCTCAACGTGCGCTGTCATTGGAAACATGTCTACAGGTTGAACTTCTTTGAGTTCATAGCCGTAAAGTGTAAGGATTTCAATGTCTCGAGCCATGGTAGCTGGGTTACAGGATACGTAAACAATACGTTTTGGTTCCATGCCAGCTGCAGAGGTTAGTACTTCTTCTTTACAGCCTGCTCGAATTGGATCGAATACGATGACGTCTGGTCGTACTCCAGCCTTGTAAAGTTTTGGCATTTCTACAGCCGCATCAGCGACGATGAATTCTGTATTATCATAGCCATTGCGTTTCGCATTTTCACGAGCATTAATAATGGCTGGTTCTACGATTTCAATACCTATTACATGTTTAGCTTTATGCGCCAAAAACAATGAAATGGTCCCCGTACCACAGTACGCATCGATTACAGTTTCATCACCTTTAAGGTCCGCATACTCAAGAGCTTGGTCGTAAAGCACTGTAGTTTGTTCTGGATTCACTTGGAAGAAGGAGTGTGGAGATAAGGTAAACCTTAAATCCTTAATGTGATCTGTAATCGTCCCATCCCCATAGAGGATATTATTTTTAGGTCCTAATATAACATTAGTTCGCTTACCATTAACATTGTGAACAATAGTTTCTACTTGAGGAATTCGTTCTGTTAATTTTTCTACCCACTTTTCTTGGTGTGGTAAATAATCTGTAGCAGTTACAAGGATAATCATCCATCCAGATTGTCCAATACGTCCGATAATATGGCGCAATACACCATTTCCTGTATGTTCATCATACGGTTCAATATCAAATTCTTTAGCGATTTGGTAACAAGCTTGAGCGATGATATTATTCCCTTCATCTTGAATAGGACAGTTTGTGCCTTGCACGATATCGTGAGATCCCATCGCATAGAATCCCATTTGAATATCGCCTTTAGTACCGCCTACAGGCATTTGCATTTTATTGCGATATGCCCAAGGTTCTTTAGGGCCTAATGTAGGTTTTACAAGGTCTGGATTTTGATGACCAATGCGTTCTATAACGTCCTTCACCTTTTGTGTTTTTAATGAAAGCTGTCCTTCATAGGTAATATGTTGCAACTGACATCCACCACAAAAGCCATAGAGATCACAGTGTGGATCAATACGATTAGGAGCCATCGTAACAATTTCTAAGAGGCGCCCTGTAGCATAGGTTTTTTTTACCATATTAATAGCTACTTTCACAGTTTCCCCAGGCAAGGCAAAGGGAACAAAGACTGTAAAGTCATCTACACGACCTACCCCTTCGCCACTACTGCCAATACCGTGAATGGTAACTAATACTTCGTCCCCAAGTTTAACAGGGGCATTCAACATAGCTTGTTGTTTTTTAGATACAGAAGTATTGGTATTTTGTTGTCCATTATAATGATTGGAATTCTGTTTCCCATTAGATCGTTTTTTATTCTGTTGTTTAACTTTCGATTTATTCTTGCGAGATGTACAACTTGTACCGTTCATTACGAGTCTCTTTTCTTCCAAATTTTAATCATGCCAGTTGCGATAAGTACGAAGAATACAGTGCCAAATTTCACGAGTAATTCTTCACCTTGAATATATGGCATAAGAAGTGGATCTTCCACAATCATTTCACCAGCAACCCAACCTAATAAAGCACCACCAGCCCAAAGGATGACAGGAAACTTATTAATGATACGAGCAAATAGTGTAGAGCAGAACACAATGATTGGAACAGTGATTAACATACCAACAATAACGAGCTCTAAATGTCCTTTAGCGGCACCAACTACGCCAATTACATTATCGATACTCATCATCGCATCAGCCACAATGATTGTCCAAATGGCTCCCATTAAGGAATTCTTAGCTTCGATATGTGCATCTTCATCTCCACCTTTTAAGAGTTGAATGGCAATCCATACAAGTACAAGTCCACCACCTAAGTGAATAAGAGGAATTAAAGTAAGTGCTTCTACTAAAAGAGTGGCAAATACAAGGCGCATTCCAATAGCCCCCACTGTACCCCAGATAACAGCTTTCTTTTGTAATTCTGGTGCCAATTTACCCGCTGCCATCCCAATAACAACGGCATTATCCCCGGCCAATAATATATCGATCAAAATAATTTTGCTAATCGTTATCCACGTTGCAACTTCTAAAAATTCCATTCTATACTTACCTCAATTCACTCTGCTAATTCTATAACTATCCCTTAACTATACCACAAATTCTCTATTTTCTCATCTAAAAGAAAGCTCTTAGACTACCACTGTTATTCTTAAGATTAGCCTATAAGGTTCTTTATAATGACTATACTTTTACGAAAAAAATATCTCTCCTCCTACGACTAGAAGAAGAGATATATTACATTATTTTTTAAGTTTCTTTACTAACAAAGATGCCCCTACTACGAGAATAACAGCACCAATTTTAATGAGTAATGCATACGGTTCTACGGTATGTGAAATTAATTTATCTTCCACACTCATCGCTGCACCCACCCAGGCAAGGATACCGCCACCAACGTAAAGGATGATTGGAAAGCGTTCGATAGCTTTTACAAATAAAGTACTACCATAAATGATAATAGGTACTGTAATAAGCATACCGACAGCAACTAATGTCATATTACCACTAGCGGCACCAACTACACCAATAACATTATCAATACCCATAATTCCATCTGCAATAACAATGGTCATGATAGCAGCGCGCAAGTTATCTTTAGCCTCGATATTGTGCTCGCTATCATCATCAACAACAAGCTTGTAACCGATCCATAAAAGAAGGATACCACCAACTAAACGAAGAGCAGGAATATTGTTCAATGCCTCTACAAATAGGAATGCCATAACAAGACGTAAAATAATAGCACCAGCTGTGCCCCAGAAAATCGCCTTCTTCTGTAAATGTGCGGGTAGGTTGCGAGCCGCCATACCAATAACGATGGCATTATCACCAGCTAATAAAATATCAATAACGATGATTTGAAGCATCGCTAATAAGCCTTGTACAGTTAAGATGTCCAATGTATCCTCCTTAGAATAAAACAATAGTATATATATTATAATCGATATAGTAAAGTAGTGTAAAATTCAATTATCAACATATATATACGTTTTTATCATAATTCTTTCTTATTAAATAAGATAGTTTATATAAGGTCATTTCTCCCCTTACATAATCACAATATGGGCTCTATTTTTTTATAAATTTAATTCCTTTTCCCCTTAGGTTTTGGCTATTAAATTAAGCTACTTTATGGTATGGTATAGTATATCGTTACTAGGGAGGTTAGTATGTATCAAACATATTCTATACCGCAAAAATTATGGTTGTTCATAAAACTATTTACTCCAATGTGCATCACTCAATTTTCCCTGATTGGGGCGACCTTTATCGCCATCTTTTTAACGGGGCAATATAGTACGACTGATTTAGCTGGTGTTGCTACGGGATATAATTTATGGCTCCTCTTCTATATCTTTGCACAAGGTACATTAATGGGTATCACACCAATTATTTCTCAACTATTAGGAGCTAATAAAACAGATGATATTCCAATAATCTTTCATCAAGGCCTTTTCATCGGTACAGGACTAGCATTTTTAATTTTACTAATCGGTATATTCGGCTTACGCCCTTTATTGACATATTTAAATCTTGAGCCGGCTGCCACCGAGGTATGTATTAGTTATCTGAAAGCCTTTGCACTTGGTTTATTCCCATTACTCTGGGTAAATACCTTGCGTAACACTGTCGATTCTCACGGATTAACGCATTACTCCATGGCCATCGTCTTTACAAGCTTTGTGATTAACGTATTCTTAAATTATGCACTCATCTTTGGTCATTACGGTTTTCCTGAAATTGGCGGTGTTGGTGCTGGCTACGGTATTGCTGGTGCCTGTTGGACAAACTTAGTTCTATTTAGCTTAGTCATTCTATTGCATCCTAAGTTAAAAGGCTATCGCATCTATAAAGATTTCCATAGCCCGAATTTTCACTATATCCGTGAACAATTACAAGTTGGTATTCCCATAGGTTTTTCTATCTTTTTTGAAGCTAGTATCTTTAGCATTGCTGGGCTCTTAATGGTTCACTTTGGATCTGCTGTAGTAGCAGCTCATCAATCTGTCATTTCTTTTACTAATGTATTCTACTGCTTACCATTAAGTATCGCCATGTCCGCTACCATTGCCGTTGCCTATGAACTCGGTGCAGGACGAAAAATAGAAGCTATCCAATACTCTTATATTTCTCGTGTATTAGCCATCATCATAGCCGTTCTTATATGCGCCTTTACGTTCACCCATATGGATAATATTGCTGATCTATTTACAAATGATGATGAAGTATATGAACTTATTTATCAATTCCTCGGATATGGCGTATTCTTTGCTGCCATCGATGCCATAGGTACTCCATTACAAGGTATTCTAAGAGCCTATAAGGATGTAAAAGTAGTGCTTTACATCTCGCTCATATCCTATTGGGGCGTATGTTTCCCAACAGCTTATATCCTTGCTAAAAATCCTAATTATGGACCATTTGGCGTATGGATTGGTTTGTTGGCTAGCGTAGTAGTTGCGGGTATATTATTTACACTTCGCACATACTACATACAACATTACAAACCTAGAACTATTGTAAAATAATAAAATCACCTATTGATTACGCTCAAGTGTAAGTAATCAATAGGTGATTTTTTTATTTTAGAGCCTCTTGTTTCTCTACTTTGGACATACGGAAAAAATTATATAGCGTTTCTGCCGTCTTATAATTCATAGATTCTACATTTGCAAGTTCATCAATAGATGCCTCTTTCATGGCCTCTAAACTATTAAAGTGAGCCCATAAGGCCTTACGGCGTTTAGGCCCGATACCTTCAATATGGTCAAGAATAGATTCAAGATTTCGCTTACCGCGCAACTTACGGTGATAGGTAATGGCAAAGCGATGCGCTTCATCACGAATTTGTTGAAGTAATTGAAGCTCCGGCGTGTGATGACTCAAAATGATACTTTCAGATTGTCCCTCTACAAAGACCTCTTCAATACGCTTAGCCAAGGAGATAACTGGCACATCTGTAACACCAACGGCACGGATTAACGGCAAAGCCGCATTGAGCTGACCTTTACCACCATCGATGATAATAAGATCTGGCATAGGCCAGTCTGTTTCATTACCGTAACGACGTTCCATAATTTCAGCCATCGATTTAAAATCATCAGGTTTACCTTGTGTGGTTTTCAGTTTAAAGCGGCGATATTCTTTCTTCGCAGGCTTGCCACCTTCAAAAACAACCATAGAAGCCACCGTTTCAGTTCCTTGTGTATGAGATATATCAAAACACTCCATACGTTCGGGTAAACGTGGTAAGTCGAGAATCTCGGCTAGCTTCTTAATCGCCCCGCCAGTCTTATCGATTTGGTGCTGCCACTGACGACGACGTTCTTCAAGGAAAGTTTCTGCATTTTCATGAGCCATCTTAATCATATCCATCTTATAGCCACGTTGTGGCACAGATACATCTACATGTTGGCCTTTGAGCTGTGTAAACCATTCCCTTAATAAGTCCCGATCTGTACTCTCCATAGGTAGTAATAACTCTTTAGGAATAAAGTTTGTATCTCCATAGTATTGCTTGATAAAGTCTGTCATAATGGTTTCTGAACTATCGCCATCATGTTGTACAAAGTAATTTTCACGGCCTAGAAGTCGACCACCACGGATGAATAGCAACTGTACACAGGCCATCGATGTATCTACAGCCAATCCTAAGACGTCTAAGTCGCCACGTTGGGTAACCATGCGTTGCTTTTCTTGTATCTTTTCAATGCTAGACAATTGATCACGATAACGTGCAGCATCTTCAAAGCGCAAATCTTCTGCAGCAGCCTCCATCTTTGATTTAATTTCCTTTAGCAATGGTATAGGTTTACCTTCAAAAAGTTCTATGATTTCGTCAATATACTTTCGATAATCGGGTACCGATATTTTATTAAAACACGGCCCCTCGCAGTAATGCATATGATACTGTAAGCATGGGCGTTCTACCTTCATAGACTTACAGGTACGCAATGGATAGTACTGTCGTATTAATTTCAGTACCACATGAACAGATGTGACATCTGTAAAAGGGCCAAAGTACTTGGCTCCATCACGCTCTAGGCGACGCGTCATATATACTCGAGGATAGTCCTCTTGCACTGATATTTTAACATAGGGATACGTCTTATCATCACGAAGCCTAATATTATATTTCGGTTCATGCTCCTTGATAAGTGTATTCTCCAAGATGAGCGCTTCCATCTCCGTTTTTGTTTGAATGACTTCTACATCGACGGCTCGTTTCATCATGGCCGTAACCTTTGGTGCGCGGTTCGCATCGTTACGTACATAGGAACGCACACGGTTGCGCAGATTAATAGCTTTACCTACATAGATGATGCGGTTATATTGATCACGCCATAAATAGACACCTGGCGTCGTTGGCAGATGACTGACCTTTTCCAGTAATTCTTCAGACGGCATGTTTCCTCCTTTCCTTATAGATTTTTAGATGTTTTATTTCTTATTCTTCGCTGCTTTCATAAATTTCTTAGTCTGTTCCAATACAGGACCTAAGAATTTCCCGGTATAGCTTTCTTTCACCTTAACAATTTCCTCAGGCGTACCAGTTGCCACGATAGTGCCTCCGCGATTACCACCTTCAGGACCAAGCTCAATAATGTAATCAGCCATCTTAATAACATCTAAATTATGTTCGATAACGACAACTGTATCTCCGCCCTCTACAAGTTGTTGCAATACATGTAACAACTTACGAATATCTTCAGCATGAAGACCTGTAGTAGGCTCATCGAGGATGTATAGCGTTTTACCGGTGCTACGACGCGCTAGTTCTGTAGCTAATTTAACCCGTTGAGCTTCACCACCAGATAAGGTTGTTGCGGCTTGACCTAAACGAATATAGCCAAGACCTACCTCTTGCAAGGTAACCATTTTACGATTGATCTTCGGAATAGCGCTGAAGAACTCAACCGCATCATCTACCGTCATATCTAGTACATCAGCAATAGATTTACCTTTGTATTTAACCTCCAAGGTTTCACGATTATATCGCGCTCCTTTGCAGACTTCACAAGGCACGTATACATCTGGAAGGAAATGCATTTCAATCTTGATAATACCATCACCACGACAAGCCTCACATCGACCGCCTTTTACGTTAAAGCTAAAACGACCTTGTTTATAACCGCGCATCTTAGCTTCTGGCGTTTGACTATATAGTTCACGAATTGCATCAAATACACCTGTATATGTAGCTGGATTGGAACGAGGTGTACGTCCAATAGGGCTTTGATCAATATTGATGATTTTATCAATATGTTCAATGCCTCGAATCTCTTTATGAGCTCCTACCTTATGATAAGAACGATACAACTGATTGGCTAATCCTTTATAAAGGATTTCATTGATTAAGGTAGACTTACCAGAACCACTGACCCCCGTAACGACAGTGAATATTCCTATCGGAAATTTTACATTAATATTTTGTAAGTTATTTTCCTTCGCACCGCGAATCTCAATACAACTCTTACCTGGTTTACGACGCTCTTCTGGTAGCGCAATAAATTTACGACCACTCAAGTATTGTCCAGTGATAGAGTCTTCTACGTTCATCACTTCCTCTACCGTACCAGACGCAATGATTTGCCCCCCATGCTCACCAGCACCTGGACCAATATCTACTAAATAATCGGCAGCACGCATCGTATCTTCATCATGCTCTACAACGAGCAAGGTATTACCTAAGTCACGTAACCCTTTTAATGTATCGATGAGTCGATCATTATCGCGTTGATGTAAACCGATAGATGGCTCATCTAGGATATATAATACACCTACTAAGCCAGAGCCGATCTGTGTAGCCAACCGAATACGCTGTGCTTCACCACCAGATAATGTGCCTGCACTACGGTTCATTGTTAGGTAATCGAGACCTACATTATTAAGGAAACCTAAACGAGCATTGATTTCCTTTAAAATTTGAGCGCCAATGACTTGTTCACGCTCTGTTAGCTGTAAATTACCAAAGAAGTCCAGTGCCTCTTTAATCGTTAATTGAGTCACTTCATTGATATTCTTATCCCCTACAGTAATGGCTAATACTTCAGGTTTAAGACGAGCCCCATGACATGTAGTACACGGCTTAATAGACATAAACTTTTCAAATTCTTCACGCATAGAGTCTGTAGAGGCTTCACTATGACGGCGCTTGACCATCGGTAAAATCCCTTCGTACTCAGTAAAGAATTCCTTTATCTCACCTCTCATATTTTCATAGGTGAAACTTACCTTATCCGTCGTACCGTACATCACCTTTTTCTGTAATGCTTTCGGCAATTCATCATAGGTGGAGTCTAAGGAATATCCATTAGCTTTTAATAGACCTTCTACTTGACGCATAAACCAAGCATTAGGATTGGAGCTCAAAGCTTGCACGCAACCATCGGCAAAGCTAATAGATCCATCTGGAATAACGCGCTCCTCATCAACCTCCATAGTAGAACCAATCCCTAAACAAGATGGGCACGCACCAAACGGACTATTAAAAGAGAACATACGCGGTTCAATTTTAGGTAATGAAATATGACAATCTGGGCACGCAAAATGTTGGCTATACATGTGTTCAGGTCCGTCTACCTCTTGAATCACAACGATGCCTTCTGCCCATTTTGAAGCGGTCTCCATAGAGTCAGCCAACCGAGATTCAATGCCTTCTTTTACAACGAGACGGTCCACAACGATATCGATGGAGTGTTTCTTGTTCTTCTCTAATACAATTTCTTCGTCCAAGGTACGCACTACACCGTCTACTCGAGCACGAACAAAGCCTTCCTTGCGAAGTTGTTCAAATACCGATTTATGTTCCCCCTTTTTACCTTGAATCATAGGGGCCAGTACTAAAACCTTAGTACCTTCTTGAAAGCTCATTACATCATCGGTCATTTGTTGTATTGTTTGCTGGGTAATAGGCTTACCACACTCTGGGCAGTGTGCATGACCTACGCGTGCAAATAAGAGACGTAAATAGTCGTAAATCTCCGTAACAGTGCCCACTGTAGAACGAGGATTACGGCTGGTAGTCTTTTGGTCGATAGAAATGGCGGGAGATAAACCTTCAATATAATCGACATCGGGTTTATCCATTTGTCCCAAAAATTGACGTGCATACGCAGATAGGGACTCAACATAACGTCGTTGCCCTTCTGCATAAATCGTATCAAATGCTAAGGATGATTTACCAGAACCACTGAGGCCAGTTAAGACGATAAACTGATCACGTGGTAAGGATATATCAATATTTTTTAGGTTATGCTGACGCGCACCTTTTACAATCAATTGATCTTTCATTATCTTTCCTATTTAAAGAGATGATACCAAACGGCATCATCTCTCTGATTACTAACATGAAATAATATATGTATATTATCGCACATATAGTCTATATAATCTATGTGTTTTCTTACAATCTTTTAAAATTGCTCCTAAGATTTACTTTTTGGACTCGTCCGCTTTCTAGATTTAGCAGAAGCAGGCTTCTTCAACTTGCTATCTCCTGCACTATGAATATCGGACCATTGTTGACGTAATACGCCCAATTGATCACGTAACTTAGCCGCAGTTTCAAATTCAAGCTGCTTGGCGGCGGCCTTCATTTGACGATCTAGCTCTTCAATCTTATTGTACAATTCTTCCGGTGTTATATCTGCCACCTTAGGTGCTGATGTATCTTGAACATATGGTTCGTGTCCATGGTCCATACCCTCTGAGGATTTTTTTTGTTTTCCTTTTTTCGGTGAAAGTCCCTTTCCATCGGTAACCATATCTTCTTCGATTTTCGTTAATTCGATAAGCTCTTTTACATCTTTAGATACAGATTTAGGCGTAATATTATGTTCAATATTATAAGTCTCTTGCACGGCACGACGACGATCGGTTTCATCGATAGCTCGTTGCATAGAACCTGTTACACGATCTGCGTACATGATAACGTGACCATTCACATTACGAGCTGCACGACCGATAGTTTGAATCATAGCCGTATCGGAGCGCAAGAAACCTTCCTTATCTGCATCTAAGATAGCAACTAAGGAAACCTCAGGCATATCGAGACCTTCACGAAGCAAGTTAATACCAACTAAGACATCGAATACGCCAGCCCGCAAATCACGAATGATTTCAGCCCGCTCAATAGTAACAATATCGGAATGAAGATAACGAACTCGTACGCCCATTTCCTTCAAGAATTCCGTTAAGTCCTCAGCCATCTTCTTCGTCAATGTCGTAACAAGAACCCGTTCATTCTTGGCAGCTCGTTTGTGAATTTCTCCAAGCAAGTCATCCATTTGCCCCTTAATAGGACGAATTTCTATAGATGGATCTAATAGGCCCGTAGGACGTATGATTTGCTCTGCAATATTTGTTTCTACTTCCATTTCGTATGGGCCAGGTGTAGCCGATACGTATACAATTTGATTGATACGCTCTACAAATTCATCGAATTGAAGAGGTCTATTATCTAATGCAGAAGGAAGACGGAAGCCGTATTCGATAAGAGATTCTTTACGGGCACGGTCACCATTGTACATAGCGCGAATTTGAGGCATCGTCACATGCGATTCGTCCACCATGATGAGGAAATCATCTGGGAAATAATCAATCAATGTAAACGGTGCTTCCCCAGCCTTGCGTTCAGACATATGACGGGAATAATTTTCGATGCCCGAGCAATAGCCCATCTCCTGCATCATTTCTATATCATACCGCGTACGCTGTTCTAAGCGCTGAGCCTCCAATAGGCGGTCAGCAGCTTTTAACTTTGCCAACTGCTCATCTAATTCGGCTTCAATACGCTCTACAGCAATATTCATCTTCTCTTTCGTCGTTACATAGTGAGATGCTGGATAGACAGCAACGTGTTTTCGTTCCGCAATAACTTCACCGGTCAAGGAATCTACCTCTACGAGGCGGTCGATTTCATCACCAAAGAGCTCCACACGAATGGCTCTTTCACTATAAGCGGCAGGGAAAATATCAATCGTATCCCCTTGCACACGGAATGTGCCGCGGATAAAGTTCATATCATTTCTCGTATATTGAATATCTACGAGTTTAGATAAGATTTCATCGCGCGATTTCGTTTGACCCAAGCGCAAGGACAATACAAGATCAGAATAGTCCTCAGGGTCACCTAAGCCATAAATACAGCTAACAGAAGCAACGATAATGACATCACGACGTTCAAAAAGGCTCATCGTAGCACTATGTCGCAGTTTATCAATTTCATCATTAATAGACGCATCCTTCTCGATATATGTATCACTAGAAGGAATATAGGCTTCCGGTTGATAAAAATCGTAGTAAGATACAAAGTATTCTACCGCATTATTTGGAAAGAAACTTTTAAATTCACTACATAATTGAGCCGCCAAGGTTTTATTATGAGCAATGATCAAGGTCGGCTTTTGAACTGCTTCAATAACCTTAGCCATTGTAAAGGTCTTACCAGTACCAGTGGCACCGAGCAAAACTTGAGCCCATTCACCGCGTTCAATACCTTCTGTTAAAGATTGAATCGCGGTAGGTTGGTCACCTGTAGGCGCAAAGGGCGCCTCCACTTTAAATGGTTGGCCCCCCTCGTAATTATATGTACTATGCTTCATTACTGTTCATCCTGATGTTTACGGATGGCTTTCATTTCTTCATCCGTCAAACGACGACCTGCATTTTCCGCTTGATTCAACGTATCCTCACCTTCTAAGACTTCGATGAGCATAGCAATAGAAAAACGATCTAGTGTAGGTGTGGTCTTCTGAATTTCATCAGCCATCATCCAATCTGATTCAGTATAGTTATTAATACGATCTGTAATCTCTTCCCAGTTTGAAAGTAGCAATCTCGTAATGGGGCGATATAGTTCAATACCGAAGTACTCGATTAAGCTAACTATCTTATTCATATTTTCTAGGCTAACATTACATTCATTTTTTTTATTTTCAGATTCTACATATTCAAGTAAGAATTCCCGGTTATATTTATTTGTCACCTTGAATCATTCCTTTATTAAATAGCGCATTAGCAAATTCTTTTGCATTAAATGGACGCAAGTCATCCATACCTTCGCCAACGCCAATCCAGCGTACGGGTACGCCTAGTTCCTCTTTAATAGAGATAACTACGCCACCTTTTGCCGTACCATCTAGTTTAGTTACTACAATACCATTTACTGGTACAGCTTGACCAAATAATTTAGCTTGGCTTACTGCATTTTGACCCGTAGTACCATCTAAAACGAGCAATGTTTGATGCGGCGCACCTTCTACGTGGTTATTCGCAACACGACCCATCTTTTTAAGCTCTTCCATAAGGTTAACCTTAGTATGTAGCCGACCAGCTGTATCTACGATAACAAGGTCTGCATTACGAGCTTTCGCAGCTTCCATTGCATCATATACAACGGCAGCAGGATCTGCACCTTCTTTATGTTTAACTATTGGTACACCAACGCGATCAGCCCAAATGGATAATTGGTCAGCTGCAGCGGCACGGAATGTATCACCTGCAGCAATGATAACCTTTTTACCTTCTTTAGTATAATAGTTAGCCAATTTAGCGATTGTCGTTGTTTTACCAACACCATTTACACCAACTACAAGGATGACCTCAGGATGGTGCAAAGTAATTTCATCTTCTTGATCGATGAGCATTTCCGTGATGCGGTCTTCCATAAACGGCATTACATCGCCTGTATGATTGATGATACCTTCTGTTACACCACGACGAATTTCTTTCATCAAGTATTCTGTCGTCTTAGGGCCTAGATCACTAGTAAGCATAACTGCTTCTAAATCATCTAAGAAATCATCATCGATTTGCGCATAACCAATAACGATGCTTTCTACATTTTTTACAAAAGACTTACGAGTTTTCTCTAAACCGTCTTTAATTCTATCAAAGAATCCAAATGCCATTATGCTAGATCCTCCTTCACATCTTCAAATGCTACTGTTAATAATCGCGATACACCGCGTTCCACCATGGTTACCCCTTGAAGTACTTCGGCGGCTTCCATCGTCTTTTTACGGTGAGATACAACGATAAATTGTGTTTCTTTATTTATTCGATTTAAGTAAGAGCTAAATCGTTCAACATTAGCTTCATCAAGCGCCGCGTCAACTTCGTCAAGCACACAGAACGGAGCTGGACGATAATCAAGGAATGAGAACAATAAAGCGATAACCGTAAGAGCACGCTCACCACCCGATAAGAGTGTCAATTGTTGACGCTTTTTCCCTGGTGGTTGAATGTAGAAGTCGATACCACCCGTCAAAATATTATCTGGATCAGTAAGTACAATTTGCGCAGTACCGCCACCAAACAATTGGCTGAATACTTCTTGGAATCTACGGCCTACCACATCCAATACATCGTATAGCTGTGTACTCATCGCCTTATCCATTTCGGCAATAACCGCCTGTAATTGCGCCTTTGCCGTATCTAAATCAGCTAATTGTGTGCTTAAGAAATCATAGCGTTCTTTAGTCTCTTCGTATTCCTCAACGGCATTTGGATTGACTGGACCCAATTCGGCAATTTCGGCTATCAAACGAGCTTGCTCATCCTTCCAATCGTTAACGGAGCCTTCAATGCGAAGGGCTTGAGCATCTTCCAAAGTAAAGCCTAGCTCTTGTAATTCTTCTACAAAGCGCTCACAGTCCATGCGATGACGTGTAATTTTACCTTCCATATCAACAAGGCGACCTTGCACCACTTTATAGCGTTGATTCAATCGGTCTTGCTCACTTAGAATAGATTCCATTTCTTCGCGACCTGTAGATGTTTTATCATAGGCTTCATCACGAAGAGCACGTAATCGTTCAACCTCAGCCGTAGCAGAGGTCAACTCTTGTTCTGCCACTTCCTGATCCTTAGGTATTTCCTTTTCATAGCGTTGTGTAGTACTAACTAACAAATTACGAAGTGGTGTTAAGCGCTCAATAATACTAGAAATAGACTGATTACGCTGTTCACGTTGTGTTTCCCGTTCCTGAATGGTATGTCGCAAGGTATCACAAGTAAGACGAGCTTCCGTGAAAGCTTCATACGCCTCTTGTTGCACCTTTTGCAACATAGTTAATCGATCCATCAACGCCCCTTGATTACCATCCACACCATGATTCTCTTGCAAGGAAGCTAATACTGTTTCTTGATCTTTCAAGTTAGCTGTTGTAGTAGACAAATCAATATCAATTTGTACTAAACGTTGCTCTTCTTCATGAAGAACACGTTTCTTACGATCCAATTGATTTTGTATATTTTGTACCTTTGTTTCACTAGCCACATAAAGTAAATTTGTATGCTGATAGCTTTCATCAAGAGTCGCTTGTTCCTTTTCAGCCTCTTCAACCCGTTTCTCAAGGCGTTCTAAGTTAGCTATTAAGGAACGTATTTGTCCTTCAATTTGTACCAGTTCTTGTTCAAGACTAGTAGCCTCTTCCTTGCGGCTCAATACAGAAGCACGCTTGCGCTTTGTGGCACCACCGGTTAAAGAACCACCAGGTTGAAATTGTTCCCCCGTAAGAGTTACGATGCGCAATTGCTGATTGTATTTTTTCTGTAATCCAATGGCATCATCCATGGAAGATACTACCAAGGTGCGACCCAATAAGTATTGGAAAATATGGGCGTACTTATTATCAAAGGAAATACAATCAACAGCAGTGCCTAATACACAGCTTTCATGTAAAGCCGATGTATCATATGGTTTACCTTTAACAGAATCCATCGGCAAGAAGGTTACACGACCACCTTGGATAGATTTCAAATAATTGACACCCTCCGCAGCAGCGCGAGCTGTAGTAGTCACAACATGGTTAACACTTCCTCCTAAGGCCGTTTCGATAGCCGTAGTATATTTGTCCTCTACCGTAAAGAGATCGCCAACAGCGCCCGTGATTTGTTCGCGCCAAGAACCTTTACCATTGAGGATATTCTTTGTGCCTTCTAAGTAACCTTCGTGCTGTTCCTCCCACTGTGCTAAAAGTTCTAATCGACCTTTTGCACGTTGTTCTTGAGTGCGCAGCTTTTGTAATTCCTTACGCTCTTCACGCACTTTCATAGCCGCATCCTTAGCATCATCAACGAGGGCTTGTCGTTTAGCAGCTAAGACATTAAACTTTTGACCTAACGTTTCAAATTCAGAACGAGCGACTTGTAGTTCACTATCTACCTGTGCTATTTCAGATTCTAGAATAGCACATTGATTTTTACTTTCCACCTTGCGAGCTTCTAAGCTTCGAATACTAGCCTTAGCCGTTTCAATAGCACTCACAACTTCTAATTGACGTTGCTCAAAAGCCTCTCGATTAGATTGCAAGGATTGAAACTTAGCTTGTTCTGACCTTACATCTTCAACAGCCTTTTTGTAACTCGCTTCTAATTCTTCTATATTAGACTCTTTTTCTACTAATTGAGCACTTTCATCTTGAATCAATTGATTTAAGATGCGCAATTGTTGCTCCTCGCCCTTTTGCGTAGCCTCTAGCTCGCTAATGCGCATAGACGTTTCATCTAATTCACGGCGCGCTGTTTTTAGTTGCTCTTCTAAGAGACGTAAGTGACCAGATAAGCGTTCTTCATCACGTTGCTTTTCAGTATATTGAGCCTCCCACAACTTAAGCTGTTCCTGCTCTTTTGACGAGGACGATTGCAATTCGTGACGACGAGCCTCTAATTTAGACAATTCAGTTTGAAGCTCAATTTCTTCATCTTTAAAGGCAATATTATCGTTTTCAAAACGTGTTAAAAGGCGATCAGATGTTTTATAATTGTGAAAGCCTAATGCCCCATCATAATCGCGCTTTGTGCGGCTTAAGGTCATATATTTTTTAGTCTTTTCCGCTTTTTCAGACAAAGGTCCTAGTTGCTCTTCAATGGTAGCCATTACGTCCCGTACGCGCTCCATATTACGGTCTGTACTAGCAATACGACGTAAAGCATCTTCTTTATTAATTTTAAAGCGAGAAATCCCAGCTACATCTTCAAAGATAAGACGACGTTCTTCAGGTTTAGAATTTAAAATAGCATCAATTCGGTTCTGTCCAATAATGGCCATGGAATCTTTACCAAGACCGGTATCTGCCAGTAAAAGATGTATGTCCTTTAAACGACAAGAGCGCTTATTGATGAGGAACTCACTTTCACCAGTACGATAGATACGGCGTGTTATAGCCACCTCTGCCATATCTAAATCTAATTGTTGATCACTATTGTCAAATACAAGAGTAACCTCAGCAGCGCTCATAGGTTTGCGCTTTTCCGTACCAGAGAAAATGATATCCTCTGCTTTTTGACCACGTAAATTACGAACATTGGATTCCCCTAAAACCCATTTCATGGCATCCGTAATATTACTTTTACCACTTCCGTTAGGACCAATAACGGCAGTCATTCCTGGTGAGAATTTTACAACCGTCTTATCTGCAAACGATTTAAAGCCCTTTAATTCCAACCGAAGTAATTGCATGACTGCCTCCTTTCTACTAACCACCCTAAATAATCATATCTTTTATATTATAACACATATTGTAGGCCATCAATACAGCACCGAACGGTATTTCTCGTACTTTCTTCACACCAACTTATACTATATTGTGGATATAATTCAGCGAAATATAATACATTTCTATTTTTAAGCCCTCTCACCTTAGATGTTAAGCTTCTAGGATAAGAAATAATAATATTATGTTTTATTGCAATACTATTATTCCCAATATAATTTGTTTTATCATTATTAGTCTTATCTTTACATCCAGTATTATCAGCATTAACTCTACTAAATCCTAGATTTTCATAAGTAGCGTATTCAGTTAGATTAAAACAATCGTTACTTAGTGAGTACTTATACTGAGATACATGCTCATCAATACAACGTTCAATTCGCTGCTTATATTGTTCATTCACAACTAGCTCACCCATAGCTGGCTCATATGGACCTGCCACTAAGCTATTACCGGAATCTAATTCTTCTGTACTTTGTAATCCCGTGCGAATGACTTCAATACCATGCTGTTCAAACCAATTTTTTAAAAATGCACAATACTGTATAGCTAGCTCAGTACTTAGTGGTTCATATTCTCCAGCTCTATACTGGTCGGCTAGCTCTGTATTTTCTATAACTAGTACGGGATAGATACGTATAAAATCAGGTTGTAATGCGACTACCGCAATGGCCGTTTCTATTATTGTTTGCCAAGTCTCACCTTTTAGTCCTGGTAAAAGTTGAACTCCAACGGTCATATCACGCTGTTTTAATCGTGCAACAGCCTCTACTACCTCTTGTGCCGTGTGCCCCCTCTTAGCATCGACTAAAATACCATCATTCATAGACTGCACGCCAAGTTCTACAGTTTTTACTCCATAAGACTGTAATAATGTAATCGCTTCATCACCTACAGCATCAGGTCTTGTAGAGCAACGTATGCCATCAATGATTCCCCGTTGAAGCATTTCATAGGCAGGCATTAATAATTTATGTTGTAAATCTTTAATAATAGCCGTAAATGATCCACCATAAAAGGCAACCTCCCAAAACTTTTCATTCCGCTTTGTTCCTACATAGTCTTTGATTGTTTGTTGTATATATTCTGGAGTTAGGTGACTAATACCAGATTGGCCTGTAATACGAGATTGATTACAAAATGTACACACATAGGGACAACCTACGTGAGGTATAAAAAAGGGGATCATACCAAATGGTTTCATAAACACCTCCTCTTCTTATGTAAAAATTATTACTCATCTACTATTATATAAATTATTACTCACATACTATTATACAGAAAAAAGCGCCATTCGGCGCTTTTCTATTTATCAGCCATCAACTTTTCTAAAGTCAATTGAGCCGCATGTTGTTCTGCAATTTTTTTACTTTTACCAGAGCCGGCCTCGTAAGTAACACCATTGATTTCAACCTCCATATGGAAGGTTTTAGCATGGTCGGGACCACTTTCACTGAGCAAATGATAGACAATATGTTTATCCCCATCTCTTTGCACATATTCTTGTAATAATGTCTTATAATCTTTGCCCCGCTTACCTTCTAAGGCTTGCATGATATAAGTAGTTAAATGTTTTAAAACGAAGACCATAGCCGTTTGATAATCTGTAGAAATATAAATAGCACCGATGAGAGACTCAAAGGTATCCGCTAATATAGAGTTTCGATCATTACCACCGGAAGCGCGTTCTCCATGACCGAGCAATAAATATTGTCCTAGTTTCAAAGAACGGCTCACAGATGCTAAAGAATCTTCACACACTGTAGCGGCCTTAATTTTCGTTAAATTACCTTCAGCCATATCTGGATATGTCTTAAATAGGTATTCCCCAATAATAAGATCCAAAACAGCATCGCCTAAAAACTCTAATCGCTGATTGTGATGAATATGCTTTGATTTATGTTCATTCGCATAAGAAGTATGTGTAAAAGCACAATCTATAATGGATATATCTGACACAGGTATGTCTAAACGAGCAACAAGCTCATGAAGAGATTCTTCACGAGCTTGTGTTATCTTACTCTTATGCGTTTCGATAGTAACCATTAAGCTTCATAACGGCGAATGCAAAGTGTACCGTTATGACCACCAAAACCGAAAGAGTTAGAAAGTGCACATTTTACTTGGAGTTCACGTGCGCCTTCACGAACATAGTCCAGATCCAAACCTTCATCAGGATTGTCACAGTTAATTGTAGGGTGAACTTTACCAGTTTCAATCGCCATTGCCATTACGATAGTTTCAATAGCACCAGCAGCACCCAATAAGTGACCTGTCATGGATTTAGTAGAGTTAACAGCGATATTTTTAGCATGATCGCCGAACAATTCTTTAATAGCTAATGTTTCATTTTGGTCATTAAGGCCAGTAGATGTACCATGAGCATTGATGTAGTTAACGTCTTTAGGGTCGATACCTGCATCTTTAATTGCTAATTCCATACATTTACGAGCTTGAACACCACCTGGAGCTGGTGCAGTGATGTGGTAAGCATCACCATTACTACCATAACCCACAACTTCAGCATAGATATGTGCACCGCGTGCTTTTGCGTGTTCTAATTCTTCAAGAACTACGATACCAGAACCTTCACCCATTACGAAACCATCACGGTCACGGTCAAATGGACGGGACGCTTTTGTTGGCTCGTCATTGCGTGTAGACATAGCCTTCATAGCCGCAAAACCAGCTACAGCAGCCGGAGATACTGCAGCTTCAGTACCACCAGCAAACATCACGTCAGCATCACCACGTTGGATGATACGGAATGCATCACCAATCGCATTTGTACCAGAAGTACAAGCAGTTACGTCGGTAATAACTGGACCTTTAAGACCAAGGCGAATAGATACGCGTGCAGATGTCATATTTGCAATCATCATAGGTACTGCAAATGGACTTACGCGGCCAGGACCTTTCTCGAATAATGTTTCATACACCTCATGGATAGAGTCAATACCGCCTATACCTGTACCAACTACAGTACCACAGCGATCTAAATCTGCTTTATCTAAATCAAGATCAGCATCTTCACAAGCAAGAACAGCTGCACCGATAGCAAATTCTACAGAACGGTCCATACGACGAGCTTCTTTTTTGTCTACCCCATAGTTTGTAATATCAAAATCTTTTACTTCACCCGCAATGCGTGTTGCATAGTCAGATGCGTCAAAGCGTGTAATCGGCCCAATACCAGATTGACCTGCCAATAACGCATTGTAGAAGTTCTCTTTACCGATACCTACAGGAGTCACTGCCCCTAAGCCAGTAATTACTACACGTTTTTCCAATTATTCCACCTCTTATAGCTATACAGCCCTTTAAATTAATCAATCTCTGCTACTTGCTGTTTCAATTGTGCAAAGATATCTTTAACTGGCATAATCTTATCGACTTTTCTCATATTATTGCCAGAGAACACCAACCCCGTTTCCACATCACCTTGTTGTGCACGAGAAAGAGCACGGATAATGCAGAATTTATGGGAACAATGTTTTAAACAGTTATCACACACCGTTGGAGGCGCTACAGTACCATCTAAAACAGATTCAGCAAATTTGTTTTTTATTGCTTGACCAGGCAAACCAACAGGACTTTGAATCAATACTATATCCTCAGGGTTTGTAGCTCGTACATACATTTTTTTCAATTCATCAGATGCATTACATTCATCAGAAGCAGCAAAACGGCTACCCATTTGAACACCACTAGCACCGATTTTTAACATTTCAACGATATCACGGCCATCTAGAACACCACCAGCAGCAATTACTGGAATGTTTTTTACCGCTGCTACAACTTCGGGAACGATTTCTCGAGCGGAACGATCCGTCCCCAAGTGTCCACCAGCTTCACAGCCTTCTACGATTACAGCTGCAGCACCTAAACCTTCAGAAATGCGAGCTAATTTTGCGGACGAAACAATTGGTACAATAGGAGTACCAGACTCTTTGCCCATTGCGAACATATCTCTTGAAAAACCAGCACCTGCTACTACAAGATCAATGCCTTCTTCGATGGCAGTCTTTACTAAGCCAGCAAATTGAGTTGCTGCTACCATCGCATTTATACCAATAATACCCGTAGGTGATAATTTTCTAGCTAATTGTATTTCGTATCGTAATTCATCGAAAGGCAAGCCCGATGCCGCAATAAGGCCGATACCACCTTCATTTGCAACGGCTGCTGCCAAGCGAGCTGTAGACAATCTAATCGCCATACCACCTTGAATAATAGGTACTTTGGCCACTAGATTCCCAATGCGAAGTTCAGGGAGCTTCACTATCAAATCCTCCTGTAAATAAAACCGGTTGGGAGGCCACTCGGCCTCCCGTTCGGTTGAATTGTTAGCTTTACAGCTTATTTAGCAGAATCAATATATTCTACTGTATCCTTAACGGTTTTAATTTTTTCTGCAACGTCGTCAGGGATTTCAACATTGAATTCTTCTTCAAATGCCATGATCAATTCAACGATATCTAAGGAGTCAGCGCCTAAGTCGTCGATGAATGTAGAATCAATGGTAACTTCAGCTTCATCAACGCCTAATTGTTCCACAACGATTGCTTTAACTTTATCGAAAGTGTTCATTAGTGGTTCACCTCCTTTCAAAGTGTATTTATATATAGTCTAATTTTACAACTACATTACCATGCCACCATCAACATTGATGACTTGACCCGTAATATAATTAGCAAAATCGCTAGCAAGGAATGTTACTACTGTTGCTACTTCTTCAGCATCAGCCATACGGCCCAATGGAATTTCAGTAACCATAGCTTCTTTAACTTTTTCTGGTAATACATCGGTCATATCTGTGTTGATAAAGCCTGGAGCAATAGCATTAACTGTAATACCACGGCTAGCCAATTCTTTAGCACAGGATTTAGTAAAACCAATTACGCCCGCTTTAGAAGCAGCATAGTTAGTTTGACCAGCATTACCCATAACACCTACAACAGATGTCATGTTAATAATATGACCAGAACGTTGTTTCATCATGATTTTAGATACTGCTTTAGTTACCAAGTAAACACCTTTTAGGTTGATATCGATAACAGCATCAAAATCTTCGTCTTTCATTCGCATTAACAAACCGTCACGCGTAATCCCCGCATTATTCACGAGAATATCAATGTGACCAAATTCTTTATGAGCTTCTTCCACCATGGAAGCAACTTCATCTACATTGGCTACATTGGCTTTAATTTTAATGGCTTTGCGGCCTAACGCTTGTACAGCTTCAACAGTTTCTTGCGCTGCACCTTCGCTACCGCTATAGTTTACTACAACATCAGCACCAGATTGTGCTAGATTGATAGCTACAGCGCGACCAATGCCACGGGATGCGCCAGTTACAATGGCTACTTTACCCTCTAAATGCATTTTATCGAACCCCCTTCAAAAATTCAAGCGTTTTCTCTAAGGATGCAATGTCTTCAACATTGGCTAATTCCATATCTTTGTTAATCTTTTTAGTAAAACCTGTAAGTACTTTCCCAGGTCCCACTTCAACAAAGCGAGTAACACCAAAGTTTACCATTTCAGCTACACAATCTTCCCATAAAACAGGGTTAGCGGCTTGAGTAACTAAGGACTCTTTAATGTCATTGGCATTAGTCAAAATCTTACCAGTAACATTTGCAACTACAGGAATTTGTGCATCACTCACTTGGATCTTATCCAATTCTTCCTTTAACCGAAGAGCTGCTGGTTCCATCAAACGGCTGTGGAATGGAGCACTCACAGGAAGCATTACTGCACGTTTCGCTCCTGCTTCTTTCATTTTTTCAGCTGCTGTTTCCACCGCTGCAGTTTCACCGGCAATAACGATTTGTCCAGGGCAATTGAAGTTAACTGCTTGTACAGAACCTACAGAAGCATTTACTTCTTCACAAATTTCTACAACTTGCTCACGAGGTAATGCCAAAATTGCCGCCATAGCGCCTTTACCCAATGGCACAGCTTCTTGCATATATTCACCGCGTTTATGAACTACATATACTGCGTCTTTAAAGTTCAATACACCGGCTGCTACTAGAGCACTATACTCACCAAGACTATGCCCGCCTACGATATCAGGCGTAAAGCCTTGTTCTTTTAGAATTTCATAACAAGCTACGGATGCAGTCAAAATAGCTGGTTGTGTATTTGCTGTTTTAACGAGCTCTGTATCAGGACCTTCGAAGCATAATTTACTGATGGAATAACCAAGTGCTTCGTCAGCCTCTTCAAAACGTTGTTTTACAATAGGATACGCATTATACAAATCTTGTAACATGCCTACTTTTTGAGAACCTTGACCAGGAAAAACAAATGCCGTTTTCATTAGGGGCCTCCTTATTTACTAAGACCTTGAAGATTCTTAATCACTGTTTCAGCTTCAGTCATGATATCTTTAATGATAGTTTCACATGGTTTAACATCTGTTAACATACCAGAAATTTGACCGATCATTACAGAACCTTCTTTTATATTACCATCAATAGCAGCTAAACGAAGTGTGCCAGCGCCTAATGCTTCCAATTCCTCTTTAGAACCACCACTAAATTCAAGAGATTTATATTTATGAGCTAACGCATTATCTATAATACGTACAGGATGACCTGTTGTTAAGCCAGTCATAACTGTAGCACGATCTTTTGCTTTCAATACAGCATTTTTATAATTTTCATGGGCAATACATTCTTCGGATAATACGAATCGTGTCCCCATTTGTACCGCTTTAGCACCTAATGCAAATGCCGCAGCCATACCACGACCATCTGCAATACCACCAGCAGCAATAACTGGTACATCTACAGCATCAACTACTTGAGGAATTAATGCCATAGTTGTAATATCACCTACGTGACCACCAGACTCTGTACCTTCAGCAATAATTGCATCAATACCGCCACGTAATAAGCGCTTTGCAAGTAATACTGATGCAACTACAGGAATAACTTTTGTACCAATTTCTTTCAAAGCGGGAACATAAACACCAGGATTACCTGCACCTGTAGTGATAACAGGAACACGTTCTTCCACAACTACTTCCATAACCTCTTTTACAAATGGAGACATGAGCATAATATTACAGCCAAAAGGCTTGCTAGTACGCTCTTTTAATTTATGGATTTCATTACGGAAAATATCAGGAGGCATATGACCAGCACCAATAATCCCAAGGCCACCAGCTTCAGAAACGGCTGCCGCTAATTCTGCAGTACCGAGCCAAGCCATACCACCTTGAAAGATTGGATACTCAATCTGCAATAAATCACAAATGTCAGTCTTAATCATCTTGATGTGTCCTCCTTAATACCATTTCAAGACCAGGCTTGCCCATGTTAGGCCTGCACCAAATCCTGCAAACGCAACATTATCACCGCGTTTGAAACGTCCCTCGCGATTAGCTTCATCAAGTGCAATCGCTACAGACGCGGCAGATGTATTACCATACTTATGTAAATTAACAAAAACTTTTTCCATTGGCAGATGTAAACGTTTGGCTGCCGAATCAATAATACGAATATTCGCTTGATGAGGAATGAAGTAATCTAATTCGTTTAACTCCATACCAGCGCGTTCTAAGGATTTTAAAACCGTACGCCCCATCGTTTTAACGGCAAATTTATATACTTCAGGGCCATCCATATGAATAAATGTTAAGCCCTCTTCTACGCGTTGATCATTTGCCACCACAGCAGTGCCACCTGCAGGAATGCAAAGCGCTGGTCCGCCAGTGCCATCGGCGCCCATGTCAATACCTTTAATGCCATAGCCTTCAGGTACTTCAGATACTACTGCAGCCCCAGCACCATCACCAAAGAGGATACATGTACCACGATCATTCCAGTTTACTCGACGGGAAAGGATTTCCGCCCCCACGACGAGTACTTTTTTATAAATACCAGAACTAATATAACTAGCGGCAGTAATCAATCCATATACAAACCCAGAGCATGCCGCTTGTAAATCATAGGCTGCAGCGTTTTTGGCGCCTAAGTTCGCTTGCAATACACAAGCTGCCGAAGGAATAATCATATCTGGTGTTAAGGTAGCAAAGATAATCATGTCGATTTCCTCTGCAGTGACATTAGCCATTTGCATAGCTTTTTTTGCTGCCTCTGTCGCCATATAGGATGTATTCATACCTTCCGGTGCAATGCGTCGTTCTTCTATACCCGTACGCTCTCTAATCCATTGATCATTGGTATCAACCATTTTTTCAAGATCAAAGTTTGTTACTACATTGTCAGGAAGGAAGCTCCCAGTACCAATGATTCCTACAGGTTTATTCATCATAGTCATACTTTAAGGCTCCTTCAATATCCATCGTTTCTCTTATGTGTTGAATAATTTTACGCTCTACTAAATCACTAGCAATTTCAATAGCAGTTTTTATTTCTTTTGCTTTAGAACTACCATGAGCAATCATGAATACCCCATTAACTCCCAAGAGCGGAGCACCACCATTTTCTGTGTGATCCAAACGTTTTGCCATCTTTTTCAAAGCCGGCTTTACAAGCATAGCTCCTATCTTGGCGAAAATACTTCCTGCCATGATACTATCCTTTACTAATTGCGTAAGACCTGTTACTAAACCTTCCGCAAATTTAAGTACCACATTGCCTACGAAGCCATCACATACGACAACATCAACGGCACCTTTAGGAATATCACGACCTTCAATATTTCCTTTAAAATTGATAGTCTTCATACCCTCCAAAATCGGATACGTCGCCAATACGACATCGTTCCCCTTTGTGGCCTCTTCACCAATATTTAACAATCCTACAGTAGGATTTTCTTTTCCTAATAAAAGCTTAGCGTATTCAGACCCCATTAAAGCACCTTGTACAAGATGTTTAGGTTTACTATTAGAATTTGCACCAGAGTCTAACATAACTGTTATACCACTTACCGTTGGCATTGGAGTTGCAATGACAGGGCGGTCAATCCCTTTAATGCGACCGAGACCAAACAAAGCCGCTGCAACAGCAGCTCCCGTACTCCCCGGAGCAATTACAGCATCACAACGATTATCGCGAACCAACGAAGTAGCGACCACAACAGATGCATCTTTTTTCTTGCGCAATGCTTGACCTGGATGTTCATCCATGCCGATTACCTGGCTAGCATGATGTACAGAAATACGTGGATTCTTAGCTTCATTATTAGCTTCTAATATATCAAAAATTTGCTGCTCATCGCCGACGAGCACCACTTCAATGTGTTGATTTGCTCGTACGGCTTCAATGGATCCAAGTACAGTCTCCATTGGAGCAAAGTCGCCACCCATGGCGTCTATTGCAATTTTCATAATTTACACCCTATTCTCTACGGATTCCATAATAAATTTTGCGCGAAACACTTCTTTTATTTTATCTCTTATTATAACCCAAATAAAGAACTTATTACCTCGGCGACGAACAATTTCTGCTTTCGCTACCAAATTAGTACCAGATCCTACCGGGTTTTTATATTTTATATTTCCAACTTCCGCAGAGCAAACAGTCGTCCCCATAACCACTTTTGCAAGGGAATTTGCTTGCGCATATAAATACTGCGGTTCTACATATCCGAATTGATCTTCCATATCAGCCGTAGTACGCAACATAGATAATGCTTGGTGCCCCTCGGTGACATCAATCAATTCGCCAACCACTTCATATGATACATGTTCTGCCATTTCATGTGATTGACCTGTAGCCATAACACGAATGCGTTCACGCAATTCAGGAATACCCAATTCTAGTCGATCGAGACGAATTGTTGGCACACTTACACCAAAGTGTGTTGCCAATTCTTCATCAGTAAGAAATGGCGTAATATTCAGTTTTTCTTGTAACTGCTTCTGGCGCTCTTGCTTCTTTAACCGACTCATGGGACCACCTTTTATGACCTAGTATTAATATTACATCCTAAGTATATACAATAATTCCCTTATTGGCAAGACTTTTCATACATATAGTAAGATATTTTCATAGCATATACAAAATATAGTTGTTTTTTTATATTTTAGTATTATTGTTTATAAAAAATAAAAATGTGTCACCATCTTATAGAATAATCTTACTATAAAATAGTGACACTTGTTATTGATAACGAAACATATAAAAATATGAGTGTATATTTTGAAAGCATATAAAAAAGACGCCTACAAAGTAGGCGTCTCTCTCTGCTCACATATTAAGCATTAGCTACTACTTGTTCACCTTTATAGTGACCACATGTAGGGCAAACACGATGAGGCATCTTAGGTTCGTGGCATTGTGGACATGCTACATAACCAGGAGCTTCTAATTTCCAATTAGCACGACGACGATCGCGACGGCATTTAGACAATCTACGTTTAGGTACTGCCATTATCTGCACCTCCTTAGTACAATCATTAGGATAATCTATCATCTTTCTCATCAAGCAAAGCACGTAACTCTGCAAATCGAGGATCCACCACAAAGGATTCACAAGAACAAGGTGAAACATTTAAATTTGCTCCGCAATGAACGCACAATCCTTTGCAATCATCCTGACATAACACTTGAGAGGGCTCATTGATGATTAATGTATCCCTAATTAGTTCAGTTAAGTCAATTTCTTCTCCATCAAAAGAATTCACATCATCTGCAGCATCTCGACAATCACTAAAGATTTCCTCAAAGAAATCTTTTCGATAATGTTCTGTGTTATTTAAACAACGAGAACAATCATAATCGCCTTTAGACTGAATCGAACCTTGAACGATGTAATTTTGACCATCAAACCAAAACTCACCACTAATGGTTATATCATGACGGCTCCAAGGAAAAGCAGTTACGTCACCAAGCTCAGAGGCTGATATCGTATAGCTATAAGGAAATTTCTTTCCTATATGTTCTTTTGCTTGCTCTACTTGCAGTTTCATAATCTTACCTCGACTCATAATATTATAAACATGACATGGTGCTTTGTCAAATAAAAAAGACTATCTCAAGTGGACTCAAGATAGCCTTTTGGTAAGTCAATTACATTTTTTCGAATTGGTCTTTACCAACACCGCAAATTGGGCAAACATAATCAGCTGGTTGATCTTCGAATTTTACGCCTTCAACAGCTTCGTCATAAACCCAACCACATACTACGCATACATATTTTTCCATGTGTATTTCCTCCTTCACTTGAAAATTATTGTTTAATGTTTATCTTTAATTAATTCAGATACTCTATCTGTAATGTAGTATATCAAAGACATCGAAACTTTTCAATACTCATTTTCTTATTTTCTCATTTTTTATAATATTTAATAATCATAGATACTATGCGGTTTTCTACTACTTAACTCATTTGAAATATATTATCATTTAGTTTTTTTATCTTTAGACTACTGCTGAATATTTTATTTTAATCTAATAATTGGAAATTAATTTTGAAAGCATATTGTTTAAATAAATAACTATAATAACCTTATCTAAGGTGTACATAATTACTATATTATACTATTATATAGAGAAGAGATTATGTGACTACATATAATCTCCAAATAATATTACGCTTAATCTCTTTAGTATATAAGTATATACTGATGAATATTCTTGACTTTATTAATACTCTAATTTTATATAAGAAAATAAAATCATTCTTATATAAAATTCTCCTATAAAGGTATAATAAAGTTTCAGTAAATCTAATTGTTATCATAGGAGGCTTTATGAGAACAGCGTTAACACAACTTTTACAAATCGAATACCCTATCATCCAAGGTGCTATGGCTTGGGTATCTGAACACAAACTAGTTGCTGCCGTAGCTAATGCAGGTGCTACAGGTGTAATTGCTCTTGGTGGTCGTGATGCAGAATGGACGCGCAACGAGATTCGTGCCTGTAAAGACTTAACGGATAAGCCTTTCGGAGTCAATCTCATGTTAATGGCTCCCAATAAAGACGAATTAGTGGATATTATCATTGAAGAAAAGCCTGCATTTGTAACACTTGGAGCAGGCAATCCTGTACCATATATTAAACCATTGCAAGATGCAGGCATTAAAGTTATCCCTGTTGTTCCATCTCTAAAACTTGCTAAACGCATTGAAGAGGCTGGTGCTGATGCAATTATTATTGAGGGTATGGAAGCTGGTGGACATATTGGTAGCCAAACAACCATGTCCTTGATGGAAAATATTTTACCTGAGATTTCCATTCCTGTTGTTGTAGCAGGCGCTATCGTAGATGGTCGTGGTATTGCAGCAGCATTGTTGATGGGTGCTGAGGGTGTACAAATGGGTTCCCGTTTTTTGTTAGCTGAAGAATGCCAAGCCCACATAAATATGAAAGAAGCAATTATCAAAGCCACAGATACAGACTCTGTTGTAACGGGTCTCCTCTCCGGTCACGGTGGAGTACGTAGCTTGAAAAACGAATTCACTACACGTTACTTAGCTGCCGAAACAGATGGTGTCACTACTCCTGAAGAACGCACCAAAATGTCCCAAGGTACTAACAAACGTGCTGCTATCGATGGCGATGTTGTAAATGGTGCTGTACAAGTTGGACAAGGTTTAAACCGACTTACTACTATTGAACCTGCTCACACTATAGTACAAACAGTAATGAACGAAGCTATTATGTCTATTCGTAAAGCACAACGTCTTATTGAAATCGTATAGTTAATAAATTAGGAGTTCCTTATGTTACCATTTCACGGAAAATATCCCAAATTAGATCCCAAAAGTTGTGTTATGCCTGGTGCAGAACTTGCAGGTGATGTTGAACTAAAAGAATATGCTTCCATTTGGCAAAACTGCGCACTTCGCGGTGATGTAAATAAAATTGTAGTAGGTCGCTATTCCAATGTACAGGATAACTCTGTATTACACGTTGATGACGACAGGGCTTGCATTCTTGGAGATTATGTAACAATTGGCCATGGTGCAATAGTACACGCTAGTACCATTGAAGATAATGTATTAGTTGGAATGGGCGCTATTGTATTGAGCGGTTGTCATATTGGCTCTGGCTCTATTATTGCTGCTGGTGCAGTCATAAAGGAGAACACTGTAATCCCACCTAATTCTTTAGTTGTTGGAATCCCAGCTCGCATAGCTCGTACAGATGAAACGCAAATCGAACGTATTCACAATCAAGCACTAAAATATAAACACTTGTGGACTGTAGAATATGGCATGCTTCCTGATGCGGGTGGCGAGGAATACGATAAAAACGCCAAAATCGTATAATTACATATACATTAAAAGCGGATAGTTGATTAACTCAACTATCCGCTTCTTTTCTATATATTATATTTAACTTTTATTAACTGTTATTTATTGCTACTTAGCGCTATTTAATTTTGATTGAATAATTTGCTCTACCATAAGGGCTGTCCCCATTGTTAAAGCTATAGGAAACAACATCTCTACAGAGAAACGAGATAATTCAAGCATAAATACACAAGATGTCATAGGCATTTTTTGTGCAAGGCCTAAGAATACTACGGCCCCCACAAAAGCAGACATTCCCAAAGATACTGGCGCTATAGCAATAGCCCATACGGTACCAAATACGATCCCCAAAGTACTACCTAACATCATAGATGGTGTAATACGACCACCATATGCACCAGCGGCCAAAGCAAGTAAAACAGCTACCCATTTGGATCCAAATAAACCCAATGCATATGTCCATGTGATATCGTTCGTAAAAGTCAACTCATTGCCTGCTTTACCATTTCCAAGAATTTCAGGAAAATACATAGCTAAAACACCAATTAGTGTAAATGCTACGATAGAAATGGGAATCATTACAGGACTACTACGATGAATGGCGGGTAGCTTACTTTGTGTAATATTAAATAAAACAACACCAATTGCAATAATAGCGCCTAAAACGATAGAAAACTCTACATAATGACTCCCCAAACTGGGTTGTGCCATTGTATATTGTATAACATCTCCTACACCAGCTTGTCGCGTCACAAATGTAGCCAAACCACAACATAAGAGGGCTGCACTCATAGCCCGTATATTCCAAGTAAGAAGCAAAGTTTCTAATGTGAAAATTGCCGCAGATAATGGTGAATTATAAACTGCAGCTAAACCAGCGCCTGCAGCACATGCAATTAATAATTGACGGTCTTCTTGTTTTATATCAAAATGTTTAACTAAAAAGGTAGTAATACCAGCGCTAGCCTCACGTGGTGCAACTTCTCGACCTAATGGAGAACCAATACCTACCGTAATTATTTGCAGTGTTGCATGTAAAACAGTAGTAATTGGATTCATATCCATTTTACCAGAAACTGCCGTTTTTATATCCACAACGCCTTTACCATATCTGTGAATCAAAACCCAACCTACGCCACCTATCGCGCCACAGACGATTAAGGGTATTAATCGTTCTATCGGTGATACTCGGGCCACAGCTGCACCAAAGCTCAGATGATCAGCAGAGGAGTAATTATATACGAAATGTTGAATTCCATGTAATAAATGCGTATAGGAAGCCCCTACTAGCCCCGCTATAAAGCCAACTATAATAATGAGTCCTATAAATCGTTTATCATATATCATATTTACTCCATCGCTAATACAATTTCCCCAGCCGCTAATGTCTTTTTAACATCAATGATGCGCTGATTTGAGGAACCTCTGAAGCGCAATGCAGGGTCCTTAAGTTCATCTACAAAGCGGCCATCTACGAGAATGTCAATTTCTTGTAATAAGGCACTTCGTAACTCATCTTCTAAGATATCATCTATTTCATAGCCTGAATAGGCCCAAATCTTCTTTTCTGGCTCCGCTGCACGAACAGCTCTCACCACCGGTAATAAGCCTTGTACATTTTGAAATGGCTCCCCACCTAATAATGTTAACCCTGAACATGTAGGATTCTTCACATAGGAAACTACTAAATCTGTCTCAGCTTGCGTCCACACCTTACCGGCATTAAAATCTTGGTATTCTTCGTTAAAACAATTATAACAACAATGTGTACACCCTGTTACAAATATAGATGTACGAATCCCTTCTCCATTGGCAATATCATATTGTCTTATTTGCCCATATCTCATCATAACCTCCATAGTAGTGCCTATCAACTTTGATCAACACTATATAGATATATTTCAATTTCTCATATATACAGTAAAAGCTGTGCCTTAGGCACAGCTTTTACCATTTAAAACTATCGTATTTAGAACTAAAATCATATCTATTAAAATATCCACATCATTAGATGTCTATGATAATTATATTAATCTATATAACAGTTTATCTTAATATGCTTAATATACAGGATAATTATTAAAACTATACCTCTAATAATCTTAAATATGCATTACACGATCTTTAATTTCCTTTGTGCGCCCTTCATTCCAGAAGTTTTCACCAAGGTATCCACAAGTACGACGGATAACAGTTAATTTATCGCGGTTTGTATTGTGGCAACGAGGGCATTCCCACTCGTTATGTTCGTTTACCTTGATTTCGCCATCAAAACCACATTCGTGACAGTAGTCAGACTTGGTATTGAATTCAGCGTAAGAAATATGATCATAAATATATTGAATCATAGTCAAAACAGCTGGAATATTATTAGTCATATTAGGAATTTCCGCATAGGAAATACAGCCACCTGTAGATTTCTTTTGGAACTCAGATTCAAAAGAGAACTTATCAAATACATTAATCTCTTCTCGTACGCTTACATGATAACTATTAGTATAATAACCTTTATCCGTAATATCCTCAATAATACCAAAACGAGCGCGATCCAAAGAAGAGAATCGATGGGTTAAACTTTCAGCAGGTGTACCATATAATGCGAACCCCATGTTATGTTTAGCTCGCCATTCATCAACAGCTGCATTTAAGCGATCCATAATCTTCATCGCAAAAACGCGACCTTTCTCGCCTGTATTCGATTCACCGGTAATTAAGCGAGTTGCTTCATAAATACCAATATATCCCAAGGAAATAGTCGCATAACCGCCAGTCAAGAATTTGGCAATTTTCTCGCCTTTTTTAAGTCTTGCAATAGCACCGTGTTGCCAATGGATTGGTGACACATCACTCACTACATCCTTAAGTAATTCATAACGAAGCATTAGTGCTTTTTCTGCCAACTCAAGTCGTTTATCTAAAATTTCAAAATATCGTTCTTCACTACCGCGGGCTAGAATGCCAATTTGAGGTAAGTTTAAACTTACTACACCAATGTTAAAACGTCCATCAAACTTGTATTCACCATTTTCATCCTTCCAAGGAGATAAGAAGGATCGACAGCCCATAGGACTAAAGACATTACCTGAGTAGTTTTCCTTCATTTTTTTTGCAGAAATATAGTCAGGGTACATGCGCTTAGCCGTACATTGTGCTGCCAATTCAGTTAAGTAATAGTATGGACTATCTGGTGTTACATTATGCTCATCAAGAACATAAATCAACTTAGGAAAGGCTGGTGTAATATATACATCGGCTTCGTTTTTTACACCTTTAATACGTTGGCGCAAAATTTCTTCTGTAATAAGAGCCGCTTCCTTCGCGTATTCATAGTCTGGTTGGAAATACATAAATAATGTAACAAATGGAGATTGACCATTTGTAGTCATCAATGTATTAATTTGGTATTGAATAGTTTGAATACCATCTTTAACCTCTTTACGCGTACGTTTCCACGCAATTTCACGAGCCTTTTCCATATTAGGCTCCATGCCATAAATCTCAACTTGCTCTTCAATAACATTATCGAGGATTTTTTCATAAGATTTACGTACGAATGGCGCCAAAATACGATCAATACCATTAATACTTTGACCACCATATTGACCAGATGCTACTTGTGCAATAATTTGTGTTGTTACAGTACAAGCAACTTGGAAGGACTTAGGAGTATCGATTTTCTTACCATTGATTACTGTACCATTTGTAAGCATGTCTTCCAAATTGATTAAGCAACAGTTAAACATAGGTTGAATAATATAATCCATATCATGGAAGTGGATGGCCCCACTATCATGAGCTTCCAAAATATCAGTAGGAATCAATTTACGACGTGCAATGTCTTTAGATACTTCACCAGCAATTAAATCCCGTTGGGTAGATACTATAGCAGCATCCTTATTAGAGTTTTCATCAAGAACACTTATATTACTGCGATCTAATAAACCAATTACATCATCATCAGTTGTATTTTGACGACGTTTAAAGGCTTGAACAGCTTTGTAACCTTCATAGGCACGTGCCGTTGCAGGATTATGATACTCAATCAACTTATAATACACTTGATCTTCAATAGCATAAATTGTCATGTCTTTTTGAAGCTTAGTAGCATATTCCTCAATTTCATTTGCAATACGCTGTGCCAAGCCCTCTTCGTACAACCCAGTACTACTATGTTCAGCTTTTTCAATAGCCAAAGCAATCTTGTTTTTGTCGAATGGTACCTTCGTGCCATCACGCTTAATGACCTGCAACATATTGGCAACCTCCCCATCTTGTTACTGCCAAAATATATGTTAAGAAGTATAAAAAGTATGTCTAATCACACTTTTTATAAATTTAAATGTAAAAATGTAAAGAATTATTAGAAAACCCCTCTATTTTTACTGCCTTCTCAGTATACTATATATGGTGGTTGTTTTCAACCCTAAATACAATATAAAGTAAAAATAGGTCCCTCTATCTATGTCAATATGACATGGATAAAAGAACCTATATAAATTATAATGCAAAGCCAAATAGACGAGTTAAGAAATTACCCTTTTTCCCCACCCAACTAGATGGGACAGAAGGATAAAATGTGCGATTAGCTAAGAGGTCGCGTTCATTAAGATGGATATTTGGCAACAAATCTTTTTTATACGTATTGTCTAATTCAGAAATTGCTTCCACATAACCTTGGTACGCCTCAACATCATAGCCATCGCTGTAACCAGTACCAAAGAAATGAATTAAACCATTTCGATATAATTCAATAGCCCTATCATAGTTAGCGTTACCATGATCAAAAGATGCCATATTACATTGAATCAAAATACCTCTATCAACCCATGCTAGTAATTGTTCAGGTTTAGTAAATAATTGTCCATAAGTTTCTACTTCACTAATAATAGGTACAAGCCCCATATCTAGTAGACTTAATAACCACGCATTAATATGATGCACTTTGCTATTTTGTGGAAGAGCAACTAATATAAAATGGCTATCTCTCAACGTATATTGATTGCGATGAGAAGCTATATATGCAACCATTTCATCACAAAGCATTACGCGAGCTCCACTGTGAATAGTTATATCTACTTGTTGCTCCTTAACCATAACTTTTACTTCATTAACTAAAGAGTTTATAGCATTCCATGTGTTCAGCTCCATAGATACTGTTACATCAGGCGTACTAAAAATATCTGTAATACCTTGTTCAGACAAGGACTTAATCATTTTTACTGATTCTGCCATTGTTTGAGGCCCTTGTGGACCTAACACAGCTGGCAAAATGCAACCATGTAAATCAACCACGCGACTCATAATCTTTCCCTTCTACTTTCGATTCTCTTTTCAAAAATCGACCTCTTCTATAAAGTTCATGTTCTTCTCATTTAAGTTTATAATTCATTTTATATTCACGATTATAACAAGGGACCTGTCGCTTGTATAGTGGTTTTTCTATAAAAATAAATAAATTATTATATGTTCATTTAATACAATTTTTATATATTCATTTATTCTTCATAAAATATGACCCATAATCTCTACAATTATGAGTCATATTTTACACATTATTATATTAATAATTATTTAATTTTTAAATGTACTTTTATCTTTTATCATGACTAATATAATAAGTTAATTTCACTACCGATATACCGATGATTATACCAACTGTATCAATCAGTACATCAGACAGTTGAGAGCTGCGTCCTAGAGAAAATAATTGTATAAATTCATCTAGACTAGCTATTACTATACCCACTCCTATTGTTTTTACTACTGTGCCATATTCAATATAGCGGCGTAGAACTACATATAAAACACCACCAAGGATTGTGAACTCTGTAAGGTGGGCTAATTTTCGAATAATCCTATTTAAGGCCCATATATTTCCGTAAAAGCCTAATTTATTAGCTATAGGGGCAATCCACTTTGCAAAAATAAGACTAAACCCATCAGAGGTTCCTCCATTTTGCAAGGAATTATCCCATATAAAAAACACAATTAGACATAACACAATATATAGTATCCAACGTTTCATACTACTCTCCTAAACGCCACAATACATATAGCTGTATTAATCTCTATCAAAAATATCTCGTGTATAAACTTTATCTTTTACACCTTCTAAGCTACTATCCCAGCGATTAGCTACAATAACATCACTGACACGCTTAAAGTCTTCAAAATTACGAATAACTGGCGAATTAAAGAAATCTTCTGCATCTAGTGTAGGTTCATATACTACCACAGCAATCCCTTTCGCCTTAATACGTTTCATAACACCTTGAATGGCTGATGCTCTAAAATTATCAGAGTTCATCTTCATGGTCAAGCGATAGATACCAACAATTTTCGGATTTTTAGCAATAATAGTATCTGCCACATGATCTTTACGTGTTCTATTCGCATCGACAATGGCAGAAATTAAGTTTTGTGGTACATCATTATAGTTAGCTAATAATTGCTTTGTATCTTTTGGCAAGCAATAACCACCATAACCAAAGGAAGGATTATTATAAAAATCTCCAATACGAGGATCTAAACAAACCCCCTTGATGATTTGACTTGTGCTAAGGCCACGTACTTCAGCATAGGAGTCTAACTCATTGAAATACGCTACACGTAATGCTAAATACGTATTAGCAAACAATTTAATTGCTTCCGCTTCCGTAGAATCAGTATATAATTGTGGAATATTTTCTTTAATAGCACCTTCCGCTAGTAATTGGCCAAAACGACGTGCTCTGTCAGAATCCTCGCCCACAACAATACGGGATGGATGTAAATTATCGTATAAGGCTTTACCTTCACGCAAGAATTCTGGCGAGAAAATTAAATTCTCCGTATTAAATTCTTTACGCATTTGTACCGTATAGCCTACCGGTACAGTTGATTTAATAATCATTACTGCATCAGGATTAATCTCTAGCACAGTTTTAATGACTTGTTCAACAGAAGATGTATCGAAAAAGTTTTTTTGAGGATCATAATTTGTAGGTGTCGAAATGATAACATAATCTGCACTGTTAAAAGCTTCTACTGGGTCAAGTGTAGCTTTGAAGTTTAACTCCTTAGTAGCTAAATATTCTTGCAATTCAGCATCTACAATAGGTGTCTCTTTGCGATTTAACATATCTACTTTTTCCGGGATGATATCGAGGGCTACTACTTCATTATGTTGAGCTAATAACACACCATTGGAAAGGCCTACATAGCCTGTACCAGCAATTGCAATTTTCATTTATTTGCCCTCCATCATATAGAAATCTTTATACCATATGGCAAAACGCTTTAACCCTTCTCGTAAGGTTGTATTAGGTTTAAAGCCAAAATCTGCTTCTAACGCACTTGTATCAGCATATGTAACAGGCACATCCCCTGGTTGCATGGGTACTAATTCTTTATGCTCCTCGAAATTATAATCTTCTGACAATACGCCAGAAGAAACCAATTCCTCTGAAAGAATGCGCACAAAATCAAGTAAATTTTCTGGATTGCTATTGCCGATATTATAAATAGCGTACGGTGGAACCGGCAAGCCATCCGCACCATTGCGACGCTCTGGTGCAGTAGTCATAACCTTAGAAACGCCTTCTACGATATCATCGATATAGGTGAAATCACGCTTACAATTGCCGTAGTTAAAAATTTTAATTGTCCCACCATTACGTAATGTATTTGTAAAACCAAAGTATGCCATATCTGGACGACCTGCAGGGCCGTATACAGTGAAGAAACGAAGCCCTGTGCTAGGGATGTTATATAATTTAGCATACGAATAAGCCAATAACTCATTTGATTTTTTTGTAGCTGCATAAAGAGATACAGGATTATCTACTTTATCCTCTGTAGAGTATGGGATTTGTTTATTTGCACCATATACAGAAGAAGATGATGCATACACTAAATGCTCTACACCTTTTTCACCATCGTCATAAGAATGACGACAAGCTTCTAGAATATTATAAAATCCAATAATATTAGACTCGATATAGGCGTCGGGGTTAGTAATAGAGTAACGAACCCCTGCTTGAGCTGCTAGATTCACTACAACTCGTGGTTTATAGATAGCAAAAATTTCATCAACAAAGGACTTGTCTGCAATATTCCCTTTTTTAAAAATCCATATATTCTTATTATCTTTGCTAAGTTCATCAATCTGTTGCAATCGATACTCTTTCAATGCTACATCATAGTAATCATTAACAGAATCTATGCCAATAATTTGAGTCCCTTCTGCTTCAGAGAGTAAGGACATAACTAGATTAGCCCCTACAAATCCAGCGGCACCCGTTACAAGGATTACCGTGTTGTTTAAATCTACATTTTT
This sequence comes from Veillonella sp., assembly GCA_032480995.1. Taxonomy (GTDB): domain Bacteria; phylum Bacillota; class Negativicutes; order Veillonellales; family Veillonellaceae; genus Veillonella. Next base: position 24,582 of record JAWETS010000006.1, on the reverse strand, counting down.
TGAAAGCATATGTACTCCTTTCATAGTTCTGTTAATTATGTCGTTTTACTTTACTTAAGACTTTTTTATAGCCAAAAGTAATAATTATGCGCTCAGATGGAATGACGTATAAAATAGCCACATATAATACAACACAAAAAAGCATACAGACGACGGTCCACCATACTGCATCATAGAGATGTAAAATACTATAGGCAATTAACCCAACTATAGATGCTGTAATGAGATATACACTGATATTAGATATTATGCGAAATGCACTCATATTGACAAATAAAGCCAGTAGCAACATAGAAGCCGCTAGCATTTCCATTCTTACTAACGATCGAGCATATACAAAGGTACTGAAATCATATTGAATACAAATATAAATAACTGGTATTAAAACTACTAGATGTAATATTTGAGTCCAAAATGATAGATTAGGCATCCCTTTTGCACGAAATATTTCGGAAATCAAATTAGCTGTTACAGTCATAATAGCCGAACTCAATGCCCAGGAACCTAATACAATGCCTGCTAACGTCCATTGTGGCCCTAGTAAAAGGTGAACAACAAAGTCTTGAAATACAAATAAGCCTACACCTAGAGGTACCAAAAATAGAGCCATATAGCGTTGGAATGTAAAGAATGTATTCGAAAAGGCCTGTTGATTATTTTGCACACGACTTAAAGCCGCGAATAATACAGGAGCCAAAGATGCTGTAGCCATAGCCATTACAGTCGTAACAATAGCCATTGGCATCTTATATATACCCAAATAATAAGCATCTAAAAAACGGCTAATAATGAATGTATCCACCCAAGCAGTGAGCCATATAGAAAATGCTTCAGCTAAAGACCATGCACTATAGTTAAACATATTCATAAAAACGCGACTACTAAAAAACAGATGAATTTGATTCTTCCGACTCTTTAATAATGCCAACGCCGTAAATAGCTGAGACCCTAGCATACCAGCAATTAAAGACCAATAATCGTACCCCATAAGCGCCATTGGTATAGATATCAATATAGGTGTAAGAATTGTTATGAGCCTAATATTTAAAAGAAACTTGAAATTAAAATCTCTTCGATACAATGCCATTTGGACACTACTAAAAGCAGATAAAGGAATCATAGCGCCCATCACGGCTAAAGGTATACCTAAACCATCATTACCTACTAAGATGGCCAATTCATCACGACCTATTATGATAGCGCCCCATAAAAGTAAAGAAAATACTAGGTTAGCAATAAAGGCCACATCTGTGGCCTCTTGCTTCTCTTGGGCACTTTCAAACTCATGCTGAACGAGAAATTTTTGAAAACCCGCATCAGCAAGCATTTCTGCAAAAGATATAACCATCATAATCGTCGCCAATATGCCGAATGCGGTCGGTGCTAACATATGGGCTAATATTATATTTGTCAGTGGTGTAATAAGCTTTGCCAAAACCTCTGTAATAACAGACCATTTAGCAGCAGCTACGATTTTAGTATCCATTATTTCTTATTGATATTCTTAATGCCTCTCAAGAATAGTTCATGATGAGCTTCACATTCCAAATAATTTTGTATTGCTAAATAACTCGTTTTGCCCAAAATAAGTTCTACCAATTTTCGGCCCAATAAAGCATTAATAGCGCGTACAATAAATGATCTACCTAAAAACTCACGCAAATAACGTTTTACATGTGTATCAGCAAAGACCTTATAAGCTTGAGTCACAAAGTGAGGGTCTTTAATTTCTTCACTACGTTTTCTATAATCCTCTAATGTTTCTGTAGCTTCAACTTCTGTGGCTAATCGTGTACCATTATCGGTTCTACGAATAGGCAATTCAGACACCACAAAATCATCCTTAGTTACGTCTACAGTAACTAGTATTGAATCTTTAATAAACTCTTGATGGTTTACAAAAAAATCGGAATTAAAGATAAAGTTGCCTTGTCCATAAATGATAGTGCCTCCCTGGTAATCTTCACGAGACCCTACACAATGATTATGTTGACAGATAACGAGATTCGCTCCACTATCGATAAATTTACGGCAATATCTTTGTAGCATAGGAGATGGATAGCGATAGAATTCCTTGCCGCCGTGATATAGAACGATGACGTAGTCGCATTGTGCCTTTAAAACTTTCACTTCGTCAAAGCTTTCTAGCACATCAAAAGGATTAGCCCCCATTGTATGACAAGTAGCCATAGTAAACTCGTTCTCTGTACAAAGATAGAATCCAATACGTATATCATCTTTTTCAAAGATAAATGGCTTCTTAGCCTCTTTCAAATTAGCTCCAGCTCCAGCATGAGCAATCTTATGCTGCTTCAACAAATTTAATGTTGTCGTCAACCCTTCCACCCCTTGATCTAAAGAGTGGTTATTAGCCAGTGTTAAAAATAACGGCTCTAACGCCTTATATCCATTAATTGTTTTTGTAGGCGCAATTAAATTATTACCAAATTTTACGATGGGTGTCTCTATATCAGTAAGAGGAACCTCTAAATTGAAAACATTTAAATCCGATTGCTTCAAAATTTCATAAAGCTCTTTTCCTACAAAAGCTTCTCCATTACCGTTTTCAAATAATGTTTTATTAATATCCGTAGGAACTAAATCAGCCCCGATGTACATTCTCAAGATGTAACCACTCTCCTAATTCATAATCCTTTGACATAGGACGAAATCTTTCAAATCCAGCACCAGGAAAAAATGTTAATTCTCCAATAAATAGATGCCCTTTAGTTTCATAAAAATCAACACGCAAAAATGGACACCCTTTGCTAAGCTCCATCGCAACCTGTTGCATTTCACCATATGCGTCTGGCTTTGGAAACTCTGTAGGTAACGGTGGATAATGTCCAAAATGAATTCCCATAGGATTCCAATCGATATCATAGAAGTTCATACGCGTTCCTGTTTTAGAAAAACGATTAGAACATACTACTGTTAACTTTGGTTCACCATGAAAGCAATACATCTTATAATCTAATATGTCATTGCTACCTAATTCCGACAAATATTCCTCTCCGATAATACGTCGAGGAACATTCTTATAAGGCCACTCTCTAGCAATACGTGAATAATCCCGTTTTAAGAATGTTCTTAATTTAGCTTTTGCTGCTTCCCAATCAAGTGTTGATTTATCTTTACAAATAACGATGCCTCCACTATCATGTGTACATTTCAAAACGAATTGATTAGGCAACCTATCAAGGTCAATATCATCTACAGAGTTCCATACGGAAATCGTAGGTATTATATACTGATTACCTACACGTTGAGCAATAAGATGTTTAGCTTCATGTTTATCAACCATCACTGTTTGTATTGGGTCTCTAAAATTAACCTTAAGCCATTGTAACTTTTCGCTGAAAGTTTTTGGATTTTCTAAATCTAAAGGGTATCCCATATACTTAGGAAATACCTTCTTCAAAAAGTCTTCATCAGACAAAGAGTCATAATAACCCGATTTAATTAATACTCTCGTTCGATAGTAAGGTTTTGTTAAAAAGGACATACCGACCCTAAACAGTTTGCTGAACTTCATGTTTACGTCCTTTCCGAAGAATTTGTACCTCTAAATAAAACAACATCATATAAAAATAGGTACTCTTACTTTCATAAGAAACCATACCCATATCCATAACAATTTGTGAAAGGAATAAAATAAGTACCATTATATATTCATTACTATGTATATCGCGATAGCGAATTAAATTATATGCTACATATAGATACATTGAATAATATGCTATTAAACCAATAACACCCGTGCCAGCTAATAACTCAATATAATTATTATGCAAGTAGTAATTATCTTTACCATACACGAAAAAAGTATATACAGATGGATTATTGATACCTACACCAGTTATGGGAGATTGATAAAATAAGTCCCATCCAATATCTACCAAAGCTAAACGAATAATAGTGGATGAGTCCCCCCCTGTGCCTGTAAAGGCTTCCATCATGTTAGACATTCGGTCTAATACTTCAGAGAACATCGGCAATTGCAAGACTGCAATACCTATAATGGTAAGACCTAATAAGGAACCAATAACTTTTACAATAGAATTGACCGCATTAGCACTACGAAAACTTTTAAAAATAAAGAGTAATACTGTACCAACACCAACAAAAACTAAGGCCTTACGACTACCTGTAGCCGCTAAAATACCAAGTGTTGGTAATGCAATGACATGCCACCAACAAGGTCGATCGTATAGCATATAATACAAGGTCATAACAATAGCATTAGCCCCCAATAGCCCTACCGTATTCGCATTCAATGCATCATTAGCAATACGCGCTGAGGATGATAAAACAGTAATAAAATAATCTAAACCGTAGAAATAAACAGTATAGAAACAAACTATATAGCCTGTCCACATGCCAATCTTTAATAATGTATCCACCGATTTTTTATCTTGATAACACATGTATAAAATGATGAGCATAAAGAATATCTTGACCATATCAAAACTTCGACTCATCGCCACAGCTGTATCTGTGGCATTAATCGTACTCAAATAACAGGCTCCAATAAAGAGCACCATGTAACCATGCATCCAATTAAACCGTAGCTTAATAACGCCTTGTTCTCTTATGAGATAAAAAATGATGAGCCCAAATAAACATACAAATAATACATACGCACCATAGTTCGCATCGCCAAGGGCAAAGGAAATGGTCAACGACAACACTAAAAAGATTAGAGTTATGAACCATATCATGCGGTCAGCAAGAGCTGTAATATTTAACTTCAATGGTTCCCCTCCTTACAACTCATAAAACTTCTAACCAACGTTTAGCGATTTTCCATAGTGGAAATTCATCGCGTACTTTGATTGCTTCCTGTGAAAGCCTATCTGCTAGTGCAGGATCTTTTAATATACTGCGCATAGCTTCATACATAGCCTGCGTATCACCTACAGGCACAAGGATACCATTCTCTCCACTTTTAATTACCATGCGAGCACCGCCTACAGGACAGTCTGTAACTACTGTCGGCAGCCCCATGCCCAATGCTTCCAACATAGAATTTGAAATGCCTTCAAAATCAGAAGATGATACAAACATGGAACAAGGAGCTACCTTTTCTAAAATATTGCTAGCAAAGCCAGGCAATAAAACGCGATCTTCTAAATTAAGAGACTTAATTTGAGCTCGTAGTTCATCCTCTAATACACCTTGACCATAAATAACGAGTTTATATTCTGGAAACTCATCTGCCAACATACTAAAGGCATTAATCATCATAGGCAAATTCTTTTGTGGATGCAAACGACAAGCTGTAACGATTGTCTTTTCTCGTTCCCCTTCTATGGGTGGCGGCAATTTACCATTAATAGGATTGGGGATAATAACACCACGATTTTGCACAGATTTTGGAAAATAAGAACGAGCATCTTCCGTCTGAAATACTAGTGCATCTGCAAATCTAAAGGCAAAGTTGCGCAATGCTTGTTGATGCCAACCAATGGGAACTTTACGTGGATTATTGCGCTCAGAAAACACAATGCGATTTTTTATAAACCAAGAGCTAATCGCTAAGATAAAACTAGATGCAGACAAAAAAGATAAGCATGTCGCATTTGGTCTAGTCTTTAAGATTTTGATTAGTTCCTTTATTTCTTGCATAAAGCGAATGACTTTATTAGAGCTTGTAGTATGAATTTCAATTTGTTCAATACCTTCCTCTAATGCATATTCATTACCATATCGATTAGGGCTTGTTTGGATAACCGTAATATGATGACCATCATGTACCCACTGACGAGCCAACTCTGTTAATATTCGTTCAGCCCCATCATTACCAAGGGAGATGGTGACAATTATTATTTCCTTTTTCATAAGCCTTCCTCTTGGATATATTCAGCTAGTCTTATATAAGCTTGTGCCATTGATACCTTAGGTTTCCAACCTAAAGACTTTAACTTCTTAGAACTTAAAAACATATGCACTATCGGCGCATAGCCGAACCCTTGTACATCTTCTGGAATATCAAAAACAACTTTACTCTTATTATTACTCACATGAGTTGCCACTAATTGAGCAATGCTTGCGATAGAACGAGTCTCTTCATCATGACATACATTATAGGCCTCGCCAGCTTCGCCCGCCTTCATAAGGGCTAAAATACCAGTTAATGCATCGGTAATGTAGCAATAGTTCGACATAGAATCGCCTTTTGTGTGAAGAACAATATTTTCATGTTTAAGAGCACTCTTGGTAAACTGCATGAATACACGGTTATCTGATACCGGAACACCAGGTCCAAAGGTTTGAGCTAGTCTAGCTATTACAGCAGGCACGCCATATTCCACAGTATAGGACTTGCAATAACATTCACATAGTCTCTTACTTTCGGAATAAGAACTACGAACATTTAGGTGATCAAGATATCCTAATCGGTCTTCAGTCATAACTTGACCAGATTCATAAGGTACACCATATTGCTCCATACTGGATAAGTAAACTAGTTTCTTTACCTTTTGACGGCGACCTAACTCAAGCATAGCCTCCGTACCATAAATAGAGGTACGGATAGTTTCTACTGGATGTTCTACAAAAAACTTAGACTGTGTCGGTGCAGCACCATGCAAAATATAATCACATGGCACATCAATAGATTCTAATGAGCCATCTAATAGGGTTAACGACTTATTGTCTAAATACTCACCAAGAATATTTTTTGCCTTTTCATGGCTTCGCACATGACCAATCACTTTTAAATCCAGGTCATGAGTCTCATTGGCAAGTATAAGTAATTTTATAAACATAGATCCAATAAGACCCGTTGCACCTGTTATAAGAATGCGTTGATGACAGAGGAAATGAAAGTAATTTTTTTCCTGTACTAAAGCCGTTAACTCGCGTTGAATAACGGAATTACTCATCTTTTAATCCTCCTAGCTCACGATTTTTAATAATCCCTGTGAACATATAATAATCAGATGGAGTTGTAATCTTTATGTTTTCAGTTTCCCCTAACACAGGATATAAAGTATATCCATAGTGCATCATCATCGATGCGGAATCAATAAAGTCATGAATGCCCTCATCCTTTGCACGATTATGAACTGATATAATATCATCTAATCTAAAACTCTGAGGAGCTTTAGCCATGAGACATTCATTACGATTTAAAATATGCTTAATAGAACCATTTTGGGTAACCATAACCGTTTCTATAGCTGGAGTAACAGTAATGGCAGAACCCTTTGATTCAACAGATTCTATGTTTCTCTCTATGGTAGAGTTATCTACAAGTGGACGAACCCCATCATGAATCAATACAGTCACCGCATCATCAGGAAATAAACGCTTAGCCTCTACGAGTCCATTATATTGGGATTCTAGAGCGCTTTCACCACCAGCCACAATGGATAATACCTTTTGTAGCCCCGCCTTTTTGATGAGCTGTTTTGTATGATCAATCCATTCTGCTTTGCAGGCAAGAACAATCCCATCAATTGTCTCCGTTTGTTCAAACACATCTAAGGTTTGAATCAAAATCGGTCTACCGTTCCATTCTAAAAATTGTTTTGGCGTCTTACTGTTTTTCATACGAGCACCTACGCCACCCGCAAAGATTACTGCTATTCGTTTCATAGGCCCTCCTTATGGTTGAGCTTCTTTCTTGGCATAATGTATGCCTTTATACTCCTTGTAAGGTGTGTGTAAATCAGCAAATACTGCATCATGTTTTGCTACACGTTGCTCTACAGGTGGTAATTGCATATAGTCGCCCCAAATAAGGCGCAAATATCTCTCATACCCTTTCATAACAGGTATTTGATGACCTTCAAAGTCTTTATATATAACAGAGGCAAAGTCCTCTCTAGGATGACGTAGCTTCATACCTTTTAAGCTGCCGATTAACTCCGTACATTCATCACTGGTATCAAAGTCGTATTGAGTCATTCTCTTTTCTGCAAATCGCCAAATATGATAGCGTATAGACTGACTGGAAAAGATTTTATAAATATAGCCAGCTAAAGCGCGATATGTAGGCCCTTTATTATCTGGTAAACGCTGCGCATTAAAGAGTGCAAACGTCATGGCCCACATCAATTGCAATAAACGACTAATTTTGCCAGGTGCACAGCCATCAATAGGCATAATTTCAAGTGCTAAACCATGACAAACATCTTCATGCATACTATGACGATTGATAAAGGTCGTATTATTATCTCTTATAGATGCACCTGCATCATGATAGATGTGATTGCGATCAGTACGACAATACGTAAATCGTTCAGTGTCAGCATATTCTGGCCATAATTCAGCTAGCTTTTCATAATCTGGACGAGGCATAAATAAATCTAAATCATCATCCCAAGGGATAAAGCCATTATGCCGTATAGCCCCAATGAGACCACCGCCGCAAAGATAAAAGCGCAAATTATGTTTATTGCAGAACTCTTTAAAGTACAGCAACATATTCAGCTCTTTTTCTTGTATTTCCTTTGTCATAGATGTACTCATAGGGACCTCTTTCAACGTAATACAGCTAATACTGTATCAATCATCGTTTTTATATCTTGTAAAAAAGAAAACTCCTTAATACTCTTTAAATTCCAATCCATCTTGCCCGGTAAAACCTCATTTATATAGACTTCATCAACATTTTGAGCATTTTGTAAAAGTTGATCTTCATCTTTATAAGTAATACTGGCAATACTGGTAACCCCAGCTGGTAATAATAAGGTAGCTTTCATTTCATCTGTATAGGCAGACACGTAACGTGGAACCTCAGGTCTTGTACCAACAAAACTCATATCGCCTAAAAGGATATTGATAAGCTGAGGCAATTCATCGAGGCGACAGCTGCGAAGCATATTTCCGACCTTAGTGACACGCATATCATTTTGCGACGTCACTTGTGCTCCTAAAGATTCTGCATTTTTTACCATAGTACGGAACTTGTAGATGCCAAAGGTACGACCGTACTGTGTCACTCGAGTTTGACGGAAAAAAACCTCTCCCGCACTATCTCGTTTAATCATGATGGCTAGTATCAAAAATACAGGACTTAATATAATAAGCAGTCCCGCTGCCATTACGCGGTCAAAAATGCTTTTACAAAGAAGGCTTGTACGTCTTTGATTTAATATTTCAAAATAGGGACGAACCGCTTCACACTGTAGGTCTTGTGGTAGATCATGAAAGTTCTTTACTAGCATTCGGTAATAATCCTTTTAAACTGCTCAATGATATATTGCACTTCTTCATCTGTAAGGAGCGTATGAAGTGGCAATGTAATTTCATTCTTAAATTGGTCATAAGCATTTGGATAGTCATCGATTGTAAAGCCTAAGTTTTTGTAAGCCGTATGCATTGGAATTGGCTTATAGTGAACATTCGTTGCAATGCCAGCCTCAGCCATAGCTTCTATAACCTTATTTCGATATTCCGCATCACGGCCATCTAAACGGACTAAATACAAGTGACCACTACTCTCATGCTCATCTGTATAATGGTTCAACAATGTAACAGGTAAATCCTTAAATGCTGTATCATAAGCTTCGATAAGTTCTTTACGACGTGCCAAAAGTTTTGGGTATCTTTCAAATTGAGCTAGCCCAATAGCCGCCATGATATCCGTCATATTACATTTATAATAGGTACCTTTAATATCATATTCCCAAGCACCTGCTTTTGTTTTTGCAAGAGCATCCTTATCTTGACCATGCAAAGATAGCAATTGGAATTGCTTGTAAATAGTTTCATCATCAATACCATCTATATGACGCCATGTAGCACAGCCGCCTTCAGCAGTAGTAAAATTTTTTACTGCATGGAAGGAAAAACTACTAAAGTCTGCAACATTACCTGTTGATACTCCTTTATAAGATGCACCAAAGGAATGAGCACAATCAGCCACAATAGGGATATAACCTAATGCTTTTTGAATATCATTAGCAGGTATAAAGAGAGATTTTTTTTCATCCACAATGGAGCGTAGTCGATCATAATCGCAAGGTACACCTGCAACATCAACAGGGATGATTGCTTTTGTTTTTGGTGTAATAGCGCGAGCGACTGCATCGTAATCCATTTCATAAGCATCTTTCTGTGTATCAACGAGTACTAAGGTAGCACCTACATGAACTACAGGACTCGCACTAGCTGTATAAGAATAAGCACTAGTTATGACTTCGTCTCCAGGTCCAATACCCAATACGCGAAGAGACATTTCAAGCGCTGCCGTAGCAGAGTTTAAACAAACGGATTTAGGTGTACCTAACTGATGAGCTATCTTTTTTTCTAATTCTTTAGTACGAGGACCCGTCGTAATCCACCCACTTTTTAAGGCTTCAACGACTTCATTGATTTCTAACTCTGTAATATCTGGAGGAGAAAAATTAATTCTCATATAAATCACCTCAATACTTTCTGTACCATATTGATACACTTGATTTATCACATAGAATATTGATTAAAGCAGTTATATTAAGCGTCAATTACTATAGATCCTAAAAGAGAAATACCTACTTGTGAAAGCCGTTTCTTAGCTTCAATCAAATCTTTTGGACTAGCTACTTCATTTTTAACAACTAACACAACACCATCTGATTTTTCTGCCAATACAACCGCATCTGTAACAGACAATACGGGTGGTGTATCGATGATAACCACATCATATTCATCACGCACATACTCAAAAATCGCAGGTAATTTGCTAGAATCTACAATATCAGATGGATATTCAACAACTTCACCCGCCGTAAGAACATCCAAATGAGGCACTACATTACGATGAATCGTCAAATCTTCATCCATCATCACCGCATTTGTAAGGCCCTTATTTTGTACATTAAAGACTATATGTTGTGTTGGATTACGTAGATTACCATCTACTAGAAGAACTTTATTATTATTTTTAGATAAGGCTAATGCAGTATTAGCAGCCACCTCAGAAGTGCCTTCACCACTAGTGGCTGCAGTAATACAAATAAGCTTACACTTATGTTGGTTACATACATATTGAAGATTGCTACGCAATGTACGGTATGCTTCCACAAGTGGTGTATCACCACGTTCATTAGAAATTAGTCTAATCATATTAACCTCTCACTTTGCGCAACAATGCTACGAAACGATTACTAGGCTCTTCGTATTCTACTTCTTTATGATTTGGAATCACGCCCAAGTTTTGAATGCCAAGGATGTCATTAATCTCTTGTACAGATTGGACTTTGCGATTACCAAAGAATTGGCCCAATATATATAGGCAACCAAAGATGAGGCCTAAAATGGCAGAGCCTAATAAAATAAGAATCTTACGTGGTGCAATCGCCTTTTCTGGCAATGTAGGAGGATCAACGATTTGAACTTCATTCGGTACCATAACCTCTGCTACCTTCGCTTCTTCTAAGCGAGTAGATAACATTTGATAGATATCTTGTGCCACATCTACATCACGTTTTGCTTGAATATAACCGCGTTCTTTTTCAGGTAATCCCTTTATAGCTTCTTCGTTTGCTTTATCTAGCTCAGCTAATGTAGATTGTTTACCTTGAGCTACAGCTAACGCAGCTTCATTTTTAAACTTATCCGCTAGCAAGCCTTGTTGTGCAGAGTTGCTTGAAGGTGCTTGTTGAGATGCAATGGAGTTGATTTCAGCATTTAGACCACTTTTAGCTTCTTCAATTTGTTGATTAATTTCTTTCATCGCAGGATGTTCATCAGTATATTTACCAATATAAGAAGCTTTACGAGATTCTAAATCTGCTAACTGACCCTTATAGGCTTGAACCGTAGCACTATCAGCGATGCTTTTACCTGCAGAACCTAATTGCTCATTGATACTACCAAGTGCAGCTTGTGCCGTTTCTAAATCGAGTTGATTTTGAGCCTTCTCACGATCAATTAAAGTAATCTTATCAGTTAAGCCTTTCATCTGATCAGCTGTAGAGTACACCTTATTATCTACTTGGAATTGTTGCAATTTATTTTCTGCTTGCTCTAATTCAGATTTCGCAGTAACAACGCGTTTTTGTAAGAATTCACGAGTAGTTCGTTGTTCAACATGAGAAATTTCGGCAAGACGTTTCAAGAAGGTATCAATAAGTAATTGATTAGCTTCTTGTGCTTGCTCAGGGCTCTTACCAGTTACGCTTACTTGTAATAACTCGGTTTCTTTATACGGTTTAGTTTCAATGCGAGTTTTAACAAAATCTTCATATGTTGGCGCATTACCGGTACCTTCAGGATCTTCTATAGCAGTAATTACTGGCTCTACTACATTACGACTTTTTAAAATTTCTGCATCTGTGTTCATCAATTGACGAGACATAGAATCAGAATAGGCATTAGCACTAGATAATACAGAATTGCTCAAACCTTGAGCTTGTTTAATGCGCAACATCGATGTAGATTGATATGTAGATGGTGCAAGAAAGGCATACGCACCACCTAAAACCATACATGCTACCGTAATATTAATAATTTTACTGCGCTTTTTAATGAGGACTCTGCCCACCTCTTTTAAATCAATAATTTGTTCCACCCATATACCCCTTTCTGTAAAAGTATACAAACAACAGGGTCTCTCCCACTTAGAATATTAACTGTACCTAACCCTCTCAATAAAGGCACAATGTATCAAAATTAAAATAGTCTTATACATATATCGGGTAATAAATGTATCATCCACGACCTATACATTATGATTTGGATCGTATGTAGGAATGATATCCTGCAATACATTAATCACATCTATATCGGTTTTACATGTATCAAAGCGCTCTATTTCACGACTCAGCCATTCTTGATCAACATCTTCTAGAGCTGCTTCAAAAATTTTCTTATGCGTAGTAGTATTCGTACCTTCTCCGGCAGTTAATAGTTCTTCATATAACTTTTCACCTGGACGTAAGCCAGTAAATTCAATACGAATATCCTTATTAGGCTCAAAGCCAGAAAGGCGAATCATATTCTTAGCCAAATCGACAATTTTAACCGGTTCACCCATATCCAAAAGGAACACTTCTCCTCCATTCCCCATGGCACCAGCTTGAAGTACTAATTGACTGGCTTCAGGAATAGTCATGAAATAACGTGTCATTTCTGGATCTGTAACGGTTACAGGACCACCTGCTTCAATTTGTTTACGGAATAAAGGAATAACCGAACCACGGCTACCAAGTACATTACCAAAACGAACTGTTATAAACTTAGTATCATATGTGTGATTCATACCAAGTACAACTTTTTCAGCAACCCGTTTTGTAGCGCCCATAACGCTAGTTGGATTCACCGCTTTATCCGTGGAAATCATAACAAATCGATCTACCCCATGAGCTCCGGCTACATCCGCAACATTACGAGTACCATAAATATTATTTAATACCGCAGCAATTGGCTGGATTTCCATAAGAGGCACATGTTTGTGAGCTGCCGCATGAAATACTACATCAGGATTATAGTTTTTGAAAATTTGTTCTAATTGATTCTTATCGCGAATATCTGCAATGATTGGAACCAAGGTATCTTGGGGCGCAATATTGCGCAATTCTTGATGAATAAGATAAATACTATTTTCACCATGACCTAGAAGCAATAGCTTTTTAGGCTTTACACGTAAAACTTGACGACAAATTTCAGAACCAATAGAGCCCCCTGCACCAGTAACTAAAACCACTTTATCCTTAAGATATGTTTCAACCTTGGACGTGTCGAGCTGAATCTCATCACGCTCCAACAAGTCCTCGATTGAAACAGGATGTAAATGAGATACAAGAACTTCATCATCAAGTAATTGATACATCCCCGGTAAAATATTGATTTTACATTTTAAGGGAGAACAGATTTCCATGATTTCTTGAATAATATCTCGCTTCACGGAAGGCATGGCAATAATAATTTCTTCTACCTTATATTTAGCAACTAATGCTGGAATATCTTCACGATTACCGAGAATTCTAAAACCATTCATAAGACGATTATGTTTAAACATGTCATCATCAACATAACCAATCACTCGACGAGAACGCTTATGATATCGTTCAATTTCACGAGCTATAGTTGCACCTGCATCACCGGCTCCTATGATCAATGTATTCACTTGGCCACTTTCACCATCGTCCCCACTGCTATAGTGAAGTGCCACATAATGAAGCAACATACGTCCCATACCAACAGCGCCTGTAGTAAGGAACCATGTAATAAAATAGATGGAACGTGGTAATGACTTACCAAATACAAACATAGAGAAATAGAATAAAGCCGTACCAATTGTAGTCGCTACAAATACTGCTAATACCTCTCGCATCCCTGCATAGCGCCAAATACGTGTATATAAATGCATTATCAAGAACATCAACATATACGAAATAAGTAATAACGGAAGTGCATCCACCATTTGATTAATATATTGAGGTTCTATGTGTCCATCAAATCGAATAAAAAGACTGATAAAAGCAACGATTACAATCGTCACAATATCGGTAATAAACAATATGGATGGTAATAAATATGAACGCAAAAAAACGCCCCCTTATATGATAGATATCGCCTTATCTTTAATCCTTACCTATTCGTGATACCATGTAAGCCCCTGTTAAGATTGGAGCAATATCACGAGCAAAGTTGATACGACTATTCTTAGTTAAGTAAAGAATATCACCTTCACGCATGATGTAGTTTTCAGACATATCTCCAGTTTGTAAAATACGATTCAAATTGATAGGAATCGGTTTCTCTGGATTGTCTTGATGAATCAAGTAAATTTTCTTCTTTGCTGTATCCCAGTTAAAACTACCTGCAGCCCCAATAGCATCAATAACTGTACTAGATTTAGTCAACGTATAGGCGCCAGGCTTATTAATTTCACCAAATACATATACGCGAACACCGCCCAATTTCGATACATTTACTGTGATATCAGGATTAATGATATAACGAGACAAACCTTGCTGTAACTCAGCTGTAAATTCATCTACAGTTAAGCCATCTGCTTTTACGGCACCAACCATAGGGAACGATACATATCCATCTGGTCTGACGGTATACACAATGTCGTTACCATTACGCGTACCAAGCTCTGCCTGCTGAACCACTTGAATATTTAGTTCATCTCCTTGGCGCAGACGATATTCTTTATCAGAGCTAATTACGGATGCACTAGTTTCCAATGGGGCATGGCCTTCCATTTGTACATTCTTGGCATTATAAGGCTGATTAGTATTTATATTAACTGGCGCAGCCATAGCCATTGTTGTAGTACATAAGAATGCAGCCATCATCATATACTGTTTCTTCTTCATACTTACCTCTTTTTCTATTCAACTTATTTAATTCATCACTTAATTATTGATGTATCTTATATCTAAAAAATCAGTCATGCTATTTTATCATTTTTTTAAATATACTTCTACAAATATAGTATCTTCTAGGCGAACTTCATAAAATCTTCAACAACGATCCCTTAAAAATACAGTATTTTCAATATATGTTCATTAATAATTATTTGCTTTTTTCATTCCTAATTCACTAGATTTATTATTGATTTTCTCAAAAATAATAAAAATTTTATAAACTCACTTCATTATCAGCTCACATAGTGCTCCTATTTCTATCAGAATTAGTGATAAAAAATAAGGTGTATATACTAGAAATCTAGTATATACACCTTATTCAAAGTTTTTGACACTAATGATCGCTTTATATAATTACTTATTCAACACGACCGCCTAAATAAGCTTCCATAACACGAGGATTATGGCGAACTTCATCAGCAGATCCAGATAATACCATTTTACCAGTCTCCAAAACATACGCATAATCAGCAATCTTTAATGCTTGGCGTACATTTTGTTCTACTAAAAGAACTGTTGTTCCATCGGCACTGATTTCTTTAATTGTTTCAAAGATCTCATTTACTACTAAAGGCGCAAGCCCCATAGATGGTTCGTCTAGTAATAACAACTTTGGACGAGCCATAAGTGCACGGCCAATAGCTAGCATTTGCTGTTGACCACCAGATAAAGTACCACCCAATTGATAGCTTCGTTCATCGAGAATAGGGAATCGTTTAAATACCTTTTTAATATCTGCTTCGATTTCTTTATCTTTACGTGTATAAGCACCCATTTCAAGGTTCTCATAAACACTCATATCTTGTAGTATTTGACGCCCTTCAGGAACTAAAGAGATACCATTTTTTACAACTTGATAAGTTTGACGACCTGTAATATCTTGACCTTCAAAAATCACTCGACCAGATGTGGGTTTTACAAGTCCCATAATAGTCTTCATCGTAGTAGTCTTACCAGCACCATTAGCGCCAATAAGAGATACAATCGAACCTTGTGGAACCTCTAGGCTTATATCTTTTAGGGCTGTAATATGTCCATAACCAGCCACAATATTTTCTAGTTTTAACATATTACACCTCTTCTTTACCTAAGTATGCTTCAATTACAGCTTCATTATTTTGAATTTCTTGAGGTGTACCTTCAGCAATTTTCTTGCCAAAGTTAAGTACTACCAAACGATCACAGATATTCATCATTAATTCCATGGCATGTTCAATAACCACAACAGTAATACCTAGGTCACGAATCTTGCCAATCAATTGACGCAGAACTTCAGTTTCACTATCATTCATACCGGCTGCCGGTTCATCAAGTAAAATTAACTGAGGATGTGTCGCTAAAGCACGAGCAATTTCAAGACGACGTTGCTTACCATACGGTAATGATGTGGCAACCTCTTCCGCATCAGCTTCAAGCCCTACAAGCTTTAAAAATTCATAGGCAATACCACGGCAACGTTCTTCTTCAATACGTTGACGTTTTGTTTTCAAAAAGCTAGACAGAAATCCAGAGCCAGTGCGACAATGCATACCAGTTAAAACAGTTTCAAGAGCAGTCATATTGCCAAAGAGACGAATATTTTGGAATGTGCGAGCAATGCCCATTTCAACAGTTCTATGAGGCTTAATGCCTACAGCAGACATACCATCAAAAACAATTTCGCCTGAACTTACTGGGAATACACCTGTAATCAAGTTGAACAGTGTCGTCTTACCAGCACCATTTGGACCAATAACACCAAATACTTCACCTTGTTTAACGCCAAAAGATACTCCTGTGAGGGCTGCAACGCCACCAAAGCTTTTACTTACGTCATTTAATTCTAATAGCATTCAGTTCCCTCCTATCCTTGTTTTTCTTCTTGTTGTTTGCGTTTATATGCTTCAAAACGTTCTGTCAACACTTGTGATTCAGGAATATATGGAGCTTTTTTAAAACCTAATTTACGACTAATTTTGTCTACCATAGATTCTGTTAAAATACCATCTGGGCGAACTGCCATCAAGATAACGAGTAATGCACCATAGATAATATCCCGATAATCGGATAAGAAGCGCAATACTTCTGGCAATAATGTAAGAATAAAGGAACCTAATACGGAGCCCCATACTACATTAGAACCACCAAATACAGGGAATAATAAGATTTGTACTACCTTATGGTAGCTAAAGTCTGTAGGATTTATAAAGTTTGTAATATGAGCATACAAACCACCGCCAATACCAGCGATGAAAGCACCAATGATAAAGGCCATCATCTTGTAGTATACAACGTTAATCCCCATCAATTCTGCTGCATGATCATCAGCCTTAATCGCTGCAAAGGCACGACCCACACGGCTATTATTGATTCGTACGCAAAAGGCGATAATCAATACTAAAATAGCTAACAAAATAATGATAGCCATTAGATTGCCCCATGCAACAGCATCAATGCCCATTAAACCATCGATATCAAGTTCATAGGCTAAGTTTGTTAATTCTTGAGGAATGGATGGAATACCAGAAAGGCCTAATGCACCATTAGTAATATCCAAATTCAAGAAAATAACACGCACAACTTCGCCAAAACCAAGAGTAGCAATGGCAAGATATAATCCGCGAAGACGTGTTGTTGGTAAACCGATAATAACGGCTACAAGACTAGCAACTAAACCACCAATGATAATGCCTAAAACGATAGGCAAATCAGCTTTCAAAGAAAGGATAGCGCCTACATATGCACCAACGCTCATAAAGCCAGCAGCCCCTAAAGAAAGCTGACCACTTGCAAGTGTGAAATAAATTGAAATACCCATGATGGCATTGATGATGAAAAACATCACGATCTGTAGATAATACGGGTTCAATAAATCCATTATGGTCTCCCCCCTTTATCTTTAGATCCAAACAAGCCTTGTGGGCGCCAGAATAATAATAGGATGATGAGACCAAAGGCCACAGCATCACGGAATGTAGATGCGCCATATGCAACAGAGAAGATTTCTGCTACGCCTAAAATGAAGCCGCCAACCATGGCACCTGTAATATTACCAAGGCCACCTAAGATAAGTACTGCAAGGCCTTTAAAGCCTATAATAACCCCCATCGTAGGCTCAATAGCATTAAAGGACAAGCCTACCAACACGCCTGCAGCAGCACCTAAAGCAGATGCAATCATAACTGTAACAGATATAATCATTGTTGGATTAATACCCAAGAGAGCTGCTGTTTCCGTACTCATAGATACAGCGCGAATAGCCTTACCAATCTTAGTTTTCTTAATAACTATATTAAGAATCAGCATTAAAACAATAGAAACGCCTAAGCCAATAATTTGTACCATGGAAATTTTGAAAGCTCCAAAGTCGATTAGGCCACCAATATAGTCTGGTGGGAACGATCTAGTTTGAGGGCCCCAAAGCAATAATGCCAAACTTTCAAGGAAAATAGAAACACCAATGGTACTAATAAGTGGTGCCAAGTGAGACACCTTTTTCTTACGAAGTGGACGAAGCGCCACAAATTCTAAAAGATAACCAAGGATAGCACCGACAGCCATAGCTACGATAAGGGCTACAAAAATGTTAACGTCAAAAACAGTTACCATAAAAAGACCAACGAAGGCACCTATCATAAAGATGCCTCCGTGTGCCATGTTGATGATATTTAAAACGCCAAACACAAGTGTTAAGCCAATAGCGAGTACAGCATATAAGCTACCGAGGGTTAACCCGTTAACTAATTGTTGTAAAAACACTATACTACCTCAACTTTTATTTTTTTAATGCGTCAAATTGACCGTTTTTAATTTGTAAAACTTGAACTTCCATGGAAGGGTCGCGTTTTTCGTTGAACTTGAATTGACCAGTTACACCAACAAAGTCAGCAATATTTTTCAAAGCTTCTCGGAATTTTTCACGATCTGTAGTGGAACCTGCTTTTTTCAAAGCTGCTTCATAGAGGTATACCGCATCATAAGCTTGAGCTGCGAATTGGTCTGGTTCTTTACCGTATTTATCTTTATAAGCTTTACGGAAATCTTTTACCTTTTGATCGTCTTTGTTAGGGAACCAAGGTGTACCTACGATAACGCCATCAGCTGCAGCACCTGCAATTTTAATGAATTCAGGGCTGTTAAAGCCATTGGAACCAACTACAGGTTGATTCATACCCATTTCACGCATTTTTTTCATGATTAATGCGCCTTCTTGGTAAAGAGAAGCAACTACGATAACATCAGGTTTTGCTTGTTGAATCTTAGTTAATTGTGCAGAGAAATCAGTATCTTTATCTGCAAATGTTTCAGTATCAACGATTTGTACGCCTTCAGATTCCAATGCTTTACGAGCTGTATTATTTACAGATACCATTTGGTCATTATTGTTGGAGTACATAATAGCTGCAGTTTTGAAGCCTAAAGTTTTATGTGCTTCTTTAATTGCAGTATCTACTGCCAAGGATTCAGGTACAGCATTACGGAAAATGTAATCGCCGATATCTGTAATACCTTCAGCAGTTGTAGATGTACCAAGAGCTACGATTTTACTTTTGTTTGCTACAGGACCAGCTGCCATCATTTCACCAGATAACATTGGGCCGATAACAGCTACAACTTTATCCTTAGAAATTACTTTATTCATTGCATTAATTGCTTCGTTTTTATCACCTTTAGTATCTTCTACTAATAAGTTAATTTTTACAGCATTTGCATCAGCATTGATTTCGCTTACTGCCAATTCTGCACCAGCTTTAATGGACTCACCATATGCGGCTGCACCACCAGTTGTTGTTGTCAACAATGCGATTTTAGCTTCATTGCTATTTGCATTACCTGCATCTTTATTGCTGCCACAACCAGCAGCAACTGCCATTACACCAGCAAGGCCAAAAATGACTGCTTTTTTTAACATGGATTTATTCATGTTACACCCTTCCTTTAAAACATAAAACTTTGATTCTATACCTATATTATGAGAAATTTCAATCTTTTGTCAATTAAAAGAAAATGATTTTAATTCCTTAATAATATATACATTAAAAAGCTATTCACATAGCCGTTCCCACTTCTCATATAATGAATCCAACTCAGTTTGAGTCTCTTCAATTTGTATGGAAATTTTAGACATTTCATCTAAATCTTGTTGTACTACAGGATTAGCTAATTGCACCTCATACATTTTCATCGTCGCCTCGAGGCGAGCAATTTCAGCTTCTACCTCAGCTAATTGTTTTTCTACCATATAAGCATTTGGCTTCTTCTGATTTTCCTCTATAGTTTCTGATGCTGAAAGCATTGACTCATTAGTAGGAATAGCTTTACTATCACGCTTACTGCTCTCAGAGTTTTTCTCATTAGCTAATGCTAATAAGTCTTCTTGCTCTTTCAGCTTTTCCTTATAGTATGAATAATTACCGAGGTACTCTGTAATTTTACCTTCATCTAGAATTACTGTTTTTGTAGAAACTTGATCTAAGAAGTATCTATCATGAGAAATAATAAAGCAAGTCCCTTCAAATTGTTGTAATGCTCTTTCTACGATTTCTCGTGTAGGAATATCTAAATGATTGGTCGGTTCATCTAAAATTAGGAAATTATCGCCTTGAAGAAATAACTTAAGCAAAGCTAAACGAGCGCGCTCACCACCCGATAATTCACCTACTAGCTTAAATACATCATCACCTTTAAATAAGAACGACCCAAGCACATTACGCGCCTTATCCTCACTGTAGTTAAAGTGATTCATAATCTCTTCTACTACCTGCCAAGAATCGTGCAACTCTTCGTGCTCTTGTGAGAAGTAACCCACTTGTACCCGATTGCCAATATCTACATGACCATTTTCAGGGAATAATTCTCCTACAATAGTTTTCACCAGTGTAGACTTACCAGCTCCATTAGGCCCGATAAGTGCTACGGATTCACCACGTCGAACAACAAGAGAGATATCATTAATAATACGACTTTCACCATATCCTACAGATAAGCGATCTAGTACTAAAACCTTATCGGCACTCATTGCTGCAGGAGGGAACGAAAATTGTAAATGATGTGAAGTAACAGGTGCCTCTAGACGTTCTAATCGATTGAGTTGAGACTGACGACCACGAGCCATTTTAGACTTGATACCAGCACGGTATTTATCTATATAAGCCTCTGTTTTCTTAATGTACTCCTGTTGTTTTTCATAAGCCACCATATCTGCCTTTAAGCGTTCATCCCGTTGTTGAATATACCGACTATAGTTACCGCGATAGGTTGTAGCCTTGTGATTATCTAACTCTACAACACCTGTGACAATACGGTCTAAAAAATACCGGTCATGACTTACAATGAAAATTCCACCCTGATAGGCAGATAGGTACCCCTCTAACCACTCCAGCATATCCATATCTAAATGGTTAGTTGGTTCGTCTAAGAATAAAAAATCGGGACTACGTACTAATGCTTTAGCTAAGTTAATACGTGTTTTTTGACCACCTGAAAATGCATTAGCCGGCTTATCTAAGTCATCGTCAGTAAAACCAAGACCATAGACTATGCGCTTTGTCTTTTGCTCGTAGTCATACCCGCCTAACCATTCTAGACGATTCTGTAAATAATCTAAGCGTTGTAAATCCGATTCGCTAGCCTCTTCAGATTCCAATCGACTAGTGAGTTCTTTTAATTGTTTTTCCAATGCATGAACATCGGCCCAAGCCTTTTCTATTTCTGTAGCAAGGCTATCATCCCCCAGATTTACATCTTGTTGTAAATAGCCAATACTAGCAACAGGCGACTTGACTACATTACCTTCATCCAGCTCTTCATAGCCTAATATGCACTTTAACAAGGTAGATTTTCCAGCCCCATTAGGGCCTACCAAGGCGAGTCGATCACCTTCTTTTAACTCAAAGGACACATTGGAAAATACTTGGCGCACTCCAAACGATTTTCCAAGGCCTATCATTCGAATGCGTTCCATTCACAACCTCCTAATCATTTACTCTTCATTATACCACAGTTGCCCTCACTAACATTAGCATTTCTATAGAGTCTTTTGTTTTTCGACTATGACGGAATAATTTTCCTAACAAAGGGATATCTCCTAAAATAGGTATCTTTTGTATTTGATGTTGATCTCGATTGTCCATGAGTCCACCAATAACCAGCACTTCTCCTGGTTGTAATCGTACTCTTGTATGTGCTTGACGTGTGCTTATTTTATAGGCTTTCATTTCAGATACCATAATAGGTGTACTCACCTCTGCATGTATTTTAGCATCTACACCATCATCAGCAGTAATAATAGGAGTATAATTCAACTTAATGCCCACCTCTTCATAACGAGTAGAACGCTTTCGTTCTCCATTCACTTCCGATTCTTCTATAACTGGTATTCTTTCACCTATCAAGATATGTGCAGTCTCACCATTGAGAGCCATAATAGATGGCTTTGCAATTAGAACGGCTTTACCTGAGCTTTCCATAAGACTTAGCTCTGGTTTTACAAAGAACTTATAGGCCTCTCCAGTCGGAGTTTTGCCAAAGGTAACGGCACCATAGGAATGTGTTTTATCTTCTCCATGGCCGGTCAAGCTAAGCCAAGACCATCTAAATCCTTGTTCCTTAGCATAGGATTGTTCCATAGCAATGATGGTAGCTTCTAATTGCACTTGTTTTGGTTCCTTGTCGATAGCACGTACTAAGGTTTCTACACGTCGCTTTTCTCCACTCGTCAAATGCATAATTACTTCGTTTTGTTCTGAAAGCACTGCCATTTTATCATTTTTTACCACTGTGCCTACCACATTTTTCAAAGACTCAGCCGGCAAATGTTCAGGTGATATAACATATAGCTCTCTTTTTTCAAGTTTTTCATCATCAGAATCAATAAGAAGGGTATTATGCTCCTTCGATACGGAAAAATGATATAACTTACCTAATTCATTAATAATTGCTTCTGGTGATTCTCCCTTTACAGTGGCCGTAATACTCCCTTTTAACGACTCTACACCAATTACGGATATACCATAACTACGACAAATGCCTAAGACGGTCTCCTTTAAGGATGCATTGCGTACAGAAATCGTTATGAGTTCGTTCCCAACCTTTTTTTCATTTTTATCTACTTCACTACTATTTACGATAGTTTCAGAACTACTAGCAGTTATTCTATCATTTCTATTAGTACCTATCCTATCAGTACTATTAGCAAATACCATGAACGGAGTTACAAGCATGACGACCATCCATAAGCTTATTCGCAATATAACTATCACTATAATCTTATCTATATATTTTAGACCTAGAAAGTTTACTCGATTCTTAGCCACCGTGATGAACCTCCTTCAATAATTTCTACACCACTTGCAGTTATCTTAGATACTGATATTTCTTTCCACACACTTCCTATACTAACCATTTGTTCCTCTGTACCTTTTCGTAAAATGGCAATATTCTGTTGTCCCTCAATAATACCTATAAGCTCTATGGGATGTTGTTTGATAGGATTACTTATAGTAGGTTGTATACTGGATCCAACTCGTCTAGCACTAGTATCTTTAGATTTTAATTCAATATAATTACCACTATGCTTTTTATTATTTCTTTTTTGTTGATATTTTCCATTTCTACGACTTTTATCTTCCGCTTTTCCAAAAGTACTCTTTTCATCATCGGACTCATATAAATTATTATTTATATCAACGAAATTGCCATTACTATCTTTAGTCATCTTATTCTGACCAAGTAAATCATCTATAGGAATATCTTTAAAAACCTCTCGCCAAGGATTTGCTCGCTCAACACCGGTAATATCATATAATAATCGTCCATGAACATTGCTTTTTACCTCTCTATCCTTTACATTTTTTATATCACTTTCATCTTTAAAATAGTTCTTTCCTTTCCCTGTTCTATTACCATGTGTTGTTTCTTTTGATAATTTCTCTGAGCCTCGTTCATTTTGATTACCATCTCTACCATTAGATTGATCTAAACTAATATGAACATTTTCCTCCTCATGAGGATAAAAAATACCAATACCTAAAAGGGCCACCGCAATGATAAGGAAAATACCAAGTGCAAACTTATAGTGGCGCATAATAAAATGCTGCTTATCAATCCACATTTTCATACGTTCTATATAGTCTCGTAAATTCATAATCCACCTCCTGCTGACATATTCTAGGAGGCTCTTTTAAAATCCTACAATCATAACCACCCGTAGAACGGGTGGTTTGCTCTGACCCTATAAGGGTCTTTCTCTAGTGGTGGCCCTCTAAAGAGGGCATTGAATGATCTGACA
>JAWETS010000005.1:0-149952 GCA_032480995.1 Veillonella sp. | reverse complement strand
CTTGAACGTAGTGAAAGCCAGCGCCTTTAGACGCTGGCCTAGTACTACGGGCTTATAGCCCGTGAGCAAACCACCCGTTTTACGGGTGGTTCTGATTTGTGGGGACTCTACCCATTATGAAAGGTAGTGAGGATGTTATTCGTTAAGAAATGGCCTCACTCTACTCTATTAAGTCGTTGATTTTTTACTGTAGTGGTAGATAGTGGTTTTTATGAGCTAATTATTATTTATTTTCGAACATATGTATCGAAGAAAAAACGAGAAAAATAGAGATTATGAAAGAAAAATATAAAAAAGTGGGATAAAAATGGATTTTTTATTGTGAATGGTGGGGAATTGTGGTAGAATTTACCATATAGTGGTGGATAAGGAATAGTAAAGGGCGGTGATACGTATGTTCATGGGAGAATATAATCACACCATTGATACAAAAGGGCGGATGATTATACCCGCGAAAATACGTGAACAACTAGGCGAAGTATGCATTGTTACTAAGGGTCTAGATAACTGCTTAGCTATTTACACCGAAGAAGCGTGGAAGAAAATTTCTACAGCTTTACAATCACAATCCTCCACTAAAGCTAGCGTACGTGCCTTAAAACGTTTTGTTTTTGGTAGTGCTGCTGAGCTTGAGTATGATAAACAAGGTCGTGTCCTCATTCCTGTACCACTACGTGAATATGCGAGCCTTGATAAACAGGCCGTTATTGTCGGTGCTGGGGATCACGTTGAAATTTGGAGCCGCGAAAAATATGATTACTATGATGATCAAGTGGCTGAAAGTATGGAAGAATTAGTCGAAGGGCTTGAAGGGATTATGTTATAGGAGGCTATGATGGAATTTAATCATACCAGCGTACTTTTACGCGAAACGGTGGACTCCGTCGTAACTAATCCAAAAGGCATTTATGTAGACTGTACCCTTGGTGGGGCAGGACATGCGCACGCAGTGGGCGAAATGCTTGACCCAGAAGGCATGATAATTGGTTTAGATCAAGATGAAGATGCATTGAGCGTAGCTCGACAGCGTCTATCTGATTTAAAGTGTCAGGTGTTAACGATACCGACAAACTTTTCTAACTTAAAGGAAGCCCTTCAAAATGAGGGCATCTATGAAGTAGATGGTTTTATCTTTGACCTTGGCGTATCAAGTTATCAATTAGATACACCAGAACGTGGCTTTTCATATATGAATGATGGTCCACTTGATATGCGGATGGATAAGGAAGCACCATTAACAGCAGAGGAAGTTGTTAATGAATATGATGCTGAAGCACTATTGAAAATTATCCGTGACTATGGTGAAGAACGATGGGCTAAGCGGATTGTTGAATTCATCGTTAATGCACGTCAAGAAAAACGAATAACCACTACTGGTGAGTTAGTTAGAATTATTAAACAAGCAATACCTGCGAAGGCGCGTCAAGATGGACCGCATCCGGCAAAACGGACGTTCCAAGCCATTCGCATTGAAGTAAATAGAGAATTAGCTATCTTGCATGATAGTTTTGTAGATGCTGTATCCATGTTGAAACCAAAGGGGAAAATTGGGGTTATCACATTTCACTCCTTGGAAGATCGAATTACAAAACAAACTTTCAAAGAGTTGAGTACAGCATGTATATGTCCTCCAGAGCTACCGATGTGTGTATGTAACCACAAAGCTGTTGTGAAGGCGAAGAATAAGGCTATAGAGCCAAGTGCAGGGGAGATTGAGGTTAATCCGAGGGCTAGAAGCGCGAAGTTGCGCGTAGCCGTCAAGTTGTAGAATTGGAGGGGTTAGTGTTTATGTTAGCGAGAAAGGCTGTTGTGGGCCAAGTAAAAAGCGATGTGTTGGTCGCTTCACAAGGGAGAAAACGTAGTGCAAGTGTGGCTTTAGATTTGAGTCCTATGATGTGGCAAGTTGTATATGGTATTGCTGCATTAGTTGCATTTTTGCTTATTATGATGGTTATGAATGCGTACAGCACAAAATTGGGCTACGAAGTAGTTAAAACACAGCAAGCTGTAGTACAATTAACAAAAGATAATGATGCTTTGGATGTTGAAGTGGCTTCCTTGAAGTCTCCCGTTCGTATCCAACAAATCGCAGAACAACAACTAGGGATGGTTTTGCCTGATTCTTTTGTTTATAGCACAAAAAGCGCTGTTACTGAACGCACTGTACAAGAGAAACAGCAAATTATAGACTAGCAGGCAAAGCAGCTCGTATTGGGCTGCTTTCCTTTGCGTGTATAGGAGATTGTATATGAAACAATTACAAGATATAGTAAAAACCTTGCAAACAACGCATGTAGAAGGTAATACAGCTGTTAAAGTATTAGATATAACAGCTGATTCTCGTGCTGTAAAAGTAGGCAGTTTATTTATTGCTTTAGATGGTGCTACTGTAGATGGTCATAATTATGTAAATAAAGCCGTAGAAGCTGGTGCTGTAGCAGTACTTGTATCTAAACCAGTAGAGGTAAGTGGTGATGTTTGTGTTATCACTGTAGAGGACACTCGTAAAGCTATGATGGCATGTGTGCCGTATTTCTTTGATTATCCAGCAAATTCCATGCGTATGATTGGCGTTACTGGTACGAATGGTAAAACGACTACAACGCATATGATTCGTCATATTTTGAAAGCTCAAGGTCATAAAGTGGGCGTTATTGGTACTGTTCATATTATGATTGGTGATACAACATATCCAATTCATAATACGACACCTGATGTAGTGGATTTGCAACATATTCTTCATCAAATGGTAGAGGAAGGTGTTACACATTGCGTAATGGAGGTTTCTTCACACGCATTGGCATTGGGGCGAGTTTCTGGTGTTGAATATGATACAGCGGTATTTACAAACTTAACACAAGATCATTTGGACTTTCACAAGACCTTTGAAAATTACTTGGCAGCTAAGTGTAAATTATTTGAACAAGTTAGCGCACCTAATCAAACTAAATCTGGTAAAGGGGCTATCATTAATATCGATGACGAATATGGTCATCGTGTAATTGAGAAAACAACGGCACCTATCATTACTTACAGTATTGATGGTAAAGGTACGTTGAATGCTCATGATGTAGAAATGACACCTAAGTCTAGCCGTTACACTGTCTCTTATGATGGCCATGACTATACAGTAGCTATGAATACTACAGGTTTATTTAATGTATATAATACTTTGGCTGCTATTGGTGCTTGTCTATTAGAAGGCATATCTATGGAAGATATAGATAAAGCATTGAAAACATTTAGCGCTGTGCCTGGCCGTTTTGAGCTCATTGAAGAAGGTCAACCATTTGCTGTGGTTGTAGATTATGCACATACACCAGATGGGCTAGAAAATATTCTACAAACTGCAAAGGCTATTCAAGAAAATCGCATTATTGTAGTCTTTGGTTGTGGTGGTGACCGAGATGCGACAAAACGCCCTATCATGGGCCGTATTGCTGCACAATATGGTGATGTAGTATATGTAACATCTGACAATCCACGTACAGAGGATCCTGTACAAATTGTAAAAGATGTTGAAGCAGGCGTTAAAGAAGGCCTTCGTGAAGGCTCTCATTATGAAGTAATCGTTGATCGTCGGGAAGCGATTCAACATGCAATAAAAAATGCAAAACCTGGGGATATTGTACTGATTGCAGGTAAGGGGCATGAGGATTACCAAATCTTAAAGGATAAAACGATTCATTTTGATGATCGTGAAGAGGCGCGAGCAGCCCTCAAGGAGATCTAATATGGCAGAATTTACATTGTCTCAAGTGGTAGAAGCCACAGAAGGGACGAGTACACATACCGACAATATTAAGTTCTTAGATGTATCTACTGATACAAGAACGATTGAATCAGGATTTTTATTTGTAGCCTTAAAAGGTGATACCTTTGATGGTCATGATTTCATCAACACGGCCATTGAAAAGGGTGCTACAGGTGCAATCGTAGAAAAAGGTCGTGCCGTAGAAGGTATTGTTTGTATTGAGGTAGAAAATACCTTGGTAGCATACCAAAACTTGGCACGTTACCATCGTCGCCGTTTCGATATTCCTGTAGTGGCTATTACTGGTTCCTCTGGTAAAACTACGACAAAGGAAATGGTGGCCGCTGTACTTGGTACAGAATTTAATGTTTTGAAAACTGAAAAAAACTTTAATAATGAAATTGGTTTGCCAAAAACATTGTTGCGCTTAACTGCAGAACATCAAGCATGTGTCGTAGAGATGGGCATGCGTGGCCTTGGTCAAATTGAAGAGCTTGCATTGATTGCGGAACCAACTATGGGCATTATTACCAATGTTGGTACTAGCCATATTGAGTTGTTAGGCTCTCGTGAAGCCATTGCACAAGCTAAAGGTGAATTAATTCGTTGTTTGCCTGAAAATAGTGTGGCTATTCTCAATGAAGATGATCCATATGTTAAGGCTATGGATAGCCTTGCTAAGGGTAAAACTATTACCTATGGTATTGAACGCAACGCTACTTGTATTGGTAGCCATTTGCGTTATAAAAAAGACGGTATTAAGTTTACTTGCAAATGTTATGACGAAGTCTTCGATATCTTCTTACCTATGATTGGTGAACACAATGTATATGATGCATTGGCAGCAATTGTAGCTGGTCGTGTTTTGGGGATTAAATCCAATACCATTCGCAAAGGCTTAAGCGAGTTTACCGGCACTCCTATGCGCCAAGAAATCGTACCATTTGAAGATATTGTTATCTTAAATGATGCATATAATGCGAATCCTTCCTCTATGGCTGAAGCGATTAAAGCATTAGGTCAACTAGAAGGTAAACGTAAAATCGCTATGCTTGGTGATATGCTTGAACTTGGTGATTATACTGAACAAGCGCATCGTGAAATTGGTCAATTGCTTGCTGAAGAAGGTTATAGTGTAGTATTCACCTTTGGTGATGCTGCGGCCTTCATCGCTAAGGAAGCAAAAAAAGCAGGTTTAACTACATTCCGTTGTAATAGCCATTTGGAAATGGCTAATGCCTATAGCGATATTCGTGAAAAAGGGGATGTTATCCTTGTCAAAGGTTCCCGAGGCTTGCGAATGGAACGGGTTGTTGAAGAATTAAAAGATCGAGAATAAATGGTTACGGCTAGTTATATCTAGCCGTCATCTGTTTATTAATGAGTAGAGGGTTCATATGATATATCATATTCTATTAGCCTTTGTAGTGACCTTTATCATTACAGTAGTGCTAGGTAAAATTGCTATTCCTATGTTGCGTTCTTTACACGCACAACAAAGTATTCGTGAAGAAGGTCCAGAAAGTCATCAGGCGAAAGCGGGTACGCCAACAATGGGTGGTGCTTTCATGATGATCGCCCTTGTTCTTGGTGTTGCTATTTTCGCACCATGGAATGTAGGTACAGGCATGTTATTGTTTTTAACATTAGGCCATTGTTTATTGGGCTTCTTTGATGATTTTGTAAAAGCCGTTAAAAAACGTAATCTTGGCTTAACAGCTAAGCAAAAATTGCTAGGTCAATTTATTTTGGCGGCCATATTCTGTTACTGTATTACTGAAATTATGGTTATTCCTACCACATTGTGGATTCCTGTAGCAGATATACATCTTCAATTAGGTTGGGCTTATTATGTTTTGGCGTTTTTAATTATCGTAGGTGCTACGAACGCAGTAAATCTTACAGATGGTCTTGATGGATTAGCTAGTGGTACCTCTGCTGTAGCTGCCATTGCTTTCTCCGTGATTGGTCTTATGGCTGCATCTACAACAAATTCTATTGGTGCTGAAAGCGTTGCTTACTTTGGCGCTATTGTAGCCGCTGTTTGCCTTGGTTTCTTGGTATACAATGTAAACCCTGCGAAGGTGTTCATGGGGGATACTGGATCCTTAGCTTTAGGTGGTGCTTTTGCGGCTATGGCAATTTTGACTAAAACAGAATTGCTACTCGTTGTAATTGGTGGCATTTTTGTTATGGAAGCATTGTCCGTTATTATTCAAGTTATATCCTTTAAAACTCGTGGTGTACGCGTATTTAAAATGAGCCCAATTCACCATCATTTTGAGTTATCTGGTTGGGCTGAGCAAACTGTTGTTAATCGCTTCTGGTTTGGTGGCGCTGTATTAGCTGTTATTGGCGTCGTTTTAGCGACTATAACTTTGTAAGATAATACTTAACGGAACACGCAAATAATGGTATGCTTATAAGATAGGAATACATTATTTTTGTTGATAATTTAGGTGATATAGATGGAATACGGAGATAAACATATACTTGTTCTTGGCGCTGGTGCCAGCGGTATAGGCGCATCTTGGGTATTAGCTCAAGTTGGGGCCCATGTAGTGTTAAATGATTATAAGCCTGTTACACTGCCTGCAGATGAGGAAAAAAGACTTGTATCAGCAGGTGTAGATATTATTACCGGTAGACAAGATGAATCCTTGCTTGATGGCGTGGATCGCATTGTTATTTCTCCAGGTATTTCTCTAGATATTCCCATTGTAAAAGCCGCTCAAGCTCGTGGTATTGATGTGGTTAGTGAAGTAGAAGTAGCTTATGAGTTATCTAAATCGCCAATTGTAGCCGTTACAGGTACAAATGGTAAGACCACTACTACAACATTATTAACTAAGGTATTGGAAGGAACTGGAAAGCCAGTTCGCGTTGGTGGTAATATCGGCGATTCTCTTAGTGAAGTAGCTTATTCCATGCCAGCAGATGGTTTTTTGGTAGCTGAGTTATCTAGCTATCAATTAGAAACAATTAAGCATTTTAGACCGATTGGTGCTATTATGCTCAACATTACACCAGATCATTTAGCTCGTCATAAGACAATGGAAAATTATATTGCTGCGAAGGAACGCATCTTTGAAAATCAATTGAGTACAGATTTTATGGTGCTTAATATTGATGATCCTATTGTAGCAGACATGAAACATCGTGCACCTAGCCATATCCTTGAAATTAGTCAACATCAAGTGGTTTCAAATGGTGCTTACTATGATAAAGGACAATGTTATGTAACAAAGAATGGTATAGCAACACCTGTTATTGGTAGTGCTGATATCCACATTCCAGGTAGCCATAATATTGAAAATATTTTAACTGTTATCGCTTTAGCTTATGCGTTAAGTGTGCCGATAGAAACTATTCATCGTATTATAAGCGAGTTCCATGGTGTTGAACACCGATTAGAACGAGTTAAAACTCTTGATGGAATTACATTCTATAATGATTCTAAAGCTACTAATGTTGACTCTGTTGTAAAAGCATTGGAATCCTTTGATCAATCCGTTATTTTATTAGCTGGTGGTCATGATAAAATGACTCCGTTAGAAGACTTTATGCAGCTTGTTAAACATCACACAAAAGCTGTTATCTTTATGGGGGAAGCGGCGGATCGATTTGAAGCTGCTGCAAAAGAGGCTGGTGTTCAGCCTATTTATAGAGCTTCATCTATGAAAGATGCTGTAGAACAGGGTTATAAATTGGCTGTCCAAGGTGATATTGTATTATTATCGCCAGCTTGTTCAAGTTTTGATTGGTATAGCTGTTTTGAAGAACGTGGCGATGATTTTAAAAACTGTGTTCATATGTTGCAAGAAGGGAGACACCATTAATGAAACGTATCATTATTTCAGGTGGTGGCACTGGTGGACATATATACCCAGCAATAACTATATATAAGGAAATTATGAAACAGAACCCTGATGCACAGGTTTTATATGTAGGAACGGAAAGGGGCTTAGAGGCTACCTTAGTGCCTAAAGAAGGCATTGAATTTACTACATTACCTGTACAAGGTTTGCAACGTAAATTATCTTTTGGTACGTTGGTGACGTTAGGCAAGACTGCTTTTTCTCTTGTGAAAGCTAATACAATCATTTCCAACTTTAAGCCTGATGTAGTTATTGGTACGGGCGGTTATGTTTGTGGTCCTATTCTTATGGTCGCAGCATTGCGCAATATTCCAACGTTGATACAGGAACAAAATGTCATTGCAGGCATTACAAATAAAATTCTAAGCCGTTTTGTTGATGTAGTCGCTATGGGTTACAAGGATGCAGAATCATCTTTTTCAAAGGCAAAACGCGTAGTATATACTGGTAATCCAGTACGTCCTGATGTATTAGTTGATACTAGGGAAGATGGACGTAATTATTTTAATTTAAGTGATGACACGTTCACTGTTCTTATAGCCGGTGGTTCTCGTGGGGCGAGAACTATCAATAATGCTATGATTGATGTACATAAGCATTTTCAAGGAACAGAAGGAATTAAATTAATCCATATTACAGGGGATGGGGAATATCAATCTGTGTTATCTCAGCTTGGTATTACCAATGGTGATGGTTTAGGTGATTCCTCCTTGATCTTGCCATATTTACACGATATGCCAAAAGCATTGGCGGCAGCTGATTTAGCAGTCTTTAGGTCTGGTGCTATCGGTCTTGCTGAACTAGCAGTTCGAGGTATTCCATCTGTATTGGTACCATATCCATATGCAGCGGAAGATCATCAAACCTATAATGCCCGTATTTTTGTTCAAGAAGGGGCAGCGCATATGATTGTTGATCAAATGTTAAGTGCCCATGATTTGATAGGGGAAATTGAAATGTTTATGGCCAATCGTGATTTATTGTCACAAATGGGAGAACGAGCGTTGCAGTTAGGTAAACCTAATGCGGCTCATGATATTGCAAAGTTAGCATTATCTATTGCAAAGTAACAAGGAGAGGTTTTATGTTAGACGGTATTCATAAGATTCATCTTATTGGTATAGGTGGGTCTGGCATGCGTGCTATAGCGAATATTTTAATTCAAAAAGGTTATGACGTATCTGGTTCAGATGTAGCTGATTCTGCAGTTATTGAAAAGTTCAGAAATATGGGTGCTACAGTTCATATTGGCCATAATAAAGATTATGTAAAAGGCGTTGATGCTGTAGTTCGTTCTACGGCTATTCGCGAAGATAACCCTGAAATTGTAGCTGCTAAAGAGCAAGGTATTACAATTTTACACCGTTCCGATATTGTAAAAGCTGTGTTAGACGTAACAGATGGCATTGCAGTAGCTGGTGCTCACGGTAAAACTTCCACTACATCCATGATTGGTCAAATTTTAGTAGAAGCAGAAGCTGATCCAACAGTTATTATCGGTGGCGAAGTAGATTATTTAAAAGGTAGTAGTTGTCTAGGTAAGGGGCATTTCTCTGTAGTTGAAGCAGATGAAAGTGATGGGTCTTTCTTGAAACTACGCCCACATACTATTGTTATAACTAACATTGAAGATGATCACATGGATCACTACAAAACAATGGATAATTTGTTAAATGCATTTTGTGAGTTTGTCGAAACCTTACCAGAATCTGGCAAAGCAATCGTATGTGGAGATAATGAGAATATTCGTTATGTTATGAGCCGTGTAAATCGTAATTTCATTACATATGGCTTAAGTGATAATAATGACTATGTAGCTAAAAATATTCACTACGTAGACTCTACTTTGGTATATGATGTATACCATAATGGTGTGAATGTTGAGCGCATTCGCTTACGAGTTCCTGGTGAACATAATGTATTGAATTCGTTGGCTGCCTTTGTTGTTGCTCATGATTGCTGTGGTGTAGAAACGCGCATTATTACAAAAGGTTTAGGTAAGTTTATCGGTGCAAAACGTCGTTTTGAAACAAAAGGTCACGTAGCAGGTGTATGGGTTGTTGATGACTATGCTCATCATCCTACAGAAATTAAAGCAACATTGAAAGCAGCAAAAGAGTTGGAAAAGCATCGTGTTATCTGTGTATTCCAGCCACATCGCTTTACTCGCACAAGCTTGTTAAAGGATGAATTTGCTACTGCTTTCACAAGCGCTGATGAAGTATATATGACAGATATTTATAGCTCTGGTGAAGATCCAATCTCTGGTATTGATGGCAATACGATTCCAAATGCTATTAAAGCGGCCACAGGTCAAGATGTAAATTATGTACCATCTGTTGACGATTTGCCTGAGGTATTAGCGAAAATAGTAAGACCTAATGATCTGGTTATCACTATGGGTGCAGGTTCTATTAATCAATATGGGCCAAAATTATTAGCTATATTGGAGGAAGGCTTACAATGAAAGATAAAAAAATAATCGTATTAATGGGTGGTCCTTCCAAAGAGGCTGAAGTATCTCGTCGTACTGGCGCTGCTATTGCAGAAGCACTTGAAAGCAAAGGTTATAATGCCCAAACTTTAGAACTAAATCCACGCACTGTATTAAAAGATATTGAAGACTTAGGTGGCGAGGTTGTATTTAATGCAATTCATGGTCGTTACGGCGAAGATGGTGCGTTGCAAGGCCTATTAGAAATGGCTGAAATTCCATACACTGGGTCAGGTATTATGGCTCATGCAGTAGGTATGAATAAAAAAGTAAGTAAAGATGTATTTAAAGGTGCCAATATTCCTACTGCGGCATCCGAGTCCTTTACTGGTAATCTTGAATCTGCAGAAGCTATTATTGAACATATTCGTAAGGATTTTACAATTCCAGTAGTTGTGAAGTCTGCTACGCAAGGTTCTAGCATTGGGGTTACTATTGTTCGCGATGAAGCTCAGTTAGAAGAGGCTGTAACGGAAGCTCTAAAATATGACCCTATTCTTGTGGTAGAACAATTTCTTGATGGTCGTGAATTTACAGTATCTGTATTAGATGGTAAAGCATTGTCTGTTATTGAAATTCGTCCACATTCTGGTGAATATGATTACAAGAGTAAGTACACTGTAGGTGCTACTGAGTATTTAGTGCCAGCGCCTATTAGTGCAGAAATGACTGCTGAAATGCAACGCATTGGGGAACTTGTGTATCGTGAAGTACAAGGCAGAGGGGTAATTCGTGTTGATGTTATGACAGACCATGCAGATAATATGTATGTTCTTGAATACAATACTGTGCCTGGTATGACAGAAACATCTTTAGTACCAAAAGCAGCAAAAGAAATGGGAATTGACTTCCCAACATTATGTGAAAAAATTCTGTTAACAGCTAGTATAGGGAAATTTTAAGGGCTAATAGAAGGTAAGGAGTTAATTATGGATGATAAGCAAAACCATCCATCCAACTCTGGGGAGATGCAGTCTTCTACACCTGTTCGTGATGAACGGGCTGTATTTAGAAAACGAGTGTTAAAAATCGGTGGTGCAGTTACTCTCGTGTTGGTGGGGTTGTTTACACTACCTATTCCTTTTGGATCCTTAAAAGTTACTGGATCGGATAAGGTAACTGTACAAGATGTAATGGTAGCTGGTGATATTCATGAACCTGTTAATATATTGCAGATTAGTACAGAAAAATTAAAAACTAGATTATCGAAAGATTTACGTGTCGAAGAGGCTCAAATTAGCTATCAGTTGCCACTGACAATGGTGGTAAATGTAGTAGAACGCAAGGCAGTTGCAGTTGTACCGGCTCAGTTTGGATACTTAACCCTTGATAGTAAGGGACAAGTGATCGCATCTGAGCCAGCTATACAAGACACATCTGTTCCTATGATTTCTGGTGTGAAAGCTGGAAATATACTATTAGGTGATACGGTAGTAGATAAACCGATATTGGCGGCTCTTGAATATTTGAACTCACTCGATGAGGAGACATTCAAGAATATTGCAGAGGTTAATATTGGAGATCCTGATGCGATAATGGCATATACTGTTTCAGGTGTACAGATTCGACTGGGGGATGGCAAAGACTTAGCTAAAAAAGCAGAGCTAACTCAGTCGATGTTACAAGATATTAAAAAGACACATGGTAATATACAGTATATAGATGTTAATGTTTCATCGCCGTACATTAAAACCGATGTGGTGCCTGAAGTTAAAAAGCATCAGAATGGAGCACCGACTACAGAAAATTCATCTACTAAGAAGGATGATAAAAAACAAGATAGATAAGGTCATGTTGAATATAAAGGTAGATGATTGTCGTGAGACACGAACGGTGGGCAATTGCCATAGTCAGCTGTATATTAGGGTTCATGGTTGTTACCCAATATAAGATGACTCAAGATAATATAGAAGAAAATATTCGCTTACAACGGACTGGAGATTTGGCGGTACAATTGAGAGAGGCCCAGAGTGAACGTGATGCTTTGTTAAAGCAAATTGAGTCACTAAAAAAATCTGGTGCCAATGGCGGTGGTAAAGCTGATGAACAGCTCATGATGAAAGCGGCTTTAACAAATGTTAAAGGGCCGGGCGTTAGTGTGTTGATTGAAGATAGCTTAAAGCCTGTACAAAGTGGGGAAAATCCCAATTTATATGTAATTCATGATGAAGATATTCTAAGAATTGTTAATGAATTACGGGCTGGTGGGGCTGAAGCGATAGCTATTAATGATCAACGCCTCATAGGAACGTCTGAAATACGATGTTCAGGCCCGACTATTACTGTAAATGGAAAGGTCTTTGGAGCTCCCTTTACGGTGAAAGCTATTGGAGATCCAAAGACATTAAATTCTGCGCTCACTATGCGCGGTGGTGTAGTAGATTCACTTAAACATTGGGGAATAAAGGTAACTATAAAGCAAGAAGAGGATGTAGCGATTCCTGCTTTCACAGGTACTTTTAGAGAAGAACATATGAAGCCTAATGAGTTAGGAGGTAAAGAATGAATATCTATATCTTTGCCATCATTGGCCTAATTATGGGGGCTATCCTAGGATGGATAGCACCACTTCATATCCCCGCTAGTTATTCGAATTATACTTCGGTAGCTGTTCTAGCAGCTTTAGATGCAGTATTTGGTGGCAGTCGAGCAGCATTGGAAAGAACCTTTGATCTTAGTAACTTTGTCATTGGGTTCTTTTCAAATATGGTATTAGCTGTTATTCTTGTATATGTTGGTGATTTAATAGGCATTAACCTATACTATGTGGCACTTATTGGATTTGGGTTACGTGTATTTATTAATGTAGGCGCTATACGCAAAATAATTATGACTAAGCGGTTCTAATAAATCCCATTCTATATAGTGGAAAGTTTTTAAATTTTAGTGTAAAATAAATGTAATTGTTATAAGATAGTCAGTATATAAATCGATACATTGGGACGTATATTGATACAATAGATAACGATAAGAGGAGGAAGTTCAATGTCTGATTTTGCAAATATTAAAGTTATCGGTGTTGGTGGCGGCGGTAATAACGCTGTTAATCGTATGGTTGATAACCAAATTAAAGGTGTTCAATTTTTAGCCGTTAATACAGAAAACCAAGTGCTTGAATTGTCTAAAGCGGATGTAACAATTCAAATCGGTGAAAAAGTTACTAAAGGTCTTGGTGCTGGTGCTAACCCACAAATCGGTGAAGAAGCAGCTCAAGAAAGCCGTGAAGAAATTACTAAAGCTCTTGAAGGTGCTGATATGGTATTCGTAACTGCTGGTATGGGCGGTGGTACTGGTACTGGTGCTGCTCCAATCGTAGCTGAATGTGCTAAAGAAGTTGGTGCATTAACAGTTGGCGTTGTAACTAAACCTTTCGCATTCGAAGGCAAACGTCGTCGTGCTGC
Organism: Veillonella sp.; assembly: GCA_032480995.1. Classification (GTDB taxonomy): domain Bacteria; phylum Bacillota; class Negativicutes; order Veillonellales; family Veillonellaceae; genus Veillonella. The sequence continues at coordinate 136,425 of JAWETS010000005.1, read as the reverse complement.
GGCAGAAAAAGGCATTGAGTTCTTGACTCAAAAAGTTGATACAATTATTGTTATTCCTAATGACAAATTGTTACAAGTTGTAGATAAAAAATGTTCCGTATCTGATGCATTCAGCAAAGCTGATGAAGTTCTTCGTCAAGGTATCAAAGGTATTTCCGATTTGATCCAAATTCCTGGTTTAATCAATCTTGACTTTGCAGACGTTAAAACTATCATGACTAATCAAGGCGAAGCTTTGATGGGTATTGGTGAAGGTACAGGTGAAAACCGTGCTGCAGACGCTGCAAAAATGGCTATCAATAGCCCATTATTGGAAACTTCCATCGATGGTGCAAAAGGCATCTTGCTTAATATTTCTGGTAGCTCCGAATTGGGGATTTTTGAAGTAAACGAAGCTGCTCAAATTATTTCTGATGCAGCAGACCCTGATGCAAATATCATCTTCGGTTCTGTTATCGATGAAAGCTTGGGCGATAAAGTTCAAGTTACTGTTGTAGCAACTGGTTTTGGCAATAACGCTAAAAGCGTACCAGAATTCGGTAAAACAACTACTACATCTCGTCCAGCATCCACTACAACAACAACTAACAGCGGTATCCCAGATATCCCTGTATTCATGAAACGTTAATTTATAGAGTGTATAATCAAAACATTCGTAAATAAGTAACTTAGTAAGACATATCTTGAGATATGTGTATAGGAGGTACAAATGAAGAAATTAGTATTATTAACTCTAGCAGCTACAGTTGTGGCAGGTAGTGCATTTGCAGCGGCACCTGTAACAAAAATTAGCGACGGTTCCACTAAAGTACAAGCTGATTATGCATTTAAACAACATGTATCTAAAGGTGGCGGCAATAGCAACGATGGTTTCGGTGTTTCTTTGCAACACGATCTTTCCAATAAAACTGCTGTTCAATATTCTTATGATAAATTGAATGCAAAAAATGGGGACATTAAAGATCATCAATTAGCATTAGTTTATAAAGTGCATCCAAACGTAAACGTATATGGTGCTGGTACTGCAATTCGTACAAATGATACAGAATTAGGTTTCCAAGCTGGTGTTATTGGTCATGTGCCATTGACAGAAAAAGTAAACGGCTTTGCTAAAGCTGGTTGGGGTAACGATATTAAACAAACTTACCAAGTAGGTGCTCAATATGAAGTTCGCCCTGATGTAGACTTGAACGTATACTATGGCTATGATAAATATAGCGTAAACAACAACGATAAAACTGCAAAAGGTTTACACGCTGGTGTAGGCTACTCCTTCTAAGGATATCAAAGACCACTCTAATGAGTGGTCTTTTTTGTTTATAAATACTAGCATATGATTTATAAAAATATTTTATATAGGATATTGTATATATCCTATATACCTTAGCTTTTTTATAATTCAGATTGTAATTAGTATTTTTTCTTATGTATACAATATATTTTTAAATACTCATTGTATAATTAAATAAGTTTAGGTATGATAAATATGTAATAATTCATTTTAGATAGGATGGTGCAAGTTATGACAAGTGTTGCTGCAAAGCATGCAAAAGGGAAAAAACTTAAAGATGTAATCTTTGTAACTGCTGGCCAAGCCCAAGCTGATGCTAAAGAAAATGGTCACGAGAACGTTGTTAATGGTACATTAGGTGCGATTTATGATGAGGATGGTAAATTAGTATTCCTTAAAACCGTTAAGGACGAATATTTAAGTCTTCCAGATTCTGAATATGTTGGTTATGCTCCGATTGCAGGTGTACCTGAGTTCCTTGCTGCTGCAGAGGCGGAATGCTTTGGACAATCTCGTCCAGAAGGTCATATCCGTAGTATTGCTACTACAGGTGGTACAGGCGGTATTCATCACTTAGTTCATAACTATACAGAACCTGGTGATGAGGTGTTGACTGCTGATTGGTACTGGGGTGCCTATCGTATACTTTGTAGCGATGTAGGTCGTACACTTGTTACCTATTCTTTATTTGATGAACATAATAACTTTAACCATGAAGCGTTCCAAAATCGTGTAAATGAATTAGCTGCAAAACAAACAAATGTCGTAATTTTGTTTAATACACCTGGTAATAACCCAACAGGTTACTCTATAGAGGACAAAGATTGGGAATCTATCCTTAACTTCTTGAAAGAACTCGTTGCTATAGGCCGTAATAATGTAATCATTGGCATTGATGTAGCATACCTTGATTATTCTGGTCAAAAAGAAGAGGTTCGTGCATTCTTTAGTAAATTCAGTCATTTGCCAAAAGAAATCCTTACATGTGTTTGCTATAGCTTGTCTAAAGGCTTCACTATGTATGGGCAACGTGTAGGTGCCTTGATTGGTATTTCTGATGATGAAGAAATTGCTGATGAATTCTTAGAAATCAACAAATCTACAAGCCGTGCTACATGGTCTAATATATGCCGGCCTGCAATGCGTACAATGGCAAATATTGTAGCTGATCCAGCTAAGTTTAAAGCTTATGAAGATGAACGTAATTGCTATTATCAATTAATTCGTGATCGTGCTGATATATTTAAACAAGAAGCAGCCCGAGTTGGTCTTCCTATGTTGCCATATCGAGGTGGTTTCTTTATTACGATTCCTACAGATTCTGCTAATGCTATCTGTGAAGAGTTGAAAAAAGAACATATCTATGTTATCGCTTTAGCTAACGGTATTCGCATAGCTGCTTGTGGTATTCCTAAATTCCAAATGACAGGACTAGCTGAAAAAATTTATAATGCTATGAAACGCCTCGGCAAATTATAATAGATAATTAAAACTTATACAAAAAGCCACTTGATACTTGTATCAAGTGGTTTTTTCTTATATTAGTGAATATCTTTATGTTCTTTTATGTCTTTGTCAGCTTGGTTAGCCAAGTTTTCGAGTGCTTGTTTAGGAGCTGTACGTTCACCTGTTTCTGGATCTACGAATTCAACACGGTCCAATGTATCTGTGATTTGGCCTCGAATGAAGCTTAAGTAAATTTCATAAAGTTCTTTTTTTTCTGCTAATTCCTCTGGTGTGAGTTGTTGCCCAGATTTTTTCTTTGCTGCTAGTTCATTTATACGTTTTAATGTATCGTTAATATTGCTCATATTGACCTCCTGTATTCTATATTAGAATAACATGATTTATTATAACATAGAACTAAATGAATACGTATGGTAAGATATAAGTTGTACGCGTCTGTACTTTCACAAGTGAGAAAGGAGATCTATATGCGTGTAACAAAAGCAATAAAGGCAGAGCAATTGAAATTATTGCAAGAGCATTATTTTGATGCAAAACCTGCCCTTGAGTATACAAATGAATTTGAATTATTAGTGGCAGTCGTATTATCTGCACAATGTACGGATGAGAGAGTTAATATCGTTACTAAACGGTTATTTCCTGAACTAAATCATCCGGCTAAGATGTTAGCAATTGGGGTTACCAAATTAGAAACTCTGATTAAGGACTGTGGCCTTTATAAATCTAAAGCCAAAAATTTGATTGCCACTTGTCAGATTCTAGTAGAACAATACCACGGGGAAGTGCCACGGGAGTTTGATCAACTCGTTGAATTACCTGGTGTAGGTCGTAAGACTGCAAATGTGCTAGTATCTGTATTGTTTGGTACGCCAGCAATCGCTGTAGATACTCATGTATTCCGTGTGTCTAACCGATTAAAACTGGGTATTGCTAAAACACCAGAAGAGATGGAATTAAAGTTGCAGAAGGCAATTCCTAAAGAGGATTGGTCAGCTGCTCATCACTGGTTGATTTATCATGGTCGTAAACTATGTAAGGCTCGTAAGCCATTATGTGAAGAATGTTTTTTAAATCACTTATGTCCTTCAGCTGGAAAGGTTTAATATGAAAGTAAATAATGAAGAATTTATTGCCCTTTGTGCTACTCATAGCATTGAAGGTATTGATATTGTAAATGAGTTAATGCGTTTTAAAGTACTAGATCAATTGATTTCTAGTAATGCTAGCTCCCGTGAGTGGGGCGTAACGGCAGATGATTTATATGCGTTAGCAGAAAAATCTACAGTAGAGTCTTTTGGTCCTATTCCATATGATTTGAATACATTCCAAGCTCTATATGGTCCATCTTTTAGAGTGGAATTATTTGACTTCATTAGTGATACAGGTATTTTAGAGGGCCTCGATGTAGGCACAATTTGGGAAACTCCTGTTCGTGAAAGTATCGAAGCCCATAGTAAAACGGGAGAACTCGTTCTATATGCGTATGTAGAAGAATACGCAGGTATGATTGAAGAAATCCTTCAATCTTATGAAGATAAAAAAGTTGTGCTTTATACGGCATCTCCAGTGTGCTATAGTATTTTGACACGTTTATATCCAATGGCGCAAATTATCAATCAATGGCCTCATCGTAGCTATTTTGATCATATCTTTACAGGAACGGTTGGCATGTTCCAATCCTCTGAAGATATTGTGGAAGAAGTGGCTAATGGTTTACATAATCTTGTTCCAGAAGGAACTGCACAATTATTCTTGCCTGCGACGATGGCGCAAAACCAATTGAGCTTGAATAATATGGCATTGCAATTCTTTTTGAATCAAAAGCGTGTAGAAGCGATTCGTGAATGGACACCATTAGGGGCTTACGAAATTGTATATGGCAAATATGATGTTAAAAAGATGCGTGTTGGTCTACGTGAACGCGTAGGAGAAGAATGGAAAACGATTAACTATATTCCATTGCCTCATGGTGTGTTCGCTCAATTGCCAGTGTTTACTGTATTAAATTATGGCTTGTCTTTGCGTTCTATTTTGCTACCAGGTGGTCAAACTGATGTAGCCTTAGGACAAGATGGTATTTACTGTATCGACAGCCGAGTTTCTGAATTAGGTCGTAATGCTCTTGTTGAAAATGGCGCTTATTTCCTTACATTTAAACGTCATGCAGATCATGTAGATGTAGATATTACTACAGAAGTACCAAAAGAGGATATTTATTGGATGTTCTCAGATGCTGAATTAGCCTATATGTGGTATGCATACTTCTGTAGTACTATTGGTCAAACATTGATTCAAGAAGTTTCCATGCTCGTTCAAACAGATGAGTCATTCGGTTATATGCTTAGCAGCGTACGTCGACGCGTATTAGATGTTAACGGTGAGGCTCAACTAATCACATCTGTTCAAGCAGCTGATGAAGCGTATATCAAGGCTGTGACAGAAGCGACAGAAGATTGGAAATCTACAGTAGATGAATTAGGTGCTCAAGTTATGCCACCAACAACATCTATTGATATTGAAGATTATAGCGATTATAAAAACTAATTGTAAAAGTCTAATATTTAGTTTAAAATATATCGTATCCTAAAAAATATAAACTACTAAATATAGTAGGTATGAAACATACTACACGAATGTGTAAGAAAGGAGGACTCATGGCTGTTATTAATTTTGAAATCTTCAAAGTTATTGGTACTTTATCTGAAGATAAAGATGGTTGGAAAAAACAATTAACATGCACTAGCTGGGGCAAATATAATCCTAAGTTTGACCTTCGTGCTTGGGATAGTGAATATACAAGCATGAAAAAGGGTATTACCCTTTCTTTAGAGGAGCTCATCGCATTGCGTGACATCCTTAATGAAAGTGACTTAGAGACCATTCTAGCTGAGTCTATTGAAGAAAAACAAGCATCCAAGGAATAGTATTGGCAACTTGCATTTGTGCATATGTCATGCTATAATCTATAAGAATAATATTGATTGTCGGAAAGAGGTGTATAGAATGAAACAAGGTATTCATCCAGACTATAAAGAAGCTACAGTAACTTGCGGTTGTGGCAACACATTCAAAACTGGCTCTGTAAAAGAAGACCTTCGTGTAGACGTTTGCTCCAAATGCCATCCGTTCTTCACTGGTCAACAACGTGCAGCTCAAGCTCGTGGTCGTATTGAACAATTTAACAAACGTTACGGCAAATAATTTGTCATGTAATGTAGCATCTATTGGCAGGGCTATGGGCTCTGCCTCTATTTGTTTATGAGAGGAGCTCTTGTGAACACAGAACGTATTAAAAAGTTTGTCGGTGGACAAGCTGTGATCGAAGGTGTCATGATGAGGGGACCTGGCGTTACAGCAACAGCTGTACGAGAGCCAGCGGGAACCATTGTAGTTCAAAAAGAGCCTACAAAATCTATTGCTGACACATATCCAATTTTGAAAAAACCATTTCTTCGGGGCTGTGTAGCCCTTTATGAATCTCTCGTAATTGGCATGAAGGCTTTGTCCTTCTCCGCTAAAGCCGCTGGTGATGAAGAGGAAGAAATGTCTAATAGTGAAATTGCCATTACTATGGTTATTTCCACCATATTTGCGATAGCTGTATTTTTGGCATTGCCTACATTTATCGTAAAATTTATTCCTGGTGTACAGGATAATCATGTAGTATTAAATCTCATTGAAGGTGTCATTCGTTTAGTTCTTTTTCTACTCTACATTTGGGGGATTGGGCTTACGAAGGATATTCAACGAGTTTTCCAATATCATGGGGCCGAGCATAAAACAATTCATACCTATGAATTAGACTTGCCTCTTACTGTAGAAAACGTTCGTAAACAAAGTCGTTTACATCCACGATGTGGTACAAATTTCTTACTTATCGTTATGGTGGTGAGTATCTTTGTATTTGCCTTTTTAGGTTGGCCTAATTTGTTAGAACGTATTCTAAGCCGCGTACTTCTCATGCCAGTAGTGGCAGGTATTGCGTACGAGGTTATTCGTCTTGCTGGTCGTAGTGAGCATTCCTTTGTGAAAGCTCTTATCAAACCAGGTCTTGCATTACAGTACATGACCACACGTGAACCAGAAGATGATCAAATTGAAGTCGCTATACGAGCTCTTGAAGAGGTTCGCCCTCTTGAGAGTGATGCATATGAAGAGGAATAAACATGTTAGTAGATAAATTACAAGTTATTGAAGATAAATTTATGGACCTGGAGCAGCGCATCAGTGACCCTGAAGTGATTGCCCGCCAAGATGAATGGCGTAAATTAACACGTCAACATGCTCAATTATCTGAAACAGTTGAAACATTCCGTACTTATAAAAAAGTATTAGCTGGTATTGATGAAGCTATGGAAGTTATTGAAGATAAATCCATGGATGAAGAATTCCGCGAAATGGCACAAGAGGAATTAAAAGAGCTAAAACCTCAAAAAGAGGAATTAGAAGAGAAATTACAAATCCTTTTATTGCCTAAGGACCCTAATGATGATAAGAATATTATCATTGAAATTCGCGGTGGTGCCGGTGGTGATGAAGCAGCACTATTTGCAGGCGATTTGTTCCGTATGTACACAAAATATGCGGAAAGCCAAGGATGGCGTTGTGAGATTATCGATGCCAATGAGCCTGAATTAGGTGGCTTTAAAGAGGTTATTTTCTCCGTAGATGGTGAAAATGTATACTCCAAGATGAAATTTGAATCTGGTGTACATCGTGTACAACGTGTACCTGCAACGGAAACACAAGGTCGTGTACATACATCTACCGTTACAGTAGCGGTATTGCCAGAAATGGAAGATGTTGATATTGAAGTTAATGAAAAAGACTTAAAAATCGACACCTATCGTGCGAGTGGTGCAGGCGGTCAGCATATCAATAAAACTGAGTCTGCTGTTCGTATTACCCACTTACCATCTGGTATCGTTGTAGCATGTCAAGACCAACGTTCTCAATTACAAAACCGTGAAAAAGCCATGCGTGTATTGCGTGCAAAATTGCAAGACAAAGCTGAGCAAGAGGCTATTTCTAGTATGGCAGCAGACCGTAAGAGCCAAGTTGGTACAGGTGACCGTAGTGAACGTATTCGTACCTATAACTATCCACAAGGTCGCGTAACAGATCATCGTATTAACTTAACATTGTATAAATTAGATGCTATTTTAAATGGCGATCTAGATGAAATCATTCAAGCCTTAAATGCTGCTGACCAAGCGGCAAAAATGCAGGAGGCTAATACAAATGCATAAGGAGATTTGGACAATCGGTCGTATTCTCCAGTGGACAGAGCAGTACTTTCAAAGCAAGGAGATGGATACACCTCGACTTGATGGGGAAGTACTGCTTTCTCACGTTTTAGGCAAGGATCGTATTTATCTATATACCCATTATGACCAACCACTTATTCAAGAGGAGCTCGATGCTTTCAGACCTCTCGTTCAAGAACGAGCTAAGGGGCATTGTGTAGCGGCTATTATTGGAGAAAAGGACTTTATGGGATTGACCTTTAAGGTTAATGATAAGGTATTGATTCCACGACCTGATACAGAAACGTTGATTGAGCATGTACTAGGCACGTATCAAAAGGATAGTAATATTCGTATCCTTGATGTATGTACGGGCCCTGGCACGATATTATTTAGTCTATTGCACTATTTGCCGAATGCGTGTGGCATGGGTATTGAAATATCTGCCGATGCTTTGTCATTGGCTAAGGTAAATAGTGAAAGATTTAACTTAAATGATCGTGTTCAATTGTTAGAGTCCGATATGTTTTCTGCCTTAGATGGTAAAAATGAACAGTTTGATCTCATCGTATCAAATCCACCCTATATCCGTACTGGGGATGCTAAATTATTGTCTCAGGACGTATTAAATGAGCCCCATATTGCCTTATTTGGCGGTGAAGATGGACTTGATTTCTATCGTATTTTGGCTAAAACATGTGGCACATATTTAAAATCGCAAGGCCATATAGCCTTTGAAATAGGTTTTGATCAAGCTGAGCCTGTAAAGGCTCTATTAGAAGAAACGGGGCAGTACTCTAATATTCGATGTATTACTGACTTCGGCGGAAATGACCGCGTTGTAACAGCTGTATATGAGGGATAATATGGATACTCAAATTATTACAAATCTATCAGATCAAGAACTAGATATGCTTGCTCGCGCTTTGCGTAATGGCGAATTAGTGTCCATTCCTACAGAAACTGTATATGGACTTGGCGCCAATGGACTTGATCCAGAGGCAATGGATAAAATCTACGCCGCTAAAGGTCGCCCATCCGATAATCCACTTATTTTACATGTTCCTAATAGTGAAAGTATAAAACCTTTAGTAACAGAGGTTTCAAATACAGCACAATTATTAATGGACACATTTTGGCCTGGTCCATTGACAATCACATTGCCTAAATCGGATTTAGTGCCAGATCGTGCTACAGGCGGTTTATCTCGTGTTGCTTTACGTTGTCCTGATCATGCGATTTGTCGAGCTTTATTAGAACGTACCGGTGTACCGGTAGCAGCTCCTAGTGCTAATATATCTGGTCGTCCAAGTCCTACAACAGCACAAGATGTTTACCATGATATGAAGGGCCGTATTTCCTATATTTTAGATGCAGGACCATGTATGATAGGTGTAGAGTCTACTGTTGTAGAAGTACATGATGACAAGGTCATTATATTGAGACCAGGTGGAATAACAAAAGCACAACTTGAAGCTGTTGTATCTACGGTTGAGTATGATACTGCTCTCGTTAATGCTACAACTAAGCCTAAAGCTCCTGGTATGAAGTATACCCATTATGCTCCTGATGCACCTATGACAGTTGTTGTAGGTAGTCCAGAGCGGGTGGCAAGTACTTTTAAAGAGCTTTCAGAGGGGATAGAAGGTCCTATAGGTTGTTTAGTGAGTCATGAAACGTATAACCTTATGAAAGAGGATACACGCTTTATATTCCATTGTTTTGGCAACTATGGTGATGCCTTATCATTAGGCCATGACTTTTATAAAAGCCTATTATATTTTAATGAAAATCATGTTGCCTTAATCTTGGCAGAAGGTGTTGATGACGACGGTTTTGGTGTTGCCATTATGAACCGCATGGAAAAGGCCTCGAGTCATCATATCATTTATAAGTAAATTTACTGAAATAAAAATGTCCACTGATAATAGAAATATGTCTTTACATATTGGATGAATTTGCTATAATGTATAAAGTAATCACAAAATGTGATTAAGTAAGGATGTTATTATGAATATTTTATTTGTATGTACCGGTAATACTTGCCGTAGCCCTATGGCTGAAGGTATTACACGGGCCCTTGCAGCGGAGCAACATAAGGATGTGACGACTGTATCAGCTGGTCTATTTGCCGCCTATGGAGCAAAACCAACTGAACAAGCCGTAGAAGCCGTCCGTTCCATTGCAGATATTTCTGATCATGAATCGAGACCATTGACGATGGAGCTCGTTAATGCAGCAGATCTTATCATTGGTATGACGAAAGATCACAAATCTGTACTACTTCGCCAATTCCCGTTTGAGGAAGGTAAAATCAAAACGATTTCCGAGTGGGGTGGTCAAGATGGTGATGTTACGGACCCATATGGGTCTGATCAAACCGTATATAATCAATGTGCGGAACAAATTTATCACTTAGTAGAGGCTGGTCTTACATCAGTGCCTCAGAAGGCGTAGGAGATGAAATTATGAAAGTTGCAATTGGTTGTGATCATGGCGGATTAAATTTAAAAGCATCCGTTAAGGAATTGTTAAATGCATTGGGACATGAAGTAGAGGATTTTGGTTGCCATACACCTGATTCTTGCGACTATCCTGATATTGCTGTACCTGTAGCAAATGCAGTCGTATCTGGTCAAGCAGACAGAGGTATTTTGATTTGTGGTACTGGTATTGGTATCGGTATTGCAGCAAATAAGATTGCAGGTATTCGCGCTGCTCTTTGTCATGATACATTCTCTGCTCATGCATGTCGTGAACATAATGACGCTAATATTCTCACAATGGGGGAACGCGTTATTGGTCCAGGCCTAGCTAATGATATTGTTGCCATCTTTATGAAAACAGAGTTCGAAGGTGGCCGTCACGCACGCCGTGTAGAGAAAATTAAAACATTAGAGAAGTAATACATCATTACCTATATATATTCGTTTTGCACGAGGAGGATACTCATGAGTTTCTTAGAAAAACAAGACCCTAATATTCAAGCTGTTATCAATCAAGAATTAGCACGCCAACGCGATAAATTAGAAATGATCGCTTCTGAAAACTTTGTTTCTCAAGCCGTAATGGAAGCTCAAGGTAGCGTATTAACTAACAAATATGCAGAAGGGTATCCTGGTAAACGTTATTATGGCGGTTGTGAAAATGTTGATGTTATCGAAACATTAGCTATTGAACGAGCAAAACGCTTGTTCGGTGCAGAACATGCCAACGTACAACCTCACTCTGGTTCTCAAGCAAACTTTGGTGTGTATTTTGCATTATTACAACCAGGTGATACTATTGTGGGAATGAATTTGTCCCATGGCGGTCATTTAACTCATGGTTCTCCTGTTAACGTATCTGGTACATATTTTAATGTAGTACCTTACGGTGTAGATGCAGAAACTCAACAAATCGATTATGATGAGTTCCGTAAAATCGTTTTAGAAGCAAAACCTAAATTGATTATCGCTGGTGGTAGTGCTTATAGCCGTCAAATTGACTTCAAAAAAATGGCTGATGTAGCTCATGAAGTTGATGCTATCTTCATGGTAGATATGGCTCACTTCGCAGGCCTTGTAGCAGCAGGTTTACATCCAAATCCTGTAGAATATGCTGATATCGTTACTACAACGACTCATAAAACATTACGTGGTCCTCGTGGCGGTATGATTCTTTGCAAAGAAAAATATGCAAAAGCAATCGACAAAGCTATCTTCCCTGGCATTCAAGGTGGTCCTTTGATGCATGTTATCGCTGCTAAAGCTGTAGCATTTGGTGAAGCATTACAACCTGAGTTTAAAGTATATGCACAACAAGTTATTGATAATGCAAAAGCATTGGCTGCTGCATTGCAAGAAAAAGGCTTAACAATTGTTTCTGGCGGTACAGATACTCACGTTATGCTTGTAGATGTTCGCAATACTGGTTTAACAGGTAAAGAAGCCGAACACTTACTTGATGAAGTAGGCATTACATGTAATAAGAATACAATTCCATTTGATCCAGCTAGCCCATTTGTAACAAGTGGTATCCGTCTTGGTACACCAGCTCTTACAACACGTGGCTTACAAGTAAAAGATATGGAAGAAATTGCAGATATCATTGCAACTGTTCTTAAAAATCCTGAAGATAAAGCAATTCATGAAGAAGCAAGCAAACGTGTGGCAGCACTTTGTAAAGCGTATCCTTTATACTAATCTATTAGATTAATTATAACAATTACATATTTGTAGTCCTATAAACCTATAAGTAGCATAAAAGGGGTGTGCCTAGGCACATCCCTTTTAATATTTTTATGGCATGATTTATTAATCTGTGATAGAGTAAATATGAATATTAAAAGGATACCGATAGGGTATGTAAATTATTTATAGGAGGACAGTCATGAAAGTTAATGTTATGACACATCCATTGATTCAACACAAAGTTACATTGATGCGTGATGCAGAAACAGGCTCTAAGGATTTTAGAGAATTACTTGATGAGATTACTATGTTGATGGGTTATGAAATCACTCGTAACCTTCCATTAGAGGATGTAGAAGTACAAACACCTTTAACTAAAATGACTGGCAAACGTATTGCAGGTAAAAAATTGGGTATTATCCCAATTCTTCGTGCTGGCCTAGGTATGGTCAATGGTATGCTTAACTTGATTCCAACTGCAAAGGTTGGTCATATTGGCTTATACCGTGATCCAGAAACATTGAAACCTGTAGAATACTACTGCAAATTACCTTCTGATGTAGGCGAACGCGACTTTATAGTAACAGATCCAATGTTAGCTACTGGTGGTAGTGCAGCAGCTGCTATTACATTGTTAAAGGAAAAAGGCGCTAAAAATATTAAGTTAATGTGTCTTGTTGCGGCTCCTGAAGGTGTGGAAGCAGTGAATAAAGAACATCCCGATGTTCCTATTTATGTAGCGGCCCTTGATGAAAAACTTAATGATCATGGTTACATCTTGCCTGGTTTAGGCGATGCTGGTGACCGTATCTTCGGTACAAAATAATATAATCATATAAAGCGGCATAGTTTAGGTACAAAGTTGTATAAAATATCTAAATTATGTCGTTTTCTCCTATAAAGTCTTGAATAAAATCTACATAGGGTATACAATACAGATGTAAAAGTATTTTTTTATTTTAGGTGGGACGAATTTTGTTCACATGGGACGAAAAACGATTCATACAATCCTAACGGGTAAAGGAGGGACCCGATGAACGAGTTTCTAATGATATGTGAACGTATTGTTCCTGAAATCGTTAGTGTATTAAAGGAGCGATACAAAATATTAAACCACCTAGTTTATGAAGAGCCTATAGGCCGTAGGACATTAGCTACTGCAACGGACCTTCCAGAGCGAACCGTACGAAGTCATATTGAGTTAATGCGTGCTAATGGTCTTGTAGACATTTATAAACCAGGAATTTTTCTCACTGATGAGGGACATGCAATTGTTCCAAAGTTGCGAAATTTTTTAAATGAATTAGATCGTATTAACGAGCTAGAACATCGATTGACTGAAGCACTTCATATCGATAGGGTTATCATCACTCCTACAGAAGGAACGTTGATGGTTAAAAAGTTAGGTTTTGCAGCAGCAAAGCTATTACAGGAATTATTAGAGCCTGACTCTGTAGTTGCTATCAGTGGTGGCAGTACAATGGCTGCAGTAGCCGAAGAGATGCCTGTATTACCATTTAATCCTATTGTTGTACCTGCCCGTGGGGGCGTTGGTGAGGTAGTTGAATATCAAGCTAACGTAATTGCTTCAGTGCTAGCTGAACGACTTCGTGGGACCTATAAAATGCTTCATTTACCTGATGGGCTTTCACAAGACTCATTGCATATGCTCATGACTTGCGAACCTCAAATTAAGGAAATTGGAGATCTCATTAGTAGGACTGACGTATTATTGTTTGGTATTGGTACAGCTATGCGCATGGCGGATCAGCGCCATATAGCTGATGATGTGCGTAAGCAGTTAGTAGATAATCATGCTGTTGGCGAAGCTCTTGGTCAATATTGCGATATAGATGGTAAGTTGATTTATTCCACTAATAATATTGGTTTATCACTTCCTGATGTTGCAAAAATTCCAAATGTGATTGCTGTGGCTGGTGGTCAAGATAAATCGAGTGCCATTGTTGGTGTTATGAGAGCTTGTCAAAAAGGCATACTCATCATTGATGAGCAAGCTGCAGAAGGTATGCGTCAATTGTTACAAATTTCAGCGTTATAAGTGAAGTTAGTAGTTAAATATTTTGTTAGAATATTTTTGTTATTAGGAGGATCTAACAATGGCAGTAAAAGTTGGTATTAACGGTTTTGGTCGTATTGGTAAATGTGTAGTACGTGCAGCGATTAACAATCCTGACGTAGAAGTTGTAGCAATCAATGCTACTGGCGATAATGAAGGTACTGCATTATTGTTAAAATATGACTCTGTTCATGGCACAATTCCTAACGAAGTAACATTTGATGAAGACAACATTTATGTTGACGGTAAAAAAATTCGCGTATTCCATGACCGCGATGCTTCTAAATTACCTTGGTCTGAAGAAGGCGTTGAAATTGTTATGGAATGTACTGGTAAATATCGTGATGCAGAGGAAGCAAAAGTTCATTTGAATCAACCTACTGTAAAAAAAGTATTAATTTCTGCACCTGGTAAAAACGAAGACTTAACTATGGTTATGGGTGTAAACCAAGATATGTATGATCCTGCAAAACATCATATTATTTCTAATGCATCTTGCACAACAAACTGCTTGGCTCCATTCGCTAAAGTATTATGTGATGAATTCGGCATTAAACGCGGCATGATGACAACTATTCATTCCTATACTAATGACCAAAAAATTCTTGATGCACGTCATAAAGACCCTCGCCGTGCTCGTGCAGCAGCTATGTCTATCATTCCTACAACTACTGGTGCAGCAAAAGCTGTTGCTAAAGTATTGCCTCAATTAAAAGGTAAATTAGATGGCTTTGCATTGCGCGTTCCAACTCCAGACGTATCTGCTACAGATCTTGTTTGCGAACTTGAAAAACCTGCAACTAAAGAAGAAATCAATGAAGCATTCCGCAAAGCAGCTGCTGGCGAATTAAAAGGTATCTTAGGTGTATCTGATGTGCCATTAGTATCTTGTGACTTCAGCTCCGATCCACGTAGCTCCATTGTTGACGCTGATTTAACAATGGTTATGGATGGCAATATGGTAAAAGTTGTTTCTTGGTATGATAACGAATGGGGTTACTCCGAACGTCTTATAGATATGGCAGCGTTCGTAGCAAGCAAAGGCTTATAATCGGGAGGCTTTGATGAAACAAACAATCGAAGGTTTACAAGTAGATAATAAAACAGTATTTGTTCGTGTTGATTTTAATGTTCCTATGAAAGACGGTGTCATCACTGATGACACTCGTATTCGTAGTGCATTACCTACTATCAATTATTTAATTGAAAAAGGGGCAAAGGTAATTCTTGCTTCTCACTTTGGTCGTCCAAAAGGGGAACGCAAACCTGAAATGTCTTTGGCACCATGTGCAAAACATTTATCTGAGTTTATCAACAAGCCAGTAGCATTCGTAGATGACTGCATTGGCCCTAAGGTTGAAGCAGCTGTAAAAGCATTACAACCAGGCGATGTATTGATGCTTGAAAACTTGCGTTACCATAATGAAGAAACTAAAAACGACCCTGAATTTGCTAAACAATTGGCATCTCTTGCTGATGTAGCAATCAACGATGCATTCGGTGTATCTCACCGAAATGCAGCATCCGTAGTTGGTATTGCTGACTATATCCCTATGGCAGCAGGTTTCTTGCTCAAAAAAGAAATTGATGCATTAAGTGCAGCTGTAGTGCATCCTAAAACACCTATGGCAGCTATTATCGGCGGTGCTAAGGTAACAGATAAAATTTCTGTTATTTCAAACCTTTTGCCTAAAGTTGATGTAATGATCATCGGCGGTGGTATGGCAAATGCTTTCATTAAAGCACAAGGCTGCAACATTGGTAGCTCTTTATTTGAAGAAGGTCAAGAAGCTATTGCTACAGATCTTGTTATGGAAGCTCGTGTAGCAGGTGCTAAATTATTGACACCTATCGATGCTGTAGTAGCTGATGCTTTCAGCAATGACGCTAATACTAAAATCGTTGACGTTGAAAATATTGAAGATGGTTGGATGATTCTAGATATTGGTCCTAAAACACGGGAGCTCTATGTAGAAGCATTGGCGCCAATGAAGACTATTATTTGGAATGGTCCTATGGGCGTATTTGAAATGGAAAACTTTGCAGCTGGTACTAATGCAGTAGCAAAAGCTGTAGCTGAATCCGATGCGATGACTATCGTTGGTGGTGGCGACTCTGTAGCGGCTATTGAAAAAAGTGGCTTAGCAGATAAAATTAGCCATATCTCCACAGGTGGTGGTGCATCTTTAGAATTCTTAGAAGGCAAAATTCTACCAGGTATTGCTGCATTGTCTGAGGCATAATATGAGAAAACCCATTATTGCAGGAAATTGGAAAATGAATGGCACCATTGCGTCTGGATCTATTCTGATCGAAGCGTTTAACAGCGTGTTACAAGATATGGAATTATCCTGTGATGTAGTTGTTTGCCCGCCTTTCACAGCTATCGAACGTGCTGTAGCACTAACACGAGATACAGCGATTGAAGTAGGCGCACAAACTATGGATTATCATGATGCTGGTGCATTCACTGGTGAAATTTCACCACTTATGCTTACAGAGATAGGCGTCAATTATGTTATTATTGGTCACTCTGAACGCCGTGAATATTATGGTGAAATAGATGAGACGGTAAATGCAAAAATCAAAAGTGCATTTCACCATAATTTGACTCCTATTGTCTGTGTTGGTGAAAGTTTAGAACAACGTGAATCCGGTCATACTCTAGACTGGATTACGTCTCAACTTAAAGGGGCTTTAGTTGACGTTCCAAAGGAACAAGTTAGTCAATTGATTATTGCGTACGAACCAATTTGGGCTATCGGCACAGGTAAAACAGCAACTGCTGATCAAGCTGAAGAGGTATGTAAAGAAATTCGTGATTACATTCGTTCTTTATACGATGATGAGACTGCTGATTCCGTGCGCATCCAATATGGTGGTAGTGTTAAATCCGAAAATGCTCGTGAAATCCTTGGGGAACCAAATATTGATGGTGCCCTTGTAGGTGGTGCATCTTTAGTAGTTGATGAATTTATAGATATTATTAAAGCGGCGAATCAAGTAAGCGCTTAATATGAGGTTAAAAATGGCTAAATTAAAGGCTCCCGTAATGCTAGTTATCCTAGATGGCTTTGGCATGGGAGATCAATCAGATACAACCAATGCTGTAGTACAGGCGAAGCCGCACTGTTTTAATCAATTGTGGGATATGTATCCACATACAAAATTAGAAGCATCAGGTCTTGCAGTAGGACTTCCAGAAGGACAGATGGGGAATTCTGAGGTTGGCCATTTAAACCTTGGTTCTGGGCGCATTGTGTACCAAGATTTGACTCGTATTACTAAAGACGTTGAATCTGGTGAGTTTTATAATCGCCCTGTTATGCAGGAACTATACGAAGTTGCTAAAAAACAAAGCTTACATCTTATCGGTCTAGTATCAGATGGTAATGTACATTGCTCCTTAGAGCACATTAAGGCAGTTATCAAAGGGGCTCATGATCATGGTATTAAGCACGTTTATGTACATGCCTTGCTCGATGGTCGTGACGTAGCCCCTCAATGTGCACAAGGCTATTTAAAAGACTTAGAAGCGTATATGGCAGAGCTAAACTGTGGAAAAATTGCTACTGTGAGTGGTCGATACTATGCGATGGACCGCGATAATCGTTGGGACCGTGTGGAACTTGCTTACAATGCGATTGTAAATGGTCAAGGTGAAAGAGCCGCATCAGCCTGTGAAGCGGTGCAACAATCTTACGACAAAGATGCGGCAGATGAGTTTGTTCTTCCTACGGTAATTGATGCTGAAGGAACGATCAAAAGTGGTGACGCTGTAATCTTCTGTAACTTCCGTCCAGACCGTGGTCGTGAGCTTACAAAAGCCTTAGTGTTGCCAGACTTTGATGGCTTTAACCGTGAACCATTATCTTTATACATGGCGACTATGACTAAATATGAAGATGGTTTACCAGTTCATATTGTGTATGAAAAGGACATTTTATCTGAAACACTAGGCGAAGTACTAAGCGTAGGTGGCTATCGTCAATTGCGTATTGCTGAAACAGAGAAATACGCTCATGTTACGTATTTCTTCAACGGTGGTAAAGAGGAACCATTTGAAGGCGAGGACCGTGTTCTCGTGAAATCTCCTCAAGTGGCAACCTATGATTTACAACCTGAAATGAGTGCTTATGAAGTGACTGATAAGGTTGTACAAGCCATTCAAGATGAAACGTATGACATGATTATCTTGAACTTTGCAAACCCAGATATGGTGGGGCATACAGGTAGCTTTGAAGCGGCTGTTAAAGCAGTTCAGGCTGTAGATACTTGTTTAGGTCGTATCGTTGAGGCTATACGCAGTAAGAATGGTCACTTGTTAATTACGGCAGACCATGGTAATGCTGAGCTTATGGTTAATCATGAAACTGGAAAAGTTCATACGGCGCATACAACAAACTTGGTTCCTTTAATTTTAATGAGTGATACTTTAAAATCAGCTACATTAGAGGCTGGCAAATTATGTGATATTGCTCCTACATTATTAGACTTGGCTGGCATAGAACAACCAGAATCTATGACAGGTCATAGTTTAGTACAAAAAGCATAATATAGAACTTTCACTATATTAGTAGTTAACTAGAGTTATAACCTATATGGTTTTGCTCAATATATAATATCTGTCGCATGACAGTTATCCCATTAGATTTTTATGAGGTGAAGAAATGGCAGTAATTGAACAAGTCATTGCAAGAGAAATTTTAGATTCCCGCGGTAACCCAACTGTTGAAGTTGAAGTATGTTTAGAAGATGGCACTATTGCTACAGCTGCAGTTCCATCTGGTGCTTCTACAGGTAAGTTTGAAGCTGTAGAATTACGTGATGGTGATAAATCCCGTTACTCCGGTAAAGGTGTATTAACAGCTATCGATAATGTAAATGCTAAAATCGGTCCTGCCATTATTGGTTATGATGCGACTGAACAAGTAGCTATCGATAACTTGATGTTGAAATTAGATGGTACAGACAATAAATCTAACTTAGGTGCTAATGCAATTCTTGGTGTATCTATGGCAGTCGCTCGTGCAGCAGCTGAATCCTTAGATTTGCCATTGTTTGCATACCTTGGCGGTTTCAACGCAAAAGAATTGCCAGTTCCTATGATGAACATCTTGAATGGCGGCGCACATGCGGATAATAACGTAGATATTCAAGAATTCATGATCATGCCTGTAGGCGCTACTTCCTTCGCAGAAGCTCTTCGCAGCTGTGCAGAAGTATATCACACATTGAAATCTGTACTTCATGATAAAGGTCTTAGCACTGCTGTAGGTGATGAAGGTGGTTTTGCTCCAAACTTGGCATCTAACGAAGAAGCATTAGAAGTAATTTGTGAAGCTATTAAAGCTGCTGGTTATGAACCTGGTAAAGACTTTAAATTAGCTCTTGATTCTGCATCTTCCGAATTCTATGAAGATGGTAAATACAATCTAGCTGGTGAAGGCAAAGTTAAAACAGCTGCTGAAATGGTAGATTTCTACGAGTACTTAGTAGGTAAATATCCAATCGTATCCATCGAAGATGGTCTTGCAGAAGAAGATTGGGATGGCTGGAAATTATTGACAGAACGTCTTGGCGATCGCGTACAACTTGTTGGTGATGATTTATTCGTAACTAATACGAAACGCTTAGCTCGTGGTATCGAACTTGGTGTAGGTAACTCTATTCTTGTAAAAGTAAACCAAATCGGTACTTTAACAGAAGCGTTCGATGCTATGGAACTTGCTAAACGTGCAGGTTATACATGTGTAGTATCTCACCGCTCTGGCGAAACAGAAGATACATTTATCGCTGATATTGCAGTAGCTGTAAATGCTGGCCAAATTAAGACTGGTGCACCAGCTCGTTCTGAACGTGTAGCTAAATATAATCAATTGCTTCGTATTGAAGAAATGTTATACGAAACAGCACAATATAAAGGTAATGACGTTTTCTATAACTTAAAATAAAAATCGTCTTAGCTAAAAGTCCAATAAGGGCGCCCTTCGGGGCGCCTTTTTTGTATGCTAAAAAATAGAAAAGTTTTCGCTTCGTGGATTTTTAAAAATAAAAAAGGGATTTTGGGGATGATGTCGAAACCTATAACGCCATACGCTAGTGTGAGGTAAAAACATACCGCAAGGTATAGGAGGTGACCATGTATGTAGACGTAACATTAGACGACATTATCCTATATGCTTTAGAACATCATGTCAGTGATATTCACTTTGATCCCACAAAAAGTGGTGTCCAAGTTCGGTTACGACAAGATGGATTACTACGAACAAATATGACGGTGTCTTCTGAAGAGGCTGAACTTATTATCAACCGCATCAAGGTTTGTAGTGCATTAGATATTAGTGAAAAGAGATTGCCTCAAGATGGTCGATGGGCTTGGAGTAATAAGGATACATCTGTAACTATGCGCGTATCTACCTTGCCCAGCTTATATGGTGAGACTTTGGTCTGCCGACTTATGGGAAATGAAGGGAGTCATAAGGACTTAACAGCCTTAGGTATGCGTGCAGATATTTATGAGCATATTAAACAATTACTAAAACGTCCTTATGGCTTACTTCTAATCTGTGGACCTACAGGTAGTGGTAAAACGGCTACTTTATATGCCATGTTACGCATGTTAAATCTCGAGGAAACAAAGCTCATATGTCTTGAAGATCCCGTAGAGGCTGAAATTAAAGGAGCCATACAAATTGGTATTAATGAGAAGATTGGCTTTACATTTGCCAAAGGGCTTAGATCAGTGCTAAGGCAAGATCCAGATACGATTATGATTGGTGAAATCAGGGATAAGGAGACTGCAGAGCTGGCCGTTAAATCTGCTTTAACAGGGCATCGAGTGTTATCTACAATTCATACTAACACAGCTATTGGTGTTGTAACGCGTCTCATGGATATGGGGGTAGAACCGTATTTAATACGGGCTACTTTAATGGGGGCAATAGCGCAACGTTTAGTTCGAAAATTTGATGGCACCACGTATCATGGACGGACTGCGCTCTTTGAATATTTAGAAATACCAACCAATTCAGTTCACTGGGATCAATTAGAAGCACATTTACTTTTGTCCCTAGAGGATTCCGCTCGTGAAGCTGTATCTCAGCATGTTACATCGATAGAGGAGGTGCATCGTTGTGGACTCATGCTGTAATAGTGGAAGTTTAGAAACCATTGTTGAACAAGCAATACAATTATCATCTACAGATATTCATCTACAATGTGGTGAGCCTATCTATTTGCGACATGGAGATGGATTGAAGGCTACTTCGTTTATATGTACTACTATCTTAATTGAAGATATTTTACGACGTTGTGGTATAGCCTCTTATGAATGGCAATCTCTCGATGAAGCTTGTTCCTGTTGTGGCGTGCGTATACGTGTTCATCTATATAAGGCTAATCAAACGATATGTGGGACACTGAGGTTATTGTGCCATCAACAACTTAAGCTAGAGGATAACAGTGAAGGACATTTACTTCAAAAACTATGTGAAGCACATGATGGTCTATTGCTTGTATGCGGGCCTACAGGTAGTGGGAAAAGTTTTACCTTAGCCTGTTGTATTGACTATATAAATCAAACTATGGAGCGCCATATCATTACCTTAGAAGACCCCATAGAATTTGAGTTTAAGCCTAAGAAATCTTTAATTCATCAACGCCAATTAGGTGCCGATATTAAGTCTATGTCTAATGGTATTCGCGATGCATTAAGAGAGGACCCAGATGTCATTATGGTTGGAGAGCTTCGAGATCGTGAAACATTAGAGGCCGCTCTTCATGCGGCCGAAACGGGTCATCTTGTGATGGCCACTATGCATACGCAAAGGGCCGTGATGGCAGTTCACCGCATGATTTCACTATTTCCTGGTGAACAACAAGAGGAAATTCGCAGTCAAATATCTCAAGTGTTACGTGCTGTTATATGTCAACGACTTCTTAGGTGGAATAAAAAGTTTATTACCATTCGTGATATTTTGTTAAACACTCATGCAGTGGCAAATTTAATACGCACTCGTAAGGAACCGCAAATTATCTCTATTCAAGAAACACAACTGCCTATGAAAACACTAGAAATGGCCGTACGAGATGTAAAAGCACAATATGGAACGCAGCATCAACTACATACGCTATTAGATCAACAATTATCGTAGGTGCAGATATGGAGGCTTATGAATATGTCGTAAAAAATGAGAATAATGAAACAGTAAAAGGTTTGATGTGGGCAGATTCAGAACAGGAGGTCGGTACACGGTTAAAGCGCGATGGATACAAGATTTATAAAATCACTTTACAAGTAAATAAGAAAAAGCATAAGTGGAATCATACAATGGTGGTAGATGTAACCTATCAATTAGGACTACTCATCGAGTCTGGTGTGCCTTTACGGAGGGCATTACAGTTACTCTGTCATGGGAAGCGAGGGCTTTTATATACAGCCCTCTATGAATCGATTGAGAGAGGCCAAACCTTATCGCAAGCATTGCGTAGTGAAGGCTGCCCTGCGATAGCCTTAGCACTACTAGAAAGTGGAGAGGCAGCAGGCACTTTAGGTGAAAGCTTACAATACATTTCACGTCACTATGACTGGGAGCGACAATTGCGGCAAAAGGTTATGAGTGCTATTTCTTATCCTATATTTCTTCTTCTCATGATGAACGTATTCTTTCTCGTTACCATCCTGTTTATCATTCCATCCTTTGAGAAGGTTTTTACTACCATGCATATTACATTACCATTGATGACACGAGCCCTCTTTGCATTAGGACAAGGGCTAAAGAATCATCCTATATTAGTCTTTATTATGCAGTGTGTAGGGATAGGCGCTTTAGTCTTTGCATACCATCAACATAGTATAAAACGCAAAGTACATCGTTGGCTTTGGCTGTTGGCTCACAGATACCAATGGATGACCTGCATTTACTATACGAGTATGCTAAAGGTTTGGGCCCTTTTGTTAGATTCTGGAATTTCTATTATTCATACTATGAATATCACAAGACCTTTATGGGGCAATATGTATGGTGCCGAATGTAGTGAGAAAGTAGAGGCAAAGTTATTAACTGGCCATTCTTTTGAAGAGAGCCTTAGATCTGAGAATATTGGAAATTCCTTTATATGGCAAATGATTTCTATTGGCGAGGAAAGTGGAGAGCTCGTTAAGATGCTACATCATTGTGGACATTACTATGAATCTATACTTTCAAAATATATCGCCCGACTAGAGAGGCTTTTAGAACCAATTTTGCTAACTGTAATGGGAATTGGTGTAGCTGTTTTAGTTGTATCTGTTATGTATCCATTATTTACGTCTATTGCTAAGTTGGGAGGACAATAGCTATTTATAGTTGCACAATAGCTTTTTATAGTTAGAACAATAGAGGTCAATATAAATGGATAGCTGTTATTTAATCATTATAAGGAGGATATTATGAGTTCTGTTATACATATTGTTCATGGTTTAAATTCTCGATTAGAACTATGTGGTCAATGGGTTTTAGACCACATACATATTTCTCGTGTTCGGGAAAATCTCAAGAAGTCGAGAAAAGGGGGCTTTACCCTTGTTGAGTTAATGGTTGTGGTAGCCGTTATTGCCATATTGGCAGCTATTGCGATGCCACAATTCTTATCTGCTGCTGATAGAGCACGAAATGCGAAGGAAACGGCAGATATTCAAATAATTAAAAATGCAACGCAGCTCTATATGATCGATAAGAATGTAGATACACCACCAACTGTAGAAAATCTATATAAAGAAGGTTATCTGACAGAACATGTTAAGACTGCAAAGGATAAGGAATATACCATTACTTATGAAGTGGTTAATGGCGGTACTGCAAAAGCAGTTGTAGTTAAAGCACCTGATGCACCTTAACGTAACTTATATCTAGAATTTAACATCTAGCATCTAATATTAGTATCAAGTAACTAGTATTTAGTATTTAGTATTTAGTATTTAATGTTTAATGTGCATGTATTAATGATAGGAATGTAGTTTTAGGTTTTCATATATATGTAGATTTAGGTTTTCATGTATATGTAGTTATATCAATCGTTAGATTTACATATCTATAGTTGATTATATGGAAGGACAAGGTATGAAAGGGACTCATTATGTTATAGCACTGATCGTGTATATAGCATCCATAGTACTACCTATTATAGTTTCATCCCAGGTAATATCCTTTATTCACGTTGCTTTGTATGCTGTGTTTTCACTCATCATCATAGCAGGTGCTACCATCGATATGCATTACTATATATTACCTGATGAAGGGGCCTTAGTGCTTGTTATAGGTGGCATTTTGTATAGCTTTCTAAATGATAAGTCTATGCTTATAACAATCTTAAGTGTTATGACTGTAGGTACTATTACATATGGGCTTCGTCTTATTAGTCATAAAGGTTTTGGACTAGGCGATGTGAAATGGTTTTCTGCTATTTCCATGTGGCTTACGCCCTGGGAGATTATATGCTTTTTTTACGTAGCCTTTTGCGTTGGTTCTCTCTATCTCTTACTAACAAGCTATCGTAATCGATATATTCCATTTGGTCCCTTTCTATGCTTTGGTGGTTGGTGTGCCTTACATGGCGGATCCTACATGGAGGTGTTATATCAATGGTTAAGGCACAACCTATACATCATCAGTTTGGCTCTTTGTTAGCCGAGTGGATTATTGCTATTAGTTTATTTTTACTTTTGATTTCTCTGTCTTTGCCCATTGTTACGACGCCCAGTCGTTATACCTTAAATGGAAGTACTCAAGAAGTGGTATATATGTTAAAAAAGGTTCAACTTTGGTCCATGCTTGGTCATAAGTCGAATGGGAAAGGGCGCATGTTATTCATATTAAATAAAGATAGCTATACCTTAGAGGAGGATGCGCATCATCATACAGTCGATATATCGTTACCTACAGGGATTGAAAACGTACAACCTTTAACGATTATCTCTTTTTCTTCTCTAGGTTTACCTTATGATGGAACGGAACTTATTTTACGGGATCGAGAAAGTGGTGAGAGAAATCGTATATGGATATCTGTGCAGACGGGACGTATTCGATGGGAAGAAGTACACTAAGGGATTTATGTATGGAGATGCCTTAGTATCAACAGCCATTATTATGTTTATATTGCCTGTTATACTATCTGTATTTTGGATGGCTACCTTGACAATTTATAAGGCTTATTATTGGGATCATATAGTACAAGATACTGTAACATATTTAGAGGAAAGTAAGTCCCAGTATTACAAAACAGGTCACATTCAAGAAGGGATTCATAACTCTCAATTTATTATGAGCCCTAGGGAATCTATTACTTATAAAACACACATAGAACCTACCGTAGAAAATGGCATTGCCCTACAACGATTAACTGTACAGGCCATAGATAATGAAACTATTGTGTATAGCTTATCGCTCTTTTTGGAGGAAATACGTTGATTACTCATGATAAACAAAGTGGTTTTATTTTGTATTCCACACTTATGAGTATAACTATTTCTACTATCGTTCTAACCTTGTTATTAGGGATAGTTTTTTACGGAGTTATGTGGAATGCAAAATTAATAGATAGTGTTGCGATGATGGAGGATGGCAGGTATACAAGGCGTATGGTTGTGGCTCAAATTATATGGAATCCTGTACAGGTAACTGTAGAGGATAGAAATAAGACTTTATATGTTCACGATACTAAACGGACTACATTAACTGTACAACGCCATGCGCTGTATAGAAAACTTACGGATGGCAGCTTGCAGCCGGTTAGTGGTAGCCGCATTATAGGTACAAAAGATAAGCGAAATGTTGGGTATACACAAGAGCATCCATTTAGTATAGATGAAAGTGAAACTATCCACATGCGTTGGTATATTACTAATCGATTTACTGGTGATAAGCAATATACTGCTGGATATGGAGGATTAGCTATATATGAAGTTTCTATAGGTCAAAGTAGTATATATGATTGGTATAAATATCATGAGGAACCGAGTCATGAACATGGGAGCCCATAATGCTGGATTTATTACATATGTAGCGATACTTACAATGTCTTTTTTATTATTGTTAGCCTTTATGGGCTGCGTATTGGTCAAATTTGTGAAGGTAATGCTATAGATGAATTGCATTTAGAAGAGGCACACTATGCAGCTCAAAGTGGAGCACATTGGTTTGTAGGCTACTGTAGAGCGGGTAATACATGGGACTTTCAGCAAAAGTTAATAGTAGCTGATGATGCGGACGTGGAAATAACGATTGAAGCTGACTCAGTATCAGAAAACCCTCGTCATGTTATGAGTTATGGAAAATTGAAGCGTCACAAAATTGTTAGTCGAGTACATATGTATGTGACGGTAGATAAGGATAATAATATGCATGTTATAAAGGTGAAACCATATTGAGGTGAATCTATGAAACGAAAAAAGAAAATACATACTGGAGTATGCATTACAGATGAACATATTGTATGTGTTACAGCTCATGTAGAAAATAAAACAATGGTCATTACCGATGCACTAGAAATGAAACGCAGTGCACCTATTGATGAGGATATTCGAAAATTTATTGAAATGTATGATTTAGATGATGGTGCCTACAGCATTGTGGCAAATATTGATACACAAATGCATGTGGCACCTTATGATCCTCACGATTTTGATATGAAAGAATTTATCAAGTGGAATGTAGAGGATTACTTTAACTTTGATGGAGATAGCTTCCAAATGGATGCGTGTCGTCGAGAATATCCAAGACATAATTATCATATGTTTATGGTAGCTGTAGAGCGTCATTCATTAGAACTGTTAAAACAAGGAATACGAGACACTTATGCTCCAGTAGATGTAATCGATTTTTGGCCTATCCCTATTTGTTACAGTTTGATGCGGCGTAGTGGGACTGTAACTGGCGTTGTTGAAAAAGGTAATTTACACTTATGGCTATGGTGGAACGATATATGTATTCAAGAATGTAGAATTCCAATTACTAGTACCGATGTATCAGAAGGGATAGAACAGCTTGAGGCTAGATTGCAGGAGTTTGGCGTAGATGAAATACAAGGCATTAAGCTGTATGGTTTAGAACAGTTAACTGAAGAGGAACGAAAGGATATGGAAGCTATTATTTCTATATATGGAGAGACGGAGTATATTCCTCTACTATTTTTAGGTCGTGGTCGTAATCGGTGTAATCAAGGCCAACTAGATTGGGATATGGCCATTGGTATGGCAGCAAGGGGGCTTAAATGGATTGGCTTGGGCTGGTAAGGATAGACACATTAATTTAATGCCTCGTTCGTTATATTGGCATGGTATATGGCACAGATATCGATATTATCTATATGGAATGAGTATTATATACGGAATAGTAGGATTATTATCTCTAGGTTATTGCTGGTCTAGTTACGAACATTATAAAGCTGAAAAATCAGAACTATTGAGTCTATTACAAAATCCACAGTATAAGTCTATAGAGAAACAGTATGCAGATATAATAGCTGTTAAAGATCAAATTCTCAAGAATAGTTCAAAAAATAATACATCATCTATGATTCAAAATACTATAGTCCTATATGTCATTGATATAGCTATGGAGCAAGGTATTAGTTTACAGCACCTCCATATAAAAGATGGACAGATTAGTGTGGATGGTATAGGTGTTACTGATGACGCGTGTCGTAAGTTTATAGCTAGTCTTCAACACAGACTAATAGGAATGGAGTGTCATGGAACAGTTAAAGCAGATAAAGGTATATATACATTCCATGTGGAAGGATCTAAAGGAGAGCACAACACATCCAGTAGAGAAGATACTAATGATCGTAATAGTGTGGAGCATCATCATTAGTAGTTCACTATATGGATTTATTAGTTTAAATCAGAAAGTTATTCAATTGAAAGAGCGACAAGAAAACTATGTTATTAAAATGCATGCTGAGTCAGATTATATTGTATCTAAGGAAGCCAAATTGTTAGAGTCATTTACGCAAAATAAGGTATCTAACACGAGTTCTAATACAAGTGTTTTTGATTCTTTGCAAGGAGAACCATTAATGATTGTTAGTACTGATGAGCATGAAGGTGTATTAGAGTTAACTGTATTAGGGAGTACAGAACGACTTATAAACTGGATTAATACTGTTGATGAGAAAGAACCTTCACGCCGTATAGAAATAGAGGACATAGAACGGAAAGGCAATGTCGTATATGTGCATTGTGCAGTGAAACCAACTATGAGGTCTTAACATATAAATTATTTTTAGTAATACTAATAGAGACAGATTATAGAGAGTTAATCTATAGTCTGTCTTTGTTTTTGTAGCATTTTATAGTACAATGAAGGATATGAAATAATAAGGGGCACATAAATAGATGATAATAAAACGCAATATTATGCTCATCGGTTCTATGGGAAGTGGCAAAAGTCATTTCGGTCGTAATCTTGCAGAACGCAAGGGATGGCAATTTGTAGATACTGATCGCGTATTAGAAGGTCGTTTTGGGTTGCCTATTGCTGAAATATTCAAGAAAATTGGAGAAAAAGCATTCCGTCGTGCTGAAATGGATGTACTTAAAAAGGTATGCTTATACCATGAAGCGGTTATATCTGTAGGTGGTAATTTTCCGATTGAACATCGTACGTTAAAAGTATTAAAAAAATACTCATATATTATTGGTATTCGCGCTGCACAATTTCGTATTGTGAGCCGTGTAAATCGCCGTATTGGGAAACGGCCAACCATGGATTATAACAATGTTCATGCCTTTGTACATGCTATGATACAATCCTGGAAACCAGTGTATAAGCAGTGTGATTTTGTACTAGATACAACAAATGGTCGGACCTATGATTTTATGCAACGTATTGAGGATGAGTTAGTTACCTCAGGTGTTCAATTTAAAGCAAGACGTCAACCCAATGATACGGATACTAGAGATGGTAAAGAGCCATCTCAAGAATTACAATTTAATAATTCTCTAAGAAATAAACTAGATAATCCTGGATTATCTAGAACACAACGCTTTAATAAACGGATTTCTAATGATACAGAAACCAAGCAGATAGTCTTAAAAAAAGAACCATCTCATAAGGCAGCATCTTATAAAGCGACTAATGACAAACATCGCAAACATAAGAAATCTAATCAAGCGGTTACTGCACATAAGACAGAAACTATATCCAAACAACGTACACCACAAGGGGGTAATGGATATGAGAAGAATCGCAATACTAACAAGCGGCGGAGACGCACCTGGAATGAACGCCGCCATAAGAGCGCTAACTAGAAAAGCCATTCATGAAGGCTTTGAAGTTTTCGGTATTGAACGTGGCTATTTAGGTATTATGGAAGAACAATTTGTTCCTTTAGCAAACCGTTCTGTAGGTGGTATTATTACTCAAGGCGGTACCATGCTAAAAACAGCTCGTTTTCCTGAGTTTCAAAATGAAGATGTTCAGCGTAAAGCTTACGATATTTTGAAAGCTCATAATATTGATCACCTTATTGTTATCGGTGGCGATGGTTCTATGCGAGGCGCTACGAGTTTAGCTAAGCTTGGCATGTCTACAATGACAATTCCATGCACCATAGATAATGATATGGGTGGCACTCAATATACGCTAGGGTTTGATACGGCTCTCAATACTGTGGTTGATGCTGTTGGAAGAATTCGTGATACATCTAATTCACATGAACGGGTAGCCATTGTAGAGGTAATGGGGCGTAAAGCAGGTCATATTGCACTTAAAGCTGGCCTTGCCTGTGGTGCTGAAATTGTACTCGTTCCTGAAAATCCTATGCCTTTACATGAGGTCTGTCGTCATTTAAAGGAAACACAGATTCGGGGTAAAGAATATAGTGTGATACTCGTTGCTGAAGGTGCATATAATAGTGGAGAAGTAAAATCCTTCATTAAGGAGCATACGGAATTTGATCCAAGTTTGACTGTATTAGGATATTTACAACGTGGTGGCGGTCCTTCTGCATTCGATGCTATTTTAGCGGCACGTATGAGTGAAACTTGTATTGAGTTATTGATGAATGGTACAGATAATCGACTAATTGGATATATTGATGGTCACATTCGTGCTATTTCCTATCAAGAGGCTGAAAGTTTTTTATTTCCTATTAATGAAAAGGATTATACATTATTATCCATTTTAAGCAGTTAAAAATATAATGACCCGCAAGGGTCATTTTCTTTTATCATCAATTATTCATTAATGAAATTATATTGCATAAAAGTAATTGGTACTGTATAATTTAAAAATACTAATAGTATTGTTAGGAACGATACATGTTGTGCCAATATCTTCATTTTAATATAAGGAGATTATAATGAAAGAATTTTTGCAAAAGCATCGTAAACGCATTATTGCAGGTGCTGTTGTTCTTTGTGTTCTTGGTGGTGGTACATACTACTACATGCATAGCGAAGGTTCTAAGCAAACACAAAACTTATATACTACTGGTAAGGTAGAAAAGGGTGATGTAAAAACTAGTATTAGCGCAACTGGTACTATTAACCCTGTAAATTATGTAGACGTTTCTACGAATGTGGCTGGTAAGCTTGAAAAAGTTTTAGTAAAAGAAAATGATCAAGTTACGGCTGGTCAAGTTATCGCTTATATTGATACACGTCAATTACAAGCCTCTGCAGATGATGCACGTGCTGCATTAGCTAAGGCAGAACTTGATATGAATCGTTATAAAGCATTAGCAGAACAAAATGCTATCGCTCAACAAACCTATGATGATTCTGTAACATCTTATGAACGTGCAAAATCTACGTATGACCGCGCAGCAGCAGATTTAAGTGATGCTACAATTACAGCACCAATGTCTGGCACTGTTATAGGCACTCCATTGAAAGCTGGTCAAACTATCAGTACTGGTATTTCTACACAAATGATTATCGCTACTATCGCAGATTTAAGTAACTTAGAAATTTACTTAACAGTAGATGAAACCGATATTGGTAGTATCAAACAAGGTGCTAAAGTAGAATTTACTGTAGATTCTAAACCGGGTGAAACTTTCACAGGCTACGTATCTGAAATTGCAAAAGGTACAAAAGGTAACATGGGCGCTACAAGCAACAGTGTTGTGTACTACACTGTAAAAGTTCAAATTCCTGAAAATATTTCCAACAATTTCTTACCATCTATGACGGCTCGTGCAACCATCTTTGGTGAAGATATTAAAAACACATTAGTAGTACCTCTTACTGCAGTGCGTACAGATAAGCAAGGTGAATACGTATATGTTATTAAAGATGGTCAACCAGTACGTACAGCTGTTTCTACAGGTGTAACTGGGGATACTAATGTACAAATTTTAAAAGGTTTATCTGAAGGTGATGAAATCATCGTAAGCGGTGATGTAACGGCACCTAAGAATAATAGCCGTGGACCATTCTAATAGTAGGTGAATATGAATCAAGCAGTAATCGATATACAAGGGATTACGAAGACCTATGTAAATGGTAAATTATCGGTGCCTGTTTTGCATGGTATCGATTTACAGGTCAATAAAGGCGAATTCGTATCTATTATGGGTCCTTCTGGTTCTGGTAAGTCTACCTTTATGAACATTCTTGGCTGTTTAGACAGACCAACGACAGGTTCATACCGCCTTAATGGCGATGAGGTAGCTACCTTATCCGATGATGAATTGGCCTTTGTACGAAATAAACAAATAGGCTTTGTATTCCAAAGTTTCAACTTATTAACAAAATTGACAGCCTTAGAAAATGTAGCGCTCCCTATGATTTATGCAGGGATGGATAAAAAGTCACGTAATGAACGTGCTGCTGCATTGTTATCCTCTGTTGGCCTTGGGGATCGTATGGATCACTTGCCATCTGAGTTATCTGGTGGTCAGCGTCAACGTGTAGCCATAGCTCGCGCGTTAGCGAATAATCCGGCTATCATCATGGCCGATGAACCGACAGGTAACCTTGACTCCAAGTCGACTATTGATGTTATGAATATCTTTAGAGGTCTTTATGATGAAGGGCGTACAATTATTCTCGTTACTCATGAACCTGAAATTGCAACCTATGCAAGTCGTAATGTAGTATTGCGCGATGGTTTGATTGTAGAGGATTCTCAAAATCTGAATATGACGCCTGTACAGGAGGTGCCACATGTATAAAGAGAGTTTCTTAATGGCATGGGCATCCCTCATTGCTAATAAAATGCGTTCCATTTTAACCATGTTAGGCATCATCATCGGTGTAGCTGCCGTAATTGCCTTAGTATCTATTGGTAATGGTGTAAAGCAAGATATTCAAAACTCCATCTCTAGCTTAGGATCTAATCTATTGATGGTTATGCCTGGGGCACCACGCACACCAGGGGTTCGACCTTCTGCAGGCTCTATGAAGTCTTTAAAGGTTTCTGATTACGAAGCTATTTCAAAATTGGATGGTGTGAAAGCTGCCAGTCCAATGACAAACGGTTCGTATGTAGTAATATATCAAAATAAGAATTGGACCACTTCTGTATCTGGTGTTAGTTATAACTATTTAGATGTAAACAATTGGTCTATGAAATCTGGTCGCTTCTTATCTGAAAAGAATGTACAGAATCGTGAACGTGTGGCAGTAGTAGGTAAAACAGTTGTTAAAAATCTATTTGGTGATGAAGATCCAGTAGGTGCAGAAATTCGTGTTAAAAACATTCCGTTCCGTATCATTGGTGTCCTTAATAGTAAGGGTAGTGGTGCTATGGGTAATGACCAAGATGATATGGTTATTATCCCGTATACTACAGCCATGGAACGGGTAGAAGGTGTTGATTATCTTCGAATGATCTACGTAACAGGTAAGGATGAAAACGGTATCGATCGTTTACAATCCGATATTGAAAACCTGTTGCGCGTACGTCATGGAATCAAGGATACTAATCTAGATGATTTCAATATTCAGAACATGAACTCCATCATGGAAACTATGGAGGAAACTACAGGAACATTAACATTATTCCTTGGTGCTGTAGCTGCTATCTCGCTCGTTGTTGGTGGTATTGGCATTATGAATATTATGCTCGTATCCGTAACTGAACGGACAAGAGAGATTGGGATACGTAAAGCGCTGGGTGCTACTTATAGTGTTATCGTTACACAGTTCCTTATCGAAGCTGTTGTTATCAGTTTGATGGGGGGCATAATAGGGATTATACTCGGCATAGGCTCATCTAAGCTGATTGGCATGGCTTCGGGCATGAGTACAGTTATATCTATACCAACGATTGGAATGTCCTTTGCCTTCTCTATGGCAATAGGTTTGATCTTTGGTATTTATCCAGCCCGTAAAGCGGCTAAACTTAATCCAATTGATTCATTACATTATGAATAATCCTTAGTTGTAGATGCGTTTTTTTAAGAACATACTACATAATTAGATAGAGTTATTCGCATATGGTGCGTTGCATGATACAATATGTATGATGTAACGCACCATTTTTATGTTTGTACTGAGTTTTTTTGCAAGAACGCTCTAAATCATTTCATGCAAGTAATTTGTAATAAACGGGGTATGTAGATTACCTAATCTACGGGTAAGTATATTGAATGGAGAACCTTATGGCTACAACATTGTTAGAATATTTCAACGAATTACGAAATCAGAATCCATTTTCTTGGGTAAAAGATTCTGAAATTACAGCAGTTGAACCAGGTCATGCAGAAATGACCTTACAAACAAATGATACAGAGTATTGTAATTTCCGAGGGGATTTACATGGTGCCGTTTGTATTGGTTTAGCAGATAGTGTAATGGGGACCGCTTGTTTCACATTGGGCAAATCTGTTAGCACTATTGATCTTAATGGTAACTATGTGAAAGCTGTTAAGGGTGGTACTGTATTGCGTGGTGTAGCCAATGTAGAGCATAATGGTAAAACAACTATGGTTGCTACAGCACGTATCTATAATGAATTAGGTGAACTTGTTCACTTGGCACGTGGTACATTTTTTGTACTAGAAGAGAAGTCATTACCTGAATTACCATGGCGTTTTATTGAAGAAGACAACCCTGATTTGGTATAATATAGTTTAGACTTTTAAATATAGGAGGATGCTTTAATGAAAGAAGAATTACAACGGATTAAGGCTGAAGCTCTTGATGCGATTAAAGGGTTGACAGATATACAATCACTGCAAGATATACGCGTTAAATATTTAGGTAAAAAAGGTGAGGTAACGGCATTACTAAAAGGTCTTGGTAAATTATCTCCAGAAGAACGCCCGAAGGCTGGCGCCCTCGTTAATGCTGTTCGTGAAGCATTAGAAGCCGAAATTGATACGGTTAAAGTTCGTATGGAAACGGCAGAGTTAAACGCTCGTTTAGAACAAGAACGCATCGATATTACATTGCCTGGTCGTGCACAAAAAGCTGGTCATATCCATCCATTAACTAAGGTTAATGAAATGATTGAGGACTTCTTCATGAAAATGGGGTATACCGTTGAAGAGGGGCCAGAAATTGAACAGGATTACTTTAACTTCGAATGCTTAAACTTGCCTAAAGACCATCCTGCACGTGATATGCAAGATTCCTTCTATATTACAGAAAACTTCTTATTGCGTACGCATACATCTCCAGTACAAGCTCGTACAATGCAACGTCATGAGCCTAATAGCCCAATCCGTATGATTGCGCCTGGTAAGGTTTATCGTTGGGATTATGATGCAACACATTCCCCAGTATTCCATCAAGTGGAAGGTCTCATCATCGATGAGCATATTACATTTGCTGATTTGAAAGGCACATTAGAGTCCTTCTTGCGTCACATGTATGGGGATGAAACAAAGGTACGTTTCCGTACAAGCTTCTTCCCATTCACAGAACCATCTGCAGAAGTAGATATTTCCTGTGTAATGTGTGGTGGTGAAGGTTGCCGTGTATGTTCTCATACAGGTTGGCTTGAAATCTTAGGATGTGGTATGGTTCATCCTGATGTATTGCGTATTAATGGGTACGATCCTGAAAAGGTTAAAGGCTTTGCCTTTGGTATGGGCGTAGAACGTATTGCTATGCTTTTATATGGCATTAATGATTTACGTCTATTCTTTGAAGATGATGTACGATTCTTGGAACAATTTTAGGAGGAACTCATGAAAGCAAGTTTACAGTGGATGAACGAATACGTGCCTGTGGATATGAATCGTCCTGCTCAAGAATTGGCCGATGAATTAACACAAGCAGGGATTCCTGTAGAAGATGTCATTGCTATGGATAATGGCATTAAGAAAATTTATACTGGTAAAATCGTAGAAATCACAAAACATCCAGATGCAGATAAATTACAAGTATGTCAAGTTGAATGCCTTACTGAAGAAGGTGAGCCTGTTACAAAACAAATCGTAACAGCAGCAACAAATGTAGCGGTAGGTCAAATCGTACCTGTAGCATATCATAAATCTCGCTTAGCTGATGGAACAGAAATTAAAAAAGGTAAATTGCGCGGCGAGGTATCTGAAGGTATGTTCTGTTCGGTTGCAGAATTTGGTATCTCCAGCGATTTAGTATTACCAGAAGAAGCACAAGGTATTTATATCTTTCCTGAAGGCACACCAATCGGCCTTGATGTAAAAGATGTGTTGGGCTTAAACGACACAGTATATGAATTTGAATTGACTGCAAACCGTGCGGACTGTTTCTCCATGGTTGGTTTATCCCGTGAATTCGGCATAATGACAAATCAAAAAGCGTTATTCCCTGTTATCATGGTTAACGAAAATGGTGAGTCCATTGAAGGCAAAGCATCTGTATCTATCGAAGCGGATGATCTTTGCACGCGATTCATGTCTCGTATCGTTACAGATGTAAAGGTTGAACCATCTCCATTGTGGATGCAAAATCGTTTGCGTAACAGCGGCATTCGTCCTATTAATAATGTAGTAGACGTAACAAACTATGTTATGTTAGAACTTGGTCAACCTATGCATGCCTATGATTATGACCATGTAAAAGGTCATCAACTAGTGGCAAGACGTGCTAAAAATGGTGAAGTTCTTGTTACACTTGATGGTTCTGAACGTGAATTAAATGACTCTATGCTTATTATTGCCGATGCAGAACGCCCAGTAGGTGTAGCTGGTATCATGGGTGGCTTTGATAGTGAAGTAACAAATGAAACTACTACTGTTATGCTTGAAGCTGCTGTGTTTAATGGACCATCCATTCGCCGCACTGCAAAAGCGCTTGGTATGCGTTCTGAAGCATCTGGACGTTTTGAACGTGGCGTAAACCATAAATACACTGCTTATGCTATCGACCGAGCAGCACAGTTGTTGCAACAAATTTGCCCATCCTGTAAAGTTGATGTAGGCATTATCGATGTGTACAAGAACCCTGTAGAGCAACATACAGTTACTTTCACAGCAAAACAAATCAATGATTACTTGGGTACAAATATCGAAAAAGACGAAATGGTTCGCATTTTGACTGCTCTTGAATTCGTTGTAACTGAAGAAGGGGAACAATTATCTGCCCTCGTTCCAACATGGCGTGGTGACGTAACAGTAATGCCTGACATCGCTGAAGAGGTAGCTCGTATTTATAACTATGATAATATCGCTCCTACAATTCCTGTAGCCGTATTGTCCTCTGGTGGTATGACGCCTAAGAAAGCTCTTACAAAAGAGGTAACACACACGTTAGCTAAATTGGGTATGACTCAAATCATTACATTTAGCTTTATGCATAAAGATGGCCTTTCCAATATGATGCTTCCTGAAGGGGATAGCCGTTATACAGCCATTCCAATTTTGAATCCTATTTCCGAAGAATTCCCTTATATGCGTACTACATTAGTGCCAGCTATTATCGAAGCTGCCAAACGCAATATTGCGCAACAAAATAAGGATCTTTGGTTGTTTGAAACAGCGAATGTATATGAACCAAAAGCATTGCCTTTGACAGAGGTACCTCATGAACGACCTATGGCTTGTGGTATCTTGATGGGCAAAGCAAACCAAGCTGGCTGGAATCAAGCAGAACGCACTACAGATTTTTATGATGTAAAAGGCATTGTAGATGCATTGTTAGCTGAATTAGGCGTTACAGACTACGAAATTAATCGTGGCGCTGAGCCATATTTCCATCCAGGTGTAAGTGCTCAATACGTTGTTGATGGTAAAATGATTGCTCAATATGGTGAATTACATCCACAAGTGAGCAAAAACTTTGATTTACCAGGAAAAGTATATATATTTGAAATCGATTTGGAAGCAGTATTATCCTTAACGATTCCACCATTCCGCTATACATCTTTCAGTAAATTCCCAGGTACTAGCCGTGACCTTGCTATTGTAGCACCTGTGTCCGTATCTAGTGGCGAAATTTTATCTATCATTAAAGAGCATGGTGGTGAATATTTAGAAAGTGCATCTATCTTCGACGTTTACGAAGGTGAACATATCGAAGCTGGTTACCGCAGTCTTGCATACAACTTGCAATTCCGCTCTATGGAAGGCACGTTGAATGATGAAGATATTGATGGTAACATTCAAGCTATTATCGATGCATTAGCAGAAATTAACTGCAGATTACGTTAATCTCAAGCAGTATATTGAAAGGGTTTACCGTATGGTAAACCCTTTTAGTACTATAGTTATACCTTTAGTTAGGTAGAAAGGATTATCCATGGAATTATTGGCGCCTGCCGGTACGATGGAAAACTTTATAGCCGCTTTAGAATCTGGGGCTGATGCTATTTATCTTGGTGGTAAAGGCTTTAATGCTCGTGCTCATGCAGCAAACTTTGGCATTGAAGAACTGGCTGAGGCTATTCGTTTGGCTCATATTTTAGATGTGTCCGTATATGTAACCGTAAATATCCTCATAGGTGATTCCGAATTAAAGGCTCTCGAGGCGTATTTAAAGGACTTAGAGCGCATCGGAGTGGATGCTATTATCGTTCAAGATTTAGCAGTTGCTAAATTGGCACAACGAGTGGCTCCTAAACTTCACTTACATGGCAGTACGCAGATGACGGCTGCTACATTAGATGCTGTTCGTTTTTATGAAAGCCTCGGTTTTACCCGCGTTGTATTGGCTCGTGAATTGAGTCTCCCTGAAATTGAACATATTTGTAAAAACTGTACAGCTGAAATCGAAGTCTTTGTACATGGTGCCTTATGTGTGTGCTATTCTGGTCAATGCTTGATGAGTTCCTTTATCGGTGGTCGCAGTGGTAACCGTGGTGCTTGCGCACAACCTTGCCGTTTGCCTTATGAACTATTGGATTCTTCTGGTACTAGTTTGCTACCTAAACACGAAGCCTATTTACTAAGTCCAAAGGATCTTAACTATAGTGAGCATATGAATGAGCTCGTAGCTGCTGGTGTTACGTCCTTTAAGGTAGAAGGGCGTATGAAAAAGGTTTCCTATGTGCGTCAAGTCATTGGGACCTATCGTCATATTTTAGATACGGCTCATATGGATGCTGCTGATGCCGATGCATTGGCATCTGGGTTTAATCGTGGCTTCTCTACAGATTACTTAACAGACCATGTAGGGAAATCTATGATGACTGTTGTAGCTCCAAATAATCAAGGCAAATTAATTGGTAAAGCAGCGGTCAAAAAGGGACAAGTTCATTTATTCCTAACAGAACCGATTGAAAAAGGATCACTTTTAAAGGTAATGCAAGATTCTGGTAGTATTACGTATTATCAAATTGATCAGAATTGGTCCTTAATGGATGAAAAGCATTTTGTAGGCAAACCTGATGAAGGGTTTGCAGCGGGACAAGTATTTTTAGCATCTACGCCAAAATCTCAAAAGCAACGAGGCTTACAAGATTTTAGTGCTAAATTAGAGGTACATGGTTATCTATCTATTAATACAGACCGAGAACAACCTTGCACAGACCTTACCTTTGTATTGAATGATGGGCGTACTGTGACTGTATCTAATGAGTTTGAACCGGTTTATGCTAACAATAAACCGACTACATTAGAGAAGGTGACAGACCAAGTAGGTAGATTAGGCAATACATTGTTTACGCTTGGCTCTATGTCTATCCCTGAAGGTCCGTATATGTGGCCAGCTAGTGTATTAAATGCATTGCGTCGCGATGCTGTTGAGGCGCTAGAAAACTTATTGATTACAGACCATGAAACGGCTTGGGCTGAGCTGGCTGTAGAGCCTCAAGATATGTCATCTATGGTTGCTAAGGGTAAGGTTCAATATTCTGAGCCTATGGTGAGTGCTCGCGTTGATGAACTAGAGGCTGTGAAAGCAGCTATTGAAGGGGGCGCTAAGAAGATTATCTTCGGTGGTGACCGTTTACAACGTAAGTCTTATGAACTTAGCATCTACGAGCAAGTAGCTAAGCTTTGCAAAGACCATAATGTACTTTGTGTATTTGCTACCCCTCGGGTTGTGAAAGATGATGAAGTAAAGGCGTATATGAATACCCTTAAGGTTATAGTTGAGGCGAAACCAGATAGTATTTCTATTCATGTCCCTCAAGCGTTATTGTGGCTTCGTGACTTAGGGTATACAGGTGCTATTGAAGCTGATACAGGCCTTAATATATTTAATGGCTCTGCACTACAAGTATGGCAAGACTTTAATATGAGTAGCATAGCGCCATCCTTAGAGTTAACCTTGACGCAACTCGTAAGCTTACAAAAATCTACTAATTTGCCATTAGAGGTTATGGTTCATGGTTATACGGAAATGATGATTTCTGAATACTGTGCCATCGCTAGCTTTGTAGGGACTGGTAAAAAAGAAAATTGCCCTATGCCGTGTGTAAAGGAAGATTACGCATTAAAGGACCGTAAAGGGGAAGTATTCCCACTTCGTACGGATCCGTATTGCCGTATGCACATCATGAATAGTCATGAAATGGATATGCGCGCGTATGTGCCAGAGTTACACCGAAAAGGGCTACATATTTTGCGCATCGATGGACGTCATATGGATCCAAAGAGATTGCGTATTATCGTAGCAGATTATGTATCCATTCAAAATGGAACAAAAGAGGCTCCTCCTAAAAGTGTAGGCAAGGATGATACACCTATTACAAGGGGCCACTATTTTAGAGGTATTTTATAAAAGAGGTAGTACATTGTTTAACGAAGATGTATTAGACTTTCACCATATAAAAGAACAATTACAACAACATTGTAGTTCTACCATTGCTAAAGAATTAGCCATGCACATCGAACCTATGACAGATGCAAAAGCTATTCAAGAGAACCTTGATGAAACGGCAGAGGCAATGCGGTCTTTGCAAACTGAGGTAGAACAACCGTTAGGCGGTACGCGAGATATTCGCGAATCCTGTAAAAAGAGTCGTAAAGACTTTGTCCTTACTCGTGAAGCATTGTGGGATATTTATTTAACCATTGGTGCTTATAAGCGCATGACAAAGTTCTTTAGAACGAAATATATGGAATATCCATTGCTATCCTTATGGGTACAGGATATGCCAAATACAGATCGCATTGAAAACCGATTTAAACGCGTCTTTGATGAAAAAGGGGAATTGCTTGATACAGCATCTCCTAAGTTGGCGAGCCTAAGAAATACGATTATTAAAACTCGGGAAAAGATTAAAAATGATATTCAAGCTATCTTACACGACAAGGATAATCAGAAGTATTTCCAAGAAACGATTATTACGCAGCGTAATAATCGCTATGTAATCCCTGTAAAACAGGAATATCGCCAATATTTTGATGGTCTTATTCACGACCGTTCTGCAACGGGTCAAACACTCTATATTGAACCGATGCGCTTGGTGAATCTAAATAATGAATTACAAGAGGCATTGATTGGTGAAGAGCAAGAGATATTGCGCATTTACCGTGAATTATCAGCTCTTGTAAAACAACATAGTAATGATCTGATGGATGCTTGTGAAAAGGTATCCCATATCGAATTTGTATATGGTAAGGCGAGCCTTGCTATTGCTTATAAAGGTGTACCAGCTATCTTGAGCACTGATAGAACAGTTAATCTCATGAGAGCTCGTCATCCATTAATTCCACCAAATGTAGTAGTGCCTACAAACATTCAATTGGGTACATCGTACCGTATTTTATTGATTACTGGTTCTAATACAGGCGGTAAAACAGTCTCCCTTAAAACATTAGGGTTATTGAGTTTAATGAACCAATGTGGTCTATTTATCCCTGCAGACCACGGCTCAATGTTGCCTATATTCCAAAATATCTTTGCCGATATTGGGGATGAACAAAGTATTGAGGCTAGCCTTAGTACGTTTTCTGCTCATATGACACAAGTTATTTCTATCATTAAACATTGTGGACCTAATGACTTGGTGTTGCTTGATGAGCTAGGTTCTGGTACAGATCCAGAGGAAGGTAGTGCACTTGCTGTATCTATCCTTGAGTTCTTCCGTAAAAAAGGCGCCCTTATGATGGTAAGTACCCATTATAATGAGCTTAAAAACTATGCATACCATACAGAAGGAATCGAAAACGGCCATGTAGAGTTTGATGAGCGCACCTTAAAACCAACATATCGACTTCATATCGGTGTAGCAGGTAGTAGCCATGCATTGAGTATTGCGGCCCGTTTAGGTTTGCCAAAAGATATCGTAACGCGCGCTGCAGAGTATAAATCTCAATTTGGTAGCCATGAAATGGAAGAAGTTCTTTCAGATTTGAATGAGCAACTTCGTAAGGCATCTGAACGGGAAAGAGCCTTAAAGAAAGAGCTTGATGAAACACGTCGCATGCGTGGTCAATTAGAGAAGGAAAAGAAACAGTTTAACGAAAAGCGTAAACAAATCTTAGCCAAAGCTCAATCTGATGCAGAATCTATGAAACGTAGCTTACGCGTCGAAGGGGAAGCGATTATCAAGCAATTGAAAGCACAATTCTCTGAAACGAATAAGGATAAGCGTCAATCTGCTATTAATGCAGCACGTAAGGGTATCTCTAATGTACATATACCAGAATCTCCAGTAGATGATGATCGTAAATCTTTGACTGCAGATGCTATTAAGGTAGGCCAAGCAGTATATGTTACATCTTTACGCTCATTAGGTACCGTATTATCTATCAATGGCAATCGTGTGAATGTAGATATTAATGGACTAACAGCTACTGTAAAGGTTAGCGAATTACAATCTACTACACGTGAAGAAGGAAATAAGCTTGCACGGGAACAAAAAGCAGCTATGCCTAAGACTAGAAAACGTATGGGTGGCTCTGCCGTACAACGTCAAAAAGAGGTTCGTACTGAAATCAATATTCTTGGACAAACGGTAGATGAAGCGACAGTTTCTGTTGGTAGATTTATTGACCAAGCCTTACTTGGTGGTGTTAGTCAAGTGCGCATTATTCACGGTAAGGGGACTGGCGCATTACGAGAAGGTGTACATCAATATTTGCGTACCTTACCGCATGTAGCTCATTTTGAAACGGCAGGCTATGACGAAGGTGGTGCAGGGGCTACTAATGTATTTCTTAAATAAAAGTATATACATGTTCTATTTATCATTGTACATCAGTAAGTTGCGGATGATTGTATAGTTATAAAGCAATAAAAAAGGTAGTAAGCTCTTAGAACTTACTACCTTTTTACGTAAAAGAAAGGAGCGGAACACATGTTCCGCTCCTTTAGCGTATGAGATTAACGATCTTTTTTACTAGACTTTTTACTTTTGGATGAATTAGATTTCTGTTCAGTTGCATCATCTTTTGAGCCACTGTCATCTTTTACAGCTTCATCTTTCGATTTGTCTTTATCGTCTTTTTTGTCTGCTTTTTCGT
The DNA here is from genome assembly GCA_032480995.1 of Veillonella sp. Classification (GTDB taxonomy): domain Bacteria; phylum Bacillota; class Negativicutes; order Veillonellales; family Veillonellaceae; genus Veillonella. The sequence goes on along the minus strand of JAWETS010000005.1, from coordinate 93,399 downwards.
CCTTAGCAGCTTCTTTTTTAGGCTGTGCTTTTACAGGATTATAATAACCTTCAGAAACAGCTGATTGAGCGCTAGCAGGAACGGAAAAGTCAGATGCAGGGGTGTTGGCAAGTGCATTAGCCATGAATTGACCCCACATAATAGCAGGTGTGTCACCACCTGTCATACCGTGTAATGTTTCAGAACCGTAGTCGTCACCAATCCAAACGGCAGCTACGAGATCAGGTGTATAACCAATGAACCAAGCATCTTTGGAATCATCTGTTGTACCTGTTTTACCAGCTGCAGGGCGACCGATTGCTGCATTACCACCAGTACCGCCACTGATAACAGATTCTAGCATGCTAGTAATGATTGCTGCATCTTTTTCATCTACAACACGTTTTTCTTGAATAGAGTTTTCTTCCACAACTTGACCATTGCGGTCTACAATTTTAACGATTGCCGTAGGTTGAACCTTGATACCACCATTAGCGAGTACACCATAAGCTTGAACCATTTCAAGAGGTGTTACACCATGAGTTAAACCACCAAGTGCAGTAGACAAGTTATTATCTTGATCTGTAAGGGTAGTGATACCCATTTCTTTGGCAAGTTTAATAATCTTAGACATGCCTACTTCATCAGCAATTTTTACGGCAGCTACGTTACGAGAATGTTGTAATGCATAGCGATATGTCATATTACCTTCGAAGTCATTTTCATAGTTTTTAGGGCTCCAGTTACCAAATGTAACAGGGCTATCATCTACGATAGAACCAGGAGTTTTACCAGATTGAATAGCGGCTAAATATACAAATGGCTTCATAGCGGAACCTGGTTGACGTTCTGCTTGTGTAGCACGGTTAAATGCATCATCACCGCGGCCACCAACCATAGCCATAATGTAACCATTATGAGGGTTCATTGCTACGATAGCACCTTGCGGTTGGTGCAAACCATTTTTATCAGTATAGAAGTCTGGTAAGTTTTGCATTGCTGCTACAGCTGCATTTTGTGCATCCATATCAAGAGTTGTATAAATTTTTAAACCATCTTTATAGATTGCATCGTCGCCATATTTTTCAGAAACTTGTGCAATAACATAGTTAATGAAGTAAGATGCATTAGATTTTTCGTGGGTTTGTTCTTGTTTTGCCACTAAGCCTAAATCTGCTTGACGTGCTTCATCAGCTTGCTCTTGTGTAATGTAACCGTATTTAACCATTTGGCCTAATACAACAGCTTGACGTTTTTTACTAGCTTCCAAATCATTGAATGGAGAGTAGTAGTTAGGACTTTGTGGTAAGCCTGCAATGAGTGCTGCTTGAGCTAGCGTTAATTGGCTAGCATCCTTACCAAAGTATACATGAGCTGCAGATTGGACACCGTATGCACCTTGGCCAAAGTAAATTTGGTTCATGTACATTTCAAGGATTTCATCCTTAGTGTAATGTTGTTCAATTTTAAGTGCTAGCAATGCTTCAGAAATTTTACGTTTAAATGTTCTGTCTTGAGATAAGAATGCATTACGCGCTAACTGTTGAGTGATTGTGGAACCACCTTCAGATACGCCGCTATGTACGATGTTTACCCATACAGCACGCAAGATACCAACAGGGTCGATACCGTGATGGGAATAGAAGCGAGAGTCCTCAGTAGCAACAAAGGCATTTTGTAAATCCTTTGGTACATCTTTTAAAGGTACTGGTAATCTATTCTCTGTGGAATGAACCGTTGTGATGAGATTACCATGGACATCGTAAATTTGAGACGATGCAGAAGGACGTACATTGGATACATCTGGTAGGTTAGACAGTGTAGCACTGATGAAACCACAGCCACCTCCGGCTACGATGAGTATAAGGAGAAGGGCACAAATCCAAAATAGACGCTTCGGACTTGTCTTCTTCGGTGTAGCGCCGCTACCATTAGAACGGCGGCTGCTTCTCGCATTTGAGTTATTACTCATAGAGTCACCTCTTTTTTCTTTTGTTAGTAAATATAACGTAAATTCTATTACGCAGTTATAAATATTATATCATAAATGGCTTAAAACCAATACTATATATATAATTGTGAAAGTTTTTAGATAATGGTATACTAAAACAATAGTATTTCGAGGAGGATTATCATGGTTAGTGCTCAAGAACAAGTGCGCCAAATTAAACACGGCGTAGCAGATTTAATTAATGAACAAGATCTTGTAAAGAAAATAGAAAAATCTATTAAGGAAAATAAACCTTTAGTTGTAAAATTAGGTTTGGACCCAACAGCGCCAGATATTCATTTAGGCCATACAGTACCACTTCGTAAACTACGTTTGTTCCAAGAATTTGGTCATCAAGTAGTGATCGTTATCGGCGGTTTCACTGCGCGTATTGGTGATCCTACTGGTAAAAGTGTAACTCGTCCACCACTTACAAAAGAAGAAGTATTGAAAAATGCTGAAACCTATAAAACACAAATCTTCAAAGTGTTAGATCCTGAAAAAACGATCGTCCGCGACAATAGTGAATGGCTAGAATCTATGAACTTTGCGGATGTTCTACGTTTGGCAAGCTCTTATACTGTAGCACGTATGATGGAACGCGATGATTTCAATAAACGCTTTAAAGAAGGTCGTGCTATTGGTGTTCATGAGTTTATGTATCCATTGATGCAAGGTCAAGATTCTGTAGCATTACATGCTGACGTTGAATTTGGTGGTACAGACCAAACTTTCAACTTGTTAATGGGCCGTCATTTACAAGAATTAGAAGGTCAAGAACCTCAAGTTGTTATCACAATGCCATTGCTTGAAGGCCTTGACGGTGTTCAAAAAATGAGTAAATCTTTAGGCAATTACATCGGTATCGACGAAGAACCTAAAGAAATGTACGGTAAAGCAATGTCTATTCCTGATGAATTGATGATGCGCTACTTCATGCTCGTTACAGATATGCCAATTGAAGAACAAGAGGACATGGAAAAACGTCTTGAAAGTGGTGAATTACATCCACGTGACGCTAAAATGCAATTAGCTCGTACCATCGTTCGTTTGTACCATGGTGAAGAGGCTGCTCTTGAGGCAGAAGAGGAATTCAAACGTGTATTCCAACAACGCGCATTGCCTACAGATATTCCTGAATGCGCTATGGATGCGCCAACAGAACCAATCTTTGTACCACAATTCTGTACAGATGCTGGTTTGACTGCTTCTAATGGTGAAGCACGTCGATCCATTAAAGCTGGTGCTTTCAAAGTCAATGGTGAAAAATATACAGAAGAAAACCTTACCCTTGAAGACGGCATGATCGTTCAAGTTGGTAAACGTAAATTTGTAAAAATTAAATTTAACTAATATAAAACTGTGATGAGATAGAAACCTCATCACAGTTTTTTTATGTCTATTTGGTCTATAAGATTATTTATCTACTAAATCTGTTGTTTGTAAAGCAAAAAATGACTTACAAGTTCATGTATAATGAAAGTAAAATATAAATTCAAATTTAAATACAGATACAAATATAAAATACAAATTTGACACATAAAAGATTTATAGAGATATCGTATAGTATCTATAAAGTAAGAGGACTATATATGGACAAAGAACTAAGCAACTTTTTAGAACAACGAGAACATACTGTTCTTACCGATATTGATGTTATAACTGCGGCAGTAGCTGTACCATTATTAGAAATCGATGGGGAAGATCATGTAGTATTTACTGTGCGCAGTAATAAGCTACGCCGTCAACCAGGTGAAATCAGTTTTCCTGGTGGACATTGTGAGCCTAATGATAAAAGTGGTGCCCATGCTGCCATGCGTGAATGCTCTGAGGAACTGGGTATCGATTTAGATCAAATTGAACTTCTGGGCAATTTAGACTGCTTAGTATCTGCGATAGGTGTCAAGCTATATGCCGTAGCCGTGCGCCTGCATACAAGCGATTTGAAACCAAATCCAGACGAAGTAGGAGAGGTATTCACAGTTCCATTACAATATCTATTAGACATGGAGCCAACGGTAGGTCATCTAGACATTGGGACGAAACCGTTAAGAGACTTTCCGTTCCATTTATTAGAAGGCTACAACATTGACTGGAAAATCAGACAAAACTACTCCGTTTATTTCTATCCTTATAAACAATACACCATATGGGGGCTAACTGGGCGAGTACTGAAGAACTTTTTAGATATATATAGGGAGATAGATTTGCATAATAATCCTCATATAAATTGACAGATTGTAAATTAAGGTATACTATTTATGTGTAAAAGGTTTAATGTGTTGCACTAATTAATCTAGGAGGTTCTCACATGAATCGCGAAACAGCATACGTACTTTGGTTTGATGAATTACGACGTGAAGATGTTAATTTAGTTGGTGGTAAGTCTTCTTCCTTAGGGGAATTGACATCCTCCACTAATGTACCTGTACCTTACGGCTTTGCTACAACTGCTCATGGTTATCGTGAGTTTATGAAAGCAACAGGTTTGGAAGATAAAATCCGCGCTGAACTTGATGCATTAGATGATGTAGAAAATTCTGCATTATTGCGTGAAGTATGTGCTAAAATTCGCCGCATGATTTGCGAAGAAGAAATGCCTAAAGAATTGGCAGATGCTATTCGTCATGCTTATGAAGAACTTGGTAAAAAAGTAAACGAAGAAAATCCATTCGTAGCAGTTCGTTCTAGTGCAACAGCAGAAGACTTGCCAGATGCAAGCTTTGCAGGACAACAAGATACATATTTAAATGTACGTGGTGCTGATGTTATTATTCAAAAAGTAAAAGAATGCTATGCATCTACTTTCACAGACCGTGCAACATATTACCGTGTAAAACAGGGTTTCGATCATATGACAGTAGCATTGAGTGCAGCTGTTCAAATGATGGTATTCTCTAAAGCGGCTGGCGTAATGTTCACTGTTGACCTTGTAACAGGCAATGACAACAATATTCTTATTGAAGGCTCTTGGGGTCTTGGTGAATACGTTGTACAAGGTACCGTTACACCAGATAATTTCCGTGTAGATAAAGCTAAAATGGAAATTACAGACCGCATGATTAATGACAAAAATATCCGTTTAGTTCGTAAAGCTGACGGCGATTGCGTTGAAGAAGTTGTTCCAGCAGATGAAGCTAAACAACAAGTGATTACAGATGCTCAAGTTCTAGAGCTTGCTGAATATGCAAAAGCAATCGAAAAACATTATGGTTGCTACATGGATATGGAATGGGGCGTAGATGAACGAGACGGTAGAATTTGGATTTTACAAGCTCGTCCAGAAACAGTTTGGTCCCGCAAAGAAAAACCAGAAGTATCTGAAAAATCTAGCACATTAGATGCAGGTAATCGCGATATTATCGTAAAAGGTTTGCCAGCATCCCCTGGTAATGCAGCTGGTAAAGCTCATGTTATCATCAATCCTGAGGATATTGATGAGTTCAAAGAAGGCGAAATTCTTGTTACAGCTATGACAGCTCCTGACTGGGTGCCAGCAATGAAAAAAGCGAAAGCCATCGTTACTGATGCCGGCGGTATGACTTGCCATGCGTCCATCGTTAGTCGTGAGCTTGGTATTCCATGTATCGTAGGTACTAAGAGCCGTAGCCATGAAGCGACTACATCCATTAAAGATGGTCAAATGATTACTGTAGACGCTACAAATGGTATCGTATATGATGGCGTATTAGAAGATATCGTTAAAAAGCCAGAAGCACAAGCTACTGCAAATGTTGTTGCTGAATCTGTTCCTGTAACAGGTACTAAGATTTACATGAATTTAGGCGATCCTGATTTGGCTGAAAAACATGGTGTATTGCCTTGTGATGGTATCGGCCTTATGCGTGAAGAGTTCATTTGGACTACTTTCATCCATGAACATCCATTGCACCTTATCGAAACAGGTCGCAGTGATTTTGCTGTAAATACATTGGCAGAAGGTATGCGTAAAGTTTGCCAAGCATTAGCTCCTCGCCAAGTTGTAGTTCGTTTGAGCGACTTCAAATCTAGCGAATACCGTGATCTTAAAGGTGGTGACAAATACGAACCACATGAATCCAGTGCATTACTTGGCTGGCGTGGTGCTTCTCGTTACTACGATCCTAAATATACACCTGCTTTCAAATTAGAATTAGAAGCAATCAAAAAAGTACGTAACGAGTTTGGTTTCAAAAACTTACAAGTTATGATTCCATTCTGCCGTACTGTAGAGGAAGCTGAACTTGTTACTAACTTAATGGCTCAAGAAGGCCTTGTACGCGGTAAAGATTTCAAAATCTGGCTTATGGCTGAAATTCCAGCAAATATTATCTTAGCTGATCAATTCAATAAATATGTAGATGGTTATTCCATCGGTTCTAACGATTTGACTATGCTCGTTCTTGGCTGTGACCGTGATAATGAAACAGTTCAACATATCTATGATGAACGGAATCTAGCAGTTCGTAGAGCAATTCGCCATCTCATCGAAGTAGCTCACAAAGATGGTAAAACTGTATCCATCTGTGGCCAAGCGCCAAGCGTGTATCCTGAACTTTGCGAATTCCTCGTGAAGAGTGGTATCGACTCCATTTCTGTTAATCCAGATGCGGTTGTGAACACTAAGAAAATGGTGGCTCAAATCGAACAACGAATCATGCTTGATGCTATGACTGGTCGTGGTCGTCAAGAAACTGATGACTTAACTTGGTAATCATATAGTGGTATTGAAAGAGGAGGCCCGTTGGTCTCCTCTTTTTCTGAATGGTAACTTAGGATATAATACAAACAGAGATGAAAGGGGGTTACCGTGTGAAACTGTCGAAACGACAAGAACAAATTGCTCAAATCGTTCGTGAAGAAGGACCTGTTACAGGTAGTGCTATTGCTGAACATTTAGAGGTTACACGATCTGCATTGCGTTCAGATTTATCTGTTTTAACTATGCTAGGTGTTTTAGATGCACGTCCTAATGTAGGTTATTACTATGTGGGGCTTTCAAAGGAAACACAAACAGCAGAGCGATTAAAATCATTTCTGGTAAGTGATGTATTATCTCAAGCCGTCGTAGTCAATGGGGATACAAGTTTGTATGACACGATTGTTACTATATTTACTGAAGATGTAGGGACTATTCTAGTGTGTGATGATTCCTATTTAGTAGGTGTAGTATCTCGTAAGGACTTGTTGCGTGCCTCTATGGGGCAAACAGATTCGCACACAATGCCTATATCTATGATTATGACCCCTGTGAGCAAGGTTATAACAGTGGAGCCTACCGATACATTAGTAGAGGCTGCACAGAAGATGATAGATTATGAAGTGGATTGTTTACCTGTCGTCGTTCGCGAGGATGTGGAAAACAAGAAACGCTTAAAGGTTGTAGGCCGTGTATCTAAAACGACGGTAGCGAAAGTATTTTTAGAATGTAGCATACATTGAGGTTGATAGAATGGCAGAAAAAATTATTTATGCAATATCGGACTCCCTTGGGGAGACCGCAGAGGCTGTAGCAAGAGCTACGGCGAGTCAATATGATAAGGAACAAATTGAAATTGTTCGTATTCCTTATATTGATAGTGAAAGCCAAATTGATGAAGTTATAGCAGATGCAAAACGTGGTAATCATGTTATTTGTCATACCATTGTATCTGAGACTTTACGTAAATATCTTCATGAAAAAGTGGCGGAATACAATATTCCTGCTGTCGATATTATGGGCCCAGTTCTCGATGCTGTAGGTACTGTTGCATCCACAAAGCCTCGTATGACAGCTGGTATGGTTCATAAGCTTGACCAAGAATACTTCAAAAAGGTAGAAGCCATTGAATTTGCCGTAAAATATGACGATGGTAAAAATCCATCTGGCTTTGAAAAGGCCGATGTAGTTATTATTGGTGTATCTAGAACAAGTAAGACACCATTGTCTATGTTCTTGGCCTACAAAAAGATTAAAGCTGCCAATTTGCCATTAGTACCTGAGGTACCATTACCAGAGGAATTATTTAAAATTCCAGCAAAGAAAATCGTGGGCCTTATTATTGACCCATTCAAATTAAATAATATTCGTAGTGAACGTTTGCGTGCTATCGGCCTTGAAGACGAAGCAAACTACGCATCTATTGAGCGTATTCAATCTGAATTAGAATATGCAAAAGCTATTATGCGTCGTTTACATTGTCAAGTGCTAGATGTTTCTAATAAATCTATCGAAGAAACAGCATCTCTAGTTATGCAATTGATCGATAAAAACCGTGCATCGGAGGGTAAATGAATATACGGGAACAAATAGAGGAGAGGGAGGCTTTACTCCTTTCTCCTTATGCTGCTAAAAGCCGCGATGCAATCCGTGATATAGAGGAAGCTCCCGATCCACTTAGAACGGCATTTCAACGTGATCGGGATCGCATTATTCACAGTAAATGTTTTAGACGGTTAAAGCATAAGACACAAGTTTATATTGCGCCAGGTGACCATTATCGTACGCGCATGACTCACACTCTTGAGGTGGGCCAGATTGGACGTACAGTGGCTCGTGCATTGCGACTCAATGAAGACTTGGTAGAAGCTATCGCCATGGGGCATGATGTGGGACATACACCATTTGGTCATGTTGGGGAATATGCGTTGCGTGATATGGTAGGCCATTTTAATCATAATGAACAAAGTTTGCGCATGGTAGAGGTGTTAGAAAAGCATGGTGAACATCAAGGCCTTAATCTAACAACAGCTGTGCGCGATGGTATTGTAGGCCACACAGGAGCAACAATTCCAGTTACCTTAGAAGGTCAAATTATTCGTATCGTTGACCGCATTGCCTATTTGTGTCACGATTTTGATGATGCGCAACGGGCAGGAATGTTGACGGCCGAGAACTTACCTTTTGAAGTGCGTGAACATTTTGGTATGACGCCATCCAGCATGATTACCGCTATGGTTGAAGATATGGTGCGTGAGTCTTTAGATAAGCCTGTTATTTCTATGTCCTCCGATATAGAAATGACAATGAATCTATTCCGTCAATTTATGTTTAAAAATGTTTATTTGGCGCCAGCTTTAATTCCTGATCGAAATAAGGCATCTCATGTGGTGAAAAACTTATTTACTCACTTTATGGAGCATCCTGACGATATGGAGGGCTGTGAAAGTAATCGAGAGTTTTACTCTACCCGTGATGTGGTTGATTATGTAGCAGGCTTAACAGATCAATATGCTATTAAGTTGTTTAAACAGTATTATATTCCCAATATTACATTGTAAGACTTTTAGTAATAGGTATATAGATAACAAAAAAAGCAGTTAGTTCAAATGAACTAACTGCTTTTTTTGGGGCTCTAGAACCCCAAAGAGTACATGTACTTTTTATTTTACGCGCGTGTAATTTTATTAGAACGAAGGCAGCGAGTGCATACGTTAACTTTTTTAGTAGCACCGTCTACAACCGCCCGTACTCTTTGAATGTTCGGTTTCCAAGTTTTTCTTGTGCGAATGTGAGAGTGACTCACGTTCATACCGCTAGATGTGGATTTGCCACATACTTCGCAAAGGTTTGCCATAGTTTCCACCTCCAAGCTTAATCTATAACATAACAAAAGTATATTATCATAAAGACATAGTTAAAGCAAGTGTTTTTATCGTACATATTGCTCTTTTTATGAAATATACTACAATATAAGGTATACTATATATCATATTCTATGATATGAATGGGCTTTTACACAAGGATATACAGAAATTGGATATATCCTCAGTGTTTATCGTATATTTAAAGGAGTTTCTATGGATGAACGGTTAACGACCATTAAAGGAATTGGTCCTGGTCGGGAGAAACAATTGCATAAGCTAGGGATTACGAATGTAACATCATTGTTGACATATTTCCCTCGGAGCTATGAAGACCGCCGTACAATTTATAGAATTGGTGAATTAAAGTCTGGTATGACCGGTGGCGTTATGGGCAATGTTATTGCTGTACAAGAAAAACGCCCTCGACCTAGATTGTCTATATTAGAGGTGGTCATTGCAGATGGTACTGGTCCACTAAAGATTGTTTTGTTTAACCAAGGGTATAAAAAGAACTTTTATAAAAAAGGTCAGCGTTTATATGCATATGGCAAAGCGGAATTTCAATATGGGGCTATGCAAATGAATACGCCCCAAATAGAAAATTTGGGGGATGGTGGAGAGCCTGATCGTGGTATCGTTCCTATTTATGCTCTTGCAGATGGTGTATCTCAATTTGTGGTGCGCTCATCGGTACGTAATTGGTTCGCCGCTAATCATGAACTGCAAGAGATTTTGCCTGCTGAGGTTCGTGAAGCACATCAATATATGAGTCGCTATGATGCTTTTAAAATGATGCATTTCCCTGCTTCTTCAGAGCGATATGAAGAAGCGCGTCACCAATTGGCCTATGAAGAGTTATTTGTTATGCAATCTGGTTTGGCCTTGTTGCGGAATAAAGAGCAGTGTCATAAAGGATCTAAGATGGGGCCTAATGGAGACTTAATGGCTCAATGTATAGAAAACTTGCCGTTCTCCTTAACCGGCGATCAACAGCGTGCATTAGAGGACATTCGCATCGATATGGAAGATGAACGTCCTATGCAACGATTATTACAAGGTGATGTAGGTTCTGGTAAAACTGTTGTAGCTACATTGAGTTTATTGAAGGCCATCGAAAATGGTTACCAAGGGGCATTAATGGCCCCTACGGAGATTTTGGCAGCTCAACATTATGAAGGCATAACAGAGGTATGTCGTAATTTAGGTATTACTATAGAGTTATTAACTGGTTCTACTACAAAAAAAGAAAAAGAGCGTATCTATGAGGGGTTAGCTGATGGATCAATTAATATGATCATCGGTACTCATGCTCTTATTCAAGAGGGTGTTAACTTCCATAATTTAGGACTCGTCATTATCGACGAACAACATCGCTTTGGCGTGGAGCAACGGGCACGATTACAACAAAAGGGTACATACCCACATGTGTTGATTATGACAGCTACACCAATCCCTCGGACCATGACATTATCTGTGTATGGTGATTTAGCGGTTTCTTTAATTAAAGAAATGCCACCTGGACGTAAGCCGGTTAAAACTTATGCTGTAGATAGCTCCTATAAGGAACGATTAAGAAACTTCTTCGGCAAAGAGATGGCAGAAGGCCGTCAAGTGTACGTAGTATGTCCTCTAGTAGAAGAATCTGAAAAATTAGACTTACAGGCAGCAGAAGAACTGTATTTGGAACTAAAAGAGTACTTTTACAAGGCCTATGAGGTTGGCCTTGTTCACGGTCGTATGAAACCAAGTGAAAAGGATGAAGTGATGAATGCCTTTCATAAGGGTGATATTTCACTACTCGTTTCTACTACCGTTATCGAAGTTGGTGTCAATGTGCCTAATGCGACCATTATGTGCATTGAAGGGGCAGAGCGATTTGGTTTATCTCAATTGCACCAGTTGCGTGGCCGTGTAGGCCGTGGATCTCATCAATCATATTGTATTCTTGTAAGTGATTCAAAAAATGATGTGAGCCAAGAGCGTTTGAAATTGATGGAGCAGACACAGGATGGTTTTGAACTTGCTGAACAAGACTTATTATTGCGTGGTTCTGGTCAATTATTTGGCTTAGCTCAATCGGGATTACCTGATTTGCGAGTTGCCAATATTATTAAAGATATTGAAATATTGGTACAGGCTCGCAAGGATGTACTAGAGTTTGCAAGTCAATATGGAATGGAAAAACTTGAATCTGTAATGAAAGAAGAATTAGAAAAAAGATTTGGTGAAAAATTTCTTAGAATATTGTATAATTAAGTGGTAGGAATAATAAGTACATAAGTAGCGATAATATTAGATTTTATCTGGGTTTTTCCCTTGTGTATCTGTTCCTCATACCGTATAATAGAACAAACAAATTTATTTCATTTTCATCTATGGAGGTCAATATGCCACTTATTCATGTAGAGCTCGTTGAAGGGCGCACAAAAGAACAAAAAAAACAATTAGGTGAAGCTATCACTAAAGCTGCGGTTGATATCGTTAATGTACCTGCTGACGCAGTAAAGATTATCTTCGTAGATATGAAAAAAGATGATTATATGGAAGGCGGCATTTTGCGGTCTGAACGCTAAGCTACGACTGTCCGCCTAGTCCAGATGGACTAGGCGGGTCGTAGTTTTGTTTTATTATACGGAAAGGAATTAAATATGAGAGACGATAAATTCGGTATGCGTGGACTAACTTTTGATGATGTTTTGTTAGTACCAGCGGCTTCTGATGTGTTACCACATCAAGTAGAGTTAAAAACTCAACTAACTCGTGACATTACATTGAATATCCCTATGATTAGTTCTGGGATGGATACAGTTACTGAATCCCGTATGGCTATTGCTATGGCTCGTGAAGGTGGTCTTGGTGTTATCCATAAAAATATGTCTATTGAAGAACAAGCCCATGAAGTTGATAAGGTAAAACGCTCTGAACATGGTGTTATCGTCGATCCTATTTTCTTAAGCCCTCAAAATTTACTATCTGATGCAGCAGAAATTATGGAAAAATATAAAATTTCTGGTGTACCTATCACAGAACATGGTAAACTAGTAGGGATCATTACAAATCGCGATATGCGTTTTGAAACTGATTTAACACGCCAAATCGGAGAATGCATGACAAAGGATTCCCTTGTTACTGCACCAGAAGGTACATCTCTTGAAGAGGCGAAAGCAATTTTAAGTGAACATCGCATTGAAAAATTACCTCTTGTAGATGATGATGGAAACTTAAAAGGATTAATTACTATAAAAGATATTGAAAAAGCGACAAAATATCCAAATTCAGCTAAAGATGGTAGTGGCCGCCTATTAGTTGGTGCTGCTGTTGGTGTGTCTAAAGATTTATATGATCGTCTTGATGCACTTGTATCTGCAAAGGCTGATGTAATCATTGTAGATACAGCACATGGGCATTCTGCAGGCGTACTACGTACATTGAAAGAAATTAAACAAGCCTATCCTCATATTCCTGTTATTGCAGGCAATGTTGCTACTGCAGCTGGTACAGAGGCTCTTATTGAAGCTGGTGCCGATGCTGTTAAGGTTGGTATTGGACCTGGTTCTATTTGTACAACTCGCGTTATTGCAGGTATTGGGGTACCTCAAATTACTGCTGTTTACGAGTCTGCTCAAGTAGGTCGTCGCTATGGCATTCCTATCATCGCTGATGGGGGCATTAAATATTCTGGCGATATTGCTAAGGCTATTGCTGCTGGTGCTAATTTAGTCATGATGGGGAATATTTTAGCTGGTACTGATGAAAGTCCAGGAGAAACAGTGATTTACCAAGGTCGTTCCTATAAAGTATACCGTGGCATGGGTAGTTTAGGTGCTATGAAACTTGGTAGTAAAGATCGTTATTTCCAAACTGAAGCTAAGAAATTAGTTCCTGAAGGTATTGAAGGTCGCGTGCCTTATAAAGGTATGTTGGCTGATACAATTTTCCAAATGGTTGGTGGTTTGCGTGCAAGTATGGGGTATTGCGGATGTCATAACATCCAAGAAATGATTGAAAATACTCAATTCATTCAAATTACAGCGGCTGGTTTAAAAGAAAGTCATCCGCATGATGTAAGCATTACCGTTGAAGCACCAAATTATAGTGGTTGATAATGGAGTATTACATTGAATAAACGTATTTCTGTTTTATCTGTGCCTATCGATTGTGTAACAATGGATGAGGCTGTCCAACGTATTTTACAATTAACTGAAGAGCCGGGACTACATTTAGTAGCCACGGCTAATGCAGAAATGGTTATGTTGGCAAATGAAAATCCTACATTGCACACCATATTGAATAATGCTAGTCTCGTCGTTCCTGACGGGGCTGGCATTTTGTGGGCTGCAGAGCGTCAAGGTGAACATGTTCCTGAACGCGTAACTGGTGTAGACGTAACTAAACGATTATTTAAAGTTGCGGCTGAACGGCAAATTCCTGTATACTGCTTAGGAGCAGCACCTGGTGTTGCTAAACGAGCAATTGATAATTTATCTGCCCAAGTTGGACCGTTAAATATAGCAGGGATTCATGATGGATTCTTCGATAGCACAGAGGAACAAGAAATCGTTAAAGCTATTAGTGAGTCTAAGGCAAAATTAGTCTTTGTTGCCTTAGGCGTACCAAAGCAAGAACAATGGATTTCAGAAAAATTGAGTCACCTGGATGGCATTGTTGCTATCGGCATAGGTGGTTCCTTTGATGTCTTGGCAGGTAATATTCCTCGGGCTCCAGAATGGATGCAACGCAATCGTCTCGAATGGTTGTATCGATTATATTTAGAACCTCAACGGATTGGCCGCATGTTGGCTATTCCGAAGTTTATGTGGACCGTTATTAGAAATAAATAGAGGAGTGTTGAATCGTGCCTACAGGACCAATAATTAAGGAAGGGTTTCCACTGATAGGGGCTATGCTCATTATCGCGGTGGTATTAGGATTTTTAGGACATTATGTAATTGCGATTATTTCATTTATTCTGGCATTATTTTTCGTCAATTTCTTTAGAAATCCTAAACGTGTAATCCCTCAAGATCCTGATTTAATTTTATCTCCAGCGGATGGTAAAATTATGGATATTTCTGATGTATACGAAGATATTTACTTACATAAAGAGTGTAAAAAAGTAACTATTTTCCTATCTGTTTTTGACGTACATGCTAATCGTGCGCCTATTGATGGTAAAATTACATACCGTCACTACACAATGGGCAGTTTCTTGCCTGCTTTTAAAGATAGTGTAGGTTTTGAAAATGAACGTCATACTATTTGTATTGAAAATGATCGTACTTCCGTATTGGTAACACAAATTGCAGGCCTTTTAGCGCGTCGTATCGTATCTTGGACAGACCTTGATAGCGTGCTTGAACGCGGCCAATTGTACGGGATGATTAAATTCGGTTCTTGTACTGAAATCTACATGGATAAGAATGTAGAGTTGTTCGTGGAAAAAGGTCAACATATTACAGGTGGAGACACTGTTATCGGGAGGTTGCGTCATGAATAAATCTATTATTCCAAATTTGTTTACTAGTGCTAATTTAGCTTTTGGTGTTCTAGGTATCACATTCTCTGCTACAGGGAATACCTTCTATGCTGCTATCTGCGTACTATTATCCTTAGTTGCTGATGGTTTAGATGGTCGTGTAGCGAGAGCTTTAGGTGTGGCAGGACCTATGGGTCGTGAATTAGACTCTTTGTCAGATGTTGTAGGCTTTGGTGTAGCACCAGCTTATATGTTATATATGAAAGAGCTTTATGGTTTGGGATGGATTGCCTATGTACCATTATTAGTATTTGCTGTATTGGGCGCATTCCGTCTTGCTCGTTTTAACATTAAAACCGAAGAAGTTCATGGTTACTTTGAAGGATTGCCAATTCCAGCTGCAGGTTGCTTGGCGGCTACCTACGTATTGTGTGATGTAGAGGTTCCTCAATTTGTATTAGTAGTTTGCATGATTGGTGTAGGCTTTTTAATGGTTAGTGAAGTAAAATACCCAGACTTCAAAGGTAAAACTGCAATCTATATTAATAAACTTTCCATTGTACTAACTGCTATTTTTGTCATAGCTTGTCTCGTATATGATTGGCATACATGGGCAGTAATGATCTTTGCTGGTTATGTAGTATTTGGCCTTGTTAATGGGGCGTTAAATATAGTGCGTAAATAAGTGTGTGGAGGATAATAGTATGAATTACCTACTGGATCTGATATTGATCCCTATGCAGGTAATAATCGTAATTTATACGGTTTATTATTTTGTGCTCGCCGTAATTGGTATGTGGCGGTCTCGAGTACATAAAAACTATACCCCTAAAAATTCCTTTGCTATCGTTGTGTGTGCTCATAATGAGGAAGCCGTAGTTGGTGAGTTAGTAAAAAACTTACGTAGTTTGGACTATCCTGATGAGTTGTACGATATCTTTGTTGTTGCCGATAACTGTACAGATAAGACTGCTGAGGTAGCAAGTGCTGCTGGTGCCAATGTACATGAACGATTCAATAAAGAAGAAGTAGGCAAAGGCTATGCCATGGGGTGGATGTTTGATCGTGTGGAAAGAATGGATCGGAAATATGATGCCTTTCTTATCTTTGATGCCGATAATTTAGTACATCCTCAATTTATGTTAGAAATGAATGATCATCTTGAAAAAGGTGAGTCTGTAATTCAAGGTTATTTGAACTCTAAAAACCCAACAGACTCTTGGGTTGCGGGTACATTTTCCATCATGTTTTGGATGGTTAATCATATGTGGCATTTAGCAAAATACCGCATTGGCTTGTCCACAGCACTAGGTGGTACTGGTATGTGTATACGTACATCTATCATCCGTGAATATGGCTGGGATTGTAATAGCTTAACCGAAGATATGGAATTTTCCATGAAACTATTGACTCATGGTATCCGTACTTGTTGGGGGCATGATGCTATCGTATACGATGAAAAGGTTACGACTATGATGGCTTCTTGCAGACAACGTTTACGATGGGCTCAGGGGCAATTTGACTGTGCCGGTCGATATATTCCTAAATTATTTGCTATTGGTATCAAAACAGGGAATATTATGATTTTGGATGGTATATTCCAAGTGAGTCAACCTTATTTCTTATTGTTGACAACCGTATACTTGGTGTTATCCTACATCAATGCGTATACTCCAATTTATACAAATATTTTGTATCAAATTATGCCTATGTCTGTATGGACAATTATAGGTGTTGGTCAATATCTATTCCCATTAATTGTATTGTTGAAAATCAAGGTACCACCAAAGATTTGGTTCTATTATTTACTATATCCATTATTTGTTTATTCTTGGATTCCAGTAAATATTTTAGGGTGGTTCCGCCGTCATAATAAGGTATGGTCTCATACAGTCCATACGAGAGCTGTGGGCTTAGATGATGTTAAATTAACACGTATGGGCAATATGAATAAGAATGAAAAATAGAATCTGTAGGAGTGACTATGCATATTTTAATGTGTAATGACGATGGCATTTTAGCAGATGGTTTACGTCATCTTGCATCGTATTTAAGTCAATATTATAGAATTACCGTTGTAGCACCTGCTAATGAGCAAAGTGCTAAATCCCATGCATTGACGACCGAGGTTCCATTGAAATTAGATGCTTGCAATGGCGAGGATGAAAATCCTCGCCTTTATGCTCTAACGGGAACGCCGTCCGATTGCATGAAGTTCGGTCTCAGTTATTTATTGACTGATGATATGCCAGATCTTGTAATTTCTGGAATTAATCATGGATTTAATTTAGGCTCTGATGTATTGTATTCCGGCACTGTTTCGGCAGCTATGGAAAGTGGTTTTTACGGTATTCCCGGTTTAGCATTATCTGTTGAGAGATATTCTGTTGAACGGGGAGACGAGATGCATCCATTTATACATGAATTGATTGAGAAAATTTATGTGGCGGGTCAGTTTAGCGGTTTACTAAATGTGAACTTCCCATTACGTGGCACATGTGATTGGGATCATTTTAAAATGGTGAGCCAAGGCTTACAAACCTACAGTAATATTATCGAAGCTCGCATTAATTCAAGAGGACAGGATTATTATTGGTTAGCTGGCGAGCTAGACTATGGTGCTGAAAGTGTTCCTACAGATGTAGAATTTGCCCGTAAAGGCTATATTACAGGTGTCGCACTTACATGGAAACAACAATGTGATACGGATATGAAAAGGGTTCAAAATATTTTAGATGAAATATAAAAAATATGTTGACATTGCTTAGGGATGTCTGTATAATAACAAATGTTCCGATACGCCGGAGTGGCGGAATGGCAGACGCACTTGACTCAAAATCAAGCGGGTAACACCGTGTGGGTTCAAGTCCCACCTCCGGCACCAACATTAGGCGGTAAGACTTTTGTCTTACCGCCTATTTTTATATTTATGAATTTATATACTATAATATACATTATTAATTTCATGAGGTGACAGTATGGATCAAGGTGTAATTGATTATATTACAAATATCTTTGATATTCCTAAACTTACTCAACAGGTTAGCGCTGTACAGATGCCATTGCCATTATCTCGCTTGGCAGAAATACCATTAGATGGATCTGTAAATCAGTGCCAGGGATTTTGTTATAATTCAAAAAAAGACGTTTTTGCTTTAGCTTGTATTAATTCAGATAATACGAAGCAAATTATTTATGAAATTAATCCAAAAACTTTTACTGTTGTTGCAAAATATGAGTATAGTTATAAAAGTTTGTTAGGTCATATGAATACCTTAACTTATAATTCTGTCAATAATCGTTACTATACAACAAATGCTGTTGTAAATGGATATAACCTTACTCCTATTGAAGCGGATAGCATGATTGTTGAAGCACCGATTAAACTAAAAGAGAAAGTTTTTAATTTTGCATATGATAAAGTACGCAATGAATATGTATCAATTGTGCCTTTAACAAACTCTGAACGGACAATTAATTATTACGACTCCAATTTTAATCGTATTCGTTCTTATAAAATTGATGCTAATCATACAAACTTAAATAATAACGGTGCTTACGCAACTAATGGAAATACTTTATTTACAACATTGACAACCTTTGTATACGTCGATGAAGAGGGGGTTGTTAAAAATATTAGCCCTTATGCTTCTGGAATGGAAGTAGAAGACATGGATTGTCGAAATGGTCAAATGTATATGGCGGTCAATCGCAAAGGTAAAGTTGAAATTTATAGTTTGTCTAGCCTACCATTTTCGGTAAATGTCTAGATACTACCTATGTTTTAATCCCCTTTATGAGTGTATAATAATAGTATTAGAGTATTTTAGGAGCTATTATGAAATTAGGGAATGATATTATAGAGATTGATCGTATACGTCAAGCTATAGAGAAATCAAGTTCATTTAAAGCGCGCGTTTATACGATTTATGAGATTGAATATTGTAAAAGTCGGAATAAAGGATGCTACGAATCCTTTGCAGGTATATATGCTGCAAAAGAGGCTTTTATTAAAGCTTTAGGTACAGGGATGAGGTATGGATCATGGCAAGATATAGAGATTTATCATGATGAATGGGGCACACCCTTAATTCGTTTACAAGATACTTTCAAAGATATTTACGAAACATCAGGTTATACTGATATTCATGTATCGATTAGTCATTGCAAGGATTATGCAATGAGTACAGTTATACTTGAAGGAGCATAAGATGAATATTTTAACTACAGAAGATGCTCGATTTATAGATCGAGAGGTTCCTAAGCAATTAGGAATTTCTTTAGAAATCCTCATGGAAAATGCTGGACGTGGTATCGTAGATGCCTTATGGGGAGAGTACGATTTATTTTCCCTGAATAATGGCCGTTCCATAAATAGTTTTGTTTTATTTATATGTGGTACGGGTAATAATGGGGCAGATGGCCTTGTAGCGGCTCGCCATTTGATGGAGCAAGGTGTACCAGTACAAATTGCACTAGTAGGAGATAAAAGCAAGTGTAGTGAGCTTTTTGCAATGCAACTTGAGCGTTGCGAAGCTATGGGCTGTATCATCGATATGTTTGATGAATTCAATGATTGGTCCAATGTAGCCATAGCGGTGGAAGGTATCATGGGAACAGGCTTAACTGGAAGGTTAAGAGACCTGACCATCGATATATTGCATGATATTGATACTATGCGTAGTCAGTATAATTTTGATTTGTGGGCTATTGATGTACCTGCAGGTTTGGATGCTACTACTGGTCATGTAGCAGAAGGCACACTGACCTATGATTATACTGTTACTTTTGGAGCTATCAAACAAGGTTTGTTATTATATCCCGGAAAGGCTATAGGAGGAACCGCTGTGGTTGCTCCATTGGGTGCTCCTTGGCAGCAGGTACTGGGTGAACGTGTTAGAACTATAACCATTGATTCTGATTTAGCAGAAAAAATTATCAACTATCGTACCCCAATGGCGCATAAAGGTGTCAATGGAAACACTTTAATTATTGGTGGTTCAAATGATATGATAGGAGCCCCTATTTTGGCTGCTGAAGCGGCAGTTCATAGTGGTGCTGGTAAAGTAACATTAGCTGTACCCAAAATAATTAAACAGATTGTACAAAGCCGTGTCATACCTGAGGTGATGGTTACTTCCACAGAGACTAATAAAGAACTTTTTGATTGTCGCCAAGTTGTTGCTATGGGACCTGGTTTATGTCGCACCCGTGAAATCTGTGATTTAGTGGATCATATCTTAGATGCTTACGAAGGAGCATTAGTACTAGATGCTGATGCTTTGTATGCATTGGGACATGTTGGTTGTGTTAATAAAGATGCTTTGCGAGATGGTGATATTGAGTCTGCATATACAGTGGAAAGAGAACTTCCATATTGTGTCATGACACCGCATTTAGGTGAATTTAGTAGACTTATTGATTTACCTATTAAATGGATTGAGCGTCATTATATCACGTTGGCTAGAGAATTTGCTAAGGCTCATCAAGTTATTCTTGTACTAAAAGGAATTCCTTCAATTGTGGCATTACCTGATGGAACGGTGTATGTAAATACTATCGGTAATGCGGGCATGGGTACTGGCGGTATGGGAGATGTACTGACTGGTGTAATTGCTGGTTTTATAAGTCAGGGTTATTCACTACAAGATAGTGCTGTTCTCGGTGTATATGTACATAGTCGTAGTGCAGATATTCTGAATGAAACAAAGAGTTGGGGTTATACTCCGAGTGATGTCAGTGCTTCTTTAGGCTTCGTGGTTAGTGAATTATTGGGAGATTATGAATGACAAATAGAATACAACGCTTTATAGCTTTCTTGTTAGTATTATGTATTCCTATCTTCGCCATTGCAGGCTGCACAAATAATGATGTAGCAAACGCAGCAAATCAAGTAACTACTAACGCTAATGGGACTTACTCAATCGATACTAAAACGACTACCCCTGAAGGTAAGCTAGATGTATATATGCTTGATATTGGTCAAGGGGACGCTATATTACTTAAGGTAGGCGATGAGTATAGCATGATCGATACTGGTGACATAGAACATCGTGAAAATATTGTAGCTCAACTTAAAACTATGGGTGTAACAAAGCTAAAAAATATTATTATCACGCATCCTCATGCTGATCATATGGGTGGTTTCTATGCTATTGCAAAGGCTATGCCTATTGAACATGTATATGATGATGGTATTGCCGTTGATAATAATATGTACAAAACTTATGAAAAGTGGATTGAGAAAAATAAAATTCAACGAACTACTTTGAGAAGTGGAGATGTAGTTGATTTTGGACATGGTGCTGTCTTTGTAGTATATGCTCCTTGGGTTGAACCTTTAACTGATAAAAAAGGGGAGACAGATCTTAATAATAATTCTATTGTAGGTAAATTAATCTTCGGTAAATTCTCTATGCTCTTCACGGGTGATGCTGAATGGCAAGAAGAGAAAAAACTTATAAAAGAGCAGAATTCCAGATTGTTTGCTCGTATTCTTAAGGTAGGTCATCACGGTTCTCGTACAAGTAGCTCTGAAGATTTTTTGAAGTCTATTAAGCCTGAAAGTGCATTAATTTCAAATGGCATGTATAATAAGTATGGTCATCCTCACGATGTGACATTACGTCGCTTGCAGGAAAATAATATTGCTATTTACCGTACAGATACGATGGGACGTATTCATATTAGTACGGATGGGAATGAATGGCAAATTACAACTGAACGTTAGTTTTGATTACTTATACAAAAAATTATTTTTATGAAACTGTTTTTTGTATATTCTATATAAGGTCTTTATATAGTAATATGTGTAATCGGCATACTAATCTTCATGTTTGTATGAAATAATCTATTTATAATCTAACATTAGTTTATGGATAGATTGGAACGATGAGATTTTGATAGATAAAAATATCATCGACTCATCTCTATGGTTTGGACACTATGTATGTCAGTTAGATTGGAGTGAATGTATTGCGTAAACTATTTTTAATGTGCCTTGCAGTCTTGATGGCGATACCTTTATTATTGACTCAAGCAAAGGCAGCTAATTTGGAAGATGCTCGATGGGTGACTAGAACAGATGCACCTGTACCATATGTTCGTATTGTTATGGACTTATCGGCACCTATAAAGGCATCTGCATCAATTAGCAAAGATGGGAAAACTACGACTGTTACTTTAAAGAATACAAAGCTAAAGACGGCTAAAGAGAACATTTCTATGGACTCAGCTATTGCTAGCTCTGCTAAACTTTCACAAGATGGCAGAGATGTTAAAGTAACAATCAAGACACCTTCATCTATTGATACTAGTGATGTAAAGGTTTTTTCCTTGAAAAAGGATACGGTTAATAAGAAACCGTATCGTATCGTTGTTGATGTTCAGAAAAAAGGTGCTGTAGCTAAGCCTGCTTACTATGGTAAAAAGCCATCTCAATCTGCGCATCCAGCAAAAAATGTACCTACAGGATCTGGCAAATACTCTACTAGCGGTGGTTTATCTGGCAAAACAATTACTATTGACCCAGGACATGGTGGTAGTGATTCTGGTGCTATTGGACCTCACGGTGTACAAGAGAAAAACATTACACTACCAATTTCTATGTATTTGAAAAAATCTTTAGAAAATCGTGGTGCTAAAGTACTTTTGACTCGTACTACCGATGTAGATGTATATGGTCCTAATGCAAGTGGTGTTGATGAATTGGGGGCTCGTGTTAACGTGGCTAACCGTAGTAATTCTGATGTTCTTGTGAGCGTTCATATCAACGCATTTAATAATCCTAGCGTTGGTGGTATTGCAACATATTACTATAGCAAAACTGGTAACGATGCTCGATTAGCACAAAAGGTACAATCTCAAATTGCTAACACACCTGGTTTCAATGGTGATCGTGGCATTCAAGAGGGTAACTTATACGTGTTGAGACATTCTAATATGCCTGCAATTCTTGTAGAGCTTGGTTTTATTTCTAACCCTAATGAGGAACGTGTGCTACAATCTCCTCAAACTCAAGAAGACTTTGCTAACCGCATTGCAAATGGTATTGCTAATTACTTTGGAGGTTAATCGATGAAATTACGTAAACAAGTTCTATCGATTCTCTGTGTAGGTATGCTGGCATTTGTAGTGGGTTGTACACATGAACAAGCTCCTACAACAGGTAAAAGTGAACCTACGCAAGAGACGAAAGTCAATAAGGATGCAGAAACAAGTAAAGTATCTCAAGAAAAGGTTAAGATGGCCTTCTTTGTTCCTACGGAGGATGGTTCTGGGGTAAAACAAACTACCGTTGAGATAGAGGCGAATAAAGTTACGCCTAAAGCAGCTCTTTTAGCGATGTTAAATGTTGATAGAGCACAAAAATATCCAGTCTTCTCTAAGGATATTGAAATTACATCTGTTACTGTAAAAGATGGTATTGCTTCTGTTGAAGTAAATGATGCATTCGTAAAGGGTAATGGCGGAGACTTAACTGTTAAGTTACAAATGGCTGCTATTGTAAATACATTGACATCCTTTGATAATATTAATGGTGTTCTATTCGTCAATAATGGTAAAAAGGTGCCAACTGTAGGTTCCTTTGATACTAAAGAACCTGTTAAGAGAATGACGAATCTAATTAAAAAATAATTCTTTTAAGGACATTTATAGCAGATAGTTGATATATCAACTATCTGCTATTTTTGTTGTCTTTTATATATGTTACAATACAATAAGTAATAATCGGAAATTAGGTGATCAGATGCAATTAAAAGATGTAGGGGAATTTAATTTCATTCGTCAAATTCAAGATAACACGATTTATAATCCTAATACTGTAGTGTACGGTATTGGTGATGATTGTGCTATTTATAAAGCAGATCAAAATACAGAGCAATTGATAAGCACTGACACAATGGTGGAAGGTGTTCATTTTAGCTTTCACTATATGATGCCCTATGATGTAGGGTATCGCCTTATGACGGCTAATTTAAGTGATGTTGCGGCTATGGGTGGCATTCCTAGACAAATTGTATTATCTGTAGCCGCACCAGACCATGTTAATACAGTCATTCTTGATGAAATTTATAGGGGAATTAAAGATCAATGTATGAGATATCAACTCAATATATTGGGTGGAGATACGGTACGTACGGAAGGCCCCATGGTTTGGACTGTAACAATTATCGGAGAGGTTCCTAAAGGCACTGCGGTTATGCGAAGTGGTGCGAAAGTAGGAGATGTTGTAGGTGTTACAAACTATGTAGGTTATGCAGCTACAGGTTTAGGAGCATTATCTTATAATTTAGTAGGCTATGATATGACCAAAGTGGGGCATCAACGTCCTGAACCACAGATTGAATTGGGGCAAAAATTGCGACGACTTGGTATTCATAGTATGAATGATATTAGCGATGGACTAGGTAGTGAATTGAATGAAATCGCTGTAGCTAGTAATGTTTCCATTGTATTTGAAGAACAAGCAATCCCTTTACACGAGGAGACTTACGCATTAGCTAAGCATTTACAAACTAATCCAGTAGATTATGCTTTGTATGGTGGAGAAGACTTTCAGTTAGTCTTTACAGCGCCAAAATCACTACTTTCGGAATTGGAAAAGCTAGCAGGCATTACGTTGATTGGGGAAGTTTTATCTGGCCCTCCTCGGGTTCAAATGGTAACACTTGATAAAACGATTAAGACTGTAGAAGCGAAAGGATATAATCATTTTCATGAAGGATAAGGTACAGGTTCATTTAAAGACTCATACAGTAGAAGACACACAACAATTTGGCCAATTATTAGGCGAATGGGTTAAATATAATGGGCATCCTCTTTGTATAGCACTAGTTGGTGACTTGGGGACAGGAAAAACACATTTGTCGCAAGGCATTGCAAAGGGCTTTGGGGTTACTGAAGAAATTACAAGTCCTACCTTTGCCATAATGAATACCTATGATGTGAATCGAACTCATTTATATCATTTTGACGTATATCGCTTGGAAGATATTAGTGAACTGGAAAATATTGGATTTTATGAATATACAGAAGACTGCGTATCCATTGTAGAATGGGCAGATAAATTCCCTCATGAATTGCCTGATGAAACGCTATGGATTCATTTAACACGTATTGATGATACAAGCCGTTCCATTACATTAACTAGTGATTACCTTACAACGGGTGATTTAGTAGAAATAGGAGGCCCATATGTGGTTGGGAATTGAGACGAGCTCTCTCGTGTCGAGTGTGGCTTTAATAGATGAAAGTTGCCTAATTGGGGAATTGACCATTCAAGCTGGATTGACTCATTCTGAGCAGTTGGTACCTCATATTGATATGCTATTACGAGCTTCTCAAGTTGAAAAAAGTGAATTAAAAGGTATTATGGTTAGCATTGGACCTGGTTCTTTTACAGGCTTACGTATTGGTATGGGGACAGCTAAAGCTATGGCTTATGCCTTACAAATTCCTTTATATGGCGTAATGACCATGGACAGTTTAGCTCGTAATGTAGCTTATACGGACCGCACGATTTGTACTATTATCGATGCTCAGAAAAAACATGTCTATGCAGGTATCTACAAATATGATGGTAATGAATTGGTCTGCAAAGAGGAGCCTTTTGTCATTGCTGCTAATGATTTATTAGATCGACTCCGAGCCTCTGAAGAATATGTAGTGTTCCTTGGGGATGGCGTTAAGCGAATAGAGAAGCTACTAGATGAAAGTGATACAAATTTAACGATTTTAGATATATCGCAACGTATTCCAAAAGCTAGTTCTCTATTACTAGCTGGCCGTAGATTGGTAGGCTCTGAAGAGAGTTCTGACCCTATGGATATGGTTCCTTATTATATTCGACGATCAGAAGCAGAAGTGTTATGGGAAGAACGCCATAAAAATAATCCTGAAATGTTGAAACAAAATCCTACAGTTGTAGTTACTGAGGCAGCAGGAGTCGAATAATGGAGATTCGTTTGGCTACAATAGATGATGCTCAAGCTATCTATGCTATTGAACAACAGTCTTTTTCTGTTCCTTGGAGTTTAGAATCTGTTCTCGTTGAGTTAGAAGGGGCATCAAATAAATTATATATGGTAATTTGTGAGGAGAACAAAATTGTTGGATATGCAGGTGCTTGGCTTGTATACGATGAAGGTCAAATTACGAATATCGCCATTATTCCTTCCGCACGAGGTAAGGGATACGGATCAAAACTTACAAAACAATTAATAGATGAATGTCTTATGAGAGGTATGAAAGAAATTTTCTTAGAGGTGCGCATATCTAATCTTGCAGCATTGGCTATGTATAGAAATTTAGGATTTTCTGTAAAAGGAATTCGTAAAGATTATTATTCAGAGCCTATGGAAGATGCTTATATTATGTCTCTCGTTTCAGAGGAAATAGAATGAGTATATACACATTAGCCTTGGAAAGTAGCTGTGACGAAACCTCTGCTTCTGTCCTTAAGGACGGGCGCACTGTTTTGTCTAATGTTATTTCAAGCCAAGTGCCAATACATAGAAAATTTGGTGGCGTTGTACCTGAAATTGCATCACGTCATCATATAGAACAAGTGATACCCGTAATAGACCAAGCATTACGTGATGCAAATGTGACTTTACAAGATATCAATCATATTGGTGTTACGTATGGTCCCGGTCTTGTAGGGGCCTTATTAGTTGGTGTAGCTGCTGCAAAAGGGTTATCCTTTGCTACCGGGATACCCTTGGTGCCAGTGCACCATATGGAAGGTCATATTTTTGCAAACTTTTTAGCTAATCCAGAACTGGAGCCTCCATTTTTAAGTCTCGTTGTCTCTGGTGGTCATACCATGTTAGTACATGTAAAAGGATATGAAGAATTTGATGTTCTTGGTCAAACACGAGATGACGCAGCTGGCGAGGCTTTTGATAAGATTGCACGGGTCATGGGATTCCCTTATCCAGGGGGCCCTCATATCGATGCCCTTGCCGCTGAAGGGAATCCAGAGGCTATTGAATTTCCAAAGGCTTTAAGTGAACCAGGTAATTTTGAATTTAGCTTTAGTGGTTTAAAGTCTGCCGTTTTAAACTATTTAAATAGTAAGCAACAAAAGAATGAACCTATCAATCAATCTGATGTGGCTGCATCATTCCAGAAGGCCATCGTTGATGTGTTGGTAGAAAAGACGAAAGATGCCGCACATACTTTAGGTGAAAGTCGTATTACTATTGCTGGTGGTGTATCAGCCAATAAAGGATTACAAAAGGCTTTAGAAGCTATGTGTGTAGAAGAAGGTTTTACTTATTACAAACCACATAAAATTTTGTCTACTGACAATGCGGCCATGATTGGATGCCGAGCTTATTATATGGCGCAGGCCGGTAAATTTGGCGATTTAACATTGAATGCAAAGCCTAGTGTTGAAATTGGATACGTATCTTGGAAAGAGGATTAATCGTGGATATTGGTCAAGATATTTTAAATAGAACACCATTAGGACCATTACAAACCTCATTACTTGAGCATATTAGTAAACTCATATCCTTTGGCGAGTCTTTAACTCGTCAAAGGATACAGATTTTTACACCTCTACTAGAGACAGGACAAGGTGAGAGATCACAACAATGTGCAGATATGCTATGCATAGAACGCAGTGATCAAGGGATTACTACACGTCAATTAAAAGGCAGTCATACGTGGCATACTATGATGAAAGATGGTCAGCCACTTATCGGGTTAGATGACGAGCAGCGTCAACATGTCTTTCCTATCGTAGACAACGGAGGTCGTATTATTGGGGGGATATCTTTTACATTATCACCATCTATTAAGGCAGAACAATATGAGCAAGAATACGTTTTGTCTGATACGATGCAACGTCTTATGCTGACAGCTACTGATGAACAAATATTGTCTTACGAACCCATGTCCTATTTTGATGGTTTAATTATTTTCGACGACACTTATAAAATACTGTATGCTAACGATGCAGCTATGAAGTTAGTAGATATATTAGGCTTTGACCGTCGCTTGGTTGGTTCATCAATTTTTAGCAGTACCTTAAAGATGTCCGCTATACAGCAGGTATTATCAGATAGAAATATACTTACAAATGAAGAAATCTATCAAGATATGGTAATTCGTCAGCATATGATTCCTATTGCTATGGGGCGCAATGAAACGAGGTGCTTTTTAGTTCTTCATGATTGTACTCGTGAAAGTAAACAGCAACAAGAATTATTAGTTAAAAATTCCATTATCAAAGAGGTTCATCACCGTGTAAAAAATAACTTACAAACAGTAGCAGGTTTATTGCGCATGGAGGCGAGACGCTCTAGCTTGCCAGAGGTAAAACAAGCACTCCAAGAGGGAATTAATCGCATCGAGAGTATGGCTCTAGTTCACGATATAGTATCTCATTACGATGAGGATTATATCGGTATACGATCGATTTACGATGAATTATGTCGATTGTTGCGTATGAGTATGGTGCGACAAGACCAAGAGGTTACTTTTACTTACAGTGGCGAAGACATATTAATCTCCTCTCATATGGCAAGTTATGTATCTCTTATTATTAATGAGTTGATTACGAATAGCTTAGAACATGGGTTAGACGGTAGAAATGGTCAAATTCATTTGACTGTAACGGATATAAACGGGAGTATCGAACTAATCTTTTGGGATAATGGTAAAGGATTGCCTAGCAATTTTTCTTTCACATCTAATAAACGTTTAGGTCTAACTATTATTAATAATTTAGTTGCCCACGAGTTGAAAGGTAGTTTATCCATAGAAAATACTGGTACAGGTGTATTGGTGACGATACATATGAAGAAGGAGGCATAAATGCGCGTTTTAATCGTGGATGATGAATCTCTAATACGTATGGACTTACGGGATATTATTGAGTCTTGTGGTCATGAAGTCGTTGCAGAAGGTACAAATGGTGTTGAAGCTTTAGAACTTTGTAAAAAACATAAGCCAGATATTATATTGATGGATGTTAAAATGCCAGAATTAGATGGTATTGAGGCGGCACGTCAAATTGGCTTTCACCATGAAGCACCTGTAGTATTATTAACAAGTTATAGCCAGCAAGATTTAATCGATAAGGCTCGAGATTCTGGTGTATATGGCTATTTAATTAAACCAGTACGGGAGGAGCAGTTAGTTCCTTCCTTAGAGATGGCTTTAGGCCGCTATAAAAGTGATGCTCAGTTGCGCGAAAAGATGGCTGAGCTAGAACAGTCATTAGAAGATCGTAAAATCATTCAAAAGGGAACTGGTATATTAATGGAACTATATTCTATATCTGAAGCGGAAGCGTATAATCGCATTCGCACCTTAAGTATGAATAAACAAATATCTATTATAGAAACATGTAATCTCATTATTAAACAGTCTAATAAGTCAAATAACATCTAAAAAGTCAAAAAATCAAAATTAGTACTTGCAATTATTTTAACTTCGGTTATAATAATACTTGTGATTAGCACTCAATGAGTTAGAGTGCTAATAAATTATGGAGATTAACTATTAAAAAGGAGTGACATTATATGTTAAAACCATTAGCTGACCGCGTTCTTATCCGTCTAGAAGCAAAAGAAGAAAAAACTAAAAGTGGTATCTTCCTTCCTGATACAGCTAAAGAAAAGCCTCAAGAAGGTGTAGTTGTAGCTGTAGGTGCTGGTAAAGTATATGACAATGGTCAACGTGTAGCTCCAGAAGTTAAAGTTGGCGACACTGTTATGTTTGCAAAATATGCTGGTAGCGAATTAGAAATCGATGGCGCTACTCATTTGATTATTAGCGAACGCGATATTTTAGCAGTATTATAATCGCTGATTTATAGTCTATATGACTATAAAAACTGATGATACATTCTATATTGCCTAAAGGCACATATATTTCGTTACATTGGATAGTGTTACTATTTAGGAGGTAATACATATGGCAAAAGAAATCTTGTTTAATGAAGAAGCTCGTCGCGCTTTAGGCCGTGGCGTCGATCAATTAGCAAATGCTGTAAAAGTTACATTAGGTCCAAAAGGTCGTAATGTTGTGTTGGATAAAAAATTTGGTTCCCCAACAATTACAAATGATGGTGTAACCATTGCTCGCGATATTGAACTTCCAGATCCATTTGAAAACATGGGTGCTCAATTAGTAAAAGAAGTTGCTACTAAAACTAACGACGTAGCAGGTGATGGTACTACTACCGCAACAGTATTGGCGCAAGCTATGATTCAAGAAGGTATGCGCAATGTAGCAGCCGGTGCAAACCCAATGATTTTGAAAAAAGGCATTGAAACAGCAGTAAAAACTTTGGTTGAAGAAATTAAAAAACGCTCTATCAAAGTTTCTGGTAAAGCTGAAATTGCTCAAGTTGCAAGCGTATCCGCTGCTGACGAAGAAATCGGTGGTTTAATTGCTGAAGCTATGGAAAAGGTTGGTAATGACGGTGTTATTACTGTTGAAGAATCCAAAGGTTTGCAAACTGCATTAAATGTAGTAGAAGGTATGCAATTTGATCGTGGTTATATTTCCCCTTATATGGTAACTGACCCTGATCGTATGGAAGCTGTTATGGATAACCCATATATCTTGATCACTGATCGTAAAATCAGTGCCATCGCAGATATGTTGCCAACACTTGAAAAAGTAGTAAAAGTAGGCAAAGAACTTCTTATTATCGCTGAAGATGTAGAAGGGGAAGCATTGGCTACATTAGTAGTAAACCGTTTACGTGGTACATTTAAAGCTGTAGCCGTTAAAGCTCCTGGCTTCGGTGATCGTCGCAAAGCTATGCTTGAAGATATCGCTATCTTAACAGGCGGTACTGTTATTACTGAAGATATGGGTCGTAAGCTTGATTCTGTAGAGCTTGAAGATCTTGGTACAGCTCGTCAAGTTCGCATCACTAAAGATGAAACTACAATCATCGATGGCGCAGGTGATAAAGATGTAATTGCTAAACGCGTTAACCAAATCCGTGCACAAGTTGAAGAAACATCTTCTGATTTCGACCGTGAAAAATTACAAGAACGTCTAGCTAAATTGTCCGGTGGTGTTGCAGTTATCGAAGTAGGTGCTGCTACAGAAGTTGAAATGAAAGATAAGAAACTTCGCATTGAAGATGCATTGAATGCAACTCGTGCAGCTGTTGAAGAAGGTATTGTAGCTGGTGGTGGTACTACATTCATCGATATCATCCCTGCATTGAATACATTGGAAGCTACTGGTGACGTTCAAACTGGTATTAACCTTGTAAAACGCGCTGTAGAAGAACCACTTCGTCAAATCGCATACAACGCAGGTCTCGAAGGTTCTGTAGTAGTAGAAAAAGTTAAAAATACTGAAGCTGGTGTAGGTTTCAATGCCTTGACTGAAGAATACATCGATATGGTTAAAGCTGGTATTGTTGATCCTGCAAAAGTTACTCGTTCTGCCCTTCAAAATGCCGCATCTATTGCATCTCTTGTATTAACTACTGAAACAATCGTAGCTGATAAGGTAGATGAAAATGCAGCAGTTCCTGCAATGCCTCCAATGGGTGGTATGGGCGGTATGATGTAATCAGCTGCTTAGAATTAATTTTATAAGAAACATAATAATCCTAATGAATTGTGAATTACATTTTTCATATTCATTAGGATTATTTTTTATTGATAAATTAATCTATTGTAAGGGTGTAATATTTTAAATTTCAAATTTCAAAAAAACTATGATTGTATTTAAGCTGACTATATTATGTTGATTACATCGATAAAATTGATTTTGTATACAATGTATGTTATAATTCTATAGAATTTAATAGTGAGTCTTATTGACATAGTTATTCTCTAATAGTATAATTAATGTATCGAATTTATTCGATTTGTTATATTTGAATTGAAAGAAGGATCACTATGTTGAACTTTATTTTTAAAAGTAAACCTAATTATGTAAACTTTGGCTTATTGATTTATCGCCTTGCATTGGGCATTTCCATGTTTTATCATGGTTATTTAAAATGGCTTAGCGGAGCTGAAGGGCTCTACAAAGTAGGGACTATGTTGGTACCTTTAGGTGTATCCGGTGGTTATGAGATGCTAGGCACTATGGCAGCACTTGCAGAAATGATTGGTGGTATTCTTATTGCAGTAGGATTATTTACACGTATTGGTGCTATTCTAGTTGTAGGTACTTTAGCAACTGCGACTATTGTGAGTTTGAATGGTAGTTTCTTTAGCTGGGACTACCCATCTCAATTAGGCTTTGGTGCACTTATGTTATTCTTTGCTGGTGCTGGTCGCTTTAGTTTAGATAAAGCTTTATTTAAATAATTAGGGAATTAGAATAAAAGACTCATCGGCTGATGAGTCTTTTATTTATGTAGAAAGGTTATCATGAACAAAAAAACAGTTCCATTCACGTCAGAACAATTAGAAAATATTATTGCTCAGTATCCAACTCCATTCCATATTTATGATGAAGAAGGAATTATTGAGAATATGAAATCTTTCATCAATGCATTCTCTTGGAATAAGGGATTCAAGCAATATTTTGCAGTTAAAGCAACTCCAAATCCGTATATCATGCGTTTGTTACAAAAGCTTGGGGTTGGCGCAGACTGTTCTTCCTTAGCGGAACTACTTTTATGTGAAAAAGTGGGTATTACGGGCCATGATATTATGTTCACATCTAATGACACACCGTATGTGGAGTATAAAAAGGCACTTGAAATGGGTGCAATTATCAATCTTGATGATATTACACATATCGAATATTTAGAAAAAAATCATGGCTCTTTGCCAGATACATTCTGCGTGCGTTATAATCCGGGTTCTTTAAAGGAAGGGGGCAATACAATTATTGGTCTTCCTGAAGAAGCTAAATATGGTATGACACGCGAACAAATATTTGAAGCGTATAAACAATTACAAGCTAAAGGTGTAAAACACTTTGGTATTCATACAATGGTTGTTTCTAACGAACTTGATATTGACGGTTTAGTTGGTACAGCAGAGCTTTGCTTTAATCTTGCTGTAGATATTAAAAAAGAACTTGGTATCACTATTGAATTTATTGATTTAGGTGGAGGTGTAGGTGTAGCTTATAAACCAGAACAAACACCAGTAGACTTCCGCGTATTAAGCAAGGGTGTAGAAGAAGCGTATAATCGGATTTTAGTAGCTAATGGACTTAATGATGTTGCATTGGCTTATGAATGTGGGCGTATGGTAACAGGTCCATTTGGTTACCTTGTTTCTACTGCTATTCATAAAAAAGATATTTATCGTCATTACATCGGTTTAGATGCTTGTATGGCAAATCTTATGCGTCCGGCGTTGTATGGCTCTTATCATCATATTACCGTAATGGGGAAAGAAAATGCTCCCAAGGATCATGTATATGATGTAACAGGCTCCTTATGTGAAAATAATGATAAATTTGCTATTCAACGAGAGCTGCCAAAAATTGATATTGGAGATCGTGTCATCATTCACGATGCTGGTGCACATGGACATTCTATGGGTTTCAATTATAATGGTAAATTACGTTCTGCAGAGTTATTGCTACATAAAGATGGCTCTGTTACACAAATTCGTCGTGCTGAAACATATGATGATTTATTTGGAACTCTTGATTTTTCAAACCTATAATTTAATATTGAGAATCGAATAGGATGAGAATTAATATTAATAAAAACCTATCAATATATGTAATACTTGATATTCTTTTAATTCCTGTATATTTTAGTAGGAATATCTTGCTATCATTTAGATAAGAATGTATAATGAGTGTAGATTGTTATGCACATACTTGCTAAGTTGGCGAGAATTACGGCGGTATTCACGTTAGTGCGTACCGCCTTTTTATATGTGTCAGTATATACGTTTTATATATAATGAGTGTATGTTTCTTATGGTTACATACAAATAAAAGGAGTGAACATTTTGGCTGAATTACTTCAGATAAAAGATTTAAAGGTATCTGTTGAAGAGAAACAAATCTTAAAAGGTATTGATTTAACAATTAATAAAGGTGAAATTCATGTTGTGATGGGGACAAATGGTGCTGGTAAATCTACACTTGCTAATGCAATCATGGGTAACTCTACATATACAGTAGATAGTGGTTCTATCATTTTTGATGGTAAGGATATTACGGAAGATGCAGTAAATGATCGTGCAAAAGCGGGTATTTTTATGTCCTTCCAAAATCCAATTTCTATTCCTGGTATTACTGTAGAAAACTTCATTCGTACAGCTAAATCCACAATTACTGGTGAAAATGTACGTGCATTATCTTTCAAAAAAGAATTGAAAGAAAAAATGGATGAATTGTCCTTTGATTTATCTTATGCGCAACGTTATGTAAATGAAGGCTTCTCTGGTGGTGAACGCAAGAAGAATGAAATTCTTCAAATGTCCATTTTGAATCCTAAATTGGCTATTCTTGATGAAACTGATTCTGGCCTTGACGTAGATGCGGTTCGTATCGTATCTGAAGGTGTACAACGTTTCCATAACGAAGAAAATGCTGTATTAATCATTACTCATCATAACCAAATCTTGCAAAAACTAAAACCAGACTATGTTCATGTGTTGATTAATGGCAAGATTGTTAAAACTGGTGATGCTTCTCTTGTACGTGAAATCGAAGAAAAAGGTTATGACGCATACAAAGCATTAGCATAGGAGGCATAATGGAAGAAAGAAAGAAAACCCAAGTCGCGGATATGGACCGTGGCGTCTATGATATAAAGAACGAATTTGAATATTCTTATATCTCTGATGCCGGTTTAACAGAAGATATTATCCGTGAGATTTGGTCTAATAAAAATGAACCAGAATGGATGCTCGATTTCCGTTTAAAGTCTTTGGAAATCTATAATCGCATGGGCATTCCGAATTGGATTCCTGATATCTCGGGCTTAGATATGGCAAATATTCATACGTATGTTAAGCCTAAAGTAGATATGAAAGAAAACTGGGATGAAGTTCCAGAAGAAATTAAAAGTACTTTTGACCGCTTAGGTATTCCAGAAGCGGAAAAAACATCTCTAGCTGGTGTTGGTGCTCAATATGATTCTGAAGTTGTTTACCACAGTATTCAAGAAGATCTTGTTAAGCAAGGTGTTATCTATACTGATATCGAAACAGCATTACATGAACATGAAGAAATCGTAAAAAAATACTGGATGACATTAATTCCACCTACAGACCATAAATGGGCTGCCCTTCATGGTGCCGTTTGGTCTGGTGGTTCCTTCGTATACGTTCCTGCCGGTGTACAAGTAGAGATTCCATTGCAATCTTACTTCCGTTTGAATGCACCAGGTGCTGGTCAGTTCGAACATACGATGATTATCGTAGAAGAAGGGGCTAAATTGCACTTTATCGAAGGTTGTTCTGCTCCTAAGTATGATGTGTCTAACCTTCATGCAGGCGCTGTTGAACTGTTCGTTAAAGATAATGCTACATTGCGTTATTCTACAATTGAAAACTGGTCTAAAAACATGTACAACCTTAACACAAAACGTTGTGTAGTAGGTAAAAATGGTACAATTGAGTGGGTATCTGGTTCCTTTGGCTCCAAAGTTTCTTGTTTGTATCCAATGAGTATTCTCAACGGTGAAGGTGCACATGCTGAATTTACAGGTGTAACATTCGCTGGTGAAGGACAATTCCTCGATACAGGTTGTAAAGTGGTACATAATGCACCATATACAACAAGTAATGTAAACTCTAAA
The DNA here is from genome assembly GCA_032480995.1 of Veillonella sp. GTDB lineage: Bacteria > Bacillota > Negativicutes > Veillonellales > Veillonellaceae > Veillonella. Next base: position 57,690 of record JAWETS010000005.1, on the reverse strand, counting down.
TCTATTTCTAAATCCGGTGGCGCTGCAATTTATCGTGGCCTTTTGAAGATTGGCCCTAAAGCTGAGCATTCCAAAGCAACCGTTTCTTGTGAATCCTTGATGCTTGATGCTGAGTCTCAATCTGATACAATCCCGGCTATTATTGTAGAAAATGACAATGTGGATTTAGGTCATGAAGCTAAAATCGGTCGTATTTCCGACGAAGCAATTTTTTATCTTATGACTCGTGGTATTAGTGAAGAAGAAGCTCGTGCGATGCTCGTTCGTGGCTTCGTAGAGCCAATCTCTAAAGAATTGCCACTTGAATATGCAGTAGAAATGAACAATCTAATCAATCTTGAATTAGAAGGTTCTATCGGTTAAGGAGGAATTATGAGCGAATTACTATTTAATGAACTCCCTAGACCGACATTCAGATGGTTGCGTGTTAATCATACTGTAAGCTCTCTAGCTGGAGAAGATACAGCGGTACAATCCATCGCTGTGGAAGCTAATAAAGATATACTTTCACCATTACCTGTTGGTACAGCATTACTAGATGGTAATTATGAAGGTGCTAATAAAGAAGCTGTTCATGTATTAGTTGAAAAAGCGGAAGGCTATGCTATCAATGTGCCTCCTAAGGCGAAAGAAGTTGTAGGCATCCGCATTGATGCTAATGCTCGTGTGGCAAACCGTTTCCAATTTATCGTTGGTGAAGGTGCTGAACTAGAAGTGCAATTTTATGTAACGGGCTCTGGGGATGCATTGACAAATGTTAGCTATTTAAACGAATACGATGTGAAAGAAGCTGGTAAGGTTGTAGTAAAAAAGGTAAATCTTTTGCCTGAACATGTACAACATATCGAGCATCGATACACTAAATTAGAAGAAAAAGCAGATGTAGAATACATCAATATTGAAATTGGTGGCAGTGAAAATATCTTGAATTACTATCATGATTTAGTAGGTCAAGAATCCCGTATGGTTCATGATATTGCTTATCTTGGTAATAAAGAGCAAAAATTTGATATTTCTATGGTTATGAGTCATGGTGGTAAAAAATCATTTAGTGATATTCATACCTTAGGTGCTCTTAGTGGCAATTCTAAAAAATCCTTCAGAGGGACCCTTGATTTCCTTAATGGAGCAACAGCTTCTGAAGGTGCGGAAGAAGATACTTGCTTATTGTTAGATCCAACTGTAAAATCTGTTTCGTTACCACTTTTATTGTGTAAAGAAGATAATGTAGTTGGTAATCATGCAGCAAGTGCAGGCCAAATTGATCATAATAAATTGTTCTATATCATGAGCCGTGGCTTTAGTGAGGTAGAGGCAAAACATATCATTGTTGAATCTATGATTCGACCTATTATTGATCGCATTGGTGATGAAACGATTGAAGAAGCAGCGTTAGCAGCTGTACGTAATAAAATTTAAAGAGGCGTTTTTATGAGACCAATTGCAGAAGCATACAAAGACTTTCCTATATTACATAAAGAGCATAATGGGCATCGTGTTATCTATTTAGATAGCGGTGCTACTGCTCAAATTCCACAGTCCGTAATTGACCGTGTTGTGGAACATATGACACAACGTAATGGTAACCCACATCGTGGTTCTCATATTTTAGCCATTGAAGCATCTGAAGACTATGAAAATGCACGGGATCGCGTAGTTGAATTTATCAATGCTCGCGAACGAGAAGAGGTTATATTTACACGTAATAGTACGGAGTCAATGAACTTGATTGCCCACAGCTATGGCCTTCATAATGTGAAAAAAGGTGACAAGATTGTCATTACTGTTGCTGAACATCATGCGAATCTTGTAACATGGCAATATGTGGCAGAACAGACGGGGGCAACCTTAGAATACATGTATCTTGATGAACATGGGCACTTAAAAGATGGTGAAATCAATAAAATTGATGAAAAGACTAAAATTGTTGCTTTCGCTCATGTTAGTAACGTGCTTGGTATGGAATTCCCAGTAAAAGAATTAACTGAGAAGGCTCACTCTGTAGGTGCTATTGTTGTTCTAGACGGTGCTCAATCTACACCTCATAAAAAAATTGACGTACAAGCATTGGATTGCGATTTCTTCGTATTCTCTGGCCATAAAATGTGTGCATCTCAAGGGATTGGTGTACTATACGGTAAACGTGATTTATTAGAAACTATGCCTCCATTCCTATTGGGTGGCGATATGATTGAGTATGTAAAAGAGCAAACTGCTACATTCAATGAGCTTCCATATAAGTTTGAGGCAGGTACTCCAAATGCTGATGGTGCCGTTTCCTTGCATGCAGCTATTGACTATTTGGAATCCTTTGGAATGGATGCTATAGAAGCCTATGAAGAGGAGTTAGTAGCTTATATTCTTCCTAAGATTGTTGAATTGCCACATGTCCATGTTATTGGTTCTCAAAATCCTAAGGAAAAACATGGCGTTATTGCGTTCACTGTAGATGATGTACATCCTCATGATGTAGCTACAATTTTGGATTCTAAGGGGATCTGCGTTCGTTCCGGTCACCATTGTGCACAACCATTAGGTGCGTTCTACAATGTATCTGCATCTACTCGTTTAAGTATGTACTTATACACTCGCAAGGAAGATTTAGACGCATTCCTTGAAGTATTAAAGACTGTTCGTTCAGTAATGGGTTTTAAAGATTAGGAGAATTACCACTAATGGAAATGGATCAATTATATACGGAACTTATTTTGGAACATAACCAAGATAAACGTAATAAGCATGAATTATCTGAATTTACAAATTCTGAACATGGACATAACCCTAGTTGTGGTGATGATCTAACATTACAACTCAATGTAGTAGATGGTATCATTAAAGATGCTGCATATACAGGTTCTGGCTGTGCTATTAGCCAAGCATCTGCATCTATGATGATTGATATCATTAAGGGCAAATCTGTTGAGGAAGCGCTTCGTTTAGTAGAAATTTTCTTGGGTATGATTAAAAAAGAGATTACCGATGAAAATGAGTTAGAAGAATTAGAAGATGCTATGGCTCTACAAAATATTTCTAATATGCCAGCACGTGTAAAATGTGCAGTTCTTGCATGGCATACATTGAAAGAGGCTTTAAAGAAATAATATGAAGAAAACGATATTATTTGATTTAGATGGAACCTTAACTGACTCTCAAGAAGGTATTCTTAAAAGCATTAAATTTGCATTGGAACATTTCGGTTATACTGTACCTGATGAAGAAACATTACAATTGTTCTTAGGACCACCATTGGTAGATGCTTTCCAAGAACATTGTGGTTTGACCTTTGAGCAAGCGGAAGAAACATACTTTAAATTCCGTGAACGTTATGGTACCATCGGTAAATTTGAAAATAAAGTATATCCGAATATTGTAGACTTATTGGCTAAATGCAAAACTGAACAATATACTATAGCTGTAGCTACTGCAAAACCAGAACATTATGCTAAAGATATTCTTGATCACTTTGAATTGACACCATACTTTGATGTTATTGTTGGTGCTAATTACGAAGCGGGATTGTTACACAAAAAAGAAATTCTTGAAAAAGCTCTCACGCTATGTGGTAACCCATTAACTGATGAAAATGGTCGTCGATTGACATTCATGGTTGGAGATCGTAAGTACGATGTAGAAGCAGCTAATGAACTTGGCTGTATCTCCATTGGCGTTACCTATGGTTATGGTACGGAATCTGAGTTAAAAGAAGCGGATGCTGAATATATCTGTGATGATGTTGATGAAATTGCTGATGTTCTCAATCTTGAAGAAATGATGGTTCGTAGATAAGCTATATAAATAGAATTACATATCAACCCAAATAAAAGCTAGAGGAAATCCTCTAGCTTTTTTGCATTTTCATTTTATGTTATTTTTTTAGGCCACTCTTTTTAGCTAATGTTTTGATAACCTTAGCACTTTGTTTTTTCAACTTGCCTCCTGTTTGTTTGAGTTGGATACGTGTACGAGAAACACGACCAAGTGTAGTAATCTTAGTTTTGCGACGTGGTTTCATATCACGTTCGTTACCAAAGTCGCCACGTTGCACACTTGTTGCCTTTACTTTTTCAGCTCTAAAAGATTTACGTAAGGCTTTCATAATTAACGTAAGCGGTAATGTTTGCTCGAAGGAATACAAATCAACTGCTACATAACCAAGTGCAGGATATGTGTGCAATGTAAAGTGAAAACCTGGTGCGACAGAAAGGAGGGCGATTTCCTCGTCCATAACTTGACAACTGATTTCATCTACATCAAGTTCAGCTAAGTCAAATGCGGTTGCTACACTTTCCTGTACAGCTGTAGCGGATGAAATTGCGTCTTCATCGCAGGAATATAAATCAATTAACAGTTCTTGTCCTAATGCTTCTGCCATAACAACACCTTCCTTCAGAAAATAATATCTCATTTATTATACATAGATTTAAGGATTAAGTCCAATTATATGAGAATACATTAAAAGTCAAACGTTATTTTTATAAAATTTGACTTTTATATTGACTAAGGTCAAAAAGTCAAATATAATAGAGTTATGTTAAAGAACAAATAGTCAAAACTATAGTAAATAAACTTTAAAGGGGTGTTTTTTATGAGTATGATAGCTGATAAAATAGAAAAATTTATATTAGACCGTATGCGTGAAGAACAAGAAAAGCTAATTTTAAAGCGTAATGAATTGGCTGATGAATTAGATTGTGCGCCATCCCAAATTAGTTACGTATTAAGTACGCGTTTTTCTAATGAGCGCGGTTTCGATGTTGAGTCAAGACGTGGCTTGGGTGGATATATTCGAATCAAAAAAATTAACCCAGAAAGTTCAGATTCTTTACCTGCTGTTACAACTTATCGGATTTATGAAGGTCCAAATACGGTAGAACGATTAATTGATATGCGAGATGTAGATCAATCATTATTTCAATTATTACAATCTGAAAAGATTACCCGTCGTGAAGCTCAATTGATGCATAATTCTTTTGCTACATTAATTGAAAATGTAGACGTAGAAGAACGTAATGATGCTGTTCGTCAATTATATGCATCAATGGTGGACACTTTGCGGAAGGAGTGATGATTTGTGTTATGTGATCATTGCCATAAAAATGAAGCTACTATCCATATGACTAATATCATAAATAATCAAAAGACTGAGCAACATCTTTGCAGTAGTTGTGCCACCAAGTTACAACAAGCTGGGAAATTATCTCCTTATAGTTCTTTTATGAATGATATGTGGGATAATAACTTTTTTACTAATGATTTTTTTAAGAATATGGTGTATCCAGATAACTTATTAAAAGCTCATCAATCTAAGAGCTGCCCTCAGTGTGGTATTACTTATGATGAATTCAATCGGGTAGGTAAGTTTGGCTGTGGTCAATGTTATGAGACTTTTAATAGTGAAATAAATCCATTATTAGAACGAATACAAGGTAGTTCTGAGTATGAAGGGACTATACCTAGTCGTGGTACTAATGTATTTAAAGCAAAGTATGAAGTAAAGCAATTGCGCCGCCAATTAGATACAGCTATTCAAGCTGAAAACTTTGAAGAAGCTGCAATTTTGAGAGATAAAATTAAAAATCTAGAAGTTATCATTGATGGTGATAACGAATAGGAGGTTCTTATGTTAGATACTATATTGGACTCTCCGCTAAGTCAGTGGCTGTGTCAGGATACAGAGGCGACAGACCACATTGTAATTTCAAGTCGTATACGATTGGCGAGAAATTTTGATGATATATTGTTTACGAATCGTGAAGATACAGTTTCCTTAGAAAAAGTGAATACAATCTCTCGAGGCCTATTGCCAATATTAAAAAAGGCTGATGAGCACCAATATACAAATATTAGCCTTGAGCAATTAAGTCAACGTGAGCGTGCTGTCTTAGTTGAAAAGCATTTAATGAGTCCTGCTTTAGAGGAACAATTACCGTATCGTAATTTGATTGTATCTGATGATGCTTCTATCGCAATTATGGTAAATGAAGAAGATCATTTACGTATTCAATCTATGGCTCCAGGACTTAAATTGCAACAAGCTTATAATCATGCGGTTCAAATTGATAAAGCTATCGAAGCAAAATACCCTTATGCCTTTGATGAGCGATTTGGTTATTTAACTGCTTGCCCCACTAATGTGGGTACAGGTTTACGGGCCTCTGTTATGTTACATTTACCCGCATTGACGTTATCTGGTCGTATTACGAGACTCATTCGTAACATAATACAACTAGGTTACTCTGTACGAGGGTTGTATGGGGAAGGTTCCGAAGCTTTAGGTTGTATTTACCAGATTTCTAATCAACGAACGATGGGTATTAGTGAAGAAGCAACTATTGAGCAATTGATTAAAATCGTAGAAGGAATTATTGCAGAAGAACGAAAGTCTCGGCAATCTTTATTACACAACGATAAAGAAGGTTTGGAAGATATACTTTGGCGATCCTATGGAATTTTACAATATGCACGACGTGTAAGCGGTAAAGAGGCACTTAGTAAGCTTAGCGACATTCAATTAGGTGTAGATTTAGAAATATTACCATTCTGGGGTAAAGATACTTTTAATGAGCTTGTTGCTATAACTAGACCAAACTTCCTCTCTAAATACTTAGGTAGTGAAAATTTGACAGATACCGATCGCGACAGCTATCGTGCAAAGGTGATACGTCAAAAACTTTCAAATTAATATAAATACATAAATAATTAATGCATGATTATTTATTTTGTATAGATTGATTTATATAATTTTCTTAGTTTACCGTTAAGAGATTTGTAAAAAATAGTAAATATTAATACTAGATAGCATAATAGATTAATAGAGTTTAATAATATTTTTGATATTCCAATGGTTATTTCACCATTGTTTATATATATTTGAAAAGAAATAATTACAATTTACATAGATAGATGAGGTGATATTATGATGCAACGGTTTACAGACGATGCACAGCGTGTTCTTTCGTTAGCTCAAGAGGCTGCTTTGGAGTTAGGACATGACTATGTTGGTACTGAACACGTACTCATTGGCCTTACAAAGGTTAAAAATGGTGTAGCAGCTAAAGCTTTAGAAGAGCTTGGCCTTGTTACAGAAGATATTTTTGAAGCTGTAGAAGAACATGTAGGACGTGGTAATAAAAAGGCAACGTCAATATATATGACACCTCGCGTTAAACATGTACTTGAGCTTGCCATTCAAGTAGCAAATCAAATGAATCACAATTACGTTGGTACTGAGCATATTCTATTGGGCCTACTTAGCGATGGTAGCGGTGTTGCAGTTGCTATTTTACGAGCTATGAATATACGTAGTAATGATGTAGTAGAAGCAATTCGTAGTATTCTTGGCTCGAATAAAGGTAGCAATAATGGTGGTCAAGAGGGAATAAATAGCAATAATGATTTAGGTGAGCTGTCAGATTTTGCAACTGATCTTAATGAGTCTGCTAAACAAGGTAAGATTGATCCTGTTATTGGCCGCGATACGGAGATTCAACGAGTCATTCAAATTCTCAGCCGTAGAACTAAAAATAATCCTGTTCTTATTGGTGAACCAGGTGTAGGTAAAACAGCTATTGCCGAAGGCTTGGCACAGCGTATTGTGACTGATAATGTACCGGAGATTTTACGTAATAAACGCATTATTTCTCTTAGTATTGGTTCTATGTTAGCGGGTGCCAAGTACCGTGGTGAATTTGAAGAACGGTTAAAAAAAGCCATTGATGAAGTACAACAACATGATGATATGATTATCTTTATAGATGAAATTCATACATTGGTTGGGGCAGGTGCTACTGAAGGCGCTATGGATGCAGCTAATATCTTAAAGCCTGCTTTGGCACGAGGTGAATTCCAAGTTATCGGTGCCACAACACTTGATGAATATAAGAAATATATAGAAAAAGATGCTGCTTTAGAGCGTCGTTTTCAACCCGTTCAAGTAGGAGAGCCTAACGAAGAGGATGCTCTTGAAATTTTAAAGGGATTAAGAGATCGGTATGAAGCTTTCCATAAGGCTAAGATTACAGATGAGGCATTAACAGCAGCTGTGTCTTTATCTAGCCGATATATTACAGATCGATTCTTACCTGATAAGGCTATCGATGTAGTCGATGAAGCTGCATCTAAGGTTCGTATGAAAGTATTTTCTTCAGCACCTGATGTTAAAGCATTAGAGGATCGCCTCAATACAGTTAAGAAAGAAAAAGAAGCTGCGGTTACGTCTCAAGATTTCGAAAAGGCTGCAAAGCTTCGCGATGAAGAACAATTACTATTAAAAGAAATTGGTGATAAAAAATCTATTGCTAAAGAAAAAAGCGATCAAAAGTTAATAGTAACAGAGGAAGACATAGCTGCTGTAGTAGCGCAATGGACAGGCATTCCAGTGGCTAAAATTGCAGAAGAAGAGTCTGCAACCTTACTACATTTGGAAGAAGAACTTCATAAACGCGTAGTAGGTCAAGATGAGGCTGTTACTGCTGTAGCTAAAGCTGTACGCCGTGCAAGGGCTGGATTAAAAGACCCAAAACGGCCTATTGGTTCATTCTTGTTCCTTGGGCCAACTGGTGTAGGGAAAACTGAGCTAGCAAGAGCGCTTGCATCCTCCTTGTTCGGCGATGAATCTGCTATGATTCGACTTGATATGTCTGAATATATGGAAAAACATACTGTGTCTCGCTTAGTCGGTGCCCCTCCAGGTTACGTAGGCTATGAAGAAGGTGGACAATTAACAGATGCGGTACGTCGCAAACCATATAGCGTTATCCTCCTCGATGAAGTGGAAAAGGCACATGCAGATTTCTTTAATATTTTGTTACAAGTTCTTGATGATGGTCGTCTTACTGATAGTCAAGGAAGAACTGTAGATTTCAGAAATACAGTTATTATTATGACAAGTAACTTAGGTGCTAAAGCTTTACATAAAAACTCTCCAGAACTTGGTTTCTTAGCGGCTAAAAAATCTGATTTCAATGTAGATGAAAATAAAGAAATTGAGTTTAAAGAGGCTAAGAAGTCAGTAATGGATGCGGTGAAACGTCATTTTAGACCTGAGTTTTTAAACCGTATTGATGAAATGATTGTATTCCATCCATTAACAGAAGAGGACTTAAAAGAAATTGTAACTATCTTGATGAGTGATGTTACAAAACGCCTTGAAGCGCGTGATTTACAATTAGAAATCTCTCCTGAGGCTATGCATTTACTTGTTAAGGAGGGCTCTGATTTCACAATGGGGGCTCGACCATTAAAACGTGCTATTCAACGTTTAATTGAGGACCCAGTGTCCGATCTTATTTTGAAAGGAGATGCAAAAGAAGGTAAAATTATTAAAGCAGATGCAAAGGATAACGATCTTGTTGTATCAATATGATAAAAATACAAATTATACAGTTGATGACTACCTTTCATATAAAAAATATAAGTTAAATGGTATACTATAAAATGATGATAGTTAACCATGTAGTAAAATTATGCATAAAAGGTCATGAATGGTTATCATTCATGACCTTTCTTTTTAAATGTATTGAGGTGTTATGGCAAAAGCAAAATCTGTATTCTTTTGTCAAAATTGTGGGGCTGAATCCTCTAAGTGGATGGGCCGTTGTCCACAATGTGGAGAATGGAATACATTAGTTGAAGAAATAATTAAAGAAACTAAACATAGTCGAACACCTTCTCGAGGTGTTGGAAATCAAACGGCGAAGCCTACCGCCTTGCCAGATATCGAAATTTCTTCTATTGCACGCGTATCTACAACCTTTGGTGAAATTGACCGTGTATTAGGTGGGGGCATAGTGCCTGGTGCTCTAATGCTTTTAGGTGGTGATCCTGGTATTGGTAAATCTACTCTGTTACTACAAGTATCCCAGAAGGTAGCCGATACAGTAGGAGCAGTTCTTTATGCATCTGGTGAAGAGTCTCAGTTACAACTTAAACTTCGAGCAGAACGACTGCATATTAATAGTGAACGGTTACAAGTTATTGCAGATACTGATCTAGATCATATATTGGAGCAAGCTGAAGCAATGACTCCTTCCTTACTAGTCATTGACTCTATACAAACTATGTATACTGGAGATATAGATGCTGCGCCAGGCAGTGTTAGTCAAGTTCGTGAATGCACATCTCGCCTACTTCGCTTCTGTAAAGAACGAAATATACCTACTGTAATCATTGGCCATGTAACAAAGGAAGGCAATATTGCAGGGCCTCGTATGTTAGAGCATATGGTAGATGTAGTGCTTTACTTTGAAGGGGAGCGTTCTTATCAATTCCGTATATTACGGTCCATTAAAAACCGTTTTGGATCTACATCAGAAACAGGCATTTTTGCTATGGTAGAGGAAGGGTTACAGGAATTGTCCAATCCGTCTGCTTCTCTTTTAGCCGAGCGTTCCGATGAAGAAAGCGGCAGTGCTGTTATGATTTACCTCGAAGGGGTTCGCCCCATCTTGGTAGAGGTACAAAGCTTGGTCGTTACTACGGCTTTTGGTATGCCTAGACGTACGGCGATTGGTTATGATCTTAACCGGTTAATCGTATTATTAGCAGTCTTAGAAAAACGCTGTGGCTTTACATTAGGTAATAAAGACGTGTATGTAAATGTTATCGGTGGTCTCAAGGTAAATGAACCTGCTTGTGATTTATCTATGGCGGTTGCCATTGTGTCAAATCTGAAAAATCGAATCGTTCCAACAGATATGGTAATTTTAGGTGAAGTAGGCTTAACTGGTAATGTTCGCAGTATTCCTCGCATTGAACAGCGTATAAATGAAGCCAAGAAATTAGGTTTTAAAAAGTTTATTATTCCTGAAGGCAACTATAAACAAATTAAGGATAATGATAGTTCTATCAAAATTAAAGGTGTCAAATCTATACAAGAGGCGATGCAACTCGTATTTTCATAATTAGGAGGTGATTTCATGATTTATCGGATTTTACGCTATGTAATAGCCATTTTAGTAGGTACAGCAGCCTACGTGGGAATGGATAGCTTAGCACCTATTATTGACCCATATTTGGTTTCTCAATTTGAATCTTTTGGGGACATGTCGTTAACAATTGCACGTATTGCAGTATTAATCGTAGGTACTCTATTAGGCCTTGTTATTGGTTATCTGATTTCATCATTTATTCTGAAACAAGGTTTAGTAATTGCTAAAAGATTAGAGCGTATTCTTACTCATATTCCAAATCAAGAATTGATTGCAGGCACCATCGGTTTATTATTCGGCCTTATTATTGCAAATCTAATTGGTGTTGCATTCAATCAAGTACCTATTATAGGACCTTATATTCCTATAATTTTGAGTGCTATTTTTGGATATAGTGGACTTAAAATCATGGCTCGTAAAGGACCCGAAATGTACAATAATTACGTACAACAATGGGGAGGAGATAGCACTAAAAAAACAAGTCGTTTTAAAATGTTTTCAACTCATAAATTAGATAAATCCTCTAGTACGCCAAAATTACTAGATACTTCAGTTATCATTGACGGTCGTATCAAAGAACTATGTGCTACGGGCTTCATTGAAGGCCCTCTTATGGTGCCACTATTTGTATTAAATGAGTTACAGGTAATTTCTGACTCTGCCGATGCTACGAAACGCAACCGTGGTCGACGTGGCCTTGATATTTTGAAGGATATGCAAGATGCCAATAAGGTAGCTATAGAAGTTGTTGAAGATGATTATGATGATCTTGTAGAGGTTGATTCAAAACTTATGCGACTTGCTTTAGATAAGCAGTGGAAATTGATGACTAATGACTTTAACTTGAATAAGGTGGCTCGTGTACAAGGTATTGAAGTGCTTAACCTTAATGAATTGGCAAATGTATTAAAACCTGCTCTAATCGCTGGAGAATGGATTCGCGTTCAAATCATGAAAGAAGGTAAGGAAGTACACCAAGGTGTGGCTTATCTCGACGATGGCACGATGATTGTCGTAGAGGATGGTAAGCCTTATGTTGGTCAAAATGTAGAGGTTATGGTTACATCCATATTACAAACGAGTGCAGGACGGATGATTTTTGCTCGTGTAGATGGAGGACAAAATGGGCAAGGCAATTAGTTGTATCGTTCTCGCTGCAGGTGCTGGTCGCCGTATGGGATACAAAGAAAATAAGATATTTATTCCTTTAGGGGGACATTCTATTATTCAACGTACCATACAAAATGTAGAAAAGATTGAAGGTTTAAAAGAAATTATTCTTGTTGTAGCTGAAGGCGAACAAGAATATATGTCTAACCATATTCAAGGGTTGGATTTGCATATTCCTGTAAAGATAGTATTTGGTGGAAGAGAACGTCAAGATTCTGTGGCATATGGTCTCAAAGCTGTATCAGAAGATAGTAATATTGTGCTAGTTCATGATGGAGCGCGTCCATTAGCATCAACTAAACTGTTTGATTCTGTTGTTAGGGCCGCAATAGAATATAGAGCTGCTACTGTAGGTGTCCCTGCTACGGATACGATTAAACGGGTTAATACAGAGCATACCGTAATAGAAACCTTGAAACGCAGTGAGTTATACCAAATTCAAACACCACAAGGCTTTCAAAAAGATCTATTTAAAGAGGCCCATCAAAAGGCTCATGACGAAAAATATTTAGGCACTGATGATGTGTCCCTCGTCGAGTATTTAGGTAAGCCTGTACATATAGTAAGTGGAGACTATTGTAATATTAAGGTGACCACACCTAATGATATTGCAGTAGCAAAACGATATTTAGGAATTGAGGATAAGCGTATGCGCGTTGGATTTGGTTATGATATTCATCAATTAAAAGCAGGGCGTCCTTGTATCTTAGGTGGTGTTCATATCGAGTCTGACCTTGGTCCTGATGGTCACTCCGATGCAGATGTTCTCATTCATGCATTGATGGATGCCATGCTAGGTGCCGCTGGTTTACGGGATATTGGATACTATTTTCCACCTGAAGACGACCAGTATAAAGGGATTTCTAGCATGCTTTTACTAGAAAAAGTAAATTTCTTATTGAAAGAACGTGGGTTACAAGCCTATAATATTGATATTATGGTTATTTCTGAGACACCTAAATTAAAACCTCACATCGATATGATGAAGTCTAATTTACAGTCTATTTTAGAGATACCATTAGATCGTATTAGTATTAAAGCGACAACAAATGAAATGCTAGGGGCTATTGGTCGCCGCGAAGGCATTGCTGCACAAGCTGTCGTTTCTGTATATGAAGGAGAGATTTAATCATGAGTTCCATGAAAGTTCGTTTTGCTCCAAGCCCTACGGGTCCATTCCATATTGGTGGTGCTCGTTCTGCTTTATTTAACTGGTTATTAGCACGTAAGGAAAAAGGCACATTTGTATTGCGCATTGAAGATACAGATTTAGCTCGTTCTACACGTGAAAGTGAAGAGAATATTAAAGCTTCCTTACAATGGCTTGGCATGAACTGGGATGAAGGCATTGATGTAGGTGGTAATAATGGTCCTTACCGTCAAACAGAACGTCTTGATTTATATAAAGAAGTAACACAACGCTTATTGGATGAAGGTAAAGCTTATGAGTGTTACTGCACACCTGAAGAGTTAGATGCGGTGCGTCAAGATCAAATGGATCGTGGGGAAACACCAAAATACAACGGTCATTGTGAACACTTAGATGAAGAGACAAAGGCTAAATACATTGCTGAAGGTCGTAAACCTACAATTCGTTTGCGTGTACCGTTGAATAAAACATACGCTTTTGATGATATGGTACGTGGGCATGTATCCTTTGAGTCCAATGGTGTAGGTGACTTCGTTATCGTTAAATCCGATGGTATTCCTGTATATAACTTTGCTGTAGTAATGGACGATCATATGATGGGGATTACTCACGTTATTCGTGCAGAGGAACATCTATCCAATACACCTCGCCAAATGGCTATCTATGAAGCTCTTGGTTGGGAGGTCCCTAAGTTTGGTCATATTTCTTTGATTCTTGGTAAAGATTACAAAAAAATGTCCAAACGTCATGGTGCTACCTCTGTTGAACAATACAAACAATTAGGGTACTTGCCAGAAGCACTTGTAAACTTCTTGGCACTTCTTGGTTGGGCTCCTGAAGGTGAAGAAGAATTCTTCACACAAGATGAATTAATTCAGGCTTTCTCTATGGATCGGGTAGCGAAAAATCCTGCTGTGTTTGATATTGATAAATTGAACCATATAAATTTCCACTATATGAAGAATTTGAGTGATGAAGAGTTATTCCATCTTTGTTTACCGCATTTGAAAGAGGTTGGTTTAGCTCCAGATAGCTTGAATCAAGCTGATATTGATTGGTTGGCATTATTATGCTCTACATTCCGTGATCATATTAGCTATGGTGCTCAAATTAAAGATCATGTAGGCTTGTTTATGGGCGAAACAGTATTCCTTGAAGAGGGGCATGAAGAGGAGTTGCGTGCTGTATTGAATGAAGAAACAGCTCCAACAGTTCTCGGCGCTTTCCGGAATGCATTGGCTGAACTTGATGAAATTACACCTGAAGTTGTAAAAGCAACAATCAAGGCCGTAATGAAAGAAACCTCTTTAAAAGGTAAATTCGTATTTATGCCAATCCGTGTAGCTTTAACAGGTCAAATGCATGGTCCGGATTTGAATAATATTGTTACATTACTTGGTAAAGAAAAGTGCTTACATCGTTTAGATAATGTAGGTGCATTAACAAAATAAATTTGATCAATTAATCAAAGGAGTTCACGTAACAAGTGTTATGTGAACTCCTTTTGTATGTGTTGTTAATATTCTATAGAAATGCTATAATAATCGGCGTATTAAATTTTGATTTATTATGAAAGCGAGTGTTTTTATGAGTGTTATTCGTTCTATTAATCACTTATTCAATAGTTATCTATCCTGGATAGTACTATTGATGGCTGTTTTAGCATATATGCTACCTGCAGTATTTTCTTGGATGACTCCATATATTGCTTACATGCTACAGTTTGTTATGTTTGCGATGGGGTTAACATTAACGGCTCAAGTCTTTATTGATGTATTTAAGCAACCAATGAAGGTTATTCTCGTATCCGTAATCCAATTCTTATGGATGCCATTGGCAGGTTTCTTAGTAGCCTTAGCATTTAATTTTCCTCCAGAAGTTGGGATTGGTTTTATCTTGTTGGGTGCATGTCCTGGTGGTACTGCTTCTAATGTAATGACCTTCCTTGCAAATGGTAATGTTCCCTTATCCGTATCAGCAACAACTGTATCCACATTATTGGCACCTATTTTAACGCCTTTATTTGTCGTATTATATGCAGGTGCAACATCTTCTATTGAAATTCAATTTATGCCAATGTTTATATCCATTGTAAAAATCGTGTTAGTACCAATTATTTTGGGGATTGTATTGAATTACTTTATTGGCGCAAAAATTGAACCTGTAAAATCTGTATGTCCAACCATTGCAGCTATCGCGGTATTGCTTATCTTGGCAGCTGTAACTGCAGTTAACCAAAAGCAAATTGCCGAAACTGGTTTCATTATTTTTGTAGCGTGTTTAGTACAAAATTTGAGTGGTTATGTTGTGACATACTTTATATGTAAAGCTCTTAGTATTGATGTGTCTTCTCGTCGTGCTATGCAAATCGAAGTGGCTATGCAAAATTCTGCATTATCCGTATCTTTAGCACTAAAACACTTTACACCACAAGCTGCGGTAGCAGGTGCAGTATTCTCCATTATTCATAACTTTACAGGATCTATTTTTGCCGGTATTTGCCGTAAACATGATGATCAAGATAAATTAGAAAATGCTTAATATTAATTGATTTGATGTAATGACATTATTATTACTTGTGTGCTATAAAAGCTATTGTTATGAATGATAATAGTAATTTAATATTCTGATTATATATCCTCATCTTTCTAATTAAGCTATTTAAAATACCTATGTATGATATGTGAATAGCTGCCTATGAAAGATGGGGATCTTTCTTGTAAATATTGACATTCTATAGCTTTATTGGTAAAATATTTTTATATATGAATATAGATTATTTTAATAGCTGAGACTGAAAGAAGTACTCTACAACTAACTTTTTAGCGAGAACCGATGGTGGGAGGGTTCATGGATAGGTAGATGAAATGCATTCACGAGCTGACACTCCGATTATAGGTAGGTTTGTCCGGCGACGCACCGTTATGCGATGAGTGGGTATCGCTATTGGTACCTAACAGAGTGGAACCGCGGACCATCGTCTCTGTATGAGATGAGAGGTCTTTTTTATTTTACAAAATTGGAGGCATCGGTAACGATGAGAGAAATTACTGTTTATAATACTATGACGCGCCAAAAAGAGGTTTTTAATCCTGTAACACCAGGTGAGGCAAAAATGTACGTATGTGGTGTCACACCATACAATCATCCTCATATTGGCAATGCTCGTCCTTTTGTGACTTGGGACGTAATTCGTCGCTATATGAAACATGTAGGCTATAAAGTAACCTATGTACAAAACTTTACTGATGTGGATGATAAAATCATCAATACTTCTAATGGTGAAGGCGTCTCTTGGGATACCATTGCAAATCGTTATATCGATAGTTATTTTGAAGTAATGGATGCATTAGGTGTACAACGGGCTGATATGTATCCACGTGTATCTACGCATATTGATGATATCATTGCTATGATTAAAACATTGATTGACAAGGGCTACGCCTATGAACTCGATGGCGATGTATATTATAGTGTGGAGAAATTTGAACATTACGGTGAGTTATCTGGTCGTACATTAGACGATATGGAGGCAGGCGCACGTATTGAAGTAGATGGTCGTAAGAAGAATCCTATGGACTTTGCTTTGTGGAAAGCAGCAAAACCTGGTGAACCTTATTGGGAAAGCCCATGGGGGAATGGTCGTCCAGGCTGGCACATTGAATGTTCTGCTATGAGCCAAAAATATTTAGGCACAGAATTTGACTTCCACGGTGGTGGTAGCGATTTGATTTTCCCTCATCATGAAAATGAAATTGCTCAATCAGAAGGTTGCTCTGGTCAACATCCAGCAGTGCGCTACTGGTTGCACAATGGTTTTATCACTATTAACTCTGAAAAAATGTCTAAGTCCTTGAATAATTTCTTCTTGGTAAAAGATATTTTAGAACAATATAGTCCTGATGCATTGCGTTATTTCTTATTGAGCACGCATTACCGTAGCCCATTAGATTTCTCTGATGAGCGTCTAGAAGAAGCTAATAAATCTTTGGAACGGTTAAGCACAGCTATTGAAAACCTTCTTTACCTTGAAAAATGTGAGCCAGGCTCATGTGATGAAGCTCAACGCTTATTAGAAAAAGCGAAAGCATACGAAGAAGAATTTGAGGATGCTATGAGTGATGATTTCAACACTGCTCTAGCAACTTCTAGTATGTTCGGTCTTGCAAAAGAAATTAATATCTACTATCAAGCTGTAACAAGTAGAGAAGGCGTTGTTTGCCAAGAGGCAATTGCTGAAGTGAAACGAATCTTCAAATTTATGACAGATGTTATTGGTGTTCTTGAAAAAGCTTGGGAAGGCAATACGGGTGCTAATGCTGCTGAATACGAAGAATTAATGCAAGTTATTCTTTCTGTACGTCAAGCTTGTCGGGACCAAAAGCAATGGGCATTAGCTGATTGTATTCGCGATCGATTAGCTGAGATTGGTATTACTATTGAGGACTCCCCTCAAGGTGCACGGTGGAAAAAACGTGAAGTTTAAACAATTTCAATTCTTAAAGAATGAAGCGATAAAAAAACTGACGGCTCTTGAAGAAGAGCCGCTTCGTTTGCGTAATCGGACTATAGAAGAGTGCCTAAGTGCTGATGCAGTTATGCTAGCTTATATCGGCGATGCAGTATACTCCATGTATGTACGCGAACGAGTAGTGCAAATGAATATCACAAAGGTACAGGTATTGCATACAATTGTTACTGAATTTATTTGTGCTAAATCACAGGCGAAAGTATTGCTAGAAATAGAAGATGCTTTCACAGAAGAGGAACAAGCTATTGCACGCCGTGCTAGAAATAGTAATGTAAACGTGCCTAAAAGTAGTACTGTTCAAGAATATCGCAGTAGTACGGCCTTTGAAGCAGTACTAGGATTTCTTTATGAAACGCGCCAAGAAGACCGCTTACAGCATATCTTGGGGCAAGCCTTTTCTATAACTCTACGAGGTATGTAGTATGGATAATTATATTGTAGGTCGCAATGCGGTTAAAGAAGCCCTTAAAAGTGGCCGTTCTATTCAACGTATTCTGGTCAGTGAAGATAAGGTAAAAACAGGGTTAGCTGATATTGTAGGCCTTGCTAAATCTCAAGGAATTGAAGTTAGACCTACACCAGTTAAACAGATGAATAAGTACGATTTGGAGGTACCACATCAAGGGGTTATAGCTCTTGTATCGGCCGTTCAATTTAAAGAATTGGGAGAGGTATTACAAGAAACGACACATGAGGTTCCTTTACTCATCTTAACGGATGGGGTTGAAGACCCACATAATATGGGAGCTATCATTCGTACTGCTGAATGTGCGGGAGCTACGGCTGTACTCATTCCTAAACGACATAATGCGCCTATTAATGCTACTGTTGCAAAGACATCTGCTGGAGCTATTGAACAAATTCCACTTGTACAAATTGGCAATGTAGTGCAAACCATTAAACAACTTCAAAAACAAGGATTTTGGGTAATGGGGGCTCATATGGAAGGTGATCGTACCTTGTATGAAGCAGATATGACAATTCCTACGGTTATAGTCATTGGTAATGAAGGTAAGGGGATTAGTCGCGTTGTAAAAGAAGCTTGTGATTTCCTTGTAACAATTCCTATGTATGGAAATTTGAATTCTTTGAATGCATCTGTTGCAGCTGCAGTTCTTATGTATGAGGCGGTACGTCAACGCCAGGCGAAATAATCATGCTAAAAGATATTTTAATTGTAGACGGCTATAATGTTATTTTTGCTTGGACTCATTTGAAAAAATTGGCTCATGAGTCTTTAGAACATGCGAGAATGGAGCTTCGAGATAGATTGTTGAACTATGGTAAATTTAAGGGTTACGAAGTAATCCTTGTATTTGATGGTAAGTATACAAAATCTGGAGGTTCCATTGAATCTATTACAAGTGGATTTATCGAAGTGTATACTGAGGATGGAGAAACGGCGGATTCCTTTATTGAACGAGAGGTATTTTTACGTAAAGGCAAATATACTAATGTATATGTTGTAACCTCCGATGGGGCAGAACAGAATCAAATTCTAGGCTCTGGCGGGTTGCGCATTCCTGCTCGTGAGTTGCAAAATATGATTCGTATTGCTAAGGAAGAAGAACGACTTCAATATGCTCATGAACATAGACGTGATCAATTCTCAGTGCGTCGTAATGAAGTGGGAGGTTTATTATCTCCTGAAGTTGCTGAAAAGCTCGAGAAATTGCGTCGAGGTCATTGATAGTTGAAAATCATATACCGTTCCAGTATAATAAATATATTGGTTTTTCTCGCTCAATTGTAAGGAGGAGCTTATGAAAATGATTCATACACGCAAGTCCGATTACAATTTCAAGGAAATGACCGATGAGCAAGTTGTGGTCATAGCTCAGGAAGAGCAAAATGAGTTTGCAATCGATTATATTGTTAATAAATATAAGAACTTTGTAAGAGCTAAGGCTCGCTCCTATTTTTTGGTAGGTGCCGACCGAGAGGATATCATCCAAGAAGGGATGATTGGACTCTATAAGGCGACGCGAGATTTTAAACATGATAAATTAGCGTCTTTTAGAGCCTTTGCGGAACTTTGTATAACTAGACAAATTATTACAGCTATTAAATCGGCTACAAGACAAAAACATGCGCCTTTGAACTCCTATATATCCTTAAATAAACCGGTGTATACAGAGGACTCTGAGCGTACATTGATTGAAATGCTATCTTCAACAAAGATTACAAATCCTGAAGACCTCATTATCAGTCAAGAGGAACTAGATGATATTGAGCGCAATATTGGTCATATTTTAAGTGATCTCGAATGGGAAGTCTTGGAAGGATACCTTGATGGACGTTCCTATCAAGAAATGGCTGAGGTCACAGATCGTAGTGTTAAATCTATTGATAATGCGCTACAAAGGGTAAAACGTAAATTAGAGAAGTATTTAGAACATCGTGTATTGGGCTCGCATCGAGCATCACAGGAAGGATGACAGTCGTGACAAATTTCTTAATGATTGTAGAAGTAATCGTATCTATTTTATTAATTGTAGTAGTTGTTGCACAAAATAGCAAAAATGCAGGCATGGGCGGTGCTGTTTCTGGTGCGGCAGACTCTTCTTTTGGTGGTAAGCAACGCGGTTTAGATGCTTTCTTATCTAAATGTACGATTATATTGGGGATTATCTTTGCTGTGTTGAGCTTAGTGTTAGGGGCAATGATTAATCAATTCTAATGATGAAAGCCTGCTTTGCAGGCTTTTTCTTTTTTCATCCTAATAAGGGGGTGCAGATTTGAAGAAGAAGGTATTGGACTTTTATAAATCTATACAACCACATGCATACCATATTGAGGATGCAGCAATGGATAATCGTATTCGAGGTGGCAAAGATCTTGAAATGTTTATTCGATCTGCGAAAATGCTCGCCCGTGAAGGCGTATT
The DNA here is from genome assembly GCA_032480995.1 of Veillonella sp. Lineage (GTDB taxonomy): Bacteria > Bacillota > Negativicutes > Veillonellales > Veillonellaceae > Veillonella. Next base: position 37,024 of record JAWETS010000005.1, on the reverse strand, counting down.
AACTTCATCTCGACCAGATGTATACCGATATGAAGATCAACAGCATGAAGAATATGAAGGTATCTACAAAGGATATCGTAAATCTTATGGATTTGTTATTATGCTAAATGATGAAGATATTTATGTAGCAGAACAAAATAAAGGAACTACTATGCATAATGATAAGGTACGTGTTCGTATTGTACCATCAGATTATACAAAGCATAAACGTGAAGGCATCATCGTTGATGTTATTGAGCGTGCTAATGAAACCATAGTTGGTACTTACGACAGACAACAACACTTCGGCTTTGTTGTACCAGATGATGAACGTATTGGAACAGATATTTTTGTAGATTTAAAAGATACTTTAGATGCTCGGAGTGGAGCTAAGGTACTAGTAAAAATTACAAAATGGCCTGAAGGCAATAAAAAACCTGAAGGAATTATAACAGAAATTTTAGGCTATAAGGGGGATGTAGGCCTAGACATTAACTGTATTATGGCTAATCATAAGATTCCTTTTGCATTCCCTAAAGAGGTAATTGAGGCAAGTGAGAAGATAGATACTATTGTTCATGAAGATCCGAAGCGGTGGGATCTTAGAGACTTACAAATGGTAACTATCGATGGAGAAGATGCAAAAGATCTTGACGATGCTGTAAGTGGTCGTAAATTACCAAATGGTAATTATGAGCTAGGCGTACACATTGCGGATGTTAGTCATTATGTTACTTCAGGCCAGCCTATTGATAATGAAGCATACAAGCGGGGGACTTCAGTTTACTTAGTGGACCGCGTAGTACCAATGTTACCAGAGGTATTATCGAATGGTATTTGTAGTTTAAATGCCCATGAAGATCGCTATGCTATGACGTGTATGATGGAAATTGATGATTCAGGTACAGTTGTTAATTATCGTATTCGTCCGTCTATTATCCATGTAGGACGTCGTTGCAGCTATAAAGAAGTTTATAAAGCGTTAGAGGAAAATATTGTTCCTGACGATTTAGTAGATTTTATTCCTATGCTTCGTGACTTAGCAGAAATTTCTAAGATTTTAAATCGTATGCGTCGTCGTAGAGGGGCATTAGACTTTGATTTTTCGGAATATAAGGTATTACTTGATCTCGATGGTACACCGTTGCGTATCGTAAAACGCGATCGAACTATGGCAGAGCGGCTTATCGAAGAATGTATGCTCATTGCTAATGAGACGGTAGCTACGCATTTAAAGGATACTCAACGTACATCGGTATATCGTATTCATGAACATCCTAGTGAAGAAAAATTGGATTTATTCCAAAAGGTATTACATTATTTAGGTCAAACTCTTGTCCTTAGTGCTGATGGTGTAACACCACGAGATTTCCAAAAAATCCTTGATGTAGTGAAGGGACAAGATATCGAGCAAGTGGCTCAAATTATGACCTTACGTTCTATGCAGCAAGCGAAATATAGCATTGAAAACGTCGGCCATTTTGGGTTAGCATCCACTTGCTATACGCATTTTACATCTCCCATTAGACGTTATCCGGATTTGATGGTACATCGACTTTTAAAAGCGGATATGCACTGGAAGGGTGGATACTCTAAACGAGATGTAGATGAAGCTTTCTTAGCTGGTGCTGTGGAACATTCTTCCATACAAGAACAAGTGGCAACCGAGGCAGAACGAGAAACTACGGATCTAAAGAAGACTCAATACATGGTTCCATTTGTAGGTGAAGTTTTTGAAGGCACTATTGCGAGCATAACCTCCTTTGGCATGTTCGTAGAGTTAGAGAATGGTATCGACGGTCTCGTGCATATTAGCATGATGAACGACGATTATTATTTCTTTGACGAAGAACATTTTGTTCTTGTTGGTAAGCGGACAGGTAAAACCTATCACTTAGGTGAAAAGGTTACTGTTACACTTGTAAAAGCCGATGTAGAAAAGAAACAAATCGATTTTGTTCTTGGTGAAGTAGATAATCTGATGGCTATCCAAGAACAATTGAGTAGTGGCTCTGACCATGCTACTAGTCGTGATGGTTTTGGAAATCTAAAGGGGCGAAAGTCATCCCGAAAAAACGGTAGAAAAACTTCTAAACGAGATGATTCAAAAGCTGGGCGTTCTAGATATGATGCTTTCAGTAAAAAATCTAAAAAAGGTAAATCGAGTCGCAAGAAGTCAAATAAAGCTACAAAACGTAGTCAATCTAAAAAATCTAAAAGTAAACGTAAACGATAGAGGAGAATATGGCAAAGAAATCTAGCCCATCGCTTATTGCTGACAATCGTAAGGCGCGTCATGATTTTCATATTCATGAAACCTATGAAGCTGGTATTGCTTTAACAGGAACTGAAATAAAGTCTATTCGTCAAGGTAAGCTTAATCTTAAGGACAGCTTTTGTCGTATAGATAAAGGGGAAATTTTATTGTATGGTGTACATATCAGTCCGTATGAACAAGGTAATCGTTTTAACCATGAACCGGAGCGGACACGCAAGTTGTTGATGCATAAATCTGAAATCAATAAGTTACATGCTCAAGTTAAGGAAAAAGGATTTTCTTTAGTGCCGCTAAACTTTCATTTCAGTCACGGTTATGTAAAGGTTACTGTAGGTCTAGTAACTGGTAAGAAACTTTATGACAAGCGTCAAGATATGGCGGAACGTGATGCCAAGCGCGATATTGCTAAGCGAATCAAAGAACAACAAAAATATTAAGAGTCATAAGGAATCAAGTCGATATGGCTTGGTTCTTTTTTATATATTTGTTAACTATATTATTTTTAGTGGTTGATAAAAATACAGTGAGAATTTATAATGTAAACAATAAGAGGTGTTTGTAGTTGACATTTTCTAAGTAGAGGAGATATATTATGAATCAGAACATTCGGTACATTACAGAGGTTGCTATTTTAACTGCCATGATTACTGTATTAGGGGCTATTAAAATACCTAATGTCATTCCAGGTATAGAGTTTCAACTATCAGCCCCGTTGGCGGTAGCGATATGTGCCGTATTCGGATTTAAAAAGTATATTATAAGTGGTTGTTTATCTAGTCTAATAGGCTTAGCATTAGGTACTCAAACTATTTTAAATGTTATGATTGCTATGCAATTCCGGCTCATTGTGGGACTAATCCTTTGGATTTGCCATAATCACATGATAGGTATTATGGTTTCTGGTCCAATTGCATCTGCTTTAGCGCGATTATCCTTGTCTTTATACGTTGGTAAGGCTGCATTACCGATGATAGCTCTCGCAGTTCCAGGTATGATCTTTACAGTAATTATGGCACCAGTATTTGTGAAAGTATTCCATAAAATTCACAACCAAGTACCTCAAAGTAATGTAGTTAAAGGTAAGGTATCATAATGGACGAATTATATAGTGTGCGTATGCGCGCGGCTCAAGGTGGTCCCCATGAAAACGGGGGCCACCATATTTCTGGCGCAGAACGCATTGTGACCTTAAATCAAGTTGGAGCTATCGCTCAGTCTTTAGCCGAACGAGCACTACATCATAGTAAGGGGACAGCTGATTTTATCAATATTACAGTGGACTTGATTCCTTCAGAAACAATTACATATATAGAATGCTTAAAAGTAAATGAACATTTTGCTAATACTGTTGCTGAGGCGCATCAATTAGCTGTTGAACTTTTACAGGGCGCTGATATTAGTGAAACTGCTGTTAAACATGCTATTTATCTATTAGAAGGTTTAGATTCATCTATGCGAGGTGCTATGTTGGTTGACGCAATTTCTGGTGAGCGCATAGATTCTGGTAACCGTGGTGTTCGCGTGAGTCATATGGACTCCTTTGATTCTGAAAAACTAGGGGATAATGAACATATGAGAGAGGCCTTAGTATTGGCCTCTAAAGTACAATCTGCTGAAGGGATTGTAGGTGAATTATGTTGGTCTGATGATCCTGATTACACAGTAGGCTATGTGGCTTGCAATGATATTTACCATCGAATTCCTAGCATGAAAGAATTTGGATCTAATCTAGGAGGGCGTGTATTTTTTGTTAAAACAAATACTGATGTGGACTGTGTAATCAAGTATTTGGAAAAAGCACCAGTACTTGTTCAGCGGTGATTGTATGTATAAATTCTTCCAAGAGCAATTAGATAATAAAATCAATAACCTAAATTTGCGCACATTAACGGAATATTGCCCTATAGACGCAGTACGGGTTAGAAGAGATGATAAAGAATATTTGATGATGGCATCAAATAACTATTTAGGGCTTACTTTTGATGAACGTGTAATAGAAGGGGCCATTAAAGGGGCTCAACAATATGGTACTGGATCAGGTGGATCGCGTCTAGTATCCGGTACATTTCCCTTGTTTACAGATCTTGAAAGAGAACTAGCAAAATTTAAGAATACAGAAAAAGCCCTCGTATTTAATACGGGTTACATGGCAAATGTAGGAACCATTTCTGCCATAGCAGATAAGAATACTATTATTTTTAGCGATGCTTTAAATCATGCTAGTATTATAGATGGTTGTAGACTGAGTAGAGGATCTGTAAAGGCTTATAACCATTGTGATGTAGACGAATTAAAGTATTTATTGAAAGAAGTAGAACGAAATACAAGAAAGCTAATTGTCACAGATGGTGTATTTAGCATGGATGGCGATATAGCTCCATTGGATAAGCTCTACGAGCTTAGCCGTGAGTATAATGCTTTACTTATGGTAGACGATGCTCATGCGACGGGTACCATTGGTAGCGGTCATGGAACGGCTGCTTATTATGGTCTTGAAAAAGAAGTGGATATTCAGCTAGGCACATTGAGCAAATCGTTAGGTTCTGTTGGCGGCTATGTGGCTGCTAATAGTACTATCATCGATTATCTTGTGAATATGAGTCGTAGCTTTATATTCTCCACTGCATTATCTCCTGCTGACATAGGGGCAGCCCTGGCTGCATTACATGTTCTTGAGTCTGATACATCTGTTTTAAGGCGACTACAAAATAATGTGAACTATATGGCAGATTGCTTAAATTCTATAGGAATATGTGCTACGAATGATACTCCAATTTTCCCAATACTTATCGGTAGCAATGAGGATACTCTAACAGTATCAAATTATTTATACAACGCTGGAATTATAGGTACGGCGATACGTCCTCCTACAGTTCCTGTTGGTGAAAGTAGAATTCGTTTAACCGTTACAGCTGCTCATAATAAAGAACAAATTGATTATGTGTGCCGGACATTGGATAAAGCTATCAAAGAATTGAATTAATTTTTTGATTCTATATAATAGCTTCATCTGTATTAGTGGATAAAGTAATCTAAAAGTTATAGATTTAACTGAATTATAAAGGCTCTGTATAATTGACAGCTGTATTAAATGGGATTATAATTATGAGACCGACGCACGGGGATGTAAAGGTTTCGACAGGGGTGCGTGTGGTATAGATAGCGAGTCGGCGTTCCATGAGGCCGTTAAACGGTGGAAAAACATTTAAACGCAGAAGAAAATTTTGCATTAGCTGCATAAGCTACGTCCCTCATACTTATGCCTACCAAGTGTGAATGGACGTCAAACAGTAGGCTGGTCTAATTTAGTTGTTCATATGAATTAGGCGAGACAATATGAACTGGGGTTGTGTAGCTTGTCTGTGAGCGATAGCAACCCGAGATCTCAATCATAGACTGTGCTCGGAGAAGTCTATATGGCAACACTCTTGGACAGGGGTTCGACTCCCCTCATCTCCACCAATATTCAAGCTAAAGCTAGAAGATACGTAAATACTGGATAAAACCAGTAGTTACCTAATCTTCTAGCTTTTTTTAATGTTCCTATATGATCGCTAAAATACGCATTTATTCGCTTGAAATTTCACCATGGTTTCCCCATGATTTCCCCACGGCGCATAGATATTTAATTAGATTTTATCTATGTTCTATAAAGGTGGAGGAGTATCGAAAAAATTGACTTTGTCTATAGAATCCTGTAAAATATATAAAGGTATTTATGTAATTATGACACATAGATGATTAGTTTCGTGTAAAGGAGTACAGATAATGAAGTTCCGTTATTCCCGTATGTTAGCGGCTCTCGTTGTATCCGCTGTAATGGTTGCTGGTTGTGGCAGTAATCAACAGCAAGCAGGCGACGTGAGTGTCAATGCATACAAAATTACTGCAAGTGATGCACAGGTAAACCAAACCTATGCTGGTACAGTAGTTGCAGAAAACTCTGTAGCTGTACATGCTCGTGTAACCGGTTACGTAGTTGAAAAATATGTTAAAGGCGGGGAGCAAGTTGTTGCTGGACAGCCATTATATCGTATCGATTCTCGTCAATACGAAGCTACTCTTGCTAATGCAGAAGCACAAGCTGCTCAAGCTAATGCAAACTATAAAAATGCTGAAGTAGACCTTAATCGTTATGAAACATTAGCTCAACAAGATGCTATTGCGCAACAACGTGTAGATACACAACGAAGTACTGTAGAACAAGCTAAGGCAGCTTATGAAGCATACGAAGCATCCGTAAAAATTGCTCAAGATAACTATGGCGATACAATGGTATATGCACCATATTCTGGTACATTACGTATGGATGATATCGATATGGGTACATTTGTACAAGCAGGTTCTACAACATTAGTAACCATTGATTCTATCGATCCAATCTTTGTTGAATTTAGTATGACAGAGCAAGAATATCTTGACTTCATGAAAAACCCAACTGGCGATGATTCCAATGGCCCAAATATTCAGTTAAAACTTGCTGATGGCGAAACGTATAATCAACCGGGTTCTATTGTTCAAGCAGCAAAAAGTCTTGATCAATCAACAGGTAAGCTTGTGTTGAAAGCATCTTTCCCAAATCCTGATCATTTGTTGTTGCCAAATATGTTTGCTACAGTGATTTCTCCTGGTCAAAAACTCAAAGATGCTATTCTTGTTCCTAGTCGTGCCATTCTTCAAATTATGGATAAAAACTTTATCTATGTTGTAAATGCTGATGGTGTAGTAGAACAAAAAAGTGTTGAAGTTGGCGGTACAAGTGGTAGCGATACAATTATTAAAGCCGGTTTAGCACCTGGAGACACAATCATCGTTGATGGCTTAACTAAGGTTAAAAACGGTGTGAAGGTTAATGCTAAATTGCTTTCAAAAGAACAATTAAAAGCTACAAAATAGAAGGGGGCTAGATCGTGTCGAAATTCTTTATTAATCGACCTATCTTTGCCATTGTAATAGCCATTGTTATTACCTTGGTAGGTCTCATTTCTATGATGAACCTTCCGATAGCTCGATATCCACAAATTTCTCCACCTACAGTTCGTGTAAACACTGCCTATACAGGTGCAACGGCTCAAGTTGTTAATGATACGGTAGCCAGTGTTATTGAAACACAAATCGTAGGCGTACAAGATATGGACTATATGACATCTAGTAGCTCTAGTAATGGTAGTTACTCTTTGACTGTTCAGTTCAATCAAGGCACAGATGCCGATATGGATACGGTTAATACACAAAACCGTGTACAAGCAGCACTTGCTCAATTACCTGCAGAGGTACAAGCAGTTGGTGTTACAACTACTAAATCTTCTGGTGATATGGCTATGGTATTCTCCTTGAACTCACCTGATGGTACTTATGATTCTACATTCTTAAAGAACTATGCTACCAACTATATGATGGATGCTATTAAAGCTATTAAGGGTGTCGGTTCTGTACAAGAGTTCGGTTCTGATTATGCTATGCGCATTTGGTTGGATCCAGCGAAGATGCAAAATCTTGGTGTTACTATTTCTGAAGTAACAGCAGCTATTAAGGGACAAAACTTACAGGCTGCGGCAGGTACAGTTGGTCAAAATCCTACTAATGGGGAACAAGCATTTCAATACCCTATCAAAATTGAAGGTCGTCTTGTAACACCTGAACAATTTGGTAATATTGCTATTAAAAGCTCTAATGGTAAGGTATTGCATCTAAAAGATGTTGCTCGCATTCAAATTGGTGCTAAAGGATATGACTTTATTGCTAAGTCCGCGCATAAAGAGGTAGCAGGTTTTGCTATTTCTCTTCAAAATGATGCGAATGCATTAGAAACTATTGCGAATGTTAAGAAGGTACTAGATGAACAATCTAAATCCTTCCCACCAGATATGCAATATAACGTAGTTGTAGATAATACTAAATTCGTAAGTGCATCTATCAATGAGGTAGAGCATACCTTTGTAGAAGCATTACTACTCGTTCTTTTTGTAGTATATGTATTCTTACAATCCTGGCGATCTACAATTATTCCTATGATTGCTGTTCCAGTATCCTTGCTAGGTACATTTGGTGCTTTCGTATTACTTGATTTCTCTATCAATACGTTAACATTATTCGCCATGGTATTAGCTATCGGCCTCGTTGTTGACGATGCTATCGTAGTAGTAGAAGCGGTAGAGTATGAATTAAAATATAATGGCTTACCTCCGAAAGAGGCGGCTATTAAAGCGATGGAAAATGTACAAGGCCCTGTAATTGGTATCGCCTTTGTATTGGTAGCTGTATTCGTACCAGTTGCCTTCATGGGTGGTATGACAGGTATTCTTTACAAACAGTTTGCATTAACAATCGCTGTATCTGTTGTTATTTCTGCGATTGTTGCCCTTGTATTAACACCAGCACTATGTGCTACGATGTTAAAACCTCACACACCTAAAGAGCGTGAAGATTTGGTACATTGTCAGTTAAATAAATTCAATGCAGGCCTAGAACGTTTCAGCAATTGGTATGGTATCCAATTGGCTCGTTTAAGCCATCGTTTGAGCTTAACCGTTATTGCATTGTTAATCTTTGCTGGTGGTACTGGTTTAGTATTCCATTTCTTACCAACATCCTTTGTACCTGCAGAGGATAGCGGTTATTACATGATTGCTGTTAATGAGCCGCCAGGTGCCACATCTGAGCGTACTATGGCGACCCTTGAAAAAATTGCTTCCTTCTTAGAAGGTAAAAATGATCCTGAAAAGCCAAAAGATGAGCAATTATTCCAAGAGGTATTTACTGTAGCAGGCTTTGACCTCTTAGGTGGTGGTCAAAAATCAAGTGCAGGTGTAATCTTTGCTACTATGTCTGACTGGAAGTATCGTACAACACAAGCAACATCAATTAATGCCATGGTTGGTCAAACATTTGGCTTTGCTGCTGAAAAGGTACCAGAAGCAACTGTAATTGCTATGAACCCACCATCTATTCCTGGTCTAGGTTCTACAGGTGGTTTCAGCATGTACCTCATTAACAAAGCTGGTGACAGCCCACAAGTTATGGCGGAACGTGCTAATGAATTCTTAGCAGAAGCTCGTAAGAGTCCAGCAATTCGATCTATTTACACTACATTTGATACATCTACACCATCCTTACAATTTGATGTGAATCGTGAAAAAGCGGCTCAAGATGGCGTGGCATTAGCTGATATCTTTACTACATTGCAAGGTTTCTATGGTAGTATTCAAGTCAATGACTTTACTACATATGGTAAAAACTATAAAGTAGTAGTTCAAGCTGAAGACGCTTACCGTCAAAATGCGGAACAGCTTAATATGCTAGCTGTTCGTAATAGCAAGGGCCTTATGGTTCCAGTTTCTAACTATATTACGAAAGAACAAACAGGTACACCGTCTAGTATTACTCGTTTTGATAATGCGATGGCTGTACAAATCGGTGGTTCTCAAGCGAATGGTTACTCCTCTGGTGATGCGATTAATGCATTGAAAGAGGCGGCAGCTAAAACATTACCAGCCGGTTATACATATGACTGGGCAGGTCAATCTCGTGAAGAGTTGAAAGCTGGTTCTCAAACCATCATGATTCTTGGTTTAGGTCTAGTATTTGTATTCTTAATTTTGGCTGCCTTGTATGAATCTTGGAAGGTACCATTTGCCGTATTGTTCTCCGTACCATCTGGTATGATTGGTGCTTCATTAGTTCCATTCTTGTTGAACTTTACAGGCAGATATTCCTTAGCTAATGATATTTACATGCAGATTGGTCTCTTAACCCTTGTTGGTTTGGCTGCAAAAAATGCGATTTTGATTATTGAGTACGCTAAGATCCGTGTTGACGAACGTGGTATGAACGTTGTTGATGCCGCTATCGAAGCTGCAAAAATTCGTTTACGTCCAATTTTGATGACATCCTTTGCGTTTATCCTTGGTGTATTGCCATTGGCAGTATCTACTGGTGCTGGTTCTGGTGCTCGTACATCCATGGGTATTACTGTAGTAGCAGGGATGACAACAGCAACATTGTTTGGTATCTTTATCATTCCAATGCTGTTCATCATCATTGAAACACTTGGACCTGGTTTGTTTACAAACCGCAAAAAAAATCACGACTAATCATTTACATTAGATAATTTTTTAGAATGATAAAAACACGTCACTACTTAGTAGTGGCGTGTTTTTTTATATAATTTATGATATAATAATAGAGTTAAAAATCGGATTGACGTAAGTCGATATTAAGTGTGAAATTTATATAAAAGAGGTATATTATGAGTGATGTAAAAACATATGTAGCAGGTCATAAAAGCCCTGATACAGATTCTATTTGTTCTGCTATTTCCTTTGCTAATTTCTTAACACAAATGGGTACACCAGCTACTCCAGTATGTGCAGGTGAAGCAAATAAGGAAACAACATACGTATTGAATCATTTTGGTTTTGAACACCCTCAAATCGTTAAGAATTGGGAAGAATTTGCTCCAGAAGGTGGTAACTTATATTTAACAGACCACAATGAATCTAAACAAATCATTGACGGTTACAAGTCTATGAATATGTGCGGCGTTGTGGATCATCACCGCATTGGTGATTTCGAAACTGATGGTCCTGTATTTATGCGTTTAGAACCAGTAGGTTGCTCTAATACAATCATTACTAAATTGTACATGGAAAACAATCAAGAAATTCCTAAAACTATTGCTGGTTTGATGTTGTCCGCTATCATTTCTGATACTGTTTTATTCCGCTCTCCAACATGCACAGAAACAGATAAAGAAATGGCACATAAATTGGCGGAAATCGCTGGTGTAGATATCGAGTCCTATGGCCTTGATATGTTAAAAGCTGGTGCAGATATTTCTGATTTGACTAACGACGACATCGTTCGTACAGATATGAAAGAATTCTCCGAAGCAGGTAAAACAATTTCTATCGGTCAAATTTCTGTTATGGATACAACAGATGTATTGGCTAAACAAGCTGAACTTGTAGCTGCATTAGAGGCTCTTCGCAGCGCTAATAACTATGATGCATCTTACATCATGGTTACAAATATTCTTGATGAAAGTACTACATTGTTATTCAGCGGTGATGTAGAAGCTGTAGTAACAAAAGCATTCGAAAAAGAAGTTAAAGATAATGGCGTATTCTTGCCAAATACTATGTCTCGTAAAAAACAAATCGTACCACCAATTCTTGGTGCTATGAAATAGTATAGTAGTATACAAAGGGAAAAGAACGTTGCTTGCAACGTTCTTCTTCTCTATTTATATGATTATGAAACTATAGTATATGTAAGGGCGATAGGGGTGTTCCGATGAATTCATTATTAACAGGTTTAAATAAAGAGCAACAACAAGCCGTTCAACATACGGAAGGCCCTTTATTGATTTTAGCCGGTGCTGGATCTGGTAAAACAAAGGTGTTAACCGTTCGCATTGCACATTTATTGGCTCAAGGTGTTAATCCTTATGAAATCTTAGCTATTACGTTTACCAATAAAGCGGCAAAAGAAATGAAAAGTCGTGTAGAAGGTTTAGTAGGTGATGTAGCTACTCGAATTTGGCTCAGCACATTTCATAGCTTCTGTGCGAAATTCTTGCGTTTTGAATTAGATAACTTCTTAGGTTATAACAGTAATTTTACAATCTACGATACATCTGACTCGCAAGCTGTTATTAAGGCTGCTTTAAAAGCATTAAACCTTGACGATAAATACTATCCTGTAGGTGCTATGATTGGTGCCATATCCGATGCAAAAAATAAATTGTTATTTGCCTCAGATTTTAGAAAGCAAGCGAGAGACTTTTACCAACAAAAGGTTGCTGATGTATATGAGTATTATGAACGGGAATTGCGTAAGAATAATGCTCTAGATTTTGATGATCTTTTATTGGTAGCTGTTAAATTATTGCAGTCCAATGAGGCTGTGTTAGATAAATATAGCAAGCGTTTTCGTTATGTTATGATCGACGAATATCAAGATACGAACCATGCTCAATATTTATTGGCTAAATTATTAGCCTCTCATTGGAAAAATATTGCCGTTGTAGGTGATGCTGATCAAAGTATTTACGCATGGCGTGGCGCAGATATTCAAAATATTTTGGACTTTGAAAAGGATTATCCGAACTGTACATCCATCAAGTTGGAACAAAACTATCGTTCTACAAAGATTATTCTTGATGCAGCGAATGCGGTAATTGAAAATAATGAAGGTCGTCCTAAGAAAAATTTATGGACCGATAAGACAGAAGGGGCTAAAATTCAGCATTTTACGGCTCAGTCTGAACATGAAGAAGCTGCTTTTATTGGCGATACAATTGCTAAAAAGCACGATATTCATGGTGTGCCTTATGGTGATATGGCTATTTTGTACCGTACAAATGCTCAATCTCGTGTACTTGAAGAAGCACTGATTAAACGGGCTCTGCCATATACGATGGTAGGGGGCACGAAGTTCTATGATCGTAAAGAAATTAAGGACGTTTTAGCTTACTTACGCGTGTTATATAATCCATTCGATGATTTGAGCTTATTACGTATCATCAATGTACCTAAGCGTAGTATTGGTGCTACTACAGTGGCAAAACTACAAGATTATGCTCGTGCAAATGGCACGTCCTTGTTTATGACATTAACACAGCTGCATCTAGTAGATACGATTAAAGGTAAGACAAAGGAAAAGTTAGAGGAATTTGGTATCCTTATCTTTACTCTCGTAGCTGAAATGGAAGATAAAACTGTACTTGATATCTTAGAATCTATTCTTGATAGAACCGGATACTTGGCACAATTAGAAGAGAGTACAGATCCACAAGATCAGGCTCGCGCTGAGAATATCGGTGAACTTTTATCTGTAGCTAAAGACTTCCAAGATACAAATCCAAATGGTACAGTGGAAGACTTCTTGGAACAAGTAGCACTCGTAAATGATGTTGATTCTTTCGAGCAAGAAGAGTCTAAAGTTACATTGATGACATTACATGCTGCGAAAGGTCTGGAGTTCCCAATCGTATTCTTAGGAGGCTTGGAGGAAGGCTTATTCCCACATAGCCGCACCTTGATGAACCCTGAGGAAATTGAAGAGGAACGCCGCCTTGCTTATGTAGGTATTACTCGTGCTGAAAAGGAATTATATATTTCTAATGCCACTACGCGTACCGTATTTGGACGCACTAGTAGCTATTTACCATCTCGTTTTATCGATGAAATTCCAGAAGAGTTAGTAGATGGTTTGCGTGCTAAGCGTAAAGTACCTGATGATATTAAGCGCCATGTACCGCAACATATGAGTGTTACCAGTCGCCCTGTAACAAAACCAATTGTTCGCAATGAAGTGATTGCTGATTGGAAAGTAGGTGATACAGCCATTCATAGTAAATGGGGCAATGGTAAGGTTATCAACGTTGCCGGTGAAGGGGCTGGTATGAAGCTAACTATTGAATTCCCCACACAAGGTGTACGTGTAGTAATGGCAAAATTTGCACCTGTTAAGAAGGGATAAAATTTGTGTATGGCAGTTAACCTCTTTACCTTACTTGTAAGGAACGTATAGAGTGTTACTGCACTGTAAAAGGGATGTAATATGAATCCGAAAGATAGAATTAAAGAGTTACAACAAGAGCTAACTCATGCGCAGTATTTATACTACGTAAAAGATGCTCCTACAATGAGTGACTTTGAATATGATAAAAAATATCGTGAGCTTGTTGATTTGGAAACAGCTCATCCTGAATATATTGTGCCATCATCGCCAACACAACGGGTAGGCATGAAGGTAGAAGGTTCCTTTGAAAAGGTCGTCCATGGCCGCCCTATGTTGAGCTTATCTAATGTATTTAGTGCTGATGAAGTACGTGCATTTGCTAGTCGTGTAGAGAAGGAATTAGGTCATAAGCCTTCTGCTTATGTGGTAGAACTTAAAATCGATGGTTTAGCTGTTAATTTGCACTATGAGAACGGCATGTTTGTACGTGCCGTAACACGTGGTGATGGTCGCGTTGGTGAAGACGTAACTGCTAATGTGCGTACTATTAAATCCATTCCTTTATATCTAGAGGATGCGCCAGAATTTATCGAGGTTCGCGGTGAAGCATATATGCCTCATAGTGAATTTAAACGTATAAATGAAGAACGTGATGAAGAGGGCTTACCTACCTTCGTAAATCCTCGTAATGCAGCAGCTGGTTCTTTGCGTCAACAAGATCCTGCCATTACGGCTAGTCGTAATTTAGCATTCTTTGCCTATGCAATCGGTTCTGAAGTGGGAGCTAATATTCATAGCCAAGAGGAATTGCTCCAAAGTCTAGAAACGTTCAAGTTTTCTGTAAATCCTCATTACCGCGTATGCAAAACAATTGACGAAGTCATAGAGGCTATTAATTATTGGGGTGAAAAGCGCCATGAGTTGCCATACGATACAGACGGTATGGTAATTAAGGTTAATAGTTTCGATGACCAAGAGGTACTTGGCAGTACTGCGAAGGATCCTAAGTGGGCTACAGCTTACAAATATCCTCCAGAAGAGGTAGAGACCATTCTTAAGGATATTACTATTAATGTGGGGCGTACGGGGGTTCTTACTCCAACTGGTGAATTGGAATCTGTATTCGTATCCGGTACAAATGTAAGTCGTGTAACATTACATAATCAAGACTTTATCAATGAAAAGGATATTCGCATTGGTGACCACGTTATCATTCACAAGGCGGCTGAAATTATTCCAGAAGTTATCCGCGTAGTTCCTGAAAAACGAACTGGTTCTGAGGTGCCTTTCACAATTCCTAACACATGTCCAGTATGCGAATCTCCTACAGTTCGTCGCGAAGGAGAAGCGGCTGTACGTTGTACGAATAAACATTGTCCTGCTATTGAGAAAGAGCAAATTATTCACTTTGCCTCTCGCGATGCTATGAATATTGATGGTTTAGGTCCTAGCATTGTAGAAAACCTCATCAATAACAAATTAATCACTAATGTTGTTGATTTATATCATTTAACAGTAGATCAACTAGTTACCATGGATCGGATGGGTAAGAAATCTGCAGAGAATTTGGTGAAAGCCATCGCAGACTCTAAAACTCGTGGATTAGACCGCGTATTGTATGGCCTCGGTATTCGCCTAATTGGATCTAAAGCAGCCGGCACAATTGCTAACGTTGTGAAATCTATGGAACGATTCTTGACAATTACTAAAGAAGAATTGGTGGCGGTAGAAGAAATCGGTCCTACTATGGCAGATAGTATTGTTGAATACCGTCAAGATCCTGCTCATGTAGAAATCATAGAAGGTTTAACAGCGGCAGGACTTAAGATGACTGTAGATGTTGTTGAAGCAGCAGGCAACCAAATGGAAGGAGAAATCGTCGTTCTCACAGGTAAACTTGAAGTTATGGGCCGCAGTGAAGCTGGTAAGATTCTTGAAGCTCATGGGGCTAAGGTGACAGGTTCCGTTTCTAAGAAAACAACCCTTGTTATTGCTGGCGAAGACAGTGGTAGTAAGCTTACTAAAGCAAATGAATTGGGTATTCGTGTTATGAATGAAGAAGAGTTTGTAGAACTCCTACGCGAACTCGGAGAAATCCAATAGACATACATTCTACAATATTTTGAAAATATATATTATTTGCTTTATAATAAATAATTATGAAAGGATGTGTCTCGATGAAAATCAGCCAAGAGGAAATAAAAAAAATCGCCTTACTTTCACGCTTGGAAGTTAAGGAAGAACATATGGCACATGTAGAAAAAGAGTTGTCCGACATCTTGACTTATGTTGCTGAACTAGATGCATTAGAACTTGATGGTGTGGAGCCTATGGCTCATGCAGTACCATTGCACAATGTATTTAGAGAGGATGAAACAAAACCATCCCTTGATCATGATTTAGCTTTATCCAATGCTCCAGAAGCAGAGGATGGGTACTTTAAAGTACCTCGCGTTGTACAAGAATAGGAGGTTTCGCTGTGGCAACAATTCATGAATTACACAAGAAACTAGTGAATAAAGAAATCAGCGCTGTTGAATTGACGAATGCTGTTATTGCACATAAAGCGAAAGTGGAACCGACTGTACATGCGTACTTATCCGATTCTCATGATCGTGCTTTGGCTACAGCTAAGCTTGTAGATGAAGCAATTGCTAAAGGTGAAGCTATTTCCCCATTGGCAGGTATTCCTGGTGCAATTAAAGATAATATTTGTATTAAAGATGAACCTGCAACATGTGCATCTAAAATGTTGGAAAACTTTGTGCCTCCATACAATGCATCAGTTATTGAACGTTTACAAGACAATCATTACATTAGCCTTGGTAAACTTAACATGGACGAATTTGCCATGGGTGGCTCTACAGAGAACTCTGCATTAGCTAAAACTACTAACCCTTGGAATGCTGATTGCGTACCAGGCGGTTCTTCTGGTGGTAGTGCAGCCGCTGTATCCAGCGGTTCTGCTATTTGGGCTCTTGGCTCTGATACAGGTGGGTCTATTCGCCAACCAGCATCCTTCTGTGGCGTTGTAGGTTTAAAACCAACATACGGTAATGTATCTCGTTATGGCTTAATTGCCTTCGCATCCTCTTTGGATCAAATTGGCCCTGTTACACGTGATGTAACAGATGCAGCGTTAGTATTAAATGCAATCTCTGGGCATGATACAAAAGATTCCACATCTATTCCAGGCACTCGTGTAGACTACACTACAGCACTTGTAAATGATGTTAAAAATCTAAAAATTGGTGTACCAAAAGAATTCTTTGGTGAAGGTCTCAATAGCGAAGTTCGTAAAGCTGTGGAAGAAGCTATCGAAACATACAAAAAATTAGGTGCTGAGATCATTGAGGTTTCCTTGCCTAATTCTAAATATGCATTGTCTGCATACTATATCATCGCATTGGCAGAAGCTAGCTCCAACTTGGCTCGTTATGACGGTGTAAGCTATGGTATGCGGGTACCTGCAGATAACTTAGTAGATATGTCTACTAAAACTCGCACAGAAGGCTTTGGTCCTGAAGTACAACGTCGTATCTTGTTAGGAACTTATGTATTGAGTGCTGGTTACTATGATGCTTATTATTTGAAAGCATTGAAAGTTCGTCGCCTTATTAAAAACGAATTTGACGAAGCATTCTCCAAGGTGGATTTGATTTTGACACCAACTGCACCTAATACATCCTACAAATTTGGTGAAAAAGCTAATGATCCATTAGCAATGTACTTAGAAGATATCTGTACAGTACCAGCAAATCTTGCAGGTATTCCAGGTATTAGCATCCCAGCAGGTATGAGTAGCAATAATTTGCCAATTGGCTTACAATTACTTGGCCCTGCTATGGGTGAAGAAACATTATTACGTGCTGCTTTCACATTTGAACAAGCACGTCCAGACTGTCAATTAGTAGCACCAACTGGGGAGGTTTCTCTATGAGTAGTAAATACGAAACAGTCGTTGGTTTAGAGGTTCATACAGAGCTTAAGACTAAGTCTAAAATCTTCTGTGGTTGTACCACTGAATTCGGCGGCGATCAAAATACACATGTATGCCCAGTATGCCTTGGCTTACCTGGTGCTATGCCTGTGTTAAATAAACAAGTAGTAGAATTTGCTATCAAGGTTGGTTTAGCATTGAATTGTGAAATTCTAAACTTCAATAAATTTGACCGTAAAAACTATTACTATCCAGATTTACCTAAAAACTATCAAACATCTCAATATGATTTGCCAATTTGCTTAAATGGTCATTTGGACATTGAAGTAAATGGTGAAACTAAACGCATTGGTATTACGCGTATTCACATGGAAGAAGATGCAGGTAAACTCGTTCACAGTGGTAACACTATTTCTGATTCTAAATCTTCTAACGTTGACTACAACCGTACAGGTGTTCCTCTTCTTGAAATCGTATCTGAACCAGATATTCGTTCTGGTGCAGAAGCAAGAGCATATGTTGAAAAACTACGTTCCATCTTGCAATACTTAGAAGTATCTGACGGTCGTATGGAAGAAGGCTCCTTGCGTGGTGATTGTAACGTATCCGTACGTTTGCGTGGTACTAAAGAGTTTGGTACACGTACAGAAACTAAGAATGTTAACTCCTTAACAGCTATTCAAAAGGTTGTTGAATATGAAGCCTTGCGTCAAGCTAAGTTGATCGAAGCTGGCGGTAAAGTAGATCAAGAAACACGTACTTGGGATGATGCTCAAGGCATTACGATTGGTATGCGTAAGAAAGATGAAGAAAACGATTACCGTTACTTCCCTGAACCAGACTTGGTACCAATTGTAATTACGGACGAAAAAATCGAAGAAGTACGTCGTGCGTTACCTGAATTGCAAGATGCTAAGATTGAACGCTTTGTATCTGAATATGGTTTGTCTCGTGAAGACGCAACAATCCTTACTGTATCTCGTAAAACTGCAGATTTCTTAGATGCTACTGTAAAAGCAGGTGCAGATGCTAAGACTGTGGCTAACTGGATGCTTGGTGACTTGTCCAAGATGATTAATGAAAGTGGTTTAACATTCGCTGAATCTAAAGTAAGCCCAGAAAACTTGGCTGGTATGATTGCTCTTATCGATAAAGGTACAATCTCTGGTAAAATTGCGAAAAAAGTTATCGTATCTATGTGGGAATCCGGCAAGGATGCTGATACTATCGTAAAAGAAGAAGGTCTTGTTCAAATCACAGATACTGGTGCTATTGAAGAAATCGTTAAGCAAGTTATTGCTAATAATCCACAACCAGTGGCAGATTTCAAAGGTGGCAATGGTAAGGCTATTGGTTTCTTAGTAGGTCAAGTTATGAAAGAATCTAAAGGCCGTGCTAACCCAGGTATGGTAAATCAATTGCTTCAAAAATACTTGAAAGACTAATTTGCCCGTTAGCCTATAGTCACATAAAGTAATACAAACAAAAATATCCCCTATAGATATATGAATTTATATCTATAGGGGATATTTATTTGCATTTTTATCAGAAAAATATGATATAATAAGTTGTATAAAATTAATTATTCTTTTGGTCATATAAAGGACGTAACGATGTCTGATCAACACAATACAAATAACAATCAAAATACATATAGAAGTAGTGATCGTAGTGATAGCTACAGTAGTAATACACGTGCGGCAGAACCTAATACACGGGTATTATCTGATGATGAACGCCGTGACTTTGATGGTGTAACCATTGAAGAGGTAGGAGACTCTGTTCATGTGGACTCTACACCTAGTAATATGAACGAAGAGTATCAACGCGGTGAAGAGTACAATCAATATGGGCCACATGTTAAGGTGTATAGCTTTAATAGTACAAGCTGGCTTAGTCGTATCATTTTGATTATCATATTAGCTGTTGTTTTAGCAGCTGTTGTATTCTTCGGTGGCATTATCCTCTCTGTAGTAGGGGTTGTCATTTTAGTGGGTGCTATTGTTTCCTTTATCTTTGGGCTCTTTTAATGGTATAATATATATATTATGACTAGACGGTGGCTGAGCCATTCGATGATTTAAAGGGGACCTATGAACGTAGTTTTATCCACATTAAACTCAAAATTTATACATTCCTCCCTGGCTTTGCGGTATCTGAAAGCCTACGGGCAGGCTCACGGACAGGCATACGATATAGTAGAATATACTATTAATATGCCTGTTTTACATATTCTTAGCGATATTACAGAGCGCAATATAGATGTATTGGGCTTTGCTTGTTATATCTGGAATATTGAGATGACTTTACATGTAGTAGACATGGTGAAAGCTGTGCGACCAGATATTAAAATTATTTTAGGTGGGCCGGAGGTGTCTTTCACAGCCGATGAAATCTTAAATCGTTGTGCTGCTGTGGACTATGTCGTACAAGGTGAGGGGGAAGAAGCTTTTTATCAACTTATTAGTGCACTAATCGATGGCAAAGATGGCTTAGAAGAGCGGATTCCTGGCGTACGTGGTCGCCATATTACAGGTCAACTTATGGGATCCACTGAGGCCGTAGAGGTTAAAGATCTTAGCACTATTCCATTCCCATATGTAGAAGAGGATATGATAGATTTAGAACATAAAATCATCTACTATGAATCCTCTCGAGGGTGCCCATTCTCTTGTCAGTACTGTTTATCTGGCAATAAAAATACAGTTCGCTTTTTTCCGCAGGAAAGAACTTTTAAAGAACTACAGTGGTTTATCGATCATAAGGTAAAACAAGTTAAATTTGTTGATAGAACTTTTAACTGTGCGCCACATCATCATCGACCTATGATGGAATTCATGCGTGATGCCGATACGGAGACGAATTTCCATTTAGAAATGGAACCAGAGCTAATGACGGAATGGGAAACAAATATTCTCTGTGAAACACCACCAGGCCGTATTCAAATTGAGGTAGGGGTTCAAAGTACACATAAGAAAACCTTAGATGCCATTAACCGATATAACGATTGGCCGTACATTCAAAAGGCTATCCGTCCTATTATTGAGGCTGGTCGTACCCATGTGCATATGGATTTAATTGTAGGTTTACCTTACGAAAATAAAGCGCGATTTGGATTATCCTTTAATGATCTTTTCAGTCTACAACCTCATGCGCTACAAATAGGATTCTTGAAATTACTAAAAGGATCTGGTGTACGCCGCATGGAGGAATACCAATATATTAGTGATCCGTTAGCGCCATATGAGGTATTAACCACTCATGTATTACCTTATAAAGATGTACGCTTCTTAAAGCATTTTGAAGATGTATTTGAGCGCTTCTATAATAGTGAGCGTTTTAGAACCGTCTTTGGCTATATTGGTAGCAAGCTTATTAAGGAACATACTGATACATCTATAACTGGTGAGGATACAGTAACAAATCATGTACCACCTATGAAAAAGTATGATCCTTCTAAAGTGGAGTCTAAAAAAGATGCTTTCACCTATTTCTGTGAAATGACACAGGCTTGGCTCGATGCTGGAAATCATAAGGTTAATTTGAAAGATATCGACCAAATCGAGTTCTTATATAATTTCTTCTTGTCTAAGGGGGACAATGTGGCCGCTGAATTACTACAATACGATACCCTTGTAAGTTATCGTGGCAAGGTTCGTAGCGAAGCCATTGGTTTGCCGAAGCAAACAAAGGAACTTTTACAAGAAGGGGAATCATTCTGGCGCAACGAAGAGATTGCATCTCAGTATATTCCAAACTATACCTTCAAAGAATGGCGCAAAATTCGCCAACAATACGTGGAAATGCCAATGTCTGAAGATACGGCACATGTATTAGGCATAGAGAATGTACCTAATACACCATTTACAGTAATTATCGACGTCAATAAAGAGGTAAAACCGTTTATACGTCCTGAAATAGAGGCTTGTTAAATTTCACAAGCGATGATTGGTTAGTTAAATAGGAGTGTTATGACCGATACAACGAGACCAAAACGATACCGCATGGTATCTAAATATTATAAAGAAACCTATGGGGAAAAGGTTTATAAATTGCCTGCTGCCTTACCGCTGACCTGTCCAAATCGAGATGGTTCGGCCGGCGTAGGGGGCTGTACCTTCTGTGGTGAAATCGGTGCGGGCTATGAAAATCGTCCTGCATGGATGACAGTGCGCATGCAATTAGAAGAAAACATTGCTCACATAGGTCCTAAATATAAGGCGAAAAAATTTATACCTTATTATCAAAACTTTAGCAATACATATTTGGGACTTGATGATTTTAAAAGCTATATGGAGCAAGGCTGCATCGATGAAGCCGTAGGTATCGCCATTGCAACTAGACCAGATTGTATTGCCGATGAATACTTAGACATATTGGCTGATATTAGAGATCGCTTTCAAAAGGATATCTATATTGAATTAGGATTGCAAACGGTCAATTATGATACATTAGAGAAAATTAATCGGGGTCATGATTTAGCTCAATTTATTGATGCTGTACTACGCATTAAGAGATATGGATTTAATGTAACAACCCATATGATAGTAAATTTACCATGGGACACCATGAAGGATACAATCGAAGGGGCCCGTATCTTATCAGCCCTCGGTGTGGATCAAGTTAAATTACATGCCTTATATATTGTGAAAAATACATTGATGGCTAGGTGGTACCAAGAAGGTCAGTTCACCTTAATCAGTGCAGAAGAATATGCTGACCGTGTAGTCAACTTTATCCGTCATTTACACCCTGACATTGTACTGCAGCGTCTTGTTGGGCGAGCGCCTGAAGATAATACACTCTTTACAAATTGGTCTATGGGTTGGTGGCGCGTACAAGACTTAATTGATGATAAGTTAGACGAACTGGATGCCCATCAAGGTGATTTATGTGATTATTTAAACGGCAAAGCCGTTCGTAAGTTTATAGATTAGGAGGTTGTATGAGCGAACAAGTATTTACATTTCCTACATATGACCTAGCACAATCCATACTAGGTCAACATAATCGATATTTGCATATGATGCTTGAAGTCATCTCTGTAGATGTAGTGGCACGCGGGGATACTGTTGTTATCAAGGGCGATGAAAAGCAAGTAGAGGCTCTGTATCGTACGTTAGAGGAACTGGTATTCTTATATCGTGAAGGCAGTACCATTACTGAGTCCCAAGTTCGTATTGCGGCGAAACTTGTAGCGAACGGTAAAGCTGATGCTGTACATACTATGTTTGAAGATACCTTATCCGTTAATATGCGCGGTAAAAATATTACGCCTAAAACGGAAGGTCAGAAATACTATGTTGATAGCATCCGTAAAAACACTATTACCTTTGGTATAGGCCCTGCCGGTACAGGTAAAACATTCCTAGCCGTAGCGTTAGCCGCATTCTATTTAAAAAATCGCAATGTAGATAAAATTATTTTGACTCGTCCTGCTGTAGAGGCTGGTGAACGATTAGGCTTCCTACCTGGTGAATTACAAGACAAGGTAGATCCTTATTTGCGACCTCTTTATGATGCATTACATGAAATGTTTGGCATCGAGCAAGTACAACGCTTTATGGAACGTGGTACTATCGAGGTAGCACCATTAGCATATATGCGTGGTCGTACCTTAGAAAATGCCTTCGTTATTCTAGACGAAGCTCAAAATACGACAGCTGAGCAGATGAAGATGTTCTTAACACGTTTAGGTAACAACTCTAAAATGGTAGTCAACGGTGATAAGACACAAATTGACTTGCCACCACGTGTTGTATCTGGTCTTGGCGAGGCTGAAAAGGTATTGCGTCATGTATCTGGTATTAATATGGTTTACTTTAGCGATCAAGACGTTGTTCGTCACGATTTAGTAGGCCGAATTGTAAAAGCTTACGATCAGTATCATGAACGTAAATTAGCTGGTGAGACTGCGGAAACTAACGCAGCATCTAAAGAGCATGTAGCGAAAGGATAAGCATGTATATACATATTAGCTATGATGAAGGAATTCAAGAGGATTCCAATATTGAGGCTGTTATACGCAAGGTCTGTGATGAAGTGAGTCGCGTATATGGTCTTGAAGAAGATGAAATGAGTATTTTACTCTGCGATAATACTAAGATTCACGAGCTCAATAAAGAATATCGCGGCATCGATAGACCTACCGATGTATTGTCCTTTGCCCTTAATGAAGGGGATGACTACGAAGGCAGTGAAGAGGAACATCACTTACTTGGTGATATGATTATTTCCTTAGAGCGCACTCGTGAACAAGCTATTGAATATGGACATAGCTTTGAACGAGAATTAGCGTATTTAACGACTCACAGTTGCTTACATATCTTAGGCTATGACCATATGAACGACGAAGATAAAAAAGAGATGCGCACTGAAGAAGAATTTATCTTAGGTAATCTCGGTTATGTGCGGGAGGATGCACCATATAATGAATAAGAACGAACATTTTAAATCTGGCTTTGTTGCCGTTGTAGGACGCCCTAATGTTGGTAAATCTACCTTAATTAATGCCCTTATTGGCGACAAAATCGCTATCGTATCCGATAAGGCTCAAACAACGCGTAACCGTATCATCTGCGTATATACGGATGAATCCAAACAAATCGTATTTATGGATACACCTGGTGTGCATAAACCTAAGCACAAGTTAGGCGAATTCATGGTAGATGCTGCTATTGAGTCCTTAAAAGAAACGGAAGCTGTTTTATTTGTCGTAGCAGGCAATGAAAAACGTGGTCCTGGGGATAATTTTATTATTGAACAATTGAAACGTGTAAAGGTTCCTGTATTTTTGGTAGTCAACAAAATTGATACACTCAAAAAAGAAGAGCTTTTAGAAGCAATCGTTTCTTATCAAGATGCATATCCTTTTGCAGGTGTAATTCCTATTTCTGCAAAAGATAAAGAGAACTTATCTGAAATTCTTAAGGTTCTAGAGGAAACCTTGCCGGAAGGTCCGCAATATTTCCCAGAAGATATGATTACGGATCAACCGGAACGCCTTATTATTTCCGATATCGTTCGTGAAAAAATCTTGTTAGCTACACGAGATGAGATTCCTCATGCTATCGCTGTAGACGTAGATGAAATGAAAACACGTGATGATGGTACTACCTATATCCGCGCTACAATCTACTGTGAAAGAGACTCTCAAAAGGGCATTATCATCGGTAAAAAAGGTGCTTTGTTAAAACAACTTGGCGCTGAAGCGCGCGCAGACATTCAAAAGCTATTAGCTACAAAGGTGTACTTGGACCTTTGGGTTAAAGTAAAAAAAGATTGGCGAAATAAATCTGGTATGTTATCTGAACTTGGTTATAGAAAATAATTTGATATAATAAAAAGAAATAAGTGTTTCCATATTCATATGAAAGGAATAAAGATGGATAGTGTAGATGGCCTGTTACCCATAGGGTTTGGTCTGTTATGTATTTTTTTAATTAACTTTTTTGTGGTTGCAAAGTTCTCCTTTGCACGCCTTCGTAAAGAACATGTAGAGGATATGGACATCCTCTTGGAGAAGGATAGAGATTTTTTATTAAAGCTTTATCAAAATCCTGAGTATTTTTTAAATACTACACAGTTTTTGATTCTATTCTTTATCTTGGCCCTTGCAGGCACAGGTACTTTTGTATTCGATAATATTGTTGATCGTATAGTGGCGGTTCTTAATATTCACAGTACTTGGATGCATTTAGTGTTAGATATTATTCTATTACTATTAATTAGCTTAATCGTCCTAATTTTTGGTGAAATTGTACCTAAAGCATTGGGCTTATCCTTCCCTACAAAATATGTAAATACCTATAGCCGTATCATCGTGGCTGCAGGTAAATTGGTGTATCCATTTATTTGGATTGCTAGTAAAATCTCCAATGTTATTTTAGGCTTTTACAAAACAAAATATTTAACAGAGCTTGATCTTGTGTACTCAGAAGAAGAAATTCGCATGATGATTTCTAGAAGCCACGAGGAAGGGCAATTGGACCAAGTAGAGTCTGAGTTAATCGATAATGTTTTTAACTTCGTAGATCGCATGGCGAAAGAGGTTATGGTGCCTCGTCAAGACGTAGATTGCGTATTCGTTGAAGATGGTTACGATGAAGCAATGAAGGTTATCCGCTCTAAAGTACATACACGTTATCCACTCTGTGTAGAGGATAAGGACCACATTATTGGCCTCGTTCATATTAAAGATTTAATGGAACGCCCTAATCAAGCCCGTAAGGATTTGCGCAATATTAAACGAGATATCCTTACTGTTCCAGAGGTAATGAAATTATCTACATTATTGCAATATATGAGAACGCGCCGTATATATCTAGCTGTAGTAGTAGATGAATATGGTGGCATGGTAGGTCTTGTAGGCTTAGAAGATATTATAGAAGAGTTGGTTGGAGATATCCAAGACGAGCATGAGCCGCATTTACCAGCTACGATGTCCTATGCAGATGGTTCCTTCGAGTTTGATGGCAAGGTCCTCGTTGACGAAGTAGAAGAAATTATGAATATTGAAATTGATAATTCTGATTCTGATACAATTGGTGGCTATGTCTTTGGTTTATTAGAACGTACACCAATCGTAGGTGATACGGTGGATGCTCATGGTTACACCTTTGAAGTTACTCAAATGCAAGGATATCGTATCTCTCGCATTAAAGTAACACCTATACCAGTAGAGGAGCCAACGGAAGAAGAAAATGAAGAAGCTTAATGGTGGTTTTAATACGCCAGCCATCGTCATAAGTCGAAAAAAGTATAAGTTGTATTCCGTATTTACGTTTATTACGCCTAGCTTGGGACTTATTAAAGCATCGATTCCACATAAGCGAATGATGACGATGCGCAACAGCTCCTATTTACGTCCATTTAGTGCCATGTATATTACAGTCGTACCCGATGGAGAATATGTAAATGTTACGCAAATTGATGGCTCCTATGTAGTGGAATCCTTAGATGTAAACCTCGATAATATTGCCTATGCAGCGGTAGCGAGCGAGCTCATTCAAGAGTTATTTGCCATGTATGACGTAGATCGCAAGGTTTTTGATACCGTTGTAAACTATTCCAAGCAAATTCGGCGCCGCAATGTACAATTGGGAACGATAATGCTTGGATGGCAACTATTATCCCTCGCAGGGGTTGTCCCTAGTGCTAATGCTTTTACCCATCAAGACGGAATTGAGCCATTCTGGATGCAGGTGCGGGAAACAACAAATTTTAGCATTTCTCGTTCTGTGAAAGCCGTATTACCTCAGATTCTCACTTACCAGTGGGGTGAAGATACGCCTTTAGAACTTCCAAAAACAATATGGAAGGAACTTGAAAAACTACTATTTGCATACTGCGAGCAAGAAATTTGTAAGCCGTTACAAAGCGTAAAGTTTTTAAATTCCATAATTTAGTGATAGATAAAAAGGCAGTTTGAGAAATCAAACTGCTTTTTATTGAAATATATTATGAGGTACTATATGGATACAATATTCTCTTCGTTACCTATCGAAAAAATAAATGAAGATTAGAATTTAGAACTACAAGAAATTCAACAGATATATGATTTCCTTTTAACTAACGACTATTATATGTCTCCTGATTATGGGGTAATAAATAAGTTATTTCAAATGATGGTTTTAAATAATTGTTGGGATCCAAAGATAGCACTCAGATACTTTGAATATTTATGTTTTCAAAGTTGGGAATATGAAGCCATCATTGTTAGAGATCTCCTATTAGATAATCAGGTTAGCTTAGCTGGTGAATTTTGTTTAGATACAGAATTAGTAAAAGATGGACTAAGTAATTTTAGAGATGATGCTATTTGGAGGGGAAAGGATTATGATAGTGACACTATTCCAGAATCTATGTCTAAATGGGCCATTTATTATGATGAAGAAGAACAAAGATTTCATAAAGTAAAACCGTCAATGATAGAAAATATTATTATTAAGGAAATTGATGCTGAACAGGGTATTTATACTATTGAAGAATAATAATATTAATAGACAAATGTGCATCTGTAATTGACACTTTTAATAACAATTATTTATAATATAACAATATTATATTATATATTTTTATAGGAGGTCATTATGCAGCTTTTGGGAAATCTCAAAATACATTTTCTAGCGCTCGTACTAACTGTAGTCGCTGAATTTATAGGCATAAAAAAACTAGGTCCTGTTGTATTGTTGCCATTATTGTACACATTGATTCTAGGTTTATTAATTTCTATTCCTAAGTTTAAAATCCTAACCATTAAACAGATGGAAAAATCTGCTGATTATATCGGTATCGCCGTTATGATCTTGATGGTAAAAGTTGGTTTAGGTATCGGTCCAAATCTTGGTATTCTTACAAGTGCAGGCTGGGCATTATTACTACAAGAGCTTGGCCACTTCTTTGGTACTATTGTATTTGGTTTACCGGTAGCTTTGCTAGTAGGTATGCGTCGAGAAGCAGTAGGTGCATGTTACTCTGTAGACCGTGAGCCGAACGTAGCAATTATTATCGACAAATTTGGCTTTAGCTCTCCTGAGGGCCGTGGTGTTATGGGCATGTACATCTGTGGTGTTCTTATTGGCGCTATGTGGTCCTCCGTTTTGGCTGGTATGTTAGCACAATCTGGTTGGTTCCATCCTTTGGCATTAGCTATGGGCGCTGGCGTAGGTAGTGCTAGTATGATGGCGGCAGCTACAGCTCCAATCATTGCGGTATATCCAGATTACGAACAACAAATCATGGCTCTTGCAGGGGCTGCAAACTTGTTGACTACTGTTCTAGGCGTATACTTTGGGCTATTTGTTTCTTTACCAGTTATGGAAAAAACATACAACTTCTTTACAGGTCGTACCCGTGAACAAGATTTAGCAGAGGAGGTAGCACATCATGAGTAAAAGCGAAAAATTAACACAATTTGTCATCGTTATCTGTATTGCTGCTATCATCACTGCAGTAGGTAATGTAATGGATGGGAAACATCTATTTAGCGATAGTTTAGTTGGCGTAGCTATCTTGGCAGCCCTTGCTACAATTGGCGCTTTGATCTCTAACTTGCCATATGCTAATAAATTACCTATGGTGTTTTGGGTATCTTTAGTTGGTGTTATCGCATCCTTACAAGGTACGCCTGGCCAAGAATGGATTATTGCTAAAACTAGCCAAGTTACATTTCTTGCAACGACAACTCCTGTACTTGCTTATGCAGGTTTATCCTTAGGTAAAGACCTTGGTGCATTCCGTCGCTTATCTTGGCGCATTATTCCTGTTGCACTAGCTGTAACAGCAGGTACTTTAATCTGTGCAACAGCATTAGCACAATTAGTACTTCATTTAGAAGGTTTAATTTAATACTAAATCATAATGATAGATGTCTAAACTATGTTAAGATATAATTATAGATTTATATTTCAGAAGATATCTATACATCATGATGACATAATCGACCGTATTTTATACGGTCGATTTTATAAAGGAGATATTATGAGCCGTATGACAAAGGAAGAAGTAAAACAACGTGTTTGTAAAGCTATTGTTGATGCACAACCACGTTTACGAGAATTTGCAGAATCTATTATGGATGAACCTGAGTTGGGTTTTAAAGAGGTAAAAACCTCTAAAAAGGTTCAGGCTATGTTTGATGAACTTGGCATTTCTTATACTATAGGTCATGCACTGACAGGTGTAAAGGGTAGAATGAAAGGCCGAGATAGTAAATATACGGTTGCCATGGTTGGGGAATTAGATGCCATTCTCTGTCCTCGCCATCCTCGTGCCGATGATTTAACAGGGGCTGCTCATTGCTGTGGTCATAATGTACAAATTGCGAATATGTTTGCTGTCGCTATGGGTTTACAAGCTGTGATGGACGAATTAGCTGGCGATGTTGTATTATTTGCTGTTCCGGCAGAGGAAATGATTGAAATTGATTACCGCAATAAATTGCGTGAGCAAGGTAAGCTTAAGTATATGGGTGGTAAGCAACAGCTCATCTATGAAGGAGCTTTCGACGATATTGATATGGCTATGCAAATGCATGTGGAGACAGCCAAAACACCTGCTGGTGAAATGGGGCTTGGTAGTACCTCTAATGGTTTCGTATCTAAACTGATTGAATATCACGGTAAGGTAGCCCATGCAGCACAAGCACCTCATGAAGGCATCAATGCTCTTAATGCTGCTTTGATGGGGGTTATGGGGGTTAACTCCATTCGTGAAACTTTCAAAGAAAGCGATTATTTCAGATTCCACCCAATCATTAATCAAGGTGGTACATTGGTAAATTGTGTGCCTGATTATGTTCAAGTTGAAAGTTACGTGCGTGCCTCTAATATTGAAGCTATTGTAGATGGCAATCATCGTGTAAACCGGGCCTTAAAAGCCGGTGGCGATGCAGTAGGAGCCACATGTGTTATCCATGACCTACCTGGTTATTTACCGATGCGTAATGATGAACGTATGAATGCTCTATTACGAGAAAATTCAAATCCTATCTTTGGTGAAGCCAATGTATACCAAGGCCCACATATAACAGCTAGTACAGACATGGGGGACGTATCTCACTTGATGCCGGTCATCCATCCATGGGTTGGTTGTATCAGTGGTGTACTACACAGTGCAGAATATGAAATCTCTGTACCTGATGTAGCGTACATTAAAACAGCACAAGCCTTGGCTATGACTATTGTAGACTTACTATACGATGATGCAGCGGGCGCTAAAGATGTATTAGACAACTTTACACCAGCATTAAATAAAGAAAGCTATATTGAACTCTTAGATCGTATTGCTAAGGGTGAATAAAATAAACCACCTATTGAAGATAAATTGATTATCTTTGGTAGGTGGTTTACAATTTTATTAAATGATTTCAAAAAAATTTACTAATTGTTGATTAATAGAAAGTATATCTTTATCTTTTATTGTAATCATATGTTTTAGTATTATTGGAATAGTTCTTTTTTATTATAAGTAATGAAGAAAGTGAATATTATAAAACGATTATTTTTCTATGCATTTGCATTATTTTCATTGACTTCAATTATATATGGAATGGCTTATGATTATATGATTGGTGCCGAAATCCACTATGATTTCTATGGAGCATTCTTTGTTTGTTGGTTAATATTCTTTGGTATCTTGAAAGCAATTTGGAACTTATAAATAGCCTGACTTCAAATATATGAGGTTTTATTAAATGATGCAACTAGCGTTTAATATGATTCTTTTGATTTTATTATTCTCTATTATGGGAAAAATAATATATGACTATCTCAAAGGTCGTAAGCTAAAATGTGCATATTATGGTATTACTTTCGTAATCTGGCTTATTATTTTTGCTTTACTAAAATTAGTTTTTGAGCTGTAAAAAAGTTCTCTTTACTCAAAGTGAATGTTTATGATATACCTTTCGTATTTATATCTGAGGAATTAAGGAGGTTTTATGCCCTTTAGAAAGCTTATAAGGATAACTTGTATAGTAGTTTTATCGTTACTAGTAATTATTCTACTTTTTATTGGAATTAGAATATACGAATATCAAATATTTATAAACTCTCTTGTAGATTATGGGAAACAAATAGGGCTTAATAAAAATATGACTGGTTTTGCTACCGATTTTCCATATATATATTCTAATGGTGATTTTGGAATAGTTGTTGTTGACGTATTACCCTATGGTACAGTACGTATCATTCCAAACTATAAAGGCTTTAGCAAAACTTTTATGTCTCCAGAAGATGGTAATTTAGAGTCTCTGCAAAGAGCATATGGTGATAAACTTATAATTTTAGATAGTATTGATCAATTTTCAGAGGATGAAATAAAGATTATAAATGAGATAACTAGTAAGGACTCAAAACCACGATATGATAGGGATACTTGGGTTACTAGATCATTCTAATTTATGGAACGTAAACTTTATAAATAAGTTTTGTAACTAAGTATTTTATCTGAGTTTAATTATTTTAAATTATATCTAGGATTAACCTAATAATTTATATAACTTACTTTTACAAAAATCATTTAATATAGAATAAATCAAGAGAATCGGTAAGTATATTCTTAAATAAATTTGGAGAATAAATCATGTTTGAGATATTAACAATTTTAAGTTTATTATAATTGTCATATCGTATTAGATTCTTTTATAAAGAGGGGAATTATAATCAGGTAAAAAGTTTTGTTTCTATATTAATTTTCATAATAACAGTTTTGGTTTTGAAACAATTATATGATTACAAATTTATTACTTTTGAAACATATTATATTATTTCGATTGTAATCGGATTAATTTTTTATTTATTACTAATGGGGAGTATTGTATATAAATATAGAAGTGCGGATGATCAAAAAGAAAGAACGTGTTTAGTTAAGGCTTTTTTATTAGGATGTCTGCCAATTCTAATTTGGAGATTAATCATCTTTCTTATTTTTTAATATAGATAGTAAATTTAGTATATAAGTCTTGTAAAAAAATATTCTGGAATATGAATAAGTAAAAATGAGGGGGAATAGAATTAATGAAATTAATATATTATTTTGCTACTATATCCTTGTTTTTAGCATTTGCCTATAGCCTAATTCAATATATCCGAAAATCTACTGAGGACATAAATGAAAAATATAGCCTAATTAGTTTAGGAATATTTTTAGTTGTATTTTTTGGGGATTTTAAGTTCTTAGATGCTATAAATAAACAATTTAAATATCTAGTTGAGTTTTTACTGTTATCATTTAGTACTTACCTATTTTCACTAATATTTAAAAATAGTAATAATAAATGGATTTACTATTTATTTTCTTTCTTTACTGTCTTACTATTTTTAATGGCAATCTTATTCTCTATATAATTTCATACTAATTAAAGTGAAGTTATATATTTAGTTAGATAGATATTGGGATTAGTTTATTTATTAACATAATTTTTTGGGAAATGTGCTTTTACGTGTTATTAATAATAGTTTGACATTCATTCCTCCGTATTGCTACAATATTATCTATAATATATGCGATGAAGCAGAGTAGTAAACCTTTCTAGCGAGTGAGGATGGTGTAAGCTCACATTTGGTTGAAGGCGCTGTAGAGCATTGGCAGGAACGCAGGTATCTGTTAGTAAAGGCCAACATAGAAAAAAGAGGGCGCAAGCCAAATAGGGTGGAACCGCGGGTATACTCGTCCCTGTAACGTTTTTCGTTACAGGGACTTTTTTGTTTGTAACGAAATGGTTGATTTTATGTCGGTTGTGTAAAGTGGAGGCAGCAATGACATTTCAAGAGATTATTTTAAATCTACAAAAATTCTGGAGCGATCAAGGTTGTATCGTTCAAAATCCATATGACATCGAAAAGGGCGCAGGCACAATGAACCCTGCTACATTTTTGCATGCTATTGGTCCTGAACCATGGGCTGTATGTTATGTAGAGCCTTCTCGTCGTCCAGCAGACGGTCGTTATGGTGATAACCCTAACCGTTTGTTCCAACATCACCAATTCCAAGTTATCGTGAAACCATCTCCAGATAACATCCAAGAATTGTACTTACAATCCTTGGCTGCATTGGGCATTCACGCTGAAGATCACGATATCCGCTTCGTAGAGGATAACTGGGAATCTCCAACATTGGGTGCTTGGGGTCTTGGTTGGGAAGTATGGCTCGATGGTATGGAAGTAACTCAGTTCACATATTTCCAACAAGTTGGTTCCATTGACTGTAAACCGGTTTCTGTAGAAATTACATACGGTCTAGAACGTTTGGCTATGTACATTCAAGGCGTAGAAAACGTATATGACCTTAAATGGAATGAAAATGTTACATATGGTGACGTTTGGCATGCTAATGAAGTTGAACAATCCGTATATAACTTTGAATTAGCAGATACAGATATGCTTTTCAAATTGTTTGATATGTACGAAGCAGAAGCAAAACGTGTTTGTGCAGCTGGTTATGTATTACCAGCTTATGACTATGTATTGAAATGCTCCCACACATTCAACTTGCTTGATTCCCGTGGCGCTATTTCTATCAGCGAACGTACTGCTTTCATCGGTCGCGTACGTGCCTTAGCTCGTATTTGTGCACAACAATACCTTGCTAAACGCGAAGAATTAGGTTTCCCACTTTTGAAAGGAGATAAATAAGATGGCAAAGGATTTATTATTTGAAATCGGTGCAGAAGAAATTCCTGCCGGCTTTATGCCCAATATCTTAGGTCAATTGAAACAATTGGCTGAAACAAAATTAAATGATGCCCATCTTCCTTTTGAAAGCATCGCAACATACGGTACACCACGTCGTTTGGCTCTTATTGTGAAAGGTCTTGCTGACACATCTGCGGAAATCAGTGAACGTCATAAAGGTCCTTCTGCATCCATCGCATATGATGCTGACGGTAATGCAACAAAAGCAGCTATCGGTTTTGCTCGTGGTAAAGGTCTTGATGTAGCGGATCTCGTTGTAGAAGACGGCTATATTTACGCTGAAACTAAAACTGCAGGCGTACCAGCAAAAGATATCGTCACAGATATGTTACCTCAATTGATTACAGGTCTTAACTTTCCTAAATCTATGCATTGGGGTAATTTAGATGCTAAATTCGTACGTCCTGTACGTTGGCTTGTAGCTTTACTTGATGAAGAAGTAATTCCTGTAGAATTTGCTACTGTTAAATCTGGTAATGTAACACGTGGTCATCGATTCTTAGGGGCTGATGAAATCACTATCAAAAATGCAGCATCCTATGTAGACACATTAAAAGAAAACTTTGTTATGGTTGATCAAGACGCACGTCGTGAATTGATTTCCAAACAATTACATAACATTGCAGCTTCTAAAAATGCATCTATCGTTTGGGATGATGATTTGTTAGAAGAAATCAACTATCTTGTTGAATGGCCTACAGCATTGTGTGGTGGCTTTGAAGAGTCCTACTTGGCACTTCCAGATGCAGCTATCATTACACCTATGAAAGACCATCAACGTTACTTCCCATTAGTTGACCAAGACGGCAAATTGTTGCCAATGTTCTTAACAGTTCGTAACGGCTCCGATCATTCTATCGAAGTAGTTCAAGCTGGTAATGAACGTGTATTGCGCGCTCGTCTTGATGATGCTAAATTCTTCTTCAATGAAGACCGCAAGAAACCTCTTATTGACCGTCAAGATGGTTTGACTAAAATCGTATTCCAAGAAGGTCTTGGTAACTTAGCAGATAAAACTGAACGTTTACTTAAATTGGGCCGTGTATTTGGTGAAGAATGTGGTTTACACGAAGATGCAGCTGTTGTGTTAGAACGTGCTACAGAGCTTGCTAAAACTGATCTTACAACTGGTATGGTTACAGAATTCACTGAATTACAAGGTGTAATGGGTAAAGAGTACGCTTTACTTGATGGTGAGTCCGAAGAAGTGGCAGAAGCTATTTTCGAACAATATTTACCACGTTTTGCAGGCGATGTATTGCCTCAAACTGAAGCAGGTAAAGTATTGTCCATCATCGATAAAGTAGATAACATCGTTGCCACTTTCAGCCGTGGCCTAATTCCTACAGGCTCTCAAGATCCATATGCATTGCGCCGTCAAACAATTGGTATTTTGAACATCTTGCTTGGTAGCGAATGGAATATCAGCTTACGTCCAATCTTCAAAGCATCTATGGAATTTCTTAATGTACCAACTGAAAAACAAGACGAATTGCTTGGCCAAGTAGAAGAGTTCTTCACACTTCGTTTGAAAAATATCTTCCTTGATCGCGAAGTTCCTCATCATGTAATCGACTTATTGTTATCTAACAACGAATTGTCCGTTGCTGATGCTGAAGGTCTTGTAAATGCATTGTTAGCTAACCGCATCGATGAAAACGTTGAACTTGTTCAAGCCTATACTCGTATGTACAATCTTGTAAAAGATGTGGAATATACTGGTGTTAATAGCGATTTATTGAAAGAAGATGCTGAAAAAGAATTGTTCGAAGCTGCTTCTAAAGCATCTGAAGCAAGTAGTGCTGCTTGGGAAGCAGGCGATTATGATGCAGTCGTGGCAGTTCCAGCTACTTTAGTTCCAGCCATCAACAAATTCTTTGAAGATGTAATGGTTATGGATAAAGATGAAGCTATTAAAGCTAACCGTTTACAACTCGTTCGTTTAGCATACAGTGTAATGGCTATTATTGGCGATATTAGCGCATTAAAATAACATATTTCAGTAAAACTTAAAAATTTTACAATGATATACAAGAGAAGAGGTACCGTGTGTACCTCTTTTTTGCTTTTACGAAGAATATGCAAATTTTATGCAGGATTTTTAGAGACTATGGCGAATACTTTATAATATACAAAGTTGTATGAGGAGATAGATGATTATGAATCATGATGAATTATATAAAGCCTTATGTAAGGTGCCAAGCGGCAAAGAAAAGTCTCGTGATAGAATTATTATTGAATTATATATGCGTTCCCAAGGAGCATCACAGAAGCAGTTAGTAGATGCTCTAAATATGCGTCCTGCTACTGTGTCGGAGCAGACAGATATTCTCATTGAATTGGGATATGTTACAAAACATATTGATTATATGGATAAACGTATATCTGTAGTTACTTTAACAGATGAGGGGAAACGGTTAGGCAAAACTCTTTTACATACATATAACGAATTTCTTAATGTAATGTTCTCTGATTTATCGGATGAAGAACAGGAGAATTTATACCGCTTATTAGGTAAGTTAAAACGACCAATTATACGTAAATAATACGTAAATATTTGGATTATTAAAATAATATAGAAAATACTTGCTAACAGTACGTGATTTATGATACTATATTGCTGTTAATTTGAGACAGTCCGCTGCCTATAAGGTGTAGGTATTGAATGTCTGCAAACAGGAGGAAACAATGAACATTATTAACGTACTTGAACAAGAACAACTTCGTACAGACATCCCTACTTTCCGCGCTGGTGACACAGTTCGCGTACACGTAAAAGTAGTGGAAGGTACTCGTGAACGTATCCAAGTGTTCGAAGGTTTGGTAATCAAACGTCAAAACGGTGGCGTACGTGAAACTTTTACAGTTCGTCGTATTGCATCCGGTGTAGGTGTAGAACGTACATTCCCACTTCACAGCCCACGTTTAGCTAAAATCGAAGTTATGCGCCGTGGTGTTGTTCGTCGTGCTAAATTGTACTACTTACGTAACCTTACTGGTAAAGCTGCTCGTATTCGCGAAAAACGCTAATGTTCATAAAAGGCTGCCGTTGGCAGCCTTTTATTTTTATTGTCTTTAGACTGGTTCGTGACGTAGTCGCGAACCATAAAACCACCCGCTATGCGGGTGCGGCAACGAAAGTTATACAAAAAAATCACCTTGCTT